>DBGBCW010000015.1:0-94561 GCA_048478035.1 Collinsella aerofaciens | reverse complement strand
AGGCCAGGAAGATGCTCGAGTCCGGCCTCGAGCTTGCGGACAGGGTCGAGGCGGCATAGGATATCAACCGTATTCCAGATTCCAGGACGCCGGGCCGACTCACTTCGGATCGGGCGCTACACCAACTTTCTCGACATTACCCTCGGCGCAGGAGTCGCCCAAAACATCCGAAAGGGCCCAGGTCGCATATAGCGGCAAATAGAGAACCGCTCCGTTGCGCTCAACGTTGCCTCTCGAGAAAACAATCCCGAGCCTTACGCCATATTCAGCCGTATCAAGCACATGACCGAGCGCAGCGTGCGCGTGGTAATAGGAGCCCGATTTAACCTCGATCGGAACAGCCGTCCCATCCGGTCCATCGACCACAAAGTCCACTTCACCGCGCTTTTTTGTCTGATAGTAGTAAAGCTGGCGATTTTGGGCGGCCAGCTGCTGGGCCACCACGTTTTCGTAAATGCCGCCCAGATTGGGCTCCTTGCTATCAAGATACGCCGCTTGGGCGACTCCAACGGGGTAGCGCGCCATCAACATGCCCGTATCCGATTGATATAGCTTGAACTGCGATGGCCGCGCCGTCTTGAGCAGGGGCGATTTTGGCTCGGTTACGATATCGGCTTTGAGAGCAACGCCGGCATCGACAAGCCATACAAAATCTCGCTGATACTTCTCGTAGTAAGCCTTGGGGTCAATGGAATTGAGCACGAAGCGCTTGTTTTCGCCCTCGAGCATAATAGGGAGCTGATCGTAGATGCTCTGCACCTGAAGGGCTCGCCCGCTTGCATACTTGGAGATATCCCGCCGGTACTGTTCGTTGAGCTCTGACTGTAGCTGACGAACAGAGGCAAGGTCGCCCTGCGTGTCAAGGAAACGCTGCACGACCTCCGGCATTCCGCCGACAACGGTATAGGTCCTGAAGTTTGCCATCATCGCGTCATGAATGTAATCAGGAATGGGCCTCTCGCTGATACACGCGTCACGTATCGTTTGACGAGCCCCCTCGCTCACCCCGATTGCCCAGCAAAACTCCTCAAAATCGAGCGGGAACATCCTAAGCTCGCGAACATACCCCACGGGATAGGACCTGACGCCCTTGAACTGAGTCCCGAGCATTGACCCCGAAAACGCCCAGCGGCACCTCCCGTCCTCAACAAGGAACTTTGCCATCGTCATGATGTCGGGAGCCTCTTGGACCTCATCGATAAACACGAGCGTTTTGCCTGGTGCAATCGACTTTCCCGAAAGAAGCGTCACCCTGCTGATGAAATCATCGGCATTCCGCGCCTCGAGAAGAGCATCTTTTGCCTGGCGGTTTTCCATGAGGTTAAGCTCGATGTAGGTTGCATGGTTGGCTTTGCCAAATGCGCGAATCGAATAGCTTTTGCCAATCTGGCGAGAACCCGTAATGAACAAGGCCTTTTGCTCGGAAGACTTCAGCCAACGCTCCAGCTCTGCCGCTATTTTCCTGCGCAGCATAGGCTCTCCCCTCGGTGTTATCGAATGAAATGCAAAGTTTTATATGCTTGATTATCGATGAAACGCAGAATTTTTAGAACCTAAAATCGGATGAAATGCAGAGATTTGAGATTATAAGCAAAAGAAGGGGCACCACCGGCGAATGTGTCAAAGGGGCTGTCCCTTTGACACATTGCGCTCGACTACTCGTCAACGATCTTGGCAAGCCAGACGTTCAGTGTATCGACTTCGGGGCAGCAGAACTTTGCCGTGCCGGGCTCGTTGCCAGGCACGGTCCCGCCATAGCGCAGGATATCGATATAGGGAAAGCCCACGTGGCAGGCCATGGCGCACATCTTGCCGCGATCGCGATCGAAGTCGAAGACATCGCCCGGCTTGTGCCCGTGGTGACAACGGCACGCACCCAGCTGGTCCACGCAGCTAATACGGATACGCGGACGCTTGCCACGCGGCGCGCCGAGCGGCCTGTTCTCGCCCGCTGCCTCGGTGCTGCTCTCGTCGGCGTTACTCATGGTCAACCACATCCAGGCAAGCCTCGATGGGAAGGCCGGCCGATTTGTCCTCTTGGTCGGCATTGCGTTCGATAAGCTCTGCCACCACGCGCATGGCATCGGACGTCGCGCGCTGCAGACTCCAGCCTGCCATAACGCGGCCGACGAGCACCGCCGAGAACGTGTCGCCCGTGCCCGGGAAATAGACCGGAATGAGCTCAAAGGGAATCGTAAAGTACTCCCCCGCCACATGGTCGTAACCAATAACCGCGTTCGTGCCATTGACTACGGCGCTCGTAATGACCACCGACTTGGCACCCAGCTCGCGCACAGCGTCCACAAGGGCGCGGGCCTCATCGGGCGTAATTTGCTCGACGATAGGCGTGTCGGTGAGCAAACAGGCCTCGGTGTAGTTGGGAACCGCGTAGTCGGCGCACTCGAGCAGGTGCCTCATGAGACCGATTGTGGACTCGGGCACGCCCGCATAGAGCTTGCCGTTGTCGCCCATGATGGGGTCAACGAACACCTTGGTGCCCTTTTGCGCACGGCGGTGGCAAAAGTCCGAGATGATGCGCGTCTCTTCCTCGGTCACGATAAAGCCGGTCGAGATGGCGTCGAACTCAAAGCCGAGCTCCTCCCAGATAGCGAGGCTTTGGCGCACGTACTCGGTGGTGTCGTGGATGTAGAACTTGGGATAGTTGAGCGTATCGGACACAAGTGCCGTCGGCAGGTTATGGATACGGTAACCCATGTGCGACAGCACCGGCAGCATGGCGGAAAGCGCGACCTTGCCGTATCCGCACATATCGTTGATCAGCAGCAGCTGAGTGTTCTTCATGAGTGTCCCCCTTGGGTCGGGCGCGGCGCAACGGCGCCACAGTGCAACTAAGTGTAGCGCAGGGGACGTTGCGAGCGGAGTCGAGCAGTGCGAAGAGCAGATTGTTGCGGAAAGGTTTCGGAAACGAGGGGCTAGCTTGCTTCATTGCGGCTCATTTGCCGCCACTTATTCAGTGCCATTTCAAAACTATGCCGGATTACGGGGCTGAACCTGAATGAGCCAACCACACCCCCTATTTTCAAATCATAGCGAGCCTTCTACCTGCGGTTTTCTTTTTACCAATTTCGGCATGGTCGGCAATCCGTCGTTCAGCCCCGTAATCCGGCATAGTTTTAAGTTAGTCGTTGGGGACGTTCTTAAGTTAGTCGTTGGGGACGTTCTTAAATGACTAGGCAAACAAGAACGTCCCCAACGACTATCAGCACAAGGAGTGTCCCCAAGTGCCAAAACGACTAGTCGGACAACGCCGATGTTTTGGCGAAGTCAGCGAAAACCCGCCAGAGCGAGCAAGGTGCCTTGAAACAAGGTGGCATTGACCTTCTGGTCATGCCGCCGAAGTTGAAAGGCAGATTGCCGCTCTGGCGGGTTTGCAGCGTCGAGCGGTTACGGCGTTTGGCAAAACGCCGTAACTTAATAAGTTTGGTACCTTGACATTCATTTCTCATGCTCCTAGATTGGTTAGGCACAAAACAATTCCACTACCTAACTAAAGAAAGGAGCGGCACTAATTCATGTGCGATGAACCTCTTAGCCTTTGTTCGCACGAGCCCGGCGGCGACCCGTCACAGCCGGCGGATGTACCCGAAGCGGTTAGCTCGGAAGACAAGCTTGCCAAGCGCATCCTGAGCGGCCTGGGTTTTTGCGGCCATTACATGCATTTTCATGGCGGAGGCGTGTCCGGCAAGGCGCCCATCATCTGCCTGCTGGCCAAGCAGCCCGGCGGCGAGATGTCGCAGCAGGAACTCGGCATGCACTTTGACCTCAAGCCGGGGTCGCTTTCCGAGATCCTGTCCAAGCTCGAGGTCAACGGTCTCATCGAGCGCAGCCGTAACCCCAAGGATCGACGGCAACTCACCATTCGCCTGACCGAAACCGGCCGGGAAAACGCCCGCATCGACCAGGCGGCCCGCATCCGCTTTAGAAAACGGGCCTTTAGCGCGCTCACCCACGACGAGCGTGAGGACCTCGCCGAAATGCTCGATAAAATCCGTGTAACCTGGGAGGAACTGGATGATTAAAACCCTCATGGGAAGCATCCGCGACTATATGAAAGTCACCGTTGCCACGCCGTTGCTCGTGCTTGGCGAGGTGCTCTGCGAGATGCTGATTCCATTTATCACCGCCAACCTAATCGACGCCATCAAAGACGGTGCCACCGTAGCCGAGATGCTTCCCACCGCGGGCTTTTTGGTGCTCATCGCGCTTACGTCGCTTGCTTTTGGCGCCGCTGCCGGCGTCACCTGCAGCCATGCGAGTTGCGGCTTCGCCAAGAACCTGCGTCACGACCTGTTCTACAAGATCCAGACGTTCAGCTTTGCCAACATCGATGAGTTCTCGAGCTCCTCGCTCGTCACGCGCCTGACCACCGACATCAACAACGTTCAGCAGGCCTTTATGATGATTATCCGTATCGCCGTGCGCGCGCCGCTGGTATTGATCTTCGCCTTTACCATGGCGTTTATCATGGGCGGCAGCGTCGCCATGGTCTACCTGGCCATCATTCCGCTACTGGGCTTTGGACTGTTCTTTATCATCTTTAAGGTGCGCCCCATCTTCTCGCGCGTGTTCCACAAGTACGACGCCCTTAACGAGTCCGTCGAGGAAAACGTCACCGGCATGCGCGTGGTCAAGAGCTATGTGCGCGAAGACTTTGAGAAGGAGAAGTTCGCGACCGCCGCACGCGACGTCCAGATGGACTTCACCCGCGCCGAGAAGCTGCTCGCCTTTAACAACCCCATGATGAACATCTGCGTCAACGGCGCGTTTGTCGTCATCATCTACCTGGGCTCCAAGCTCATCATCACGAGCCAGGGCACGCTGTTCGACGTGGGCCAGCTCTCCTCGATCTTTACCTACGGTTTTCAGATCCTCATGAGCCTGATGCAGCTGTCGATGATCTTTGTCATGGTGACCATGGCCGACGAATCGGCGCACCGCATTACCGAGGTGCTGGCCGCCGAGCCCACGATCGCCGATCCCGCCGAGCCCGTGCTCGAGGTTGCCGACGGCTCCATCGACTTTGACCACGTGAGCTTTAAGTATTCCGCGCATGCGAAGCGCCAGGCGCTCGACGATATCGACCTGCACATTAAGAGCGGCGAGACCATCGGCATCATCGGCGGCACCGGCTCGGCCAAGTCCACGCTCGTAAACCTCATCGCCCGCCTGTACGACGCCACCGAAGGCACCGTGCGCGTGGGCGGCATGGACGTGCGCGACTACGACCTGGACGCACTGCGTCACCAAGTGGCCATGGTACTACAGAAAAACGTGCTGTTTAGCGGCACCATCGCCGAGAACCTGCGCTGGGGCGACCCGAACGCCACCGACGAGGAAGTCCGCGAGGCGGCACATCTGGCCTGCGCCGATGAGTTTGTCGACGGCTTCCCCAAGGGTTACGACACCTGGATCGAGCAGGGCGGCTCCAATGTTTCCGGCGGTCAGAAGCAGCGCCTGTGCATTGCGCGTGCCCTGCTGCGTCGCCCCAAGATCTTGATCCTGGACGACTCCACTAGCGCCGTCGACACCAAGACCGACGCCAAGATTCGCGCAGGGTTGGCAAGCTATCTGCCCAACACGACCAAGCTCATCATCGCCCAGCGCATTAGCTCCGTACAGGATGCAGACCGCATCATCGTCATGGAGGGCGGCCGTATCGCGCAGATCGGCAACCATGACGAGCTGCTTAAGACGAGCGAGATCTACCGCGAGACCTTTACCTCGCAAAACAAGATGTCTGCCGAGGGCGAAGGGGCCGTCGAGGCCGACACCGAGGCATCCGCAACGCAGGCTCAGACCCAGGAAGGAGGCGAGGCACATGAGTAAGGCAACGACCGCCGAGCGCGCGCTCAACCGCAAGGGCGGCACCATGTCGCGCCTCATCAAGACGCTCTTTGGCTTCTACCCCGTGCTTTTGCCCCTCGTCGTCGTCGGCGTGGTGCTCTGCGCCATCATCAACTCCATCGGCGCGACCTTCCTTCAGAGCGCCCTGCAGATTATTAGCGAATCGTGGCAGTCGGGCGATTGGGAAGCCGCACAGCCCAAGATCGCACAGCTCGTGACTACCCTCGCCTGCATCTACGGCGTCGGCATCCTGTCTTCGCTCTTCTGGAACCGCGCCATGGCCATCGTCACGCAGGGCTCGCTCGAGAAGCTGCGCGAGAAGATGTTCAACCGCATGCAGGACCTGCCGATTCGCTACTTCGACACGCACCAGCGCGGCGACATCATGAGCCACTACACCAACGACATCGACACGCTGCGCCAGATGATCAGCCAGTCGCTGCCCAACCTGCTCATGACGACCATCGTCATCGTCACGGTATTCTTTATCATGCTGTACTACAGCGTGTGGATGTGCCTGGTCATTGTGGCCGGCGTCGTCTTTATGACCTTTATGACCAAGCTGCTCGGCTCCAACTCTGCGCGTTTCTTTATTGCGCAGCAGTCCGAGCTCGGCGTGGTCGAGGGCCATATCGAGGAAGTCATGAACGGCCAGAAGGTCGTCAAGGCATTCTGCCACGAGTCTGCCGCCGAGGCCGATTTTGACGAGCGCAACGAAAAGCTCTTCGAGGTCTCGCAGAAGGCCAACATGTACGCCAACATCCTCATGCCTATCCTTATGAACCTGGGCAACCTGCTCTACGTGTTGGTGGCCCTTGCCGGCGGCATTTTCCTGGCGCTGGGCGTGCCCAACCTGAGCATCTCGGGCATGACGCTGTCCATCGCCGTCGTGGTGCCGTTCCTCAACATGACCAAGCAGTTCTGCGGACAGATCGGTCAGATCTCGCAGCAGATCAACGCCGTGGTCATGGGCCTCGCCGGCGCCGACCGCATCTTTGAGCTCATCGACGAGAAGCCCGAGACCGACGAAGGCTACGTGACGCTCGTCAACGCGCAGGTGAACCCCGAGACTTGGGAGTTCGAGGAGGCCGACCACCACACCGGCATGTGGGCATGGAAACACCCGCACCGCGCAACCGGCGAGATCGAGTACGTACCGCTGCGCGGCGACCTGGTCATGGACAACGTCGACTTTGGCTACACGCCCGACCACGAGGTGCTGCACGGCGTGTCCGTGTTTGCCAAGCCGGGCCAGAAGGTCGCGTTTGTCGGCGCCACCGGTGCGGGCAAGACGACCATCACCAACCTCATCAACCGCTTCTACGACATCGCCGACGGCAAGATCCGCTACGACGGCATCAACGTCAACAAGATCCGCAAGGCCGATCTGCGCCGCTCGCTGGGCGTCGTACTGCAGGACGTGAACCTGTTCACCGGCACCGTGATGGACAACATCCGCTACGGCAACCTGGACGCCACCGACGAGGAGTGCATCGCGGCAGCCAAGCTCGCGGGCGCCGACGACTTTATCACCCGCCTGCCCGACGGCTACGACACGATGCTCACCGGCAACGGCGCGCAGCTGTCGCAGGGCCAGCGCCAGCTGATTTCGATCGCACGTGCTGCCGTCGCCGATCCGCCGGCAATGATCCTGGACGAGGCCACGAGCTCCATTGACACCCGCACCGAGGCCATCGTGCAGGCGGGCATGGATAAGCTCATGGAGGGCCGCACGACGTTTGTCATCGCGCACCGCCTGTCCACCGTGCGCAACTCCGACGCGATCATCTGCCTGGACCACGGCCGCATTATCGAGCGTGGCAACCACGACGAGCTGATCGCCAAGCGCGGATACTACTATCAGCTCTATACCGGGGCGTTTGAGCTGGAGTAGTTCGGCTCGCCGAGATGGCCGATTTGCCGCTCATTCGTCGGGCATGACCCTAAGGTCAATGCCCTCCTCTTTCGGGGCAAATCGACTCATCTCAACGACCCAAACACAATGCGCCGCAACGAATAAAGCCTCCGCAGCCACACGAGCTGCGGAGGCTTTATTCATGCCGGCCGGAAACCGTATCCCACTTTTCGGGCCCAAAATGGGATGCCGTTTCCCGCTGGGCCCCCTCCGGGAAACGGCATCCCATTTCAAGGGCATAAACCGGGATGTGGTTTCCCCTAACGGCACCTTTGGGAAGCCGCATCCCACTCTAGACGCACAAAACGGGATGAGCTTTCCCATGGTGATCCAAGACCAGAAGCATGTCCGATAGCGCGGCCAGGTCAAGAACAACAAGGCAAGCGTCACGCCAATTTGGACGAGCGTCTGCTGCAGTTTGAGGCTGCTGGCCCATATGGTAGAGTTAACCACCCATGAATTTCAGCACACTGCGTGCTACCTGTTCTTTTGTCATTTAGGGGAGTGAACTTGTGAATACTTCTGTCGCCAAGAAGGCCGGCCAGGCGGTGCGCCTGCTCATGATGGTGCTCACGGCAGTTCTCATCTTCTTCTTCATCAATGTTATGCTGCTCGTCTCCGATATCCAGGGCACGGCGCGTGTGGTCAACTACGCCGGTCTGGTGCGCGGTACCACGCAGCGAATCGTTAAGCTCGAGGATGCGGGCCAGCCTCAAGATGACCTGCTCAAAGCCGTGGATTCATACATCAACGGTTTGCGTTACGGAAGTGACGACCTCAATCTCGTCCGTCTCGATGACGATGAGTACCAGGCAAAGATGACCGAACTCGCGAACTATTTTGACGAGCTTCGCGCCGAGATTGCCCGCGTGTGCGAAGTCGGCTACGAGAACACCGATATCATCGCGATGAGCGAGGAGTTCTTTGGTATTTGTGACGATGCCACACGACTCGCAGAGGACTACTCTCAGGAGAAGGCGTCGGCGCTCAACTATCTCGAGGGCTTGGTGATCATCGACATCGTGGGCTTGGTGGCGACCTTTGCGGTCGAACTTGTTCGCGCGGTGCGAACTGCCGCGCTCAATCGCGAACTGCAGAGCAAAGTCTATCTCGACGAAGCCACAGGACTGCCCAACAAGAACAAGTGCGAGGAGGTCTTGGGGCAGGAGCAGCCTGTCTCCGCGGAGGCGCCCGTTGTGGTGTGCGTCTTCGATCTTAACAACCTGCATACGGTCAATAACACCTTTGGCCACGAGAAGGGTGACGAATACATCCGTTCTTTTGCCCAGCAGCTGGGGCGCGTGGCGTCCGAGGCCTGCTTTGTGGGCCGCGACGGCGGCGATGAGTTTATCGCGGTGCTGTGGGATGCCGATCGAGTTGCCGTGGAGTCCTGTCTCGCTCGGGTTCGTGCGAACGTGAACGAGTATTCCGAGGCTCACCCCGACATGCCTATCAGCTATGCGGTGGGCTATGCGCTTTCCAGTGATTTTGACGAGCCGCCTACCATGCGCGAACTCTTTTCCCAGGCCGACAAGAACATGTACGTCGATAAGAACCGCGTAAAGACAGCCGAGGCGGCCGGGCCGCAACGCGAGGATCGCTAAACCCGTAGCAAAGGGTAGTCAAAAAAGCCCCGTCCCAAATGAGCTAGTTGAGGAGTTGGGCCATGGCGTTGACGAATTTTTGGACTTGGAGGGTGGGCTCGAGCGGGTAGTGCAGAAAGACCGGCGCCTCTCGCCCGCACAGGAACGGCACGCCCACAAAGGCCGGGTGCACCCCCGACCACGCGCCGCAGGTGAGCACCGCGTCGCCCTTTTCCTCTGCCTCGTTAAAGAGCGCAAAGTCAAAGCTGTCCACGTCGATCACGTCAACGCCGCCGTCGGCCAGAAGGTCGATACGCAGGCTGTCCATTGCGTCGTTGCCGTGACGGAGCACGCGTAGGCGCATGCCCTCCAAGTCGGCGACCGTAATGCGATTCTTGCGCGCCAGCGGGCTCGTGCGCGGCAGGTCGATATAAAACGGCACGTTAACGATGCGGAGCTTTTGGCAGGCGTCGCCCCAGCGCGGGGTCGAAAAACTCGACTGCACTACATCCACCTCGCGGCCCAAGCTGCGCATGACGGTCTCGCGCTCGTCGTAGAGGTCGCTCACCGGCACGATCTCAAATCGCAGCGACGGTTCCAGCTCGTGTACGCCCGTCCACATCGACAGCGTCTGGCGCCCCGGACACATCATCGACACGCCCAGACGCACGGCCCCGCCATCGCCCGCCGCGCGTCGGGCACGGCGTAGCGCGTCCTCGGACTGCCGCATGATCGAGCGTGCATCGTCCACCAGCAGAGCACCTGCCGGCGTCACCTTAACACCAGAATGCGAGCGCTCGAACAACGTGACGCCAAACTCGGCCTCGAAGCCCGACACCTGCTTGACGAGCGCCGGGGTCGACACGCGCAATTTTGCCGCCGCACGCGAGAAGCTTCCCAACTCCGCAGCGGCCGATATGGCCACAAGTCGTCGATCGTACACGTCAATCTCCCGTTTTCGCGCCTGTGAACGCATGGCGCCACAGGGGGTTGTTTTCGCAGGTCACGCACTCAATTGAGAATAAACTGCATCGCACAGTGTAAACCTACGGTTAACGCCATTCTAACAAATATGCAATTCACCTGCGCAAATGCAAAGCATACGATAACCAGCGAAAACCACGTGGGTCGGTTAATGGGAGCGACCCACCGGGAGGCACAAGAAGGGAAGTTCCTATGAGCAATTGGCTTAAGCTCGAGGGCGATGTCTGCGCCGTGACTGGCGCGCTCGGCGGTATGGGCGTCGAGATTTGCCGCGAGTTCGCCCGCAACGGCGCCAACGTCGTCCTGCTCGACCTGGACGAGGAGAAGGTCAAGGCCGCAGCCGCCGACCTCGCCGCCGAGTTTGGCATCCACGCCGAGGGTTACAAGATGAACGCCACCGACGAGGCCGAGGTTCAGACCGCCGTCGATGCCACCATTGCCGACTTCGGCCGCGTCGACGTTCTCGTCAACACCGCCGGCATTCTGCGCTTCGCCGCCATGGAGGACCTGCCGCTGAGCGACTGGGAGCAGGTGCTCAACGTCAACCTCACCGGCTACTTCATCACCTCGCAGCGCTTTGGTCGCGAGATGATCAAGGCCGGCCAAGGTCGTCTGGTGCACATCTCAACCGTCGCCAGCCACTCTCCCGAGACGTTCTCGGGCGTGTACAGCTCCACCAAGGCGGGCGTCAACATGATGTCCAAGATGCTCGCCGCCGAGTGGGGCCCCTATGGCGTGCGCTCCAACTGCGTCGAGCCCTGCTTCGTTAAGACCCCGATGTCGGCCAACTTCTACGCCGACCCCGAGGTCGAAAAGAGCCGCAGCCGTCTGATCGCCACGCGTCGCATCGGCGAGGTCAGCGATATCGCCAACGCCGTCATGTTCCTGGCGTCCAAGCGCTCGGACTTTACCACCGGCGACGCCATCAAGGTCGACGGCGGCTTCTCCAACATGATGGGCGACCTCACCGCCAAGCCCGGCGGCCGTCGCGCCTATGCCGACAGCTACCTTAAGAACAAGGGTGTCGAGCTTTGGTCCGATGAGTCCGGCGTCGCCAAGCCGACTGACCAGTAAACCAACCTAACAGGGAGACCCGCGGATACGACCGCTCCTCTCCCACATCGATTAGAAAGAGTCCAATGGCTTCCAGCAACTCCAACAAGGGTCGCGCCGTCGTGCTTTCCGCCGCGTGCGTCACCATGTTCTTCATCAGCTCCATCGCGCTGTATTCTGTCGTGAGCAAGAACCTGCTCGCCGTCTACCCCGAGTGGTCGAGTGCCCTTACCTGGGCTTTCCCCGTCTTTCAGACCATCATGGCCGTGACGGGCATCTTCGCCGGCCGCATCTCCGATAAAATCGGCCCCCGCAACGTCGTGATCGCCGCCGCCGTGTGCTACGGCGTGGGCTGGTTCATGTCCGGCACCGTCACCGAGCCGTGGCAGTTCTACCTGTGGTTCTCGCTCGTTGCCGCCGTCGGCAACGGTCTGGGCTACAACCCGGCGCTCACCACCGGCCAAAAGTGGTTCATCGACAAGAAGGGCCTCGCCTCTGGCATCACCCTCGCTGCTTCGACCGCCGGCCCCGCCGTGCTGTCCCCGGTGCTCGCCTCGCTGCTCATCCCGAGCCTTGGCATCTTCGGTGCTCTTAAGGCACTCGGCGTCATCTTCTTTGTGACGATCGCCGCCTCCGCCCTGTTCCTGAAGGCTCCCGAAGCCGGTTGGCTGCCCGAGGGCTTCGAGGCCCCCAAGGGCGGCGCGCACGCCGGCACCTTCGGCGACCTCACCCCGGACGAGATGGTCAAGACCCCGCGCTTCTGGGTCCTCATCGTCACCTTCGCCTTTGCCGCCACCGCCGGCACCCTGCTCGTCGGCAAGGTTGCCTCCATCGCCGCCGTCCAGCTCTTCGCCGATCCCACGAGCGCCGCAGCCGTCGCCCTCGGCGGTGTGGTCGTCTCCGTCAACACCTGCGCCAACCTGGTCGGCCGTCTGTCCTTTGGTCAGATCATCGACAAGCTCGGTGCCTACAAGTCGCTGCTCATCAGCCTTGTCGTCACCATCGTCGCGCTCGTCATCATGTCGATGAGCTTTACGCAGAGCATGTTCTTTGTCGCACTCGCCCTGCTTGGCTTTAGCTTTGGCGCCCTGCTCGTCATCTACCCGCCGCTCACCGGTGGCGCCTTTGGTACCAGCAACATCGGCGTCAACTACGGCATCATGTTTTTGGGCTACGCCGCCTCCACCTGGATCAGCCAGCCCATCACCGCCGTGCTGTATCACGCCGAGGCTGGCAGCGCCGCCTACCAGCAGTCCTTCTACGGCGCCATCGTGATCGCCGCCATCGCCGTCGTGCTCACCGTCTACATGATGGTCTCCGACAGCAAGAAGAAGTCCGCTTAGCAATTGCCAATGTGACAAAGGGACTGTCCCTTTGTCACACTCCATCGCCACCACCATTAAGGAGTCGAAATGTCTGAGCTCAACCCCGTCCGCATTGCCGTTATCGGCGCCGGCGCCATGGGCCGCAACCACATCCGCTTTGTCACCGAAGAGCCCGAGGCCGAGCTCGTCGCCATCGCCGACGCCTTTGAGGGCGCCCGCGCCACGGCCGAGGCCGCCGGCGTGCCGTTTTACACCGATCCCGCCCAGATGATGGACGAGGTCAAGCCCGACGCCGTCATCATCGCCACGCCCAACGACCTGCACCTGGGCGTTGCCCGCGAGGCTGTGAAGCGCAACATCGTGCCGCTGGTCGAAAAGCCGATCTCCAACGATCTTGAGGATGCCCAGGCCTTCGCCGCCGAGGCCGAGACCGCCGGCGTGCCCGTGCTCGTGGGCCAGCACCGTCGCCACAACCCCTTCGTCAACAAGGCCAAGGAGATCATCGAGTCCGGCGAGCTGGGCAAGCTTACTGTTTCGAGCTTCCACTACATGATCTATAAGAACGACGAGTATTTCGATGTCGAGTGGCGCCGCAAGAAGGGTGCCGGCCCGATCCTGGTCAACCTGGTACACGACGTCGACCTGCTCCGCTACCTGCTGGGCGAGCCCGTTGCCGTCCAGGGTATGCAGTCCAGCGCCGCCCGCGGTTTTGAGACCGAGGACTCCGCCGTGGTCAACGTCCGTTTTGCCGATGGCGCGCTCGCAAGCATGACCATCTCCGACGCCACCGCCAGCCCCTGGAACTGGGAGGCAACCGCTCGCGAGGATCCGCAGTACCGCCCCTTCGACGCCGACGCCTACTTTATCGGCGGCACTAAGGGCGCCCTGTCGCTGCCCCGCCTGCACCAGTTCTCCTACGACGGCGCCTCTAACTGGCACAAGCCGCTGCAGATGGAGATCCCGGCCGTGGACCCGGCGCTGCCGCACAAGATGCAGCTCAAGCACTTTGTGAAGGTCGTCCGCCGCGAGGTCGAGCCCGTCGTGACCCCCGCCGATAACGTCAAGACGCTCACGCTGCTTAACGCTATCAAGGAGGCCGCCGAGACCGGCCAGCTCGTCGAGCTGTAATGCCTTAAGAGCGACCGCGGCAGAAACCCCCATGTCGAACCCTTCGGTCCGCCACCAACAAGCCCCTCTTCTTTGCCCCGCGAGCAGCCTCCTGCCCGCGGGGCTTTTTGGTACCTTGCCGGCGATTTTTCTGGGACGGGGCGGCAAAAGTGGCTAAAAGAGCCCCGTCCCAAAATGACTACTTGAGTGGAGTGGCGGGTGGTATCCTTGGTAGCCCTGTGCTGCAAACGCACCTTAAACGCAAGGAGTCCCATGGATCTTATCGCCCAGCTCGCCCACGAGCTCAACCTTAAGGCCGCCAACATCGAGGCGGCCTTCAAGCTCATCGACGAGGGCAACACCATCCCCTTTATCTCGCGCTACCGCAAGGAAGCCACGGGCGGCATGGACGACGTCGCCCTGCGCGCGCTCGACGAGCGCCTGTCTTACCTGCGCAATCTTGAGCAGCGCAAAGAGGACGTTATCCTGCTCATCGATGCCCAGGGCAAACTTACGCCCGAGCTCGAACAGCAAATTCGCGAGGCCACGCAACTCCAGCGTGTC
This sequence comes from Collinsella aerofaciens, assembly GCA_048478035.1. GTDB lineage: Bacteria > Actinomycetota > Coriobacteriia > Coriobacteriales > Coriobacteriaceae > Collinsella > Collinsella aerofaciens_CN. Next base: position 80,165 of record DBGBCW010000015.1, on the reverse strand, counting down.
GAGGACCTCTACAAGCCCTACCGCAAAAAGCGCATGACCCGCGCACAGAAGGCCCGCGAGGCCGGCCTGGAGCCGCTTGCCAACATGATCATCATGCAGGCGTCGGCCAAGGGCAGCGCACTCGACGCCGCCGCGGCATACGTCAACGAGGAGGCCGGCTTCGACACGCCCGAAAAGGCGCTCGCCGGCGCGGCGGACATCGTGGCCGAGACGGTGGCCGAGGACCCCGAGAACGTCGCCGACCTGCGCGCCTTTACGCAAAACACCGCCGACATCGTCGTCGAGGCCACCGACCCCGCCGAGAAGACCCCCTACGAGCCCTACTACAACTTTGACGAGCCGTTGCGCCGTATACCCAACCACCGCGTGCTGGCTATCGACCGCGGTGAGCGCGAGGGCAAGCTCCGCGTGCGCGTGAACGTCGACGGCGTTGCCGCCACGGCGCGCCTCGGCAGCCGTTGGCCCCGACGCCAGGGCGTGTTTGCTCCCATCTTCGATGCCGCCATCGCCGACGGCTACAAACGCCTCATGGCTCCCTCGCTGGAGCGCGAGGCCCGCGCCAAACTCACCGTTCGCGCCCAGACCGAGGCCATCAACGTCTTTGCCAAGAATCTCGAGGGCTTGCTCTCGGCGCGCCCCGTGCGCGGCGCCCGCGTGCTCGCGCTCGATCCGGGCTACCGCACCGGCTGCAAGGTCGCCGTCATGGACGAGACCGGCAAGCTACTCGACCACGGCGTGGTCTATCCCACCAAGCCGCGCCACGACGTCGCCGGCACCAAGCGCGAGCTCGCCCGCCTCGTCAAGAAGGACAGCGTCAACACCATCGTCATCGGCAACGGCACCGCCAGCCGCGAGACCGAGGAAGTCGTCTCGGAGTTTATTGCCGAGCAGGCGCCCAGCCTTCGCTACACCATCGTCAACGAGGCGGGCGCGTCGGTGTACTCCGCCTCCGAGCTCGCGAGCCAGGAGTATCCCGATCTGGATGTCACCGTGCGCGGCGCCATGAGCTTGGGTCGTCGCCTGCAGGACCCGCTGGCAGAGCTCGTCAAGATTCCGCCCCAGTCCATCGGCGTGGGCCAATACCAGCATGACCTTGACCAGGCAGAGCTTTCGCGTACCCTGGGCCACGTGGTGGAGGACGTCGTCAACCGCGTGGGCGTCGATGTAAACACCGCAAGCGCGAGCCTGCTGGGCTACGTGTCGGGCATTACGCCAAGCGTGGCCAAAAACATCGTGGCCTACCGCGAGGAAAACGGCGCCTTTACCGATCGCCGCCAGCTTAAGAAGGTCCCCAAGCTGGGACCCAAGGCGTATCTCAACGCCGCGGGCTTTTTGCGCATCAGCGGCGGCAAGAACCCGCTCGACGCGACAAGCGTCCACCCCGAAAGCTACGAGGTGGCCACGTCCGTCCTGGAACGCGCCGGCGTTGCGGCAAGCGAGCTCAGCCGCGGCGGCGTGCCCGACATCGAGCGCCGTCTGGGCAGCATCTCGGCGCTGGCAAGCAACCTAGACTGCGGCACCCTCACGCTCATCGACATTGTCAACGAGCTCAAGAAGCCCGGCCGCGACCCGCGCGACGACGCGCCCGAGGTAGTCTTTAGCCGCTCGGCGCTTTCGATCGACGACCTGGAGCCCGGCATGGAACTCAAGGGCACGGTGCGCAACGTCGTCGACTTTGGCACCTTCGTCGACGTGGGCGTGCACCAGGACGGCCTCGTGCACATCTCCAAGCTGGCCAACCGCTTCGTCAAGCACCCCAGCGACGTGGTGCGCGTCGGTGACACGGTCAAGGTGTGGGTTGAAAAGGTCGATCGCGACCGCAAGAAGATCTCCCTCACCATGGTGCAGGGGAAGTAAACCGCCAAGCAAGGGTCCCCCCTCTCGCGACGTGCAAAATCGCGAGTATTCTGCAAATTCCACCGTTCCGGATGCCCCTCAGAGACGAAAAAGCAAGAAACAGCCCCCGTTTTAGCGTCATCAGAGCCAAAACGGGGGCTGTTCCATGCTTCACCCAGCTGGTAAAAGCCTTTACCTTGCTGAATACTCTCAATTTTGCACGGCGCAGGCGGGGGTACCTTTGTCCACGGCAGGATATGGAAGCCTATCACCAACCTACCGGCAAGTTCGTGTCGGCAGCCCCGGCCTTTCCTTTGCCTAGCGCGACCCTCGCGAAGCGCGTGAGCGATAGGGAAAGGAAAGGCCGGGGCGAACAACCCGCGATGTAGCCAGCGTTCGCGTTACGGCAGGATATGGAAACCGAGCGAGGCGATATCCTTGGCAAAACCGCGCACGGTATCGAGCGAGACCTCGTACGGGTCACGGCCGATGTTCTTACGCTTGGCCAGGATGCTGTTGGGCACCGTGATGATCTGGCAACCGCATCCTTCCGCCTGGTAAATATTGATAAGCTCACGCGTGGACGCCCACAGGACCTCGCAGTTGGGCTTGGCGGCGGCCTTCTTGACCGACTCCGTCATAAACGGAATGGGGTCGACGCCGGTGTCGGCGATGCGGCCGGCAAAGAGCGAGATGATTGACGGCGTCTCGGCGTCAACGGCCTCGACCATCTCGTCGACCTGCGCAGGCGTAAAGATGGTGGTGACGTTGACCTTGATGCCGTCGGCCGAAAGCTTGCGGACCAGCTCGGCGGTGGACTCGCCCTTGGTAGTCACGCACGGAATCTTGACATAGACGTTCTCGGCCCAGGTAGCGATCTCGCGCGCCTCGACCTCCATGGTCTCGACGTCGTCGGCAAAGACCTCAAACGACACGGATACATCGGTGATGTGGGTCAAGACCTCTTTGGCAAACGCGCGGTAATCCGTCACGCCGCCCTTCTTCATAAGGGACGGGTTGGTCGTGAAACCCTGAACGTTGCCGTTCTCGTACATGTCGAGCATGCCCTCGAGATTTGCACCGTCAGCGAACACCTTGATTGCCATCTGCCTGATTCCTTTCGCTTGCACATGGGCGATAAACTGCTAAACACTTTACCTACGTTTATCAAGGCGTGAGCTGCGGGTTTTCATCTTCTCGGCGAACGGTTTTGCAGTTTTACCATTTTTATATCGACACCCCAGCGGCAAAACGTTTTTGCTGATCATCGCGGTTGATTCCGTTCGCGGCGCAGAGACAGCGCTTCACCGGTACGTTTTCACAACCACTCCAAAACAAAAGCGGTGACGCCTCATTTGAGACGCCACCGCTTCCGTGTAGGAGCCGGTTATCGGAGCTCCGCCCGATTAGGGCTTAACGTATGCCTGGATTACTCTTCCTCAACGTGGTTAATCACAGCACCCTTGGTGTGGATGAAGTTGGGGACGAAGGCGACGATCAGAAGGACAGCAAGAATCGCGTAGACACCGGTGGTACCGAAGGCCTCGGCAGCGCGGCCAAGCGTAATACCAATGACGGAGAAATCGAAGTCGCCGAACGTAGTGTTCTTGAAGCCAAAGACGTCAAGAACGGGCAGGAGCAGGGCCGGGGCGAAGGTGATGAGCAGGCCGTTGACGAAAGCGCCAAGAGCTGCGCCCTTGCGACCGCCGGTAGCATTGCCGTAGATGCCTGCGGTAGCACCGCAGAAGAAGTGGGGAACCATGCCCGGGATGATGAAGATGCCCAGGGTAGCGCCCACGATGAACATACCGACCACGCCACCGATGAAGGATGCGACAAAGCCGAGGATGACGGCGGTGGGAGCATAGGGGAAGAAGACGGCGCAGTCGACGGCGGGGATGGCACCGGGGATCAGCTTGTTGGAGATGCCCTGGAAAGCCGGGACCAGGTCGGCAAGGATCATACGAACGCCGTTATAGACGATGGTGACACCAACGGCAAAGGACAGGGCACAGGTCAGGGCATAGACAATCACGTTGTCGCCGCCAGCGGTCTTGGTAACGACCGCAGGATCTGCGATGTAAGCGGCGAAAGCGGTAACCAGGTAGAAGAAGGCCATGGTAAGAGCCGTGGAGATGGTAGTGTCGCGCAGGAAGGCGAACTTCTCGGGAACCTCGATCTTCTCGGTGCTGTTCTCCTCGGCGTCCTTAGCAAAAAGCGTACCGACTGCAGCGGAGATGTAATAGGCGAGTGAACCGAAGTGGCCCATGGCGATTTCATCGCCATCGGTAACCTTCTCGGTGAAACGCTGACCAACGGCGGGAAGCATAGCGCTCACGAGGCCCAGGAACATGCCGCCCACGATGACAAGCTGGACATCCTGGAAGCCAGATGCCTGCAGAACGGCAGACAGCAGGCAGGCCATAAACATGCTGTGATGGCCCGTCAGGAAGATGTACTTAAACTTGGTAAAGCGGGCAATGATAATGTTCACGACATAGCCGAGAATCAGGATCATCATGGTCTGAACGCCGAGGACGCTCTGAGCCATCGAAACAACGACCTCGTTGTTGGGCACGACGCCGGTGATGTGGAAACCGGTCTCGATGAAGGTACCCAGCGGAGCAAGGTTCTCCTGAACAACAGCGGCGCCGGCGGACAGCATGATGTAACCAAGAATGGGCTTCAGGGTGCCCGTCATCACCTTGTGGGCAGGACGCTTAAGCGCGACAAGGCCCACAAAGGCAAATAGACCCATAATCCACGCTGGCTTGGTCAGAATCGATTGGATAAACTCAAGTATGGGAAGGATGGCTTGCATCTGCGCTTCCTTTCTCTCTAACGTGGGCGCGTTTCCCTCTTCCACAGGGAACCGCCCTTTTTTGTGCCGCTTTAGGCGTTAGCGGCGGCCGCCTTGATTGCCTCGAGGGCGTCTTCGCGGATCTTCTTCTTGTTCACATAGCTGCGAACGATCACAACGTTGCCGTGGAGCTCGGGGGCGAGTTCTTTAACGGTGATGAACAGATCCGGATTTGCGGAAGAAGCACCGTTCAGGTCCATAGACTCAACGTCGGCCTTGATGCCCTCCTCCTCGCAAAGCTCCTCGACTTTGCCAGCGAGCATCAGGCTGGACCCGATGCCGTTTCCGCATACGGTGATGATATGCATGGCAACCTTCCTCTCCTACACGTGACGGTTTTCCGTCTATCCAAAAGCGGCGACGCATCGCCGTGCCATTAAGGCCTAAAAGAATGAACGCATGGTCTCCAAAACCTGCTCGGGCGTATCGCATGCGCTGAGCTTGGCAACGCAGTCCTCGTCCTCGAACATCTGCGAAAGCTCCGCCAAGCAGCCAAGATGAGCCTTGGGGTCGGGTGCGCAAATACCCACGAGCACGTGAACCGGATCGAAATCCTCGTGTCCAAACGCAATGGCAGGGTCAAGCGTGACGATACAGATCCCCGCTTCACTCACATTGCCATCTGCCTGAGCGTGGGGCATGGCGATGCCCTCTTCCAAGACCATATAGGGGCCGAATTTGTGAACCGATGAAATCATGGCGTCAACATAGCTCTGGTCGCATTTGCCAGCGTCTACGAGCAACTTACCGCATGCCTTGATCGCTTCCTCCCAGTCGGAGGCCTCGACGTGGCAGGCAACAAGCTCGGGCTTAAGAAGATCGGTCAGCATGCTCGTCCCCTACTCCTCGGGCAGGATATGAAAACCAAGCGCCTGAATGTCGCGGGCAAAGCCCTTGACCGTATCAAGCGAGTACTCAAGCAAATCTTTCCCGAAATTCTTGCGCTTGGCAAGAAGGGCATTGGGGACCGTAATGATCTGACAGCCAACGGACTCCGCCTGGAAGATATTGAGGACCTCGCGCGTAGACGCCCAGAGAACCTCGGCAGCAGGCTTAACGGCAGCCTTCTTTACGGACTCCGCCATGAGGGGCAGCGGATCGACGCCGGTATCGGCAATGCGACCGGCAAAGATGGACAGAATAGAGGGGGTCTCAGCAGAGACGGCATCGACAAACTCGTCGACCTGCTCGGGCGTGAAGATAGTGGTGACATTCACCTTGATGCCGTCGGCAGAAAGGCGCTTGACCAGCGCGGCAGTGGACTCACCCTTGGTGTTGAGCGCCGGGATCTTAACGTAGACGTTGTCTGCCCAGGTTGCGATCTCGCGAGCCTCGGCTTCCATACCCGCCTCGTCGTCGGCGAATACCTCAAAAGAGACCGACACATCAGTAATGTGCTCAAGAACCGTCTTGGCAAAAGCGCGGTAGTCGGTCACGCCGCCGGCCTTCATAAGGGAAGGATTGGTCGTGAAGCCCTGAACGTTGCCATTGTCATGCATGTCAAGCATACCCTCGAGGTTAGCGCCGTCGGCAAACACCTTGATCGCCATGTTCGGTCCTTTCTCATCTAACACTATTGCTATCGAAAGCCTTCTTCTTTGTTTCAAAAGCTTTTCGGTTTTCTTTTATAAACCATTTCAAAAGCTATCGAAAGCTCAATTGTCAACTTTCTGTGAACGGTCGAATATCGGGCGTGAACGTACTTCTTTTGGGCGGCACCTTCAGAATGAGACTCTTTATAGCCCGTTTACGTGCGAACTATCTGCTACGCATGCATTTGTGACATGCCATTCCGTTCTTTTGATTCATTCGAATTTGCCTTGTTCTTTTCATATCGATACGTTATATTTCGATTACGAAAGGCGCATCTTTTACCTTTTGTTCAAAAGGAGCGGCATATGGCATCTACTTCAGACCTTTCACCGGCCGAGCGTCAGCGATTTATCATGAATTGGCTGGCCGAAAAGCCAAATATCTCGGTATCCGACATCGTTCGCCGTTTTTCGGTTTCGGAAGTCACCGCACGACACGACCTCATCTCGCTGGAATCCGAAGGCAAGCTGCGTCGCGTACGCGGCGGAGCGGTATCGCTTTCTCGCTCCAACGCAATCTCGTATCCCGAGGAGCGCATCAATGTCCAAGTCGAGGCCAAGGAAGCCATCGCCGCAACCGCAGCAACTCTTGTTGATGATGGCGATGTTCTGGTAATTGATATCGGCACCACAGGCTTTTACTTCGCTAAGGCCCTCATGGACAAGCGTGAGATCACCATTATCACCGGCGATCTTGCAATCGCGAACTACGCCAGCTTCAATCTCCCCAATGCTTCGGTAGTGCTGCTGGGCGGCTCCGTGCGCAAGGGCCACCTCTATCTCGCGGGCGCACTAACGCTCGACTGCATGAGCAAACTACATGCCGACAAGGCGTTTGTCAGTGCCGACGGATTCCACCCCGACCACGGTTTTACCGTCGAGCACGACTTCTCGGCCATGATCAAGCATATGTACCTTACCAACTCAAACCAGGGCTACATGATGGTTGACCAGGGAAAGTTCAATAAGACCAGTTTTTATCAGTCCGCGCAGATCGATGACCTCGACGGCATCATCGTTGATGGAGACGACGAGGGCATCATGACGGCGGCGATCGAGAGCAGTCGCAGTCATCCCAAGCTCTATATTGCAAAATAGCTCAAATGGCCGGGTCGCCCCCACTGCGGGCGACCCGGCCATTTATTAAATCAACCCAAAATGGCGCATCGCTGTGACGGTGCCGTCGTGTGCGACATCGTCGGTCACGTAGTCGGCGACCGCCTTGACCTCAGGCATGGCGTTGCCCATGGCGACAGCCGTCTCGACCGCAGCGAGCATGCCCAGGTCGTTACCCGAATCGCCGAAGCCAAAGGTGCGCGCGTTGCCGGTGCGACCCAGGTATTCCAGCGCTCGCGCCACGCCCACGCCCTTGTCGATGCCCTTGGGGCTCAGCTCGCGATTCTGACCACCGGTGTTGCACAGCTCAAACTCGCGGTCGATAAAGCCATCATCGTTGGCTACGCGAGCCAGGTCGCTCGCGACGATGCACACCTTGCCCACGCGCAAACGGCCGTCGACGCGCATTTCCTCGTCGCTGTGCACCACAGAAGTGCCGATCAGAGACGACTGCTCAACGCCCACAGGCTCCAGGGCAAAAGTAGCAACGTTGGTCTCGAAAAAGGCTTCAATCCCTGCCGCGGCCATACGGCGTGCAAGCTCCTCGATAACGTCCTCGTCAAAGCAGTCCTCGTGCACCACGCGGCCCTCGACCTCGAGCGTCGCTCCCGCCATGGCAACGACACCCGCCGGGTTCAGCGCGCGCAGGCCATCGGCAATCAGCCACAAGGGACGACCCGTGCAGATAAATGCCTGGTGTCCCGCGTCGCGCAGGCGATGAAACGCCTCGACGACCGCCTGCGAGGGGCGAACCGCCGAAAAGTCCTTGTCGGTCATGTTGTCGGGATCGAACGACGTCAGCGTGCCGTCCACGTCAAAAAAGAGCACGGCGGAATCGGGGCACGCATCAATCATATGGGTTCCTTTCGGGGGCGAGAGTAAACGAAGCATCCATCATATAATGGAGCGACGCAACCAGAGAGGTCACCCATGGAATTTTACGCAAGCTGCCCCGAGGGCTTTGAGTCCGCACTCGCCGATGAGCTTAAACGCCTCGGGCTTTCGCATGTTCGCCGGCTGAAGGGCCGCGCTACATTTGAGGGCGAGCTCGAGCAAGGCTACCGCGCCTGTCTGTGGTCGCGCCTGGCGAGCCGCGTGTTCGTGGTACTCGGGCGCTTTGAGGCGCAGGATGCCGATGAACTGTACGACAGCGTTTACGACATCGCCTGGGAGACCGTCATCCGCCCCGGCGCCACCATCGCCATCACCGCCCGCGGCGTGACCGAGCAGCTGCGCAACACGCGCTTCTCGGCCCTGCGCGCCAAGGACGCATTGTGCGACCGCTTGGCCGAAACCACGGGCCGTCGCGCCGATGTCAACGCCACCGATCCCGATGTTCACCTGCTGCTTTCGCTGCGTCAGCGCCGCGCGAGCATCAGCCTGGACCTTTCGGGCGATCCGCTGTTCAAGCGTCTGCCGCCCGCAGCGACCCGCGCCGGCGAGGGTACGCACGTGCTGCGCCCCGACTACGCCGCCCTGGTGCTGGCACAGGTCGGCTGGACCGCACTGTGCGAGCGCGAGTTAACGGCTGACGATTACGAGAATGAAGCCCTTCCCACGCTGATCGATGCCTCGTGCGCCGGCGGCGGTCTGCTGCTGGAGGCCGTGAACATTCTGACCAACCGCGCCCCGGGCGCCGCACGCGAGCGCTGGGGCTTTGAGGGCTGGCAGCTACACGACGCCGCCCTGTGGGAGCAGCTGCTTGCCGAGGCGCGCGAGCGCGAGACGGCAGCGCGCGAGCGCCAGGCGCGCATCGTGGCCGTAGACATCGACCCCGCCGCCCGCAAGACTGCCGAGCGCATGGTCAAGTGCGCCGGCTACAAGCGTTTTGTCGACTTTTGCGCCGCCAAGTCCGCCACCGTGCTGGACCATGCTGGCGCCGTCGCCGGAGCCGCCGTAGTCGCAGACACCACCGAGACACCGCTTTCACTCATGCACGACGCCATGACGCTGGTCGGCGAGCTGCGCCGCGCGCCCGAGCTCGCTTCGGCACCGGTCGCCGCGCTCACCCGCGACGGATTGCTGGCCCGCGCGCTCCACGCCGAGCCCGAACGCTCGATCGCCATCATGCCCAACAACGAGGAGGCAACCGTCGAAGTCTGGCCTTCGCTCGACCACGCCGCCGCAGTGTTTGAGGCTGCGACCAGCGCGGATGCCGAGGCCGAGGTTGCGGATGCCAACGAAGCCAACGACGAAGCCGCCGCTTCCTCCATGCCCGAACCTGCCGCCACGCTCGACTTGGGCGACGGCAAGCCGCTGCCCGTGCTCATCCCGGAGTCCGAGCAGTTCGCCAACCGCCTGCGCAAGAATGCCCGTCTGCGCCGCAAGTGGGCCAAGCGCGAGGGCGTGAGCTGCTATCGCGTCTACGATGCCGACCTGCCCGACTACTCCGCTGCCATCGACCTGTACGAGGGTTGCCCGCAGACGCCGGGCCGCTGGCTCGTCATCGCCGAATACGCCGCGCCCAAGACCATCGACCCCGCGCTGGCCCAGGCCCGCATGCTCGACATCTTGGCCATCTCGCCGCGCATCCTTGATGTTCCGGCCGAGCACGTGCACGCCAAGGCCCGCATGCGTTCGCGTGGCGGCTCGCAGTACGGCAAGCAGGGCGCCGGCAAGGGCGGATCGGGCGAGCGCGCCAACATCGCGCGCCGGCGTCTGCCGCTCATCGAAGAGGGCGGGCTCACCTTTGCCGTCAACTTTGACGACTACCTGGATGTGGGCATCTTCCTGGATCACCGCGTCACCCGCAACCTGGTGCGCGAGCACGCCAAGCAGGCGCGCCGCTTCCTCAACCTGTTTGCCTACACCGGCACTGCCACCTGCTACGCGGCAGACGGCGGCGTAGAGGAGACCGTGACGGTCGACCTCTCCAACACCTATCTGGACTGGGCCGAGCGCAATATGCGTCAGAACGGCTTTGTGGGGCCGCAGCATCACTTTGTGCGCGATGACGTGCTCGCCTGGATTCGTGACCAGCGCCAGACGCGCAACCGCTGGGACCTGATCTTTGTCGACCCGCCCACGTTCTCGAACTCGTCCAAGATGGGCCGTCGCACCTGGGATGTCCAGCGTGACCATGTTGAGCTTTTGGCCGGCGTATCGCGCCTGCTCACGCAGGGCGGACACGCCATCTTTAGCTGCAACCTGCGCGGCTTCCGCCCCGAGACGCGCAAGCTCGCGCGTGCGGGCGTGGTGCTACAGGACATTACGGCGCAGACCATCCCCGAGGACTTCGCGCGCAACCAGAAGGTGCATCATTGCTATATCGTGCGCCGCCTGCCCATCGAGGACGCCATGGCAGAAGTCGGCTTTAGCGCCGAGGAAATTGCCGAGCGAACCGAGGAGCTGCGCAACCCCGAGGCGCGCAAGCCTCGTGCAGCAGCGCCCGCGCCCACGCAGGCCGGCAACGGCAAATCAAACTTTGCCGGCAAACCCTCCCCTGCCGGCAAGTCCAAAAAGAAGAAGTTCTACGCCAGCAAGCCCAAGGGCAAATAACAAAGTTGCGGTGGAATACGGACTGTTTTACCTGGAATTAGGCAAATATAGACCGTATTTCACCGCAACTCATAGTGGGATGGCGGACGCCGTCCTACCCTTGGGTGACCAGGCGGTAACCGATGCCCACGTGCGTCTGGATATAGCGCGGATGCGCGGGGTCGGACTCGATCTTCTTGCGCAGCGTGCCCATAAAGACGCGCAGGCTCGCCAGGTCGCTCTTAGTTGCCGTGCCCCAAATCTCGTGCAGGATAAACTGGTGCGTTAGTACCTTGTCGGCGTTATGTGCCAGCAGGCACAAGAGCTTGTACTCAATCGGCGTCAGATGCAGCTCCTCGCCATCCATCGTGGCAATGCCGGCATCAAAGTCGATATGCAGCTCACCGGCATCGAACGTGCCCTCGGAGGCAACGCCGCCCGATTGCGCATACGAAAGGCGCCTGAGCGTCGTGCGAATGCGCGCGAGCAGCTCCTCGACCGAAAACGGCTTGGTCAGGTAGTCGTCGGCGCCGGCATCGAGTGCGCGAATCTTGTCCGCATCCTCGCTACGCGCCGATACCACGATAATCGGCATGCCCGACCATGCGCGCACCGACTCCACCACCTTGACGCCGTCCATATCGGGCAGACCCAGGTCGAGCAGCACAATGCTCGGTGCCTGCGATGAGGCGGCAGCGATGGCGGCATGGGCGGTCTCCACGGCCATATGACGCAAGCCGTGCGCCTCGAGCGCGGCAACAATAAGATTGCGGACAGCGGGGTCGTCCTCAACGACCAAGATGAGCGGTTTTACGGCAGAGTTCGGCACAGCGCTACTCCTTATCAAACGAAACGTCGGCGACGGGAAGCTCAATCGTAAAGACCGAGCCGTGCGGGTCCGCCGCGGCAACCTCTATGCTACCGCCATGCGCCAGCGCAATGGAGCGGCAGAGCGAAAGCCCCAGGCCCACACTACGGTGGCTGTCGGCCAGGCCATGGTTGGCGGTATAGAACGACTCGAAGATGCGCTCGCGATCCTCGGGTGCGATGCCTGGACCATCATCGGCCACCGAGCACGCCACGCGTCCATCGTCGACGCTAATCGAAATCATGATATGCGAGCCTGCGGGCGTATAGGTGATGGCGTTGTTCACCAGATTGACCACCAGCTGCACCATCAGGCGCGCATCGACGTTGACGAGCGCCGGCTCATCGCACGCCACCACCTTAAGGTCGTGCTCGCGCACGGCAGGGTTCACGTGGCGCAGCGCCTCCTCCACGATATCGTCCATGAGCTCGAGCGTGGTCGACAGGCGCATACCGCCGCCCTCGAGCTTGGTGATGGCGAGCAGGTTCTCGACGGTGGCGTTGAGCCATTGCGCATCCGAGCGAATGGACAAGAGCAGGCCGCGGCGCGTTTGGGCGTCGAGCACGGCGGTGCCGGTCGAGCCCTGGTCGAGCAGCACATCGGCATTACCCGAAATACTGGTGAGCGGCGTGCGCAGGTCGTGCGAGATGGAGCGCAGCAGGTTGGCGCGCAGCTGCTCATTTTTGGCAAGCACCGCCGCCTCCTCGCGGGCCTCCATGGCGCGGGCGCGATCGAGTGCCAGCTCGCCTTCGCTCACGATGGCATCGGCAAGTGTCCGCTCTTCGTGCGTCAGCACGTCGGGCTCGGCAACGATAGCCAGCACGCCCACCACCGAGGCGGGGTCGCCCGAGCGCACGAAGCCGTCGCCTGTGCGAACCGTCAGGTAGATGCCATAAAACGCCGAGCCGCCATAGGTGGCATCGAGTGGCGTTCCCACATAGGCGGACGCCGAGAGCCGCGGCGGCATCTGCGGCGCCAGTTCGTGCACCGGTGCCGCATCGCCCACAGCTGTGTACGTCGCACGCGGCAGCAGGTCATCGCCCTCGGCGTCGGCGCTGTACCACACGACCGGGCAGCCCGAAAGACGCGCCAGCTGCGTTGCCATGGCATGGACAATCTGCTGCTGATCGGCGCACCGCTGCAGCATGCGGTTGGTCTCGAGCACCATATGCGTGCGACGGTCGCTGGCGGCAGCTTGTGCCAAGGCGCGGCGCAGGGCCAACGCAATCGAGCTCGACACAAGCGAGACCACAAACATGATGAAGAACATGCCGGGATAGCCGCGGTCGATAAGCGACAGCGAGTAGCGCGGGTCGACAAACAAGAAGTTGTAGAGCGCCACGGCGGCAGCCGAACTCAACAGGCAATACAGGCGACTCCAGGTAAAGAATGCGCACAGCTGAACGGCGAACACATAGACGATCATGATGCTCGGCGCGAGACCCGGATGGTCGAGCAGCGCGCCCACAATCGTCGCCGCGACCAGCAGCCCCACCGATACGCAGGCGTCATACAGAGGAGTGCGGCGCGTCAGCGTTGTGCGCCGCCACCAAAAGTTATCGGCAATATCGCCGTCCGTACGGACGTCCATCAGCGCCCCGCCCCTCTCTCGAAAACAAAAACCACCACAAAGGGACAGGCACCTTTGTGGTGGTTTCCCTTGTGGTGGTTCCAAGTGTATAGCCTTTGCAACCGGCGGTCGCTAGACAAACAGCACGTGCGCGAGCAGGGCACACACGCACACCGCTCCAAATACCAGTGCCACGATCGAGATCACGCGGTCGGCCATGTCCATGTTGGCACGATTCGTAAAGAACCGATCTTCGGCGGCGTCGACGCGCGCTTCACGCACCAGGTCGGCAGCAAGATCGCAACCGTCAAGCACCTTTGCATCCATGGTTTCCTCCCAGGACTCAATCCCCGTCATTACAAGCCCGCCCGTTCGTAGACAAATCTCGAGTGTCGACTACGGCCGCTCGTTGGGGGCCAAGCGCTGCATCTTGTTCACGGCCTTGAACTTGGTGAACAGCGGCACATACTCAAAGCTCACGTTGGAGTTCTCCAGGCCGTACCAGCGTGCAGGCGTGCCGGCGGCGCGGCGGATGATGTACTTGAGCGTGATAGCCGTGCGCTCGCTCGGCTCCACGTCACTCTCGGGCGCCAGAAGCTTACGGATCAGGACGAACTTGAACGTGCCGATGTTACCCGGATCCTTGTAGACCGAGTAGTCATGCGTCTGCGGCGGCAGCTCGCCGGTGGCAGCCAGGTCCTGAACAACCTGACGCAGGTAGGCATTGACGCGCTGGTTGATCTTGTAGCCCAGGTACAGATGCACGCGGAACACGTAGTCGGTGCCGAACGTCTCGACCGAATAGGCAAAGGTATGCGGCTCGTCCATGGTCTCGACATTCACGAACCACCAGGCGCGGGCGCGCTTGGGATGCTTGTCCAAGATCGAATAGGCGATATCGCGGTCGATGTAGTCGGTATGGGTGTCCTTGGTCAGGTACACGACGTTGTCGCTCATGCGCTCGTAACGGTCGTCGTCGCGCAGGCGCTTGAGCTGCGGCAGGTAGCTGCGCAGCGGCAGCAGCGTAAACTGGCGCTGCTCGACCGCCGTGCCGTTGTACCAGCACACCATAATGCCCATGATGAGTGCAGCCATGAGGATGGTGAAGTAGCCGCCGTGGAAGAACTTGGTGAGCGAGCTCACGAAGAAGAAGCCTTCGAGCAAAAGGAAGAAGGCCGCGAAGATCCACGGAGCAACCTTGAGCTTGCGCTCCTCATGCAGGTAGAAGAAGAGCAGCAGCGTGGTACACATCATAGTCAGCGTAATGGCCAGGCCGTAGGCGGCTTCCATATGCGCCGAGTTCTGGAACAGCAGCACCACGATGACGCAGCCCACAAGCATGACGTTGTTGACCATGGGGATGTAGAGCTGGCCTTTGGTCTCGGCAGGGTAGAAGACCTGCATGTGCGGCATGAGGTCCAGACGGCTGGCCTCGGACACCAGCGAAAACGCGCCGGTGATGAGCGCCTGCGAGGCAATGATGGCCGCGACGGTGGAAAGGCCAACGGCAAACGGGCGCAGGCCCGGGGCGAGCATCTGGTAGAACGGGTTGAGGTCGGCAATGCCCATGAGCTCGGGGTTGGCAGCGTTGTTCATAAGCCAAGCGCCCTGGCCCATATAGGAAAGCAGCAGGCAGCACTTAACGAACGGCCAGGTGGCGTAAATGTTGCCGCGGCCGACGTGGCCCATGTCGGAGTAGAGCGCCTCGGCACCGGTGGTGGCGAGGAAGCAGCTGCCCAGAATCATGATGCCCGCGTGGTTGTTGGGGCTCAGCAAAAAGGCGATGCCGCGCACCGGGTTGAGGCACAGCAGCACGGCGGGGTGCTGGAAGACAAAGAACAGACCCGTGCCGCCCAGGAACAGGAACCACAGCGTCATGATGGGGCCAAAGGCGTGACCGATCTTGGCCGTACCGATGCGCTGTACCAAGAAGAGCACGATGATGATGGCGAGCGTGATGGCGACGACGCGGCCCTGGTCATCGCCCAGCACGGCATGGACCGCCGGGATGGTGCGCAGGCCCTCGATGGCCGTGGTAACGGTAACGGCCGGCGTCAGGATGCCGTCGGCGAGCAGCGCGGCGCCACCCAGCATGGCGGGGATGATAAGCCACTTGCCGCAGCGCTTGACCAGGCTGTACAGGGCAAAGATACCGCCCTCGCCATGGTTATCGGCGCGCAGCGAGATGAGCACATACTTGATGGTGGTCAGCAACGTGACCGTCCACACGACAAGGGAGAGCGCGCCGAGCACGAACTCCTCCGTGACGCTTCCGATGCCGCCGTTGCCGGCAACGAGCGCCTTGGTTACATACATAGGGCTGGTGCCGATATCGCCATACACCACGCCCAGCGTGACGAGCATCGCCGAGATGCTCACAGGAATCGCAGCGTGCGAAGCTGCCTCCTTGGCCTTTTGTTCCATAAGCCGGTTTCCTCCCAACTTTAATGTTCGAAGGAATTATAGGTAATCGGCCCATGTTTGAATGGCACTGTTTTCCCAGCTAGATAAACATTTATACGGCCTTTAAGCCACCTCGGCGATATGGAATGTGACAAAGGGACTGTCTCTTTGTCGCATCCGTCATTTTCCGAGCCAATTTTTGAACCACCACTCCATGGAGCGGCTCATCTCGGCCATAAAGGGACTCGTGTGCTTGCGGGTATAGATGTCCACGACGCGCTCCCCCACCACGCGGGCATGCGGACGGAACATCGCGTCCATCTCGGCCACCTGCGCGTCCATGGTCGCGGCATCGGCGCGGCAGTAGCGCTCCTCGTGCACCAGGTTCACCACGGGATGCGCAATGGCCGGACGCTCCTTACGGGGCGTGCCGATGATGAGCATCGACAGCGGCATGGTATAGGGCGGCAAGTCCAGCAGCCCGGCAACTTCCTCGGCATTCTCGATAACATCGCCGATGTAGCAGCTCCCCAGCCCCAGGGCCTCGGCGGCGACCACGGCGTTTTGCGCGGCGATCACGGCGTCCTGGGCCGCGATGGCAAAGTCGCCCAAACCCGGCGCGCGGCGGGGCGCCTTACCCGTGCGCTCGACAAACTCGGGCTCAAAGCAGCCCACGTGCTCAAACAGATCGATCCACTTGGCATAATCGACCACAAATATTAGTGCCCAGGGCGCCTTGGCGATCATGGGCTGGTGGTCGCACAGGTCGGCCAGACGATCCAGCGTAGCCTGCTCGCGAATGCTCACGATGGAATACATCATCATGGCGCCTGCCGACGGCGCACGGCTCGCCGCATGCAGAATCGCCGCCCGCCGCTCGTCGGTCACCGCCACGGGACGATCGTCGTCATCACGCGCGAAGGCACGCGTGGAGGAACGGTGCTCCAACGTGTCCAGCACCGCATTGCCCGTGGTCTCGACCGGATAGCCACACGTATCCACAGCCTTGGTGCAAACCTGCTCGTTCATCGCCTCATCCTCGCTAATTCTTTAAGAAGCCTTTACGTTTCCGTGTAATTCCCGTCCATTATCGCGCAGGTCGCCACTGCATTGAGCCACACCGCCGCACATGCGCGTTAATATGGCTGGTTGTTGTGCGCAGCCCGCAAATGCAGCGCATATTTAGGTAACAATCGGGTAAACCCCCGCTTTCGTAGGTTTTAAGTTTGTGAGGAGTCTCAGCATGTTCGCTGCCGCCATCTCGCTCGTCGGTCTTGCGGCGACCGTCTACCTTGTTTTGCGCGAGGCCAAGACCATTCGCGCTCAGTCGGGCACCGTTGCCAAAAGCGCTCTTGGGTGGAGCGTCGCCTTCGGCCTGTTCCAGCTCTTTTTGACCATTTGGGGCGCCATTGGCCTCGTCGCCCAAAACGAGCCGCTCGCCTTTGTGATGCTCATCCTGACCAACGCCATCCTCACCGGCTGCGCTTGGGCCAGTATCGCCCGCGACCGCATCGCCCCGCGCGTCTTTGCGTTCGCCTCGGCCGATGCGCCCACCCCCACCGGCAAGCTCGCTCGTTTGCGCGGCGCCTTTGTGGGCAAACCGCTCGTCGCCGCCGTCCTGTGCCTGCTGCTCGCCGGCGTCTTTGCGCTGCTGGGCATGGAGGTCTCGTCCAACCACGACTTTACCTGGGTCTACCCCCTGTGCATCCTGCTCGAGTGGGCCATCATCACCACGCTCATGGTCGGCCTGTTCTTCCTGTTCCAGCGCCACGGCGCAGCTCCCGCGGTCCTGGCCTTTGCCCTCTTTGTCCTGGGCATTGCCGAGTTCTTCGTCATCACGTTTAAATCCATGCCCATCCAGCCGGGCGACCTTTCGGCCATCTCCACCGCCGCCGCGGTCGCCGGCACCGGCTACACCTTCTCCATCTCGCTGTTCTGCGTGCTGTCCATGGGCTTTACCGCCATCGCTATGCTGCTGTGCGAGTACGCCGGCCTGGTGGCACCGCACCGTCAGAAGGGCGCCGCCAACGCCAAGCGCATGCTGCTCACCAATCTGCTCGTCGCCGTGCTGTGCCTGGGCGGCGTGACCGCGCACGTCACGCTCATCGACTACTACAACACCCTCGGCATCACCGTCTATACCTGGCGCCCGCTCGAGAGCTACTGGCGCGAGGGCTACCTGCCCGCCTTTATTAGTGCAGCGCAGTCCATCAAGCCGCCCAAACCCGCCGACTACTCCGTCGACGATGCCAAGGCCACGCTCAAAAAGTACGCCAAGACCTACGACAAGTCCGACGCAGCCAAGAGTGACGAGCGCACCGCCGCAAAGGAGCAGTTCGACAGCGAGAAGCCCACGGTCATCGCCATCATGAACGAGACCTTCTCGGATCTGTCGATCTATCAGAACATGCGCGCCGGCTACGAGGGCCCGCAGTACTTTAAGAGCCTGTCCAACTGCCTCAGCCGCGGCAAGCTCTACGTGAGCGCCTACGGCGGCGGCACCGCCAATACCGAGTTTGAGTTTATGACCGGCAACTCCATGGCCAACCTCGGCTCGGGCGTGTACCCCTACACCATCTACAACATGGAAACGACCGGGAACCTGGCAGAGCAGTTCAAATCGCTCGGCTATTCCACCACGGCTATGCACCCCAATCACGCAACCAACTGGAACCGCGAGAACGTCTACAAGGACTTTGGCTTTGACCAGTTCCTGTCCATCAACGATTTCCAGGGAGCCGACACCTTGCGCGGCATGGTGACCGACCAGGCTACCTACGACAAGATTCTTGAGCTGCTCGACCAGAACGCCGATCCGCAGTTTATCTTCGACGTGACCATGCAGAACCACTCGGGCTACGATACGGGTCTGCTGCCGGTCGATAAGCAGATGCACCTGAATATCGACACGACCGATCTGGATGCCAAGACCGTCGAGGACGGCACGCTCTCCGATGTCGACGAGTATGTCTCGTGCATCGAGCAGTCCGACCAGGCGCTTCGCTACTTCCTAAACGCCCTGAGCAAGCTCGACCGTAAGGTAGTCGTGGTGTTCTGGGGCGACCACCAGCCGTTCTTCCCGTCCAAGTTCAACGACAAGTGGTTTACCGGCGAAGACGACGCCACGCACCAGGAACGTCTGTGGCAGACCGACTACATCATCTGGGCCAACTACGACGTTGCCGGCTGCGACCAGACAAGCGAGGTCGACGACCTGTCCACCAACTACCTGTCCACGCAGCTGATGCAGCTGATCGGCGCACCGCTGACCGACTACCAGAAAGCGCACGTGACGCTGCGCGAGTCGCTGCCCGCTATCAACTCCGTGGGCTACGAGGACGCCAGCCTGCGTTGGGCGCTCTCCTCCAACGTCACCGGTGACGACGCCGAAGCCGCAGCCGCCACCAAGGCGCGCGAGGATTACGCCAAGATGCAGTACTACGAGATGTTCCGCGACGGCAAGAACGTGTACACCGAGCACTTCCAGACCGAGGCCAACGAGACCGACCCCAACTTGGCGCCGGGTACGACCAAGATCAAGTAGCGGCGCGTCTTAACTGGTTCGTCTGCCCGGCGGCGCGGAACGTAAGGTTCCCTGCTCGGACAGTCCTGCTCGCACGGAGAGCACATTAAGTGCTCTCCGGCTCGTGCGGAACTCGCGATGAACCTTACGTTCCGCGTCGCCGGGCAGACGCCTCAGTGTTGAAACGCGGCTTGTCATGGGGACATCTGCTGAACATATATAAGTTGAAGGCCACGTCATGTGGCCTTTTTGCATCCGGAAACCGTGTCCCAGAATTCTTGTCTGGAATGGGATGCAGTTTCCGCTTGGGACCCGATTGGGAAAGTGTGTCCCACTATTCAGCTGGATTCCGGGATGTATTTTCCGGTTGAGGCTCGTTGGGAAAGTGCGTCCCACTTTGGGGGCTGATTCTGGGACGTGGTTTCCGGTTGGCTCTCATTGGGAAAGTTCATCCCATTTCTCGGCCTAATTATGGGACGCAGTTTCCCGTTGAGAACCCTTTGGGAAAGTGCGTCCCGGTCTGGGCGCTCAAACTGGGATGGATTTTCCGGATGAGGGCTTGACGGAAAATGTGTCCCGTTCCGGGCGCTAATTGCGGGATGCAGTTTCCGCTTGCGGAGTCTCCACTCAACAGAAAACCCGGGTGGCCTGTTTTTTGGCTACCCGGGTTTTTGGGTTGTCGATATGTTCGACTGGCTACTAGTGGGTCTTGCGGCGCTTGATCAGCATGATGAGGGCTATCACTACGAGCGTTGCTCCCGCTGCTGCTGCGGTGGCGACTAGGGCGAATGTTTGGTCGCCGGTGTTTGCGAGGTTCTTCGCTGTGGTCGTAGTCTTGACCTTGGTGTCGGTCTTAGCTCCGTTGTCGGACTTGGGCTTGTCCGGGTTCGTCGGGGTCTCAGGAGTCTCGGGGTCCTTTGAGCCTTCGGAATCGGTTGGGCCGGCGGTGTTTACCAGCGTATGGTCCAGGAACTTCTTGGCGCCCGCACTTGCCTGTGAGAACAGGCGGCGCGTGCGGATCGGGGTGGCGTTCACCGTTGTGGGCGCCGTCTCCTCGGCCTCGATATTCACGAGCGTCGTGCCGGTGTCGAGGCCCACGTCGTTGTATCCCACGTGGCAGTAATACTGCGCACCGTCATCGTCTGCGGTCAGGTCAATCTCGAGCTTTGAGGCCGTTCCAGCCGCGAGGTTGCCATCGGCACCCACGAGCTTAAACTCTGTCTCGCCGCGGCCCTTGCGGTACCACATATAGGTCGGTGCCAGCCCTGTTTCGCTATCGTCGGCACCGAGTTGCTTCACATGGCCAATCGCCGAGAGCGTCAGGTAGCTTCCCGCCGCGCGCTCAACCGAAGAGTCGTATCCAAGATCCGACCCCTCCGCTGTATCCGCCGCAGGTCCGCTCACGGTCATCGTCATGCCATCGGGCATGGTCTTGACCGTGATGATCGCCGAGCGAATACCCGTTTCGGCCGTTGAATCATTCTTAACGGCGGCGATGGCGAATCGATACTCCGTATTCGGCAACAGCCCATCCCACTTAAGCGAGGCCTGCGTGTTGTCGGCGATCTTCCAGCTGTTCACAACCGCGTCCGCTGCATTACTCTGCAGCATGCCCACGCCGTAGCTAAAGCCGTCCTTCTTTGAGAGCACATCGTCCCAGCTAAAGGTAATGCTTGTCGAATCAACAGCGTTTGCCGTAAAGCCCGTCACGGCCGGCGCGTCGGGCATCTCGACGTCCTTAACGTCATAGCCCACGATCCAGAACTGGTCGGTGTCCTTGGTGCCGAGCTTGTCGCCCGAGTCTGCCTCGAACTTGTCGACATCCACCGCGTTGACGCCCAGACGCCACACAAAACCGTACTTGCCCTGCGCGGCCTCGGGCAGGTTGTCGACGGTGCCGCCGTATTCGGTCGATTCACTCGAGGAGTTACCCGTAGTAAAGCCGGCGTTGGCACCAAAGCACAGGCCGCCAAACAACTCGTGCTTTGCGAGCTTCGCGCCCATGACAACGCTGCCGTTCAGCGTCAAGCCGAGCTCGAGCTCCTGCTCCTTGCCCTCTTCGACTTCGATGGTCTGCTCAATGCTCGCCCCCGACTGCGCGGCGGCGCCGTTAAACCCATCGTGCGTGTAGGCGCGCGTTACGCCAGGCTTGCCCAGGCCAAAGGAATCCCCAACGGGAGTCTCGCCGTTGAGCGTCGTTTGATAGGTTCCGGGTTCTCCCGACCGGTTGGTCAAAAAGTAGCTGAGCGGCGTCATATTGTGCTGTTTGGCAATGCGGTCATAGGCCTCGACATTAACGACCGAGGTCTGCGCGCCGAGCGACACGGGCGCCGCCATCACGCCCTTGCCACCAGTTTCCTCATTTTCGATCTCATACTCGTAATAGACCATCGGAATCGTGTAGAGCACGGCCTTGTCACCCTCGCCGGCATGCGACTCATAGCTTACGCTTGCGCTGACCGTGCGCTCGCTCCGGTAGTCATAGCATCCCTCGGCGGCAAAATCGACTGAAGCATTCATCGCGACCAGGGGCGGACCGGTCTGCACCTCGACGGCAACGCCCAACTCGGCGCCAATGGTATAGCCCTGGGATGTCCCCGTGCCCTTTTCCTCTCCGTATGACGTGCCGCCCAACACCAGATAGCCGTATGCCTGCTCCAGATCCTCAACATAGGGCGCATCCTGCAGCACGGCAAGCACGCGCGGGTTGGTATAGACCTTGTAGCGATCCTTGTACGTGATCTTGACGCTGTCGTTGTCGACATCGGGCAGCGCGAGCGAGATAAATGTGCCGTAGGTAGTGCCGCGACGGTTGCTCTCGCTAATCACCTGCTCCTCGCCGCGGCGCACCTTTCCGTTCTCGTCGAGCGAAAAATGCGAGGCGGTCATCCAATAGTAGTCATCGTTCTTGCGCAGGTCCTCGTCGCGGTGTTTGCCCACCACAGCGATAAAGCTCTCGTTATAGCGGTCCGAACCCGAGACGCTGCCCGCTTTGACGTCGCTGATCCACACCTGCTCTATACCCTTGTGGTCATGCTTGTTGCTGCTGTTGTATTGCTGACCGCTCATGCTCATGGTTCCGACCATGGACCCCAAGCCCTGAGCCCCGCTCTGTGCCGTGTTGCAGGCAAAGTCGCGGAACACATCGCCGCCCACGAGCACCTCGTCGACCGCCAGCTGCTCGGACAGGCCGTCAAGGTTGGCAGTGGCAAGGGCAATAGGCGCCAAGGTGCACGGATAGCGCTTATCCTGAGCGCTATCCTTCCATGCGCTGTTGGGCACATGCATCAGCCCATAGGAGGCGAGGAGCCCGTCTCTGTATTCCTTGCAATCGGAAAGCTTGAACTCGCCAGACTCCGAGTCAAAATACGCGTAGCGGTACAGCGCGCCGTACAGCCCCTTGCTGCCGTCAGAAGCGCCGTAATCAAAAGCGCTGCGTTGCCAGTCATAGCCCGCAAGAATAAGGCCCGTGACGGTTTCACCCGTCTTCTTTCCTTCTTCATCGTAGGCGGCAAACGTGCCGAACGTCGCATTCGCAGCGACCATGGTCTTGCCGTTCGCGGAGAGGGAGATTGCGCCCGCGTCGCCCAGAGCATCGACATGGACGAGCGCACCCTTGGATGCATCCCACGAAAACAGCTCGCAATGCGTCGACTTATCAATATTCTTCTTGCCGTAGGGTGCCGAGACCACGATGGCGAGGTCATCGCAAAAATCGCGATCGAGGTCGCCGGCCGCTAGCGAAACGACAGGAGCTGACTGAAGCTGCGTCCAGGAGTCGTTCCCGCCCTTGTTGTGCGTGGTGTAGTCCACGGCGTTACCGGCATCGATCTTGACGACGCTTTGCTTCCAGTTGCCGCCCTCCAAGTCATACATGTCGACTACAGCCTTGCGCACGCCGTTCTCGTCGACATAGCAGCCCGCGTAGACAAAAAGCTCGTCGATGCCGTCGCCATCGACATCGCCCGCCTCGACATCAAAGACGGCGTCGTGCTCTTGCAGGTAACCGGCATCCAGGTACTTAAAACGGCCTTCGTACATCATATTAGTGTTGACCGTCACCGGCAGGTGTGTGTCGAGAGTGCGCGTACGCCCGTTGCTAAACGAGTAGAGGACCAGCTCAACCTTTCCGGCGTATGACTTGCCGTCAATCGTCGTGGAGGAACTGTCGCCGTAGGCACGGAGCTCGGCAACGCGGCTCTTTTTGCCCGTGCTGGCGTCGCTGCAGAACTCAACACTCGTGGCGTGAATGCCCGAGAAACCGTTGTTGTCGTTGGCGAGTACTGTTGAGGACTCATTGTTGCTTAGGTACGACCAGGTGCCGCCACCGTAGTCGCTATGCTTGTAGAGATCGCTGTTCGTATCGAAGTTGTTGACGTTTTGCCAGAACTTTGCGGCGCCCCACACACTTCCATAGCCATCGGTGAGTTTGCTGCTGCCGCCAATGTCACCGCGCTCGACGTTCTCGAGCTTGTCGCGCAGAGTGTAGCGATTGCCATGGCTACCGTTAGCTGCCATATAGACCTCGCTGCGCGTGGCAAACGTCGTGGGGGTATCAGTGGAATAGGGGCCAATGGTATCGGCCGGAATGTCCTCGCTCGTGCCCAGACCCAGGGCTTGATAATCCTGCTCGGTCATATCGGTGATTGCGGGCGCGTCTGCCGCCTGGGCAACCTGGGGCGTGGCCGTGAAGCAGGCGACGCTCGTGGCGATCAACGCAGCAAGCGCCGCCGTCCCAACAAGCGGGATTTTCGACAGCCTACGGATACGGGGGTGTGGAACGTACATGAGGGACCTCGCTTTATTCGAGTGGAGTGGACTCATTTTTGCAAATGATACATCCGATACCCGATATCACGTGTCTCATTTTCGCCAACGGCGTGTCTCATTTTTGAGAATCCGAGATGCCGCGGAAATCTTATCCCAGCTCAAAGGCCATTTCTGGGATGTATTTTCCGTCGAGTGCCTCATCGGGAAACTGCATCCCATTTCAAGCGTCGATTCTGGGACGCACTTTCCCCTTAGACCCTCAACCGGAAACCGCATCCCACTTTGAGCGCAAATTCCGGGATGCATTTTCCGCTTGAGCCTCATTGGGAAACGGCGTCCCACTTTGAGGGCTGATTGTGGGATGCATTTTCCGGTTTTGCTCTCATTGGGAAAATGCATCCCGTTTCTTGACCGAATAATGGGACGCAATTTCCCGTTGGAGCGCCTTTGGGAAAGTGTGTCCCACTTCGACCGCCCAGAGTGGGATGCACTTTCCGCAAAGCACCTCAACGGGAAACTACGTCCCATTCCAAAGGCAAATTCCGGGACGCATTTTTCGAAAGCCTGACCATCCGGAAAGCCCGTCCCACTTTGGACGCATCCGGGCACGGAACCATCGACCTATCAGGCCTCCCATCAATAAAGAGGCGTCCTCCCGGACGGCGGGGCACGAAGTTCATCGCGAGTTCCGCACACAAAGAAGGCCACTTAATGTGGCCTTCGTCTTGCGCAGGACTGTAGAGCAGGGAACTTCGTGCCCCGACGCCCGGGAGGACGTTTCATTTAGAAAGATGGACCGACCGCCGTCAGCGATGGGAGCTACTCCCCCAGCACGGCCTTTTTGGCGGCTGCAGCCATGTTGTCCAGATCTTCCTTGGTGGGGTGATCCTTTGCAGCGACCCAGTTATCGAGCAGCATCTTAAAGCGGACATTGTCGGGATCTTGCTCGAGCATGGCCTCGTAGCGCTGCTTGACCGCGGGGCCCATCTTGCCCTGACACATCGCCCAGCCCGCAAGCTCGGCATCGTTGGCCAAATTGGAGGTCACGCGGTCGATAATCTGCTGGTAATAGCTCTGGTCGGCGCCAAAACCGCAGGTGCCAAACAAGAAGACGCGCTTGCCGTGCAAGGCGGAGAGCAACGCCGCGACCGAAGGCGTGCACGCACCCTTGTCGCACCAAAAACCGACGAGCACCGTGTCGGCCGCGCAGGCGCCCTGCGCCTCGAGCGCAACCTGATCTGCGTCCGCATCGTCGCTCAACGCCGCAGCGTGGACAAACTCAACGCCCGCAGCCTGCAGAGCGCGCTTGATCGCACCCGAAACCATCCTGGTATTACCGCTCTTGCTGTTAACCACCAAAGAGCACGTCATAGTCACGTTGCCTCGTTTCCCCCAAAACTAAAGCCACTATTGCAATTTATTAGATGAATATCTTAGTACTAACGTAACAGATGTAAACCACCGTCTGTCGATTGGCGACGCAGACGACATCTTTGGACAGATTTCGAACAGTATGTACTTCGGATTGAAACCGCCGCAGAACGTTTCACGAATGGCCGAAAAACTGTTTCACAAAACGCCGTCAAATTGTGTCACGGAGTATCGTCAAAATGTTTCACGCGCTGGTAGAACGCTATATAACAAGATCGCTCTATGGGACAAACAAACCTGATTAATTTGCCCCACGGGCTTGCTCACTGGGCGAATTGGCTGCGGTAGAGTTCGGCGTAGAAGCCGCCTGTCGCTAGCAGCTCGTCGTGCGTGCCGCGCTCGATAATCTCGCCGTCGCGCATCACCAGAATGCAGTCGGCGTTGCGGATGGTGCTCAGGCGATGCGCCACCACAAAGCTCGTACGGCCGGCCATAAGCTCGTCGAATGCCGCCTGCACCTGCAGCTCGGTGCGGGTATCGATGCTCGACGTCGCCTCGTCCAGCAGCAGAATCGCCGGGTCGGTGAGCATGACGCGCGCGATGCACAGCAGCTGTTTTTGACCCTGGCTAAACATGCTGCCGTCCTCGCCGATGACCGTATCGTAGCCGCTTGGCAGCTGCACGATAAACTTGTGCGCGTGCGCGCGCTTGGCGGCTTCGATAACCTGTTCACGCGTGGCATCCGGGCAACCGTAAGCGATATTTTCCGCCACCGTGCCCTCGAACAGCCACGTATCCTGCAGCACCATGCCAAAGGCGCGGCGCAGGCTTGCGCGCGTGTAGCCACGCGAAGACCGGCCATCGACCATGATGCGTCCGGCATCGATATCGTAAAACCGCAGCAGCAAATTGATGAGCGTTGTCTTTCCGCAGCCCGTGGGGCCGACCAGGGCAAAACGCATGCCGGGCTTGGCCTCGATGCAGATATCCTGCAGCAGCTTGCGGTCGGGCACATAGCTAAAGTCCACGTGTTCAAAAGTCACCTCGCCACGCGGGGCGGCAAGCTCCACGGCGTCTGGCGCATCGGGCTCCTGCTCGCGGGCGTCGAGCAGTGCAAACATGCGGCGCGCCGAGGCATACGCCGTCTGGATTTGCGTAATGACGTTGGTAACCTCGTTGAACGGCTTGGTGTACTGGTTAGCATAGGACAGGAAAATCTGCACGCCGCCCACCGTAAGCGCCGCGGGCACGCCCGTGATCACGCCCACGCAGCCGATCACAGCGACCACGGCATAGATGATGTTATTGATAAAGCGCGTGCCGGGGTTGGAGAGCGAACCCATAAACTGCGCGCGCTCGCCTGCCGTATAGAGCTCGGCGTTGAGGGCGTCGAAGCGCGCTTGGGCGTTCGGGCCGTAGGCAAACGCATCCACCAGTTTTTGCTCGCCCACATACTCCTCGATATGGCCACCGAGCTGACCTTGAATGCGCTGCTGTGCCGTAAAGCTCTTGTTGGAAAGCTTAGCGATGGCGCCGGCTGCAAAAATGGAAAGCGGCGTGACGAGCACCACCACGAGCGTCATGGTCAGGTTGATGGAGAGCATAAACGCGAGCGTGCCCACAATGGTGATAACGCCGGTAAAGAGTTGCGTGAAGCCTTGCAGCAAGCCATCGCCAACCTGGTCGACATCGTTGACCACGCGGCTCATAAGGTCGCCGTGGGCATGGCTGTCGATAAAGCTGAGCGGCATGCGGCTGAGCTTGTCGCTCGCCTCCACGCGCATGTCGCGCACTGTCTCGTAGGACAGGCGGTTAACGCAGTAGCCCTGCAGCCACTGGAAGGCCACAGCACCTACGACGACAATCGCGAGCTTGGTGACAAGCGGCAGCAGCGCATCGAAGTCCACCTGTCCGGCGGCGACGATCAGGTCGATGCCTTCGCCGATGAGGATGGGCGTATAGAGTTGCAAGATCACCGAGATGGCGGCGCTCACAAACGACGCCGTAAACGAAATACGGTGCGGACGGACGTAGCCCATCAGGCGGCGGGTCACCGCGCCCACGGGATAGCGCTCAGGGTCGCCAGGCTGGCGTGGGCCGTCGCCCAGGTCGTTGAGCTTGTCGTTGCCGGACACATTGGCCGTCATCGTGGCGACCGAACCGGACGAAGTGTACGGATTCATTTAGCAGCCCTCCCTTGCGCACGTGGATGCCGGGGCAGCCGGGGCGGATGCGGGCGTCGCGCTCCCCTGCTGGCCCTCGAGCTCCTCGCGGCGCAGCTGCGACTGGCAAATCTCGCGATAGAGCTGGCAGGTCGTATACAGATCGTCGTGCGTACCCAGGCCCGCGACCGAGCCGTGGTCGAGCACGCAGATCATGTCGGCATCGCGCACGGTCGAGACGCGCTGGCTCACGATCACCGTGGTCAGCGGGAGTCCGCCCGCGGCGGCCCCGCGTGCGCTGCGCTCGCGGATGGCATGGCGAAGCGCCGCGTCGGTCTTAAAGTCGAGCGCCGAGGCGGAATCGTCCATGATCAGAACCTGCGGCGAGCCCACCAGGGCACGCGCAATGGTCAGGCGCTGGCGCTGACCGCCGCTGAAGTTCTTGCCGCCCGCCTCGACCGGGGCGTCGAGCCCCTGCGGCTTGTTGCGCACGAACTCGCTGGCCTGCGCCATATCGAGCGCCGCCCAAAGCTCCTCGTCGGCCGCCGACTCGTCGCGCCAGGTTAGGTTGCTGCGGATCGTGCCGCTCACGAGCGACGCGCGCTGCGGAACAGTCGCAACCACATGGCGCAGCTGGTCGAGCGGCCAAGCGCGCACGTCGGCACCCATCACGCACACGCTGCCGGCGCCCGTGTCGTACAGGCGCGGGATGAGCGAGACGAGCGTGGACTTACCACTGCCCGTACCGCCAATAATGCCGAGCGTCTTGCCCAGTGGGAGTTCCAGCGTCACATCGTTGACAGCATTGGCCGCGCCGGCGCCAAACGAGAAGCTCGCATGGCTCAAGCTCAGCGCAGGAACGGGAGCGACATTGCCCGGCTTGGGCAGCGCGACCGGCTGGTTGCCCTCGTCGGTGATGCTCGGCACGCAATTGAGCACCTCGTTGAGACGCGACGCACTGGCGCTCGCCTTGGTAAAGACCACGACCAGGTTGGCGACATACACGATGGAGGTCAGGGTCTGCGTCATGTAGTTGACGAACGCCATGACCTGGCCCTGCGTGAGCTCGCCCACGTTGACCTGAATGCCGCCCACCCACAGGATGGCGCACACGCCCAGGTTCATCACCAAAAACGTGACGGGGTTGAGAATCGACGAGAGCTTGCCCACCGCGATGGCAGTATTGGCCTGGTCGTCGGCGGCCTGCGCAAAGCGCTCGCGCTCGTGATCTTCGCGCACGAAGGCGCGAACCACGCGGGCGCCCGAAAGGCCCTCGCGGCAGATAAGCGCGATGCGGTCGAGCTTTGCCTGCAGCTGCTTGTAGTACGGAATGCAGCGCGCCATGACAACCCAGAACACCAGGCCAATGGCGGGCGTGCAGATCAAAAAGATGATGCCGAGCTTAAGGTCGATGGCAAGGGCCGCGCACATGGAGCCCACCGCTAGAAAGGGCCAGCGGATGAGCATGCGCACGCCCAGCGCCACAGCGAGCTGGACCTGGTTAACGTCGTTGGTGATGCGGGTGATGAGCGACGGCGTGCCAAAGCGGTCGAGCTCAGCATAGCTCAGCTTGTTGATGTGCTCGTAGAGCGCGCCGCGAATGTCGGTGCCCATGCCCTGCGAGGTGAGCGCCGCCATCTTTTGGCAGACGAGCGTAAACGAGATGCCGATCACGGCCATGGCGGCAAGTAGCATACCGTAGTGGATAACGGCGCTCACGTCGTGCGAGCCAATGCCCTTGTCGATCATCTGGGCAATCACCAGCGGCGTCAGCAGGTCAAAGATCACTTCGATCAGCTTACACGCAGGGCCGATCACCATATACCGGCGAAACTTACCACCAAAACGCCTAAGCAGCTCAATCATAAAAAGGCGCTCCCTATCATCATCCACATTCAATTCGAATCATGATAGTACGGTGAGCCCAAAAGAAGCGTAAACAACTCGTCATTTCTAATGGGATTCGGTTTCCAAAGAAGCGGAAAGGCACGCGCACACCCAGCCAGTGTCGGGCAAACCGCCTGATATACTTACATTAGTGCTACCAAGTTAGTCGCCGACCCTTGAAATGAGGTGCCGAGATGAACGACATTCTCGCAAGAAGAGCAAGACGAGCAACCGTGGGCATCGCCCTTTCCGCGGCACTTGTCGCGGGAATCGCCCCCGCAACGGCGATCGCGGCAGAAACCAGTTCCCCCACCGGTGCGGCCGTTTCGCAGACGAGCGCCACCAGCGGCAATTCGGGCACCCTGCAGACGGAAGATGCGGCCGCCGCAAAAGAAAAAGCGTATGCAGCCATGCAGGAAGCGCTCAAAAACCTCGAGGCCGCAAAAGACGCCGCAAGTCCCGAGAAACTTGCGGAAATCGATGATGACATTGCCGCATTTCAAGAACTCTACGACATGGTGGTGGCGGAAGCCGCCAAACGGAGGGAACCCCTTCCCGCCATGCAAGCGAACGTCGATGCAGCCCAAGCCAAATACGATGAGGCCCACAACCGGACAGGCGGCCTTCAGGCAGAATTAGATAAGGCACTTGAAGCACTCGGCGACGAGGAGCCCAGCACAGCTATTAAGGAGCAAATAAAGCAGTTGCGCAGTGAGATCATGTCGGCAGAAAGGCGAGAAGAATCTTGTGAAGATGATCTTCACCGCTACCAACGCCGGCTCGAAAGCCAGGAAAAACAGGTTCAGTATTTCGAAAGTGAGGCAGAGGAAGCTAAAGCCCACATCGACGAGGACATAGCCAAGCGAAATGCGCTCCTTAGCGATTTGGAAAAGGCGCAAGCGGCCTATGACGACGCCTGCAAGGCATACGAAGAGGCAAAGGCCGCGGCAGACAAGGCCACCTCGCCCGAGATAACGAAACCCGCCGAGACGACAAAACCCTCCAGCTCAGCGCAGCCGACCGAAACGGCACAGCCCGCCAGCTCGCCCGCGACCGGCAAATACGCTCCATCGAGCTCCACCAAGCAGGCGAACATGAGCAGCGGCAAGCAAGCAGATACGACCGCCGGCAAGCTCGCGAACACGGGCGATGCAGCGCCGAGCGCAATCGCACTAGCAGGAATCGCCGCCGCAGGCCTCGGAATAACCGCCACAGCCACACGCCGCCTCAAGAACTCAAAATAGCCGCCAGCGGCTATTGTCTTCGCCAATCCACAAGCCCAGAGACAAAAAGAAGCCCGTTTCCCCAACCCAGGGAAACGGGCCTCTTTAACTGCAAAAATTCAAGCAACAGCACCGCCGCCTCTTGAACCACATAGCCATCAATGCCCAGACAACGCCAACGAGCAGCATTCCTTAAGGGATAGATTTAATTAGGCTAACGCGCCTTTACGGGTGATTTTTGGACGATGCGGTTCCGGTGCCGGCGGGCTGTTTGGTAGTCGAGCGATCCCGCAGGCAAAGCCGAGGACCAGCGAGACGCCAAACACTTCGCCGCCTCCTGGACCGCGTAGCCATCGATGTTTTGGCAAAGCCAGCGAGCGCCACCCAGAGCGAACAAGTTGGCATGAAAAAGGCGAGGCATAGACCTTCTGGTCATGCCTTGCCTTTTGAATGACAAATTGTCGCTCTGGGTGGCGCGCAGCGTCGAGCATTGCGCGGTTTGGTAAAACCGCGCAAAAAGAAAGCCCGTGCGCTCGATGGATTCGGATGCCCGACAGAGGCTCCTTATGGCTGCTTCCTTCCGGACCTGACCAGATTCGGAACATGTCGTCATCCGAACCCATCGAACGCGCTAGGCGCTCGGTATATCTTACCTGCTCCCGCCCGCCACGGCAAGTGGGGCGAACCCATCGGATGGATTCGCCCCACTCGTCCATATCGCTAGCGGCGCCTACGGTACAGGGCCGCGCCGCCCGCGACGGCCAGCGCGCCGATGCCGGCCATGGCCGCGAGCGCCTCGACCGGCAGGCTGCGGTCGCCGGTGTCGGGCATGCCGCCCTTGGAGCCGTCGCCGCCGGAGCCGCTGCCGGAGCCGTTATCTGAACCGCCGCCTGAGCCGCCGCCCGGCGTGCCGGGGTTCTCGGGGGTGCCGGGGGTCCCGGGATTCTCGGCGTAGCTGTTGGTGAAGACCGGCGGCAGGTTGGCGTCGCCCTCGTAGGAGACCCTCGCCGACAGGTAGCCCGTCCTGGTGCCGTCTGCCGCCTCGTCGCTCACCGTGACGACGATCTTGCGCACCGCCTTGTCGTAGGTCACGTGCGCCTGGCCGTCGTCGACCTCGCTCACCGTGAAGGTGTAGGTGCCGGCCTGCTTGAACGTCAGCGCATCGAACGTGACGCCGCCGTCCGCGGCGTTCCTGGCGGTCGACATGACCTTGCCGTCCCGGCTCTTGAGCTCAAAGCTGAACTGGCCCGCCTTGAGCTCGGCGCCCTTGAGCACCTTGGCGGCGCCCAGCTTGAGGGTGACGGGCGCGGCCTCGTAGCCGTTGGTGAACGTCACCGAGTCGCCGCCCGTGGGATTGCCCTCGGCATCCGCCAGCTCGTGCCTGACGGTGAGCATGCCGTTTCCGGCATCGGTGACCGTCGTGCGCACGCGGTACGTCGCCCTGTCGTACGTCACGCCGCCCGCCGTGCCGGTGACCTCGCGCAGCTCATAGCCGTGCGTGCCGGGCGCGGTGTAGGTGACGGGGCTGAGAGCGACCGTGCCGTCGGCGGCGTTCCCGCCCGTTGCCGCGACGCTCTCACTGCCGTCGGCGGCAATCTCGACCAGCTGGAACTCGAACTCGCCCTCGACCAAGTCACGGCCCTTGAGCTTCTTGTTCACCGTGATCTGGTCGGTGACGGAGCTCGGCGTCGGGTTCACGCCGTAGGTGTTGGTGAACTCGAACGCACCCTTGCCCTCGGGCGTGCCCTCTGCGGGCAGGACTTTCGCGACAAGCGTGCCCGCGTTGGTGTCCTCGACGACGCTGACCGTGAAGGTCTTGGTCGCCGTCGCGTCGTTGACCACCCCGTCGACCGAGCCGGACTCACTCACCCGGTAGGCGAACGTCTTGGTGCGCAGGCCGTCGCGGTCGATCTCGACGTCATCGAGGTCGCTCGGCTGCCTGAACGTGACATGGCCCAGCTCGACGTTGCCGGCGGCGTCGTTGGTCGCCTCGGTCACCGTCTTGCCCAAGGCGTCGACCGGCGCGGGCGCGCCGTCCAGCGGCTCAATCTTAAAGGTGTACTTGCCCGCGATGTCGGCCTGCGTGAGGCCGAGTCCGGCCTGGCCGAGCGCCAGCGTCTTGGTGCCCGCAAGATTGACCGTCGCCTCGCCGGCGCTATAGCCGTTCACGAACGGCAGCGTGCCGCCGGAGCCCTCGGGGTAGACCACGCTAACGTCCAGCCCGCCCTTGGCGTCATCTGCCACCTTGACCGTGATGTCGAAGCTCGAGGCGGTCGCCGTCACGCCCGCGGGCAGCCGGTCCGTGCCGTCCTCGGATACGGTATAGGGAATGACCCATGAGCCGTCGGCGGCCCTGGTGGCGGTGCCGTCCGCCACCATCCGCTCGAGAGCGTCGATGGTGTAGGCGATGGGCGAGAACGCGAGCCCCGCGGCCTCGCCGTCGCCGGAGGCCTGGTTGGTCGCGGTCGCGACCACATTGCCCCGGGCATCGCGGACGGAGAACGAGAACTCGCCCGCCGCCGCGGCGCGGCCCGTCAGCGTCTTGGTGGCGTTGATGGCCACGTTGCCCTCGCCGCCGAGCGTTCCGGTGGCCTCGTAGGAGTTCTGGAACGCGACCGTCACGGGCGCGGGCGTCGCCATGGCGTCATCGGCCGTGGAGACCTCGCTGCGGGCGACCTCGGCGCCGTCCTTGGCAACCGTGGTCGTGACCGTGAGCCTGCCCGTCGCGGCGTCGTAGCCGGGCGCGATGGTCACCGTGCGCGGCGTGGTGTCGTTGGTGTAGCCCTCGCCGCCGAGTTTGGTCTCGGTGACGGTGAAGCTGTAGATCTTGCCCGCATCGGCGTCGGTAAACTTCACGTCGCTCTCCGCGGCACCGCCGACGAGGTCGCCCAGGTCGGCCTCTCCGTCATCGGCAGCGGCCACGGCGTAGGCGTCCTTGCCGGTCTTGAGGCCGAGCTTGGCGGCCGTCTCGGCGTCCGCGGTCACGGTGAAGGCGAACTGCCCCGCCTCCATGGCGCGGCCGGAGAGCGTCTTGGACAGGCGCACGCCCGCGCGGGCCGAGTAGTCGAGCTCGGTCGTGTAGGTGTTGACGAAGTCGCCGCCGCTCACCTGCGCGATCGCGGGCGTCGTGGCCGTGAGGTTGCCGGAGCCGTCGTCGGTCACGGTCACCGTCATCGTGGCGGCGTGGCCGTCGTAGTCCACACCGGCGATGGCAGAACCGTCATCGGGCCTGACCTCGCGCACCTCGTAGGTGAAGGTCTTGGCGCGCACGCGCTTGCCGCCGACCTCGGCGAACCCGGCGTCCTTGATGTCATCGAGCGTGTAGCGAATGGAGCCAAAGTCGAAGGCGACCCTATCGCCCGCCTTGGTGCCGGCGGCGGCCGTCACGCTAACGGTCTTGGAGCCGTCGGCAGACCCCTCGGGCATGGGGGCGCCGCCCTCGCCCGCGAGCGCGAACTGGAAGCTGTCGCCCTCGGCCCAGTCGCGGCCCTCGAGCGTCTTGGTGAAGAGCCCCGCGGTGGAGACGTCCCTGCCCTCGGCGGCCGTTCCGTACGTGTTGGTGAACGCGACGGTCGCGCCGTCCTCAGTCACGGCGCCTTCGGCCTTGGAGCCATCAGCCCCGTTGACCGCGGTCGTGTAGCCCTCGGCGGCGTCCTCGGTCACGGTGTAGTGCACGCCCACGGGCAGGCCGGCGATGACCTTCTCCCCGCCGTCCTTGAGCGTGAAGGTCGCCTTGCCGTCCGCGAACGTCACGGCGTTCTCGCCCTTGCCGAAGGTGCCGGAGACGGGCTCGCCGTCCCCATCGGTCAGCGTGACCGCAAAGCCGAACTCGCGCTGGCTGTCGCCGCCGACGACCGTCTTCTTGACGGTGAGGCTGCCCTCGCGGGGCACGCTGTTGTGGGTCGTGTTGGTCTGCGACTCGTTCTCGCCCACCTCGACCGTGGCGGTGTTGGCGATGTCGTCGACCACGGCGGCTTCGGCGGAGACCTTCACGTCGAAGCTGAGCGTGCCCGCGGCGCCCGCAGTCTGCTCGCCGAGCGACCAGGTAAGAGTGCGCGTCGCGGCGTCGTAGGCGGCGCCGTCGGCAGAGCCCTCGACGTAGTCAACGCCCTTGGGCAGGACATCGGTCACCGTCACGTCGGCCGCCTGCGCGGCGCCCCTGTCGTCGACGCTGTTATTGGCCCAGCCGATGGTATAGGTGAGAGTATCGCCCACGCCCACCGGCTTGCCGTCCACATCGACCCTGGCGCCCGAGGCGTCCGCCTTGGTGACGGTCTTGGTGTTGTCGTGCGGCGTGAAGGTGTTGGTGAAAGTCTTCTTGCCCCGCTCGTTGGAGATCTCGGCCTTAAGACCGGCACCAGTCTGAGTCACTGTGATGTCGAAGGTGTAGGCATGCGCATCGTCCTCAATCAGGACATCGCCGTTTGCTTTCTCGGTCACGGTCGCGTGGTAGGTACCCAGATTGGTGAAGCTGAGCTCGCCAAAGGAAACCTTGCCGTCCTTGTTATTCTTCGCCTCGATTGGGTAGCCTTCGAGCACATTGCCCGCACCGTCGGTGAGGGAGAGCACAAAGGTGAATTCCCCCTCCTGGAGGCCGGGCTTGCGGCCGCCTGCGAGCACCTTGGTGAGCTCGGGGACGGACGCCGTGGCGGGAGCAGGGTCGAAGGTGTTGGTGAAAGCGGCGGCGGCGACCTGGTCGGCCGAGATGGAACCATCAGCCCTGGATCCCTCGGCTCCGTTCACCGCAGCTTTGTAGCCATCGGCGGCACGTTCGGTCACCGTGTAGGCAGTTCCCGCGGGCAGCCCCGTGATCCTCGCCGTCTGGCCATCTTTGAGCTTGAGGGTCGCCCCGCCGTCCTCGAACGTCGCGTCACCGTAGGTGCCGGATACTTTGCGGCCCATGGCATCGGTGGCCTCAACCACAAACTTAAATATCTTGTCCGCGTCGACCGCCAGGCCCTCGCGCGCCACGACGGTCCTGGAGACGTCGAGCTCGCCCGTCTTCACGGTGTTGGTCACGGTGAAGCCGCGCCCGGCGTCGCCGGTGACCTTCGAGCTGTAGCCCTCGACGGCGTCCTCGGCCACGGTGTAGGCGACCTCGGAGCCGGACTTCGAGTACTTGGCCAGGTCCTTGAAGGAGCCCTTCCAGTTATTGGACTCGTTGAGCTCGATCGACTTGCCGGTGTCCTTTCCGTCGGCGAGCAGGCGCACGGTGGCCTTGGCGGCCGCCGGGCCGACCCACTTCTTCTCGACGGGCACCGAGACCTTGGCCGCATCGGTATACTGCACGGCCGTTGCCGTGGTAAAGAGATGGTTGAGCTGGAGTGTGCCCAGATCGGTACCATTGGTGGCATCATCGTCTTGATAAAGAGCCATGCGGTTGATGCCCGTATCGGCAAAGATGGTCGCCAGTTTGCCGTCGCGCTCGCCACCGTTCTCGACATAGCACAAGACGGTCTTGGTGCCCTGCGTCGTCTTGTCATAGCGCATATGCATCCAGTTGTCCGCAGGACTTGTCGGGCCCCATGTCAGGTTTCCGTTGGCGTCAACGACTGCACTCTGCAGCTTGCCCTTGATGTGCGTAAGCGTGTTGTCGATGGAATCGGGAGAGCCAAACTGCGCTAGGGAAGCAATCAGCGAACCCGGGCCGCTCATGCTGCGCACACCGTCGCTCATCTCGCCGGCATCCACATACACACCCGAATCGTCCACGATCACCTTGGTGATAGTGTTGTTGATCTCATAGCCATCCGGGCTTTCTGACTCACGCAGGTAGTACGTACCCTTGATAAGGGGTTTGTGATTTTTCGAATCGAGTGGGAAGCATGCAGCACCCTCAATGTCATACGGATAGGTCATGCCGTTTGCCTGCACGGTGTCATACGGCGTGGCGCCGACTTCAATGGCATACGTGCTGGGGCTATCGCCGGTAACGTCCTCGGCCTTGTACAGCTCAAACGTCGCGCCGTTCACGGGCTTGCCCAGGTCGTCAACCTTCTGCACAAACAGACGGTTCTGAACGTTGGTGAGGTGGATCACCGTAGAGAACTGCCTGTTTGTCGCTCGATATTGGACCATGGAGGTGTTGTCTTTGGTTGCCCCCGCCAGAGACGATGCCGTGGTGTGATACACCGCCACGGTATATTCCGCCTTTGACATGTCCGTCATCATGGCGGCGTACTTCTCGATATCTCCGGGCAGCGACCCGACCGTTACCTCATAGTCGTCATTGGTGTTGACGCCGAAGACGCTCGTATCTGCCGATCTGGCAGCCTCGACCGCGCCCTCAATGCCGTGTTTGGAGCACAGCTTATAGCCTTTGAGCGGGTTGCCTGTGACCGCCGTCCACGCATTTTCGTCCGTGTCGCTCTTGTTTTCATCGGTGCGCTTGAGCACAACGGCGAAGGTCGTACCCGAACTAATAACGTGGCCTTTATTGTCTTGCGTATCTTTATGTAGGGAAATGGTCTCCTTAGCGGCCAGATAGCCGCCGTTCAGCCACATGCGGCTACCCTTCCATTGTTCGCCGTCGGCTGTTTCAACCGTTGTCTGCGGCGCAACTACCACGCCACCCGAGCCGGTTGCCGCGGCTGGCTTGTACTGCAAATGCAACTCGCCTGGAGTTGCGGTGGTTGATGAGGTCAGGCTCGAGCGATATCCCGCGGGCAGGTTTTCTTCTTTGAGTACAAAGTAGTCGCAATGATTTTTGTTGTGCTCTTCGTCAAACGAGAGGACGGAGTCGCTCGGCTCGGAGTCGCCCGGCTTTAACTTTCGAAGTATCAGCTGGCCCCCGTTTTCCGTCGTGCCCCGAGCGACGAGCTCACCCGTATTCCAGTCGCAATCTGGTCCACCGGACCGGTACAGCCCGAAGGTTGCGTCATTGACTGCCTCGCCGTTTTGGTCGACCTTCGCGACCTCGGACGACGGCAGGGTGGTGAGGTTAAACTTGAGCGACATGTTCGATGCACCCGCGCCACGCTCCAGATAGAAGAAGCTCAGCGTGTGCTTGGTGCTGCCGAGGAAGGTGTTGCCGGAGAAGTTGGTGGCATCTGCGCCGGCGGCTTCGAACATCGCCCTAATGGTGGTGTCTTGAATTGTCTTTTCGGGATCATTTGCATTGTCAACATGCCCGACATGCACGCCACCGGTGGCGAAGTTGATCTTGAGCGTCGCCTTCTCGTGGATGCCACCCAGATCGCCCACGAGTACGCCATCGATGTACACCCAAACGTCGTCGTCGCCCGAGAACTCAAAGATCATATCCTCGTTTTTGGTGGTCTTGCCACCGTTAGGCTGGACAAACTCCGTGGTCATGGACATGCCAAAGTGGTGGTTGAGCTTATCGTTCTCATCGTCCGTTATTCCTATAGGAGAGAGCTGACCGTTCTCCTCTTTAAAAACCTTGCCAGCCGAGTCAAAGGGAAAGAACTGACCCAAATTTGTATCTAATACCTTGCTCTTATATACGCCCGCAGAATTGTAGACGTTAAAGGAATTCGTCGTTGGGTTATACACAGCATAGTTGCCGCTCTTGCCAGACGAGTCATCGCTCTTGCCATACGAGTCATAAACGTAATAGCCGCCTTTGAGCTAGAAAAGGCCTTGCACGTTGTTGTAAACGGCCTTGCCGTCCTGTTTGTCATTGTTAAAGAGATAATCGAGCGACTCGTCTTCGTACGTACCGTGCGTGTTATTGGAGGCGTAGGTGCCATCAATCTCCGGATAACCATTTACCAGCGTGTTCTTCACAAATGAAAGACGTCCAAAACCCTTGGTATCGCTTCTGCCCGTCCACTTGTTAATGCCCGTGCCGGCACCACCATTGAACTTGAGCTGGTGACCTTTGTTGATGCCGGTGTTGTTATTGCCATTCTTGTTGTTTATGTTCCTCGAGCTGTCGTTATCGCCATCCACGACCCAGTAGTCGAACAGATTGACCGTGGTGCCAATAGGATTCACCGTCTTCACGGTATGGTTGCTAAAGAGAACTGTCTGGTCGGCCGATGCGCTTGTCGCACCAAACATGAGCGCACATGCCGCCAGCGGGACGGTCAAAATCCTTAGAGCGCGCTTGACTGTATTGGTTTTTTCGCCAAAAGGCTTCAGCTTTTCTCGAGCTCTCGCACACACGCGATTCATGAAGGCCCTCCCCAATCCATGAGGACGGCAAGCAGCGGCTCATTATATATGTGTCGTCGTCCCCATCAATGCAAATATACGCCCCCCCCCGCGCAGAAGCGCAAGGCAGGACATCGCTATATGCTTAAAATTGTAGCAATTTGGGTGACCTGAAATTTCGCCTCGGGTTGCCACTCAGGCTCAAAATCGAACCACTCGCGCCATCGACATACCCCAGTAGGACAACTCGACCGGCAATCTTTATCCCCCACAACCCACAAAGTAGCTAATTTGGGGTGGGGCTATTTTGACTACTCGGCCAAACCGGACTCCCGGGGAAATAAGTTCTAGAGGCGAGCGAGGTCGTAGGATTGGGCGGCTGCTTCGCCGGCGCAGATGAGGTTGGTTGTGGCTTCCTGAGGGTTGAGCGCCTGGTCGAGGGGCATGGGCTTGCGGCAGATCGGAAGCACCAAGTCGATACCCTGCTCGTACACCGCATCCAGGTTGTCGGCACGACCGCCCACGACGGCGACCACCGGCTTGCCATATCGCTTCGCGCGGCGGGCCACGCCCACCGGTGCCTTACCGGCGGCGGACTGCTCATCCATATTGCCCTCGCCCGTTATGACCAGGTCGACATCGCGTACACGCTCGTCAAACCCCACGAGATCGAGCACCGTCTCCACACCCGAGCGTAGCTCCGCGCCGAGCGCCAGCAACGCCGCGCCCAAGCCACCGGCAGCGCCCGCGCCGGGCACGCCGAGCACCGAGCCAAATGTCCGCGCGCCCTCGGGTGTGCGCAACAACCCCTGGGCTCGAGCTCCGGCAATCGCGGCGTCGAGCAAGCGACCGTAGCCGACCATCCAGCTGTCGCACCTGCGCAGCGTCTCGATGTCGCCCGCCGGCAGACCCTTCTGTCCGCCGAACACCGCAAGCGCGCCGCGACGCCCTACGAGCGGATTATCGACATCCGAAAGCACAACAATACGAGTGCCATCCAAAGCCCGAAGCGCTGGCGCCAAATCAACGCTCGCCGCCCGCTCAAGTCCGGCAAGACCGGGGGCGACATCGCAGCCCTGATCATCGACCACACGCGCGCCCAGCGCCTGCAGCATGCCGGCGCCACCGTCGTTGGTGGCACTGCCGCCCAAGCCAATATAGATAGTCTTTGCGCCCATGCGAACCGCGCGAAGCATGAGCTCGCCCACGCCATAGGTTGTAGCAGCCAGCGCCGACGACTCCGTGCAAGGCGAATACCCAATGCCGGCCGCCTCGGCCATCTCGATGACCGAGGACTCGCGCTCGACATCAACCAGCATCCGGGCAGACACGCGGTCGCCCAAGGGACCTGCCACCTCGCAGGTCACAATCTCACCGCCGCACGCGGCAACGGCATCGAGCGTCCCCTCACCGCCATCCGCCAGCGGCAATGTGCACACCTCGGCATCGGGCCAAACGCGGCGCACGCCTTCGGCAACCGCCGCCTCCGCCTGCGCACTCGAAACGCTGCCCTTAAAGGAGTCGATCGCCAACAGCACACGGCGGGGCCGGCGCTGCACGGGGCCAAAATCAACCGCCGCGCCAGCATCCTCTTCGGCACCCGCGAGCGCTGCGGCGTGAGCGGCGTGTGCTTCAAGATCGGCCCCACAGCCGCAATCAGCGCCGCCCGCTCCGCGCAGACCGTCAAAATAGCTACTCAGCAGCTCACGGCATTCATCCGCCAAGGCCCCAGCCGTCACGTTAAACCGATGATTCAGGCGCGAGTCGGCATTCAAATCGTATAGGGATCCCAACGCGCCCGCCTTGGCGTCGCTCGCGCCATACACGCAGCGCCCCACGCGCGCGTTAACCATAAGGCCTGCGCACATGCAGCAGGGTTCCAACGTCACATAGACCGTACAGTCGGAAAGGCGCCAGCGACCGAGCGCCTGGGCAGCGGCGCACACGGCCGCAAACTCGGCATGAGCCGAAGGGTCCTGGTCGAGTTCGCGCCGATTGTGCGCCCTCGCGGCGATCTCACCGTCGCGCACCACTACGGCTCCGATGGGCACCTCGCCCACCGCCGCGGCGGCTCGCGCCTCCGCCAGCGCCTCGCGCATGAACTTCTCGTCGATTTCGGTGATCGTCATCGTTCGCCTTCCCTGTTGCAAATTCAAAACGATGCTATCATTACGACTCACGGAGAGATGGCAGAGCGGTTGAATGCGGCGGTCTTGAAAACCGTTGAGCGCGAGAGCGTTCCGGGGGTTCGAATCCCCCTCTCTCCGCCACTTTAGTGATTCACCGGTGTCATGGTCCGCTCAAACAGTGCATCGACCACGTCGGCTATCTCAGGTCGACGCTCAAGATCGTGGCCCGATTCCCACCATATCGTGAAAAGTCGAATAATACCGCCGGCGACAAACTCAGACGTCGTCTCGAGTGACACGGGGGCCAGGGCATCCTCGGCAAGCACGTTCATCACGCGCTCGCGGATGGAGCGGGCAATACGGTCGCAAATAACGTTGGTCAACATGCCCGACATGCTGCTTGCCAAAATGTTATCCATGAGCTGCTCGTGCGCCAGAATTAAATCCATGGCATCGTCCAAAATCGCGTGCCGAAGCGCGCGCACGTCCTCGGCAGACACTGCGCCGGCCTCATCGGGCTGTTTTTGCGGCAAGCCCGACATGAGTTCATCGATATAAAAGGCAAAGTAATCGTTCTTGTCGCGAAAGTGCTTGTAGAACGTCGTGCGGCGAATCATGGCGCGGTCGCACAGCATGGCAACCGTCAGGTCCTCAAAACGATGCTCCTCGAGAAGCTCGGTGAAGGCATCGAACAGGGCGCGGTAGGTTTTCTTAATGCGAAGGTCCACTGGTATCGCCATCCTCAGGGCAAAGACA
The DNA here is from genome assembly GCA_048478035.1 of Collinsella aerofaciens. Classification (GTDB taxonomy): domain Bacteria; phylum Actinomycetota; class Coriobacteriia; order Coriobacteriales; family Coriobacteriaceae; genus Collinsella; species Collinsella aerofaciens_CN. The sequence continues at coordinate 38,504 of DBGBCW010000015.1, read as the reverse complement.
ACACTCGTCAATCTGTCGCATATCTTACACCTGTACCTCGCGCGCTTTGCCCCGGTGCCAACCCCGCCGAAAACACAACGCTTACCGGAAAGTTCGGCACGGCAAAACGTTGCGGGTATACTAGTAGCGTTATACCAACGGCAGCTGGCGCATGCCGCCGCGGCCATTCGAAACGGAGACATCATGCTTCCCGTCATCATCGGCATCGTTGTTGTCATTGTGATTGCCTGCGCCATCGCCGGCATCTACAACAACATGGTCACCAAGCGTAACCGCATCGATAACGCCTGGCAGAACATCGATACGCAGTTGCAGCGCCGCAACGACCTGATCCCCAACCTGGTCGAGACCGTCAAGGGCTACGCCAAGCACGAGCAGGAGACGCTCTCCGCCGTGATCAGCGCGCGTAACACCGCCGTCAAGGCCACCACGCCCGAGGCCAAGATGGAAGCCGACAACGTGCTGACCGGTGCGCTGCGTCAGCTCTTCGCCGTAGCCGAGGCCTATCCCGATCTTAAGGCAAACACCAACTTTACGCAGCTGCAGGCATCGCTCGAGGATACCGAGAACAAGATTAGCTATGCACGCCAGAGCTACAACGATTGCGTGCTCAGCTACAATAACGCCATTCAGACGTTCCCGGCTGTCATCTTTGCCGGCATCTTCCAGTTTAAGGAGCGCCAGGGCTTCGAGGCCGCCGAAGCAGCCCGTCAGGCCCCGACCGTCAAGTTCTAGTAGTTTGGCAGCGCATCCTTAATCGGCCAAATGCATAAACTGCCCCGTCGAATGCATACTTCGACGGGGCAGTTTCCTTTTTCGCGAAGGTCCCCCTCTAAGCGCCGTGCATTTTTAGGAGTATTCAACATAACCAAGAGCTTCGGGCGCCACGATAAATGCCAAAGACCGCGAATATCCCTGCAAATCAAACGCTGTCAGCCCATAACCCCGCCCATCATCCGTAGAAAACATCGAGAAATCCCGATTTTTTGCCCGAGGTCGGTATGCAGGGGCCTTCGATTGCAGAATACTCGCAAAGATGCACGTCGCCATCACCCCCACATGGCGCGAAGCAAAAACACACGCGCGGCCTAAAAGGCCGCGCGCCATCTTTAATTCAGATCTATATTGCCCGTAACGGCAACGCCGAGGTAACGCAGGCCCGAGGGTAACCTTCCTTTCCGGCGCACTCCGCAGGACGAAAGAACCCCCGCCGCACGAAGTGCGCAGCGGGGGCTCTTTCATGTCCGAGGACGCGCCGGAAAGGAAGGTGCCCTCGGGCCGGACATATCCGTAAGACAGATTACGCGACGGTGTAAACCCAGTTGTGCTTATCCTCGACAGCACCAGACTGGATACCAGTCAGGGTCTCGCGGAGCTTCTTCATCACAGGCCCGATCTCGGTGTAGCCAGCCGGGAAGGTCACGGTCTCGTCGGCACCGTAAACCTTGTTGTCGATCTCGCCAACCGGGGAGATGACGGCAGCGGTGCCGCACAGGCCGCACTCCACAAAGGTGCCGGCCTTGACCTCGGCCCATTCGACGGGGCGCTGATCGACGGTCATACCCAGGTCCTGAGCAACCTGAACGAGCGAACGACGGGTGATGGAAGGCAGGATGGAGTCGGTGTGCGACTGCGGAACGACGAGCGTACCGTCCTCCTTCACGAACAGGACGTTGGCGCCGCCGGTCTCCTCGACATAGGTGCGGGACTCGGAGTCGAGATACAGGTTCTCGGCATAGCCCTCGCGATGGGCCTCCATCGTGGGCTTGAGGGACATGGCGTAGTTCAGGCCGGCCTTGATATTGCCGGTGCCGTGCGGTGCGGCACGGTCGTACTCGGAAACGCGCAGCTTAACGGGCTTAAGGCCACCCTTAAAGTACGGACCGACCGGGGTCACGAGAATGCGGAACGTGTACTCAGGAGCGGGAGCCACGCCAATCACGTCACCGGAGCCGATCATAAACGGACGCACGTACAGGGTCGCACCGGAACCGAAGGGCGGAACCCAGGCGGCGTTTGCAGAAACGACCTGCTTGACAGCCTCGACGAACTTGTCCTTGGGGAACGGGGGCATCTCGAGGCGCTGCGCAGAGTTGTACATACGCTCGGCGTTCATGTCGGGGCGGAAGCAGACGATGCTGCCGTCCTCGGCGGTGTAGGCCTTCAGGCCCTCAAAGACCTCCTGGCAGTAATGGAAGATGCCGCCGCACTCGGAGACATGCAGGGTGTGGTCGGTGGTCAGGCCACCCTCGTCCCACTCGCCGTCCTTCCAATGGGCCTCGTAGCTGTAATCGGTCTTCATGTAGCCAAAGCCGAGGCTACCCCAATCGATATCCTTCTTCTCGACAGTCATATGTCGCTCCTTACATACACAGTTGCATACTCGCGAACCCGCACGCAAGGACCGAGGCCGACCGCGTCGCAACGTCGCACGCCCGGAGCGTAGAGCCGGACGGGACACGCGAACAGCATCAAAGCCGATGGTACGTCGATTCGCATGCACGAGATTGTACTCCGCACGCGCGTCGGATAAAACGTTTTTCTTTAACTAACTAAAGTATTTTCATTTGACCGAAGCTGAAGAGGCCCGCCACCGTAAGCGGTGACGGGCCTCAACGGCACGGTTTGCGCGCTGGCTCGAGCTACGCGTTCTATTTGCCCAGCTTGGCCTTAACCAGACCGACCACGGTCGGGATGATCGACACGGCGACAATGCCGACGATCAGCAGCTCAAAGTGCTCCTGCACAAAGGGGATGCCACCAAAGAAGTAGCCCAGCAGTGTAAAGAGCGTTGACCAGGTAATGCCACCCAGCACGTTAAAGATAACGAAGTTACGCCAGTGCATGCCGCCCATGCCGGCGATAAAGGGCACAAAGGTGCGAATAAACGGGAAGAAGCGGCCCAGGAAGATGGCCAGGTGGCCCCACTTGTCCAAGAAGTCCTCGGACTTTTTGATGCGCTCGGGCGTCATGGCCTTTACCTTGCCCGAGGCGATGATCTTGCGGCCAAAGAAGTGGCCGATCATAAAGTTGCACTGATCACCCAAGATGGCAGCAGTCCATGCGACGGCCAGCAGGGCCACGATGTTAAAGCCACCGTTGTGGGCAAAGAAGCCCGAAGCAAACAGCAGCGAATCGCCGGGAAGGAATGGGAAGAACACCACGCCCGTCTCGATAAAGATGATCAGGAACACGCAGCCGTAGGCCATAAGCGGGCCGGCGGCGATCCAGCTGGCAATCGCGGTGCGCGGGTCTTTGAGCAGCTCGGCGATAAAATTGATGAAACCCATGAAGTAAAACCTCTCAGTTGTGGGCGCGGACACGTCCAAGTTGACCAGTATACGGTTGCAGCACCCCCTCGTGCGCAACCCCACAAAAGCATGACTCCATTACCAGCAAGTTTGCATAACTGACACCTGTCGTGCAAAGCCGCCAAGATTGTCCTTCCTAATCCCTAGCGAATCGCTATACTTTATTGAATCGCATTGCCATGGCGCTAAGGGAGGGCGGTCGGTGAGCTTTATCAATACCATTCGCGAGGACATCAAGACCGTCCAGGCGCAGGACCCCGCCGCGCAAAACGGTCTGGTCATCTTCCTTTCCTATCCCGGCCTGCACGCCAAGTGGAACCACGTGCCAGAGCACTGGCTCTGGGAGCATGGCCATCGCTCGCTCGCCCGTGTGCTCTCGCAAATCACCCGCCACATTACCGGCGTCGAGATTCATCCCGCTGCACAGATCGGCAAGCATTTCTTTATCGACCACGCCATGGGCGTCGTCATCGGCGAAACCACCATTGTGGGCGACAACTGCGTGCTCTACCAGGGCGTCACGCTTGGCGGCACCGGCAACGAGACCGGCAAGCGCCACCCCACCCTGGGCAACAACGTCACCGTGGGCACAGGCGCTAAAGTGCTCGGCAACATTCGCATCGGCAACAACGTCAAAATCGGCGGCAATTCGGTCGTCGTCAAGGACGTACCCGACAACTGCACCGTCGTGGGCGTGCCGGGACGCATCATCAAGCGCAACGGCTGCCGCGTGTTCGAGGAGAGCTTCGATGCCAAGCAGCATCGCGAGTACATGCCCGACGCCGCCGCCGAGCAGTCCGCGCTCAATCGTCAAGGCATCACCGAGAACGCCCGCCGCGTCAAGGAGCTCGAGCAAGAGGTGGCCGAGCTTAAGGCCCTCGTCGCCAAGCTCGTGGACGAGCGTTAGAAGCGGACGACCACCGACGACATTGACGTCAACGCAAAGGCGCGCCAGGGAATTCATCCCCGGCGCGCCTTATTTGTGATGTGACAAAGAAGCTGCCCCCTTGTCACCTTATGCGAACTGGCTTAGGTAGAGGTCGGCGTAGGCACCCTCGGCAGCCAGTAGCTCCTTGTGCGTACCCTGCTCGATGATATTGCCGTGGTCCATGACCAAGATCAGGTCGGCATCCACGATCGTCGACAGGCGATGCGCGATCACAAAGCTCGTGCGCCCATGCATGAGCGCGTCCATGGCACGGCCGATGGCAAGCTCGGTGCGCGTGTCCACGCTTGAGGTCGCCTCATCCAGGATGAGAATCGCCGGGTTGTTGAGCAGCACGCGCGCAATGGTCAGCAGCTGGCGCTGACCCTGGCTAATGCTCTCGGCATCGTTGGCCACGCGCGTGTCATAGCCCTGCGGCATGGTGCGCACAAAGAAGTCGACCTGCGCGGCGCGTGCGGCCGCCACGATCTCCTCGCGCGTCGCCTCGGGGCAGCCATAGGCGATATTCTCGGCAATCGTTCCGTCGAACAGCCAGGCATCCTGCAACACCATGCCAAACTGCTGGCGCAGCTCGCCACGATCCATGCGGCTCGTGTCCACGCCGTCGAGCGTAATGCGCCCGCCGTCAATCTCGTAGAAGCGCATGAGCAGGTTGATGAGCGTAGTTTTGCCCGCGCCCGTGGTTCCCACCACGGCGATCTTCTGGCCCGGCTCGGCGGTAAACGACACGTCACGCATGAGCGGCTTGTCGGGCGCATAGCCAAAGCGCACGTGCTCAAAAGCGACACGGCCCTCCACGCGACCCGGCAGCTTGGCGGCCTCGTCCGGCAGCGGATCGGCCTCCATCTCGGGTTCATCGAGCAGGTCGAACACGCGCTCCGCACTCGCCAGCGCGCTCTGCAGCGAGTTGAAGGTAAACGACAGCTGCGTCATGGGCTCAGATGCCTCGTAGATAAACTGGAAGAATGCCTGGAACACGCCGACTGTCATGTGGCCGGCAACCAGCATACTGCAGCCCACAATCGCAATCACGATCTGTGCCAGGCGGCCGATAAAGCGCACCGCGGGGCCGACGGCGTTAATCATAAAGTCGGCCTTGGCACTCACGCGTGCCAGCTCGCCCGAGGCCTGGTGTACCTCGGCAGAACTTTGGCGCTCGCGGTTAAACGCGCGAATCACCAGACGGCCCGAGTAGCCTTCCTCGACCGCACTCGTAATCTTGGACACCCACTCTTGGCGCTCACCGGTTACGTCATGCGTGCGGCGCGAGACCACCTTGGTCACTAGCAGCGACAACGCCGTAAAGAACAAAAAGACGAGCGTGAGCGGCACGCTAAACACGAACATCACGCTCACGGCGCCCACCACGGTACCGATCGACACCAGAAGCTGCAGCAAGCCGCGCTGCATGCTCTCGGACATCTTGTCCAAGTCGTTGGTCGCGCGGCTGACGACCTCACCGGGACGATGCGCATCAAAGAAGGCAAGCGGCAGACGGTTGAGCTTTTGTGCGATGCGGTTGCGTAGGCGCAGGTTGAGGCGTTCGGCCACACTCGACATCAAAAAGCTCTGGAGCGCGTAGAACGAGGCGGCGGCGGTCCAAATCATAAAGTAGATGAAGATGGTCCTGCCGCAGTTCTCCCAGGTGATGTTGAAGGTGGTTTCGTTGGCAAACGCCACCTGAATGTGGCCCCACAGCTCATCGATCACGCGGGCGCTATATGCCGGCGCAGCGGTGTTAAAGATGGCATAGAACACAATGCTCGCGAACACGATATAGAAGCGCCAATGGTCGCCGGCAGCCTCGCTCCACAGGCGGCGCACCGTCGCCCAGGTATCCCGAGGCGTCTCGTCCTCGTCTTCATCGTCCACGTCGCGCATGCGTTCCGCCTCGGCTCGGGCGCGCTCATCCTCCGCGCGCTCGTTTTCCTCATAGAGCGCCTGGCGGCGAGCCTCGCGCGCGGCTGCAGCCTTGGCGGCCTCATCTAGCTCGGGTGCTACGGCAGCCTGGTCGACGGTTTTATCGGCAGCGTCCGCAGCGGCGGTATCGACAAGGCCGCCTTGTTTCCTGAGCTCCTCGGTCATGCTACTCACCTCCCTTCATTTGCGATTCCGCGATGGCACGGTACACCTCGCAGGTTTCCATAAGCTCGCCATGCGTGCCCAGGTCCACAACCTCGCCGTCCTTGAGCACGACGATCTGGTCGGCGTGCAAGATTGTCGAGATGCGCTGCGCGATGATGAGCACCGCAGCGTCACGCGTCTCGTCTTGCAACGCATGGCGCAGGGCGGCATCGGTCTTAAAGTCCAGGGCCGAGAAACTGTCATCGAAGATATATAGATCGGCATGCTTCATGAGCGCACGGGCGATAGCCAAACGCTGGCGCTGGCCGCCCGAAAAGTTCGTGCCGCCCTGCGCCACCGGGGTATCGAGCCCCTGCGGCTGATCGAGCACAAAGGTGCTCTGGGCAACCTGGAGTGCATGAAGCATGTCGGCCTCGGTCGCGTCTTCGTTGCCAAAGCGCAGGTTGCTTGCCACGGTGCCCGAGAACAGCCACGCCTTCTGCGGCACATAGGCAATACGCCCGCGAATTTCGCCTTGCGAAAGCTCGCGCAGGTCGACGCCGTCCAGGCGAATGGCGCCCTTGGTGGCGTCGTGGAAGCGCAGCAGGAGCTTGGCCACCGTCGACTTGCCCGAACCCGTCGAGCCGACGATCGCGGTCGTCTGACCGCGACGACAGGTAAAGTTCAGATCGCACAGCGTGTCCTCGTCGGCGTCGTCAAAACGAAACGACATATGGTCGAACGCGGCAACCGCATCGGCTTCGTCTTGGGGCTCGCGCGCCCCGTCATCCAGCGTGCGCTCGCCATCGACGATGCTCGGCTCAATCTCCAGCACTTGCTGTGCACGGCTTAGGCACGCCGCGGCGCGTGGCAGCGTTAGCACCACCATCTGCGCCATCATCACAAAGAACAGGATCAGGATCGCGTACTCCAGCACCGCGGAGATGCTCGCGATCTGCATCGCATGGGCGCCCACGCGGTTGCCGCCAACCCACAGCACCGCCACCTCGGCGATGTTCATCAAAAAGAAGCTGGAACTGTCGAGCCCCACAAACAGGTGGTTGACCTTAATGGCGTTGTCCGCGTAATCGCTAAATACCTCATCCAGGCGCTGCTCCTCGTGGCGCTCCTTATTGAAAGCGCGGATGACGCGAACGCCCACGATGTTCTCGCGCAGCACCACGTTCATGCGGTCGATAAAGCCCTGTAGGCGCATAAAAATCGGCGCCGCGTTGGCAACCGTAAAGACCGCCGCCACCAGCACAATCGCAACGACTACGCCCAGAAGCGTGCCCATGGCGGGATCGATAAACCAGGCGAAGATGATGCCCGCCACAGCCAAAAACGGCACGGGCAGCACCAGCTGAATCGTCTGCAGAATCGCCTGCTGAATCACGTTGATGTCGTTGAGCGAGCGCGTGATCATCGATCCGGTGCCAAAGCGCTCAAAATCGCTGGCCGCGAGCTCGAGCGATTTGTCGTACACGGCATTGCGGATATCGCAAGCCACGTTGGCGGCCAGGCGCGCCGAAAGATAGCAGCCCAGCACCGTGCCGCCGCTAGCCATGCTGGTCGCAATAAACATGTATAGGCCGTTGCGTAAAATGTAGTCGACATCGCCCGTGGTAATACCGGTGTTGACCATGTTCGCCAGCATCGTGGGAACCAGCAGCGTACCGACGTTATCCACCAGCAGCACCAGCAGCGTCACTGCGACAAGCCCTCGATATGGCTTTAGAAACCTCATTAGCAGTCGCACGACTCCCCCTCACCTTGATTCTCGGCTTGGCTCTCGGCAGCGATATGCTGCTTAAAGGCATCGCACTCCTCGCCGAGCACCTGAGAGAATTTGCCGATCAAGCGCATAATCTCGCGCTGCTCACACGGCTCAAGCGCGCCAAAGGCTCGCTGCTCGGCCTTGAGTGCCGGCAGCGCATAACGCTCGGCAAATTGCCCGCCCTCTTCGGTCAGGCTCACAACCTTGTTCTTACGACTGCCTTCGGCAAACTCCAACGTTGCGAAGCCCCGCGCCGTCAAGGTTTTAATTGCCGAGTTGATGGTCTGCTTGCTGTAGAACCATTCGCTTGTCAGACGGCTTACGGCAATACTGCCGCCCGCCGTGCTGGTGTCGACGAGCATCCAATAAGCGCAGTCCGAAAGACCGCAGGCGCGCGAGAACTCCGAATAGATATGGTCGAGTCCATTGAGCAACCGGTCGAAGTCGACCAGTGTAACCGCACTATTCATCAATCCCACCATTCGATTGTCCGATTTTTGACCAATTATGTGTCTCTAGATTAGTCCGAGTTTTGACTATCGTCAACAGGCTCTCCGCAAATGCTTGCACTTTTATGGCCTATCGGCAGAAAAAGACCGCCGGCGCGGGGGCAGCGCCAGCGGTCACGTGAAAATCGGGTTTTATTGCCTGTTAAGCGGCGACGGCCTCATAGACCGTAGCACCCGAGAAGCTGTCATGCAGGCTCTTGCCGGCAATCCACGGCAGCTCGACGACCTCGCAGACCGTGTTGACCAGCTCGGAGCAGTCAGTAAAGTGGCCCTTGTCGTTGAGGGCCTCGCAATCCTGAACACGCCAATAGCCATCGGTGTGCGTGATGTAGTACTCGTGATCGTTGATCGACACGAAAGCGCGCGTCTTGGAACGCAGCAGCTTCAGAAATCCTTCGAAATCGGTCTCGACGACATCTCCAGCCTGGAACATGATGTTACCTCCTGGCCCGGCGCCACCACGGCGCATTGATAAACGTTGATACTCCTTTAGTAAAACCTTTATCAGAGGTTATGCGTTCGTCATTTAGGCAAGTGGTAAAAAACCGCAGGGTAGACGGGATAAAACGTTTAACCATCCCATTTGTTTGTCACATTCTGAAGGTACTTTTATGCAAACCTACTTTCCCAATTGGAATCTATCCTTTTGGCCGGGCAATTGACCGTCTATCGTTTGAGCCCGACGGGTATGAACGGGGCATCTGCAACGCCACCGCAAGGAGACACCATGGAGACTATCGAAGCACTCATTCACCGCCGCAGCTGCCGCAACTACAGCGATCGTCCCGTCGAGGCCGAAAAGCTTGCACGTATTATCGAAGCCGGCCAATATGCACCGAGCGGCATGGGCCGCCAGCCGGTGACGTTTGTCGCCGTCACCGACCCCGCGACCGTCGAGCGTCTCTCGCAGCTCAACGCGCAAGTCATGGGCAGCAACAGCGACCCCTTCTATGGCGCCAAGACCGTTGTGGTGGTGCTGGTTGACCGCAGCGTGCCCACACATCTGGAAGACGGCTCGCTCGCCATGGGCAACTTGCTCAACGCCGCTTATGCGCTGGGTGTCGATTCGTGCTGGATTCACCGCGCGCATGAGGTCTTTGACTCGCCCGAGGGCCTGGAGCTGCTGGCCAGCTGGGGCCTGCCCGCCGACGGCAGTCTGCGCGGCGTCGGTCACTGCATTCTGGGCTATGCCGAGGACACGCTACCCGAGGCAAAGCCGCGCCGCGACAACGTCGTCTACGTAAGGTAATTAGTTCCGCCGTTCTACCGAACGGCGGGCTCGTTGACGCTGCGCGGGCCGCATTCACGCCAATCTGACGTTCAATTTCGAGGGCGCGACCAGAAGGTCAGCGCCCTCTCATTTCACGTCACCTTGGCGCAAATGCGGCTCGCTCGCTTTTGGCGACTGACATCGAATGAGCCACTGTCTTGGGCAGCCAAAAAAGCCCCGTCCCAAATTAGCTGCCCCACTCGTAACTTATATTGACGTCGCCGTTGTCGTCGTTTCGTTCGTCTGGGCTGTTTCGGCGTCGTCGCCTTGCTTGTCTTCGTCCTTTTGAGCATCTGCAATAGCGGTGGCCGCCGCGACGATGCCGCGCTGGGGTGCGACGCCCGTCTGGGTCTGAGCGCCCTCGACAACTTCTGTGCCTGCATGCGCGAGCTCGGGCGATTTAAACACTGCGTCCAAGTTGGCGCCACCGCCGGCGTAGCCAAGCGCAGCAAGTGCGATGACGATCACTGCAACGACGACCGCGATCGGAACACAACGATGCCAACCAGCCGGATTGAGTCCGCTGCGGCGAGCCGCCCCGCGGCTAATATAGCCAAGCGTTCCGTCGTGCTTGAGCTTTGAGCCCACCACGCGTTTGCGGCCCCACAGCGAAGACTCTGCCTGCATTGCCAAGCGAGCGCTTGCCGAAGGATAGCCGTATTTAGTGCGCTTGAACGAGCCATCAAACCCCGAGGCGTGTTTACCCCACGTCACCGATGTCGTGCGTCGGTTGACCGGCGCGGCACTCCGCCTTCTGCGGCTCGGTTTTGAAGTCTCAGCCATATGCCCTCGCACGCCGTAACCAAATCGAAACAATAACGCTTTGGACTGTAGCACACGCGTCGCGCGCGGTCACGGGCGCCTCGCTCAACGGTCATCGTCCTTCAGCAAGCGCCACAGCGTTGTACGGCTTATGCCCAGTACCTCCGCCGCACGGGTTCGGTTGCCGTGGAGATGATCTACAACCAGATGCGCGATATCTCGCTCGGTATCGGCCAGCGGTCGCAGGATATACAGGTCGCTTTCGAGCGTCGGGGCGCCAAAGGTTGCGGTCTTAATCACGTCCTCTTGGGCGAGCACTTCCTCCGCCACAGCGCGGTCCACCGCGCCCGCCCCCACCAATATATACAGTCGTTCCGAGACCTCGCGGAGCTGCAGATAGTTGCGCGGCCAGCGGTAAGCATCGAGCGTCTTCGTCGCCGCGGCAGACAGCGCGGGCGTTGCCGTCCCAAATGCATCAGCGAGATATTCCAAATAGCGCGCAACCTTCGTCGACGCGGCCCCCTGCTCGGCGATTGCCGGCGCCACGCTCACCGCACAGGCGAAGCGCTCGGTCACAAAGGCGGCTTGATCACTTTCGCCGCCGCCCGGCATGTCATTCGCTGTCAGCACCACATGACAGCGCGTCGCCAACGCGGTGTCGGTCATCGTGGAGACCAGCTCGCGGAGGCGCTGGGGGCCAACCGCGTTCCAGCCCTCAATGCAAAGGGTCAGCCCCGTTTGGAACAGCGGCGATTCGGCGCTTTTGAGCACATGGCGCCAACCGCGCTCGGTGAGCTCATCGAGCGCAACGGAAACAAAGGGCTGATCGGCAAAAGGACCGTCCAGATAGAGGCGCTTGGCGATCTCGACCTGACCCGCTCCCAGCTCGCCCTCGAGCATAAGGGGCACACCGCGCGCGTAGCTCTCGGCAACTGGCGCAGCCACCGCAGCGGCACCCTCAACGATGCCGTACGCGCTCGATTCGTAGCGGGCCTCAACTTCGTCGGCGTTGAGCCACTCGACGCCCGCATGCGCCGCGGCACCGCGCACCTCGCGGACCACGACGGCCCAAAGGCCCCCGCCCTCTTTGTCGGTGGGGCGAACGGTCAGGCTCAGGCGCGTACCCGCACGCCCCATAACAAGACGCGCACCGTCTCCTATACGGTCGAGGCGCTCAGCGACAAAAGCCGCCACATCCCGCTCAAGCGCCGCGTCATTCATGGTCGAGATCGCAACGTCCCCATGCGCATCGATTGCCAATGCCGAGGCCCCGGCGGCAGCTAGGGCATCGGTCAAGATGTTCAGCTTGGCATCGCTATCCATGATTTGCCCCTGTCCGCGGCGACGTGCAACCGCCGACGGTCGCACGACCGAGTGTTTCAAAATTGAACGATATTGCTCATCAAACACTATAGGGCAGAAAGCGCCGTCCTGCGAGTATAGGTGTTGCCCCGCATCGCCATCCTGGCGGGGCGATAAGAGCTCTTCGGGACTTATAAACCTGCGGACAAGCCATACCCGCAAGAGCTCCTATCGCTCCACCGTGAGAATGCGCTCACCAGCACGCAGCACGCAAACAAGCTACTTCTCTACCAGATTCCCAGTACGTGTTGCATTCCCAAACTCATGCACGCAATGCCAATCCAGCAGCAAAAGCCCAGCGCGATGGGCTTGCCGCCCTTTTTGACCAGCTCGACGATATCGGTATTAAAACCAATGGCCGCCATGGCCATCACAATAAAGAACTTCGACAGCTCCTTGATGGGCGCCGTGATGGACACGGGAAGCTGAAACACCGTGGTGATCACGCTCGCCAGCACAAAGAACAGCACAAACATGGGAAACGCGCGTTTAAGGGAGAACGTGCTTTTGGCGTCGCCGCCGGCTTTGCGCGCCAGATGCATCTGCCAGCATGCGAGGACCAACGTAATGGGGATAATGGCCAGCGTCCTGGTGAGCTTGACCACCGTGGCGCTCTCGAGCACATTGGCGCCGGGATGCATGCTGTCCCAGGCACTCGCCGCGGCCGTTACGGACGAGGTGTCGTTGATGGCGGTGCCGGCAAACAGGCCAAAGCCCTCGTTGGTCAGCCCGAGCATGCCGCCGAGCGTCGGAAACACGAGCGCCGCGATAACGTTAAACAGGAAGATGACCGAGATGGCCTGGGCAATCTCGCGATCGTCGGCATCGATGACGGGCGCGGTCGCGGCGATGGCAGAACCGCCGCAAATCGACGAACCCACACCCACAAGCGTCGCGATCTTGCCCGGCACGTTCATAACGCGGCAGAGCACAAAGGCGATGACAAGCGAGGTCGAGATTGTCGCCACGATAATCGGCAGCGACTGGGCGCCCTTGGACAGAATCTGGGAGAGGTTCATGCCAAAGCCAAGCAGGATAACCGCGTACTGCAAGACTTTTTTGGACGTATAGGTAACGCCGGCGGCGAGCGGTTCGCGACGATTCTTGGGAAAGACGAGCGCCAGGACCATGCCAAAGAGGATGGCAAATACCGGACCGCCGACCACCTCAATTTGTTTGCCGAGCAACGTCGCGGGAATGGCGATGATTAGGCAGAACAAGACGCCTTTCCAGCGCTCGCGTACGATATTTGCCAGTTGCATATGGGATTCCTTCTTTCTATTTCACGTTTGCGATGGCTTATGATACGGCAACATTGAGCGCAGCCTTGCGCAAACACAGACTAAGATGCCGCAATAGTTCTCAGGCAACAGCCGAATTACCCACCGCGGAGAGCTGATTCGCGGCATAATTAACAACTGACATATGAGTTTGATAGAACAGTTGCGAGGCGCTATGGAAGAATCGATGCACGTCGGCGAGCAGGAAACGAGCCTACAGGACCAGTCCTACCACACCATTCGACGCAAAATCGTCTACCTGGACTACAAGCCGGGCGAAAAGCTGGGCGTCAAGCAGCTTTGCGATGACCTGGACATGGGTCGCACGCCCGTGCGCGAGGCTTTGGTTCGCTTGGCGCAGGAAGGCCTGGTGCGCACCGTGCCCCAGAGCGGCACCTACGTCTCACCCATCAACCTCACCCTTGCCGAGAGTGCCTGTTACATCCGCGAGCATCTGGAAAAGCAAGTGATTGTGGAGTGCTGTGCGCGCGCCACGTCGGCCGGCATCGAGCAGCTCGACCGCGCCATCGTGCTGCAGGAAAAGGCCATGGCCGAGGAGGATCGCATCGGCTTCTTTTTGAGCGACAACCTCATGCATCACATGATTTTTAGCATCGCATGTCGCAGCACCGTGTGGTCGTGGCTCGAAGAGACCAATGCCGACCTGGAGCGCTTCCGCTGGCTGCGCGCCGCCACGCAGGTTCTCGACAATCAGGACATCGTGAACGAGCACAAGCAGATTCGCCGCGCTATCGCCGGTCGCGACCCCATCGAAGCGAGCTTTTTGGTCAGCAAGCACCTGCACATGATGTTCCGCAATCAAACCGAGGTTCTGGACCAGTTCCCCGAGTACTTCGAGACCAGCAAGCTCCGCTAACCTGCCAAAAAGGGACAGGTTCATTTTGGCAGGTTTTATCTGGTCAAATGCAAAAAAAGGCTCGGCTCCGTCTTGATGCGGAGCCGAGCCTTAGTCGCTAGAACGGCGGAACCAACTACTCTACCGTGACGCTCTTGGCCAGGTTACGGGGCTGGTCGACGTCGCAGCCGCGCAGGATGGCGACCTCGCGGGCGAGCAGCTGCAGCGGGACGCTCGCCGTGATGGGGCTGAACACGTCGCGGACTGCCGGCACGCGGATGATGCAGTCGGCAATCTTGTTGATCTCCTCGTCGCCCTCGGTGGCAACGACGATGACCTTGGCGCCGCGCGCCTTGCACTCCATGAGGTTCGACACGGTCTTGTCGTAGGTGGCGCTCTTGGTGGCCACAGCGATGACGGGGAAGCCCGGGTCGATCAGGGCAATGGGGCCGTGCTTCATCTCGCCGGCGGCGTAGGCCTCGGCGTGCAGGTAGCTGACCTCTTTGAGCTTGAGCGCGCCCTCGTAGGAAATAGCGGCACCCATGCCACGGCCCACGAACAGCGCCGACTGCGCGTCCTTGCACAGCAGGGCGGCCTCATGCACGGCCTCGGTTTGGGTATCCAAAATCCACTGGATCTGCTCGGCCGTATCGGAAAGCTCGCGGAACAGCATGCGTGCCTGTTTGGTGGTCAGGCGGTACTTGACCTGCGCCAGCAGCAGGGCCAGCAGTGTCAGGCTCACAACCTGGCCGATGAAGCTCTTGGTCGAGGCGACCGCGATCTCCTTGTTGGCCTTGGTGTAGATGACACCGTCGCTCTCACGCGCCACGGGGCTGCCCACCACGTTGGTGACGCCGAAGACCTTGGCGCCCTTGATGCGCGCGTCGCGGATGGCGGCGAGAGTGTCGGCCGTCTCGCCCGACTGGGACACAGCCACGACGAGCGTCGTCGGCGTGATGATGGGGTTGCGATAGCGGAACTCGCTGGCCGCCTCCACCTCGGTGGGGATGCGAGCCCAGCCCTCAATGAGATTCTTGGCAATGAGGCCAGCGTGATAGCTGGTGCCGCAAGCGATCACGTAGACGCGGTCGATGTCGTTGAGTTCCTCGAGCGAAAGGCCCAGCTCGTCGATGTCGAGCTCGCCGGCCGGCGTCATACGACCAACCAGCGTGTCGCGCACGACGCGCGGCTGCTCGTGGATCTCCTTGAGCATAAAGTCGGGATAACCGCCCTTTTCTGCCATGTCCAGGTCCCAGTCGATGTGGGTGATCTTGGGCTCGATAACGTTGCCGGCCTCGTCGGTGTACTCGACGCCTGCGGGCGTGAGCTTGGCAAACTGACCGTCCTCGAGCACCACGACATCGCGGGTGGCGTCGATAAGCGCGATGACATCGGAAGCAACATAGGAGCCGGTCTCGCCCGCGCCGACCACGATCGGGGAATCCTTGCGGGCCACGGCGATCACGCCGGGCTCGTCAGCGCACACGGCGGCCAGACCATAGGCACCGACCACGTGGGTGCACGCCTCGCGCACGGAGGCCATCAGGTCGTGCGTCTCGGCATAAGCCTCTTCGATCAGATGCGCGAAGACCTCGGTATCGGTCTCGCTCTTAAAGTGGTGGCCGCGACCCTCCAGCTCTTCGCGCAGCTCGGCGAAGTTCTCGATGATGCCGTTGTGGACGATGGCGATACGACCGTCGCAGCTGGTGTGGGGGTGAGCGTTAACGACGGAGGGCTTGCCGTGGGTGGCCCAACGAGTGTGGCCGATACCGCAGGTAGCGTCGCTGTCGATGTTGGAAAGCTCGCTCTCCAGGCCCGCGACCTTGCCCACGCGGCGGATGACGTCGAGGTGCGCCACGGCGCCCTCGCCCACCTCGAGCGCGACGCCCGAGGAGTCATAGCCGCGATACTCCATACGCTTGAGGCCCGTGACCAGGATGTTCTTTGCAATATCAGAGCCGGTGTAGCCGACAATTCCGCACATAGGATAAATCCCTTCGTCCGCTTGACTGCAAAACGTCCACGCACAGGGGGCGCTGAGACGCATAACGTTCGAGTATTGTACTCACGCAAACGCAAGCTGATATACCAGAAGTGGTATCTCAACTTAGATACCACTCGATGCACACACGTCCAGCCGGTCCAAACCACCACAAAGGTACCTGCCCCCTTCGTGGTGGTCGCGCTGGCAACGGCGTTTCCCCAGATAAACCTGCCAAAATAAACCTGTCCCTTTTTGGTAGGTTTGGGATGCTACAATCTGGCTTGTACTTGAAACGCATCAAAGGGGCCGCTATGGCAAAGGTAAAAATCAGCGACGTCGCGCGCGAGGCCGGGGTTTCGTTGGGCACGGTTTCCAACGCGCTCAACCACCCCGAAAAGTTGCGTCCCGAGACCCTCAAGCTCATTAACGAAACCATCAATCGCCTTGGCTACCTGCCCAACCAAAGCGCTCGTCAGCTCGCAGGTGGCGCCACCAAGTCCTTTGGCCTGGTGCTCCCCCGTCTCGATCACGGCTTTTCGCTCCAAATCGCCAGCGGCGCCCACAACGAGGCCCGCAAGCACGGCTACGACTTGCTCATCGCCAACGCCGATAACGACGATATTCTCGAGGATCATTACCTGCGCTACTTTATGGGCACCCAGATGTCCGGCGTCATGGTTCAGCCCATGGCATCCCCCGACTGGCACCCCGCCATGACCAAGATGCCCGTGCCGATCGTCCATCTGGACATCCATTGCTCCGAGCCCGGCTACTACGTAGCGGCCGACAACGAGGCCCAGGGTCGCATCATTGCCGAACTTGCTATCGCCCGCGGCGCGCACCATATTGTCGTCGTCGGCCGAGCAGCATTTATGCAACTCACCCTGCGCGTCCTTGGCATTCATAAGGCGCTCGCCCTGCACCCCGATATCAAGATCGAAGTCATCGACGCCGGCGAATGGAATACCGCTGCCGACGGCTACGGCATCGGTGCCCAAATCGCCGAGCGCCCCGCGGACGAACGTCCCGATTTTGTCGTCGGCCTGACCGATGTGTTGGCCTCGGGCGTCGTTTCGGCACTGGTCGACAAGGGCATCTCTGTCCCCGGGCAAGTACGCGTGGCCGGATGCGACGGCAACCCGCTCGCTTGGAGCGGATCGGTCCCGCTCACTACGGTAGCGCCCCCGGGCTACGAGATTGGCCGCAAGGGTGTCCAACTGCTGATGGAGCAAATCGAGAACAAGGCCCCGGCAAAGATCAAGCATATCCGTGTCGGCTCCGCAGCGCGTACCGTCACCGCAGTCGCCGCCGAGGATATCAACCGCCAAGAACTGGTACGTCCGTTCCTACTGGAACGCGCCAGCACCCAGGCAAGCAGCCAGACCGACGCCACGGCCATCAACCTCGGTGCGTATCTATAGCACGCCCGCGAGTATGCTAAGTCGCCGCTTAAGCAAAAGGGGCCCGACCATTGCCGGACCCCTTTTGCTTAAGCGCAAACGTGAGCAATCGCTCGTTTCAACGCCGCAATTTTCTAGCGCACAGTCTTGATTGCCGCCGCCAGGTCGAACAACGTATCGAGCACGGCCTCGCAGCCATCCACCACGTCCTGCCGCAGCGGCACAATATCGGGGACGGCAAAGACGTGGCAGCCGGCCGTGATGCCCGAGACGCAACCATTGCGCGAATCCTCGACCACGGCGCACTCCTCGGGGGCAAAGCCCGCACGCTCGCAGGCGAGCAGATACATCTCGGGGTCGGGCTTGCCGTGCACGACGTCCTCGCCACACGTTACCGTTTCAAACTTGTCAAAAAGACCGACCATCTTAAGGTTGCGCTCGGCCGTAACGAGGCGCGACGACGTCGCTAGGCCCACGTGATAGCCCGCAGCCAGCAGCTCGTCTAGGCACTCGGCGGCGCCGGCCTTAAGTTCCAGTTCGGTCTTGACCATCTCGTCGCGAATCTCCTTGTGGCGGACATAGATCGCCTCGGTGGTTTCGTGGCTGCCATAATGCTTATCGAGGATGTCCATAACATCGGGCAGCGTGCGGCCGATAAACTGATGGATCAGCGCTTCATCAATCGCGAGCCCCAGCTCAGCGGCGCCTGCCTTCCAGGCCTTAATCCCCAAACGCTCGGTATCGACCAGCGTTCCATCCATGTCAAAAATAACAGCCTTGATCATATCGGCCCCCCTCGCCGGATTGCATTACTGCCACTCTACCGCACTTTACAAGCTTGTATATAACGTATATAGCATATTGCACTTTCGTTACATAGCTGGAAGTCTTATGACAAGCAGCTCGGTGGGATTATAGTTTCATCCGAGCTTTAATAACTGTAAGGAACTTTCATGCTTTCAGACACCGCCGCACCCGCAGAGGAGCTTCAGGACAAACTCGCAGCACTCGAGCAGCTGCTTTTGGCATACGGACGCGTCGCCATCGGCTTTTCCGGCGGCGTTGACAGCAGTTTTTTGGCCGCCGTATGCGCCCGCATCATGCCTACCAATACCCTCCTCGTCCATCTCACCACGCCGCTCATCGGCACGCCCGAACAGGCTTCGTTTGAGCAGTCCGTTGATGGACAGGCCAATGAGGGGCCGCATTTTAAGCTCCCCGTGCTCAATCTTTCGGTCGATCAGCTGCAGCTCCCCCAGGTAGCCTGCAACGATGCCAATCGCTGCTACCACTGCAAGCACGCCGGCTTTACCGCCATCGTCAACCACGCCAAGTCGCTCGGCTTTCCCACCGTCATCGATGGCAGCAATGCAAGTGATCGCGGCGACTACCGCCCTGGTATGCGCGCGGCAAAAGAGCTCGGCGTACGCTCCCCTCTCATGGAGGTCGGCTTTACCAAGGACGAAGAGCGCGAGCTGCTGCGCGCATGGGGCTATCCCGTTTGGAACCTGCCGGCGGGAGCATGTCTTGCCACGCGCGTTCCCACGGGCGAGGAGCTTACGCGCGAGAAGGTCGATTTAATCCGCGCCTGCGAGGATTACCTGCACGATCTTGATCTGGCACAGGTACGCGCGCGCTTGATCGGCGGCTGCATGCATATCGAGGCCGCACCCGCAGATGTCGCCAAGATTGCCGCGCTCGGCGGCACCGCCGTCGATGCCGAGGGCAAGACCCCGCTGCCCGCCGCCATCGAGTCCGCGCTGCGCGAGCTGGGCTGCGACCATATCTCCCCCGAGGTCACCCCCTACATTCACGGCAACATGAACCTTTAGGTTACGCCGTTTTACAAACGGTGTAACTGCTCGGCGCTGCGCAGGCCCCGGGCACGGCAATCTGACGTTCAACTTCACGGGCGCGACCAAAAGGTCAGCGCCCGCTTGTTTCACGTCACCTTACCGCACCCGGAGCCTGCTCGCTCGCATATGCTCAACCTGGACTGCGTTAACTGACCTACCAAAAAGGGACAGGTTTATTTTGGCAGGTTTTATCTGGGGAAATATCGCGAGACAATCGCCCCTCCAGCACCCATCTGGCCTCGAGAGACACTAGAGAGGCGACCCGGCTGCATCTACTTCTTCCGATATCGGCGGTTACGACTCGTCGATGAACCCATTACTTCGATGAGCCCTTTATCCGCCATTTTTGGCAGATGGTAACGGACAGACGAAATTCTGACCCCCGATGCAACCGCTATTTCTCGCGCCGTCATATCCACTTCGGCGCTGAGAGCCTCCAGAATCCTATCCGCTGTCGAAGCTGACGATTCTCTGCTCATATCGATAATCTCAAACGTGTCTTTGCCACATTTTGACAGGACATGTTTATCGACAAGATTCCCGCAGATCAGGCGAATGTCATCCGAATCCCACTTCAGGGCCTCTCGTATTTTTTGAACATCGCATACGCACCCATGCTCCCGCATAAACATGAGCAATGTTTCCTCGCGATCCGTCAGCTCGGTGCCCACATGGCTCTGAATCCACGTGCGGTTTTCAGCAAGCTCCGCCCCGTGCCGGGAAAGCAGCACCGTAAACGAATCGGCCTTAACGATAAATTTCGGCCTTCCAAGCGAACGAGACTCCATCTCGCGAATCATAGCCGGGATACCAGATCCCTGGCTTTCTGCAACGGCCCCCTCGGCATGCTCTAACGGCGTCGCCCCCATTAGGCTCATGAGCTTTGGGTTTCGGCAGCGCGATTCCCCGTCTGCAAGATTGTCCACCGTCTTTCCGCCCCAAAGCCCACCGGGGTTTTTGATCTCTATTCTGTCTGGATAGATATCGACACTCACGGCCTGCCCCACAAACATGGGCGAATATTCTCGATGGATGCAGGCATTTGCCAAGGCCTCGCGCAAAACCTCCTGGGGAACTTCCCAATCCTCCCTTCTGCCAGCGCCTTGCACTATCGTCGCTTTGCGCAAGTTTCGTCCAATCGCGGCAAGGGCATCTTCGATGCAAGCCGGAATCGGGCCATCGCACAACTGGCGGTCAATAAACCGGGGTTGCCCGGGTGCAGATTTTTCCACATCGGAATGAACGGCGACATCGATCATCAGTTTGGGATAGAACTGCTGGGGGTAAATTCCCGCCGACAGAAGCCCCGCGAGCTTCACGGCACCATCCTTTGTAGTGATATTGAGTCTGACCAGCTGCTTTTCCAGCGTATCGGCCCCGCGCAAAACGCGCGGGGTCTGCAGCCGGCGATTTGCGATAATAGACCGCACGACATCTGGATCCAAATCCTCGACCGTTGCCTCCGAAACCACCGTGCCGTCTGCATCGCTCGGAAGCAACGCACTCTGCAGCTCATATAGCTCAGCGGGTGACATCTTGATATCTTTATCATCCACGCGCTTGTAGCTACCGTTCTGCACGCCGCGCGCGCCGATATAGCAAGGCTTCGCTTTAAGCTCAAGTTCAAAGATGCGCACCAGAAGCACCTGGAGCCCGTCGACCTCGCCTCGATCAAGCTCGTACCGCGGCGCATGGGTCACCACTGCCGCTGAGCCTCCGTCTCCGATACCCGAAACAAACTGATCGCGCACCCTATCGATAGCAAAGTTAGCCGAAGGAACAAATCCTTCGGCTTCATTCAGGCCCAAAATAATGAGCCCACCCGCAGTGTTCGCAAAAGCGCTCACTGTCTCCCATACGTCTGCGCTCAATTTATTCGTGCAGGCTTTAACTTCTACCGATGCGTCATCAGTCCCCCGCCTGCGAAGGCGCTCGACGATAAGGCCAAGAGGTTCATCCAGCAGCATTGGCATTCCATCTCTCTAAAACGATAGATCTATCTCTCTAAAGTGTAGTATATCTCTCTAACTTTAGAGAGATAAGCACCTTATTTTAGAGAGACATTTAGAGAGATGTATCGAATTCACTGTTAGATTGCCCAATGTTATCTCTTTAACTGGCTTTCTCTTTAGAGAGACATTTAGAGAGACGAGCGCGACCTCTCTAATCATGGGTTCTTCTCTTTAAAGTGCGCACATCCCAACCGTACCTTAAGCTGCAGTGAAATAACTCACGATTAACCTGCCAAAAAGGGACAGGTTTGTTTTGGCAGGTTTTATCTGGGGAAACGCCGAATAGCCCCACATCCACAACCGCCGCAGCTCCATATGAGGCAAATGAATCAGTAGCGTCTATCCTAAATCTTGAGTATTTGTTCGACAGAACGGCCCCTGCCGGCTCCTGCTAGACTGGTAGATTCCCAACCGTCCATCCAGGAGCCTCAATGCCGCGCAAGCCCGCCTACAAGCAAGTACTTTCCATCGGCACCGCCGTGGTGCTCGGGTTTGCGCTGTTTACGGGATCGCTCGACGGAGCGCCCAAGTTGCTGTCGCCGCAAAGCGATGAGCAGGCGGCGGCTCTGGCCGAAAAACAAAACGAGAGTCCCAGCCGCACCGACGACGAAGCAGACCTGGTTGCCCGGCTCGAATCGGGAACAGCGAGCTCTTCGGACTCTCAAAATGGCCAAGACTCTGGCGATAGCTCTGAATCCGCCGCAACCGACACCGGTGACGACACTTCCACAGACAGCGCCGCCACCCCCATCGACGAGGTCGAAAACCCCGACCTTAACCGCGCCCGCGGCGTATATCTCAGCAGCATTCCCGACTACGCCGGCAACCCCTACGTTGCCCTGCGCGCCGACAGCACCCACGCATTAGGCACACCGTCATTCACGCTCGATGAATACGAGCGCGCCACCGAAGAGGGCTGCTTTAAGAAATTCTCCAAGCTCGACAGCCTGGGCCGCACTCGCAAGGCGCTCGCCTGCGTAGGCCCCGAGTCGCTCGGACAGGGAAAGCGCGGCGATATCTCGCGCATCCATCCTGCCGGTTGGCACCAGCAGCGCTACGACTTTATTCCGGGCCAGAGCCTCTACAACCGCTGCCACCTTATCGCCTGGTCGCTCTGCGGCGAAAACGCCAACCGTAAGAATCTCCTCACCGGCACGCGCTATCTCAACGAGACGGGCATGCTACCGTTTGAAGAGCAGATTCTCAACTACATCCACGACACGGGCAACCATGTTCTCTATCGCGTCACGCCCATGTATAACGAAGAGGAACTCGTCTGCCGTGGCGTGCGCCTTGAGGCGCAATCGGTCGAGGACCACGGCAGGACCCTCTGTTTCCACGTATATTGCTACAACCTGCAGCCGCATGTGCAGATCGACTACGCCACCGGCCGCAATCAGGCCTCGGGAGACTAGGGCCGACCAAGCTGCCCCAAAACCTACCATGATCCGTTTTCCTCCGCCCCCTAGGGATCAAAAGGGGCCGCCCTGGATTGCCCAGAGCGGCCCTTGCATCGGCATGTATATTACAGGCAAAGTCACACGCTACTTGGCGCGGCCCTCCTCATAGCGCTCAACCAGCTTGGCCTGAACGTCATAAGGCACCTGCTCGTAGCCAGCAGGCTTCATGGTAAAGTCGCCCGTGCCGCGCGTGATAGAGCGCAGACGCGTCGAGTAATCCGTCAGCTCGGCCAGCGGCGCCTGCGCGATGACCACGGTATCGCCGCGCTCATCGGTCTCCATACCCGTCACGCGACCGCGCGAGGCCGAGATGTCGCCCATCACGGCGCCGGCGTAGCTCTCGGGGATCGTCACCGTGATTTCCTCGATGGGTTCCAGCACCACCGGGTCGGCATCGGCACACGCCTTGCGCAGGCCGATGCGAGCTGCCGCGCGGAACGCCATCTCGTTGGAGTCGACGCTGTGATACGAGCCGTCGTACACAGCCACGCGAATGCCCGTGAGCGGATAGCCGGCAATGATGCCGTCCTTCATGGTCTCCTGGACGCCCTTGTCCACGGCGGGGATCAGCGAGCGCGGAATGCGACCGCCCACGACCTCGTCCACAAACTCATAGCCATCGCTCGTGCCGTCGGGTCCAATGAGCGGCTCAACGCGCAGCCAGCAGTCACCATACTGGCCGGCGCCGCCTGTCTGCTTCTTATGGCGACCCTGGGCACTTGCCGTGCGGCGAATAGTCTCGCGATACGGGATGCGGATCGGCACGCTCTTGGCCACGACCTTGGTGCGATCCTCAAGGCGATTGAGCAGGACCGAAACCTGCGCCTCACCCACGGCGGAGATGATAGTCTGGCCGGTCTCCTCGTCACGATCAATGCTCATGGTCGGATCGGCCTTGCAGGCCTTCTCAATAAACGTGTAGAGCTTCTCTTCGTCCCCGCGATTCTCGGCCTCGATGGCAATGCGGTACTGCGAGTTGGGGAACTTAAACGCCGCAGCCTCGACCTTGCCGGTAATCGAGAGCGTATCGCCCGTCTCGGCCGCCAGCTTGGGTGCCACGATAATGTCGCCGGCATAAGCGTGGCCAACCTCGGTCATATCGCGGCCGCACATCACATACAGGTGAGCCAGACGATCGCTCTTGCGGGTACGCGCATTGATCAGCTCAAGGCCCGGCTCAAGCGTACCCGTCAGCACCTTGATAAAGCTGATGCGACCCTGCTGCGGATCAGCCAGGGTCTTAAACACAAAGGCCACCGGGCGGTCATCGTCACTCGAGATTTTGAGCGAATCGCCGTCGATAAGCGGCATCTCGCCGTAGTCGGTCGGCGCCGGGAAGTACGTCGCGATGTCGTCCATCAGCGAGTTGACGCCCTGCTCCTTAATGCAATCGCCCGCAAAGACCGGCACAAAGATGCGCTCGGCGATCGCCTTCGACAGCAGGCCTTCAAGCTCCTCCTGCGTCAGTGTCTCCTCGCCTTCCAAGTACTTCATCATCAGCTCGTCGTCAGCCTCGGCCACCAGCTCGCACAGATGGTCATGGGCCTCCTCGGCCTGGGCACGATACTCCTCGGGAATCTCCGACTCAACGGCTTCGGCGCCGTTGCAATGGCGCGCCTTCATGCGCACCAGGTCGATGATGCCATCAAAGTCCTCGCCCTCGCCCCAGGGAAGGGTCACGGCGCCCAGGCGCGTGCCAAAGCGCTCCTGCAGCAGGTCCATCGTGGTCGCAAAGCTGGCCTCGGAGCGCGACAGGCGGTTTACGAACACCGCACGCGCCAAGCGCAGGTCCTCGGCGGCATACCAGAGCTTAACCGTCGTAGGCTGCGGGCCGGCCTCGGCGTCGACCACAAACAGGGCCGTCTCGCAGACGCTCATCGCGGCAAAGGCGTCGCCGATAAAATCGGGGTAACACGGGGCATCGAGCACATTGATGCGCGCGCCCTTCCAGTCGATCGGTGCAATGGTCGTCGAGATGGAAAATGCACGCTTGACCTCTTCGGGGTCATAGTCGAGCGTGGGCTTGGTGCCGTCGTGGCCGCCCAGGCGGGCGGTCTTGCCAGAAAGGTGGAGCATGGCCTCGGCGAGTGAAGTCTTGCCCACCCCGCCTTGGCCTACGAGCACCACGTTCCTTACATTGCCGGTCTTGGGAGCACCCATGATGACCTCCTTGCAGGGCCGCGCGCATTGCGCGACGCCAACGGGGAGAGTTCGCGGTCGGTGCCATCCCGGGAGCAGCATGGTCGGCAGCCGAGCCGACTCACCCTCCAAATGTCCTATGCCACCACCCTACCCTCACGGGCGACCGTCCATGCACACCTTTCGGCACACGTATGAATACAGGCGGCGAGAGGAAGAGACAAGCTTGTGAGGCGATTATTGAACCCCGCCGATGCAAACAAAAAGCCGCCACAGACCGTAAGACCTGCGGCGGCTTCGCCTCAATTAATAGTTGAGCAAATACCTGGGCCTATCCCTCGATACGGCTCAAAAACTCACGCGTGCGCTGCTCGCGCGGATGGTCGATAACCTGCTCGGCGGGCCCCTCCTCGACAATACGACCGCCGTCCATAAAGACCACACGGTCGGCAACATCGCGCGCAAACTGCATCGCGTGGGTCACGATCACCATCGTCATATTCTGCGCGGCAAGGTCTTTAATGACATGCAGCACCTCGGCCGTCAGCTCGGGATCGAGTGCCGAGGTTGGCTCGTCAAAGAATAAGATTTCCGGATCGAGCGCCAGGGCGCGGGCAATACTCACGCGCTGTTGCTGACCGCCCGAAAGCTCACACGGAACCTTGTTCTCGTTGCCCGTAAGCCCCATCTGCGCGATCAACTCGCGCGCACGAGCTTCCGCCTGCTCGCGCGGGCGCTTAAGCACGCGGATCGGCGCGTCGATGATGTTTTTCATCACGGTATAGTGCGGGAACAGGTTGTAATTTTGGAACACCAAGCCGAATCGCGAGCGTGCCCGCTTGGGCACATCGCCCTTCGCATAGACCGCGCCCGAACCCGCATCCGTCGCAACGGCAAGGTCACCAAACGAGAGCGAGCCTCCGTCGAGTGTCTCGAGCAGCGTGGCACACCGCAGCAGCGTGGACTTGCCGCCACCCGAAGGCCCGATAATCGCCACGACCTCGCCACGCTTGACCTCGAGCGAAATATCCTTGAGCACCTCATTGCCGCCAAACGCCTTGCGCGCGCTTTCGATTTTCATCACTGAGTTAGTCATGATAATAGTCCAGCTTCTTTTCGGCGGCGCCCAGCAGCATCTCGACCACAAAGTTAAAGACCCAGTAAATCAGCGCCGCGATCGCAAACGGCACCATACTCACCTGCGAGGCGACCAGCGCCTTGGCCGTCGAGAACATCTCACCCACGCCAATGGCAAACGCCAGCGACGTGTCCTTGACCAGCGTGATAATCTCGTTGCCCATCGCCGGCAGAATACGCTTGGCGACCTGCGGCATCACGATATACAGAAACGTCTGCACGCGCGAATAGCCCAGCACCTCGGCGGCCTCGTATTGACCGCGCGGAATGGACTGCAAGCCCGAGCGATAGATCTCGGCAAAGTAACCGGCGTAGTTGATGATGAACGCCACGACGCACGCCGTCCACTTGGAATCGGGCGTGAGCGAAATGCCAAACACGTAGTACGGGGCAAAGTAGATGGCAAACATCTGCAGCATGAGCGGCGTACCGCGCATGACCGAAATGTAGATGCGCGCAATCCAGCGAAGCGGCGCGATTTTGCTCATGCGCATAAACGCCACGGGAATTCCCAGCGGAATCGACCCGAGCAGCGTCAACACAAACAGCTGCAAACTGACCAAGAACCCCTGGCCAAGCATCTGCATCATGACCTGAATAGACATTACTTGAGCACCCAATTATCGAAAGACAAACCATAGCTTGAATATTTATCGCAGAGGTCCTTGACCGTGCCGTCCTCGTAGAGCGCCTTGAGCGACTCGGCTACAGCATCGGCCGACTTGGTGTCGCCCTTCTTAAAGCCAACGGCGTAGTGCTCGCTGGACAGCGGCTCATCAAGCTGCGTATAGGCATCGGGCTTGGCGGCAAGCTGATACTGGGCAATCGAAAGATCGCACGCCACGGCATCGACCGCGCCGCTCTCGAGCTGCATAAAGGCCGTGTTGTACTCGCCGATCGTGTCGAGCGTGGCAAACGTCGCTGCCAGATCCTTCTGGTCACCCTCAAGCACGTCCTGCGCAGCGGAATCAGTCTGGGTAATCACAGTCTTGCCGGCAAGATCGTCCCAGCCCTTGATGCCCGCATCCTTCTTGACCACCAGCACCTGCTCGTTGAGCATGTACGGCTCGGAGAACGTGTAGTCGTCCTCACGGCCCTCCATGGTAAAGCCGTTCCAGATGCAGTTGATGGCGCCCGAGTTAAGCAGCGTATCCTTGGCATCCCAGTCGATGGCCTCGTATTTGACCTCCCAGCCCTGCTTATCGGCAACAGCCTTGGCAAGATCGAGATCAAAGCCGGTGTACTCGCCATCGTCGCCCACAAAGCCGTACGGAGGATAGGACTTATCAAAGCCCACCACGAGCTTCTTGGACTCCGCAGCGCCCTTCACATCCTTGGCCGCGGCAGAGCCAGCAGCGGAGCCCTTGCCGGCACCACCGCCGCAACCGACAAGACCAAGGCCAAGCACCGTAGCGAGCGAGCCGGCTAGACCAACAAACTGACGACGAGACATATCGGTGTTCATGGTATCCCCCCTTGATGGCACTTTAGTTAAGTAAAGTGATTCGTGTAACGTTCAGAATCATACACTTTAGCGTGATAGAGCACAAGGCGAGTTTGCCCGCCGCGTGAGGGGTGTGGGGGTTAAGTTTCCTGCTCTACAGTCCTGCTCACGACGGAGGCCACATTAAGTGGCCTCCTGTTCGTGCGGAACTCGCGATAAACTTAACCCCCACACCCCTCACGCGGCGGGCAACCGTCGTTGGGCTTATCACTGACACGAATAAACCGCTTGCATATCGTCTGCTGGCTTGGCACGGTACAATACTTGCAGCTTTAATTCATGAATTAGTGGAGTTATTGATGGCAGAATCTCGTGCGGAGCGTAAGGCTCGTCGTGCTTTGATCGAGGCGGCTGAGGGGTCAGAGGAGAAAAAATCTTCTAAGAAATCCAAGTCGTCTCAGGACGCGAAGGGTAAGTCGGCCAAGGGCAAGGCTAAGGCCAAGCGTCCCGGCTCTCGTCGGAACGACGATAAGGCATCTCAGACTCGCTCCAAGCGCCCGTATAAGAATCCGGTTCCGTCTGCGCGCAAGGCCGTTGATCCCAAGTCTCCTTGTTCCATCATGAAAGCTTGCGGTGGGTGTACGGCGCTCAATCGTCCTTATAAGAAGCAGTTGGCAGCCAAGCAGGCCGCCATGGAGGAGCTTTTTGCTACCCTTTGTGAGCGCGAGGGCATTAGCGTCGACCCCATTCGCGGTATGGGCGTCACCCTGGGCGACCCGGGCAAATATCCTGCGCCGCGCGGTTTTCGCCATAAGGCCGCCACTCCCTTTGCCCCCGGCAAAGAAGGCACTGTCCGGTGCGGTTTCTTTGAGCGCGGCACGCACAAGATCGTTGCCGTACCCGAATGCCCCGTCGAGGCACCGGGCGCCCGTCAGATTCTCAACGGCATCGCACGCGAAGCTGAGCGGCTGCATATTCCCGCCTTTAATGAGGACAAGCATCTTGGTTTGCTTCGCTATGCCGTCGTCCGCTGCGGTTGGCGTACCGACCAGGCCATGGTCACGCTCGTGACCGCTCAGCGCGACTTGCCGCATGCGCAGGAGTTCTTTGAGGCTGTCGCCGCGCTCAATCCGCACATCGTCACCGTCGCCCAAAACATCAACGGACGTCCCGGCAACGCCATCCTCGGCGAGGAAACCCGCATTGCATATGGCGCCGAGTGCATGCGCGACCAGCTGCTCGGTTGCGAATTCGATATCTCCCCCACCGCGTTCTATCAGACCAATCCGCAGCAGACCGAGCTGCTCTATCAGCTCGCTATCGACGGCATGGATCTGCGCCAGGGCGATGTGCTTATGGATGCTTACTGCGGCAGCGGCACCATCGGTCTTTGCGCAGCTAAAGATGCCCAGAACAAGGGGATCGGCATCATGCTGCTCGGTGTGGAGCGCAACCCGGCGGGCATTGCCGACGCACGCCGCAATGCCGAGCTCAACGGCCTCACCCGCAGCGCTTGGTTTATGGCCGACGATGCCACCGACTACATCCTAGATGCCGCCGACAACAACGAGCGGGTCGATGTCCTTTCCATCGATCCGCCGCGCGCCGGCTCTACCCCCGAGTTCCTCGAAGCTGCCTGCGCGCTTAAGCCGCGCCGCATCACCTATATCAGCTGCAACCCCGTGACTCAAGAGCGCGACCTGCATCAGCTCCTCGACGAAGGCTATCGCCTGCTCAAGATCACGCCCGTCGACATGTTCCCTCACACCGACCACACCGAAACCGTAGCGGTCCTCGAACGCCGCTAACCAACCTCAGTAGATTTTTGGGACAAGAAAGGGGGCGACCCGCCTGGGCCGCCCCCTTCGCTTGGTTTATAAATTCCGCTACATCCCATTGCGCAGATCGCACACGCCGGCTGCCGCCATCTCGCGCAGCAGCGTCTCGCGGTCGCGCGTCACGATCAAATCCAGCGGGAAGTGAATCTCGTCGAGCATCTTGCGCGCGTGATCGAGCTTGCCAATGGCCATGCCAATGTGGGCATCGGTTGACACGCCAATGCCCACGCCCAGCTCGGCGCAGCGCTCGGCGATCTTGCGGCATACGGCCCAATGCTCAGTGTCGACACCGTGTTCAAGACTATGGTTGTTGATCTCGATAATCTTGTGCTTGGCCTTAGCTGCCAACAGCACTTCGTCGATATCGAACGGCACGCCCGAACGCCCCGTGTGGCCCAGCATGAACACCTTGGGGTGCTCCAGGGCATTGATATACATCTCGGTCGTCTGGGCCAG
This sequence comes from Collinsella aerofaciens, assembly GCA_048478035.1. Classification (GTDB taxonomy): domain Bacteria; phylum Actinomycetota; class Coriobacteriia; order Coriobacteriales; family Coriobacteriaceae; genus Collinsella; species Collinsella aerofaciens_CN. Next base: position 8,641 of record DBGBCW010000015.1, on the reverse strand, counting down.
CGTCGCGCCCTCAGCAATCTGCGGATTATGCACGCTTGCAACCAAATAATCCAAATTACGCGTAACCAAATCGAACAGTGAATGCTGACGGCTGTACGAATCGCCGGCGATATCGAGCGTGACAGGAGTGTCCTCGCCAAACAGGCTTCCGTCCAGCGAAACGATATCGGCCTCGGCACCACGCAGCACCAGCACGCCGCTCCAAATGCGCGGCCAGATATCCTGGTTGATAAAGAACTGGTAACTGCGCAGGTCATTGGGGCAAGCCGTAACCATAGAGCTCAAATGGTCGGCAGATCCGAGCACCTGCAGGCCACGCTCTGCCGCCCAGTACACATTCTCCTCAATGGTCGAATATGCATGCGCAGAGAATATCGTATGGGTATGAATGTCACAAGAAAGCAGGTAGGGCATCAGGTCTCCTTATCTGGCACGGCCGTCGCTTATATTCATTGTACGCATAGCCTTCGATAGTCGTAAAACCACTCCATCCCAAAGACACAACGTCCATGACAACGGGGTCTGGCTTAACACCAAACCCCGTTTCACGTAAAACATTGTAGGCAGAGCGCTTTACTTTTAACGATACTCGTCCGCCAACTGTTTCCAAGCGGGTAGCGAATTGACAATCGTTTCGTAACTCATGCAATAGCCCAGGCGGAACCAACCTGGCATACCAAAGCTGTCCGAGGGAACCGCAAGCAACTCATACTTCTTTGCGCGCTCGCAAAACGCATTCGCATCGGGCTCCAACGCTTTCACCCATAGGTAGAACGCGCCATCCGGCTCAACATAGGTGTAGCCATACTCCGCTAGTGCGTCGGTAAGCGCGGTGCGGTTGCGTGCATAGGCCTCAACATCACTCGGCTCATCGATGCAGTCGATAATTACGCGCTGAAAGAGCGCCGGCGCGCACACGAAGCCCAGCGTACGGGCGGCACCGGCAACGGCGGGCATTAGACGATCTGCCTGAGGATTCGTATTGGGAACAAGGATCCATCCCACGCGCTCGCCCGGCAGCGAAAGCGACTTAGAATACGAGTAGCACACCACGGTGTTCTCGTAGATCGAGGGCACCCAAGGCACCTCGGCACCGTACACGATCTCGCGGTACGGCTCATCCGAGATGAGCATAATCGGATTCTCGGGATCGCGCTGAGCGTTGGCCTCGCGCAGAACATTGGCCAGTCGCGTCAGCGTGTCGCATGTATATACGGCACCGGTCGGATTGTTGGGAGAGTCAATGATGACGGCCGCCGTCTTATCGCTGATCGCCTTGAGCACGTTGTCCACGCTCAGCTGGAACGTATCTTCATCGGCGAGCGCCTCAACACACGTACAGCCGGCCTTCTCAATCCAAACGCGATACTCCGGAAAGTACGGGGCGATAACAATAACCTCGTCGCCCGGGTTCGTAACGGCGTTGAGCGTGCAGGTGAGCGAAGCCGCGGCACCCACCGTCATAAATACGTCTTTGCCCTCATAGCTCGTGCCAAAGCGGCGGTTGAGCGATTCGGCCACAGCGGCACGACATTGCGGCAGGCCCGGTGCGGGCGTGTAGCCGTGCAGCTGGTCGCTCGGCAGCTCCAGGGCCTTCTTAATCGACTCAGCCACAGCAGCGGGCGCCGGAACGCTCGGATTGCCCAGCGAAAAATCGAATACGTTTTCCGCACCGATCTGCGCCTTGCGCTCAAGGCCATAGCTAAAAATCTCACGGATGATGGAGCTTTCCGCGCCGCGAGCATACATAGTTTCGTTGATCATCTGTTCCCCTTTCGCATAGGCGCTATTGTACGCTTTAGCTGAGCAAAGTGCCGCAGCAATGTTGATTGGGGACAGACTTAAATGCGTGAAAACGCTCATTTAAGTCTGTCCCCAATCAACAGACGGCCCCATATCGCTCAAAAGAAAAAACCTCCGCAGGTCTCCCCGCGGAGGCTTTCGCCACAAAGACTATTTGTCGGCATCGGCATCGGCATCGACGACGGCATGGTCATCGTCAGCACCATCGGATGCGGCTTCGGCATCCTCCTGCATGGCCGCCTGCGCAAAGGCCGCGGCATCAGCCGCCAGCTCCTCCTCGCTCATGCGAGGCGCGCGCTTCTTGGTCGGCATGCCGGCCGCCTTGGCATTGCGCTCCTCCTTGGCCGCCAGGATATCGCCCTCGCGCTCAAGGTAGGCATTCCACTCGTTGTCGAGCAGGGCGTTCACGGCGTCGCCCTCGACGGTCTCGCGCTCAAGCAGCACCTTCGCCATCAGATCGAGCTGATCGCGACGGGCGTCCAGGATCTCGACCGCACGACGATGGGCCTCACGCATAATGCGCTGAACCTCGATATCGATGCGGCGCGCCGTCTCCTCGGAGTAATCCTGGTGATCAGCGTAATCGCGACCAAGGAACACCTGATGTTGCGCCTCGCCAAACACTTGCGTGCCCAGCTCCTCGCTCATGCCCAGGCGCGTGACCATCTCGCGCGCCATCTTGGTTGCGCGCTCCAGATCGTTGCTCGCGCCCGACGTAATATCATCGCACATGAGCTCCTCGGCAACGCGACCGCCCAAGAACACGGCGAGCTCGTCGAGCATCTCGTTCTTGGTCTTGAGGAAGTGGTCCTCCTGCGGAAGCTGCAGTGTGTAGCCCAGCGCCTGGCCGCGGCTGACGATCGAGATCTTGTGGACCGGATCGGAGTGCTCCAGGATGTGGCCCACCAGGGCGTGACCGCTCTCGTGGTAGGCAATCGTGGTGCGCTCGGCCTCGGTCATCACGCGACCCTTGCGCTGCGGTCCGGCAATCACGCGCTCCATCGATTCCTCGACCTCGTCCATCGAGATCACGGAACGATGACGGCGAGCGGCCAGCAGCGCAGACTCGTTGAGCAGGTTCGCTAAATCGGCACCAGTAAAGCCAACAGTCATCTGGGCGAGCTTCTCAAACTTAACGTCCTCGTCCATCGGCTTGTTCTCGGCATGCACGCGCAAAATCTGCTCGCGGCCCTTCACGTCCGGACAGTCGACCGTAACCTGACGGTCAAAACGGCCGGGACGCAGCAGCGCCGGATCCAGAATGTCGGGGCGGTTGGTGGCGGCGATCAGGATGACCGACTCGCTCTCCTCAAAACCGTCCATCTCGACCAGCAGCTGGTTGAGCGTCTGCTCGCGCTCGTCGTGGCCGCCGCCCAAGCCGGCTCCGCGCTGACGTCCCACGGCATCGATCTCATCGATGAAGATGATCGACGGGGCCTGGGACTTGGCCTCCTTAAAGAGGTCACGCACACGGCTGGCGCCGACGCCCACGAACATCTCCACAAAGTCAGAGCCCGAGATGCTAAAGAACGGCACGCCCGCCTCGCCGGCAACGGCCTTGGCCAGCAGCGTTTTACCGGTGCCCGGAGGGCCAACCAGCAACACGCCACGCGGGATCTTGGCGCCCAGCTTGCGATAGCGATCCGGATCGCTCAAAAAGTCACGGATCTCCTCGAGCTCCTCGACTGCCTCGTCCACGCCGGCAACGTCCTCGAACTTGACCTTGGGACGCGTAGCCTCGTTGGTCTTGGCGTTGGTCTTGCCAAACTGCATGTTCCTATTATTGGCGCCCATCATCTGGCGCATAAAGTAGAACATGATGGCGATAAGGGCGATCGTCGGAAGCACACTCATCGCCAAGTCGCCCCAAAAATCGGGATCGTTGGTGTTGACGATGTACTTGGTATCGGGGTGCTCCGCCATGAGCTCGGCAAGCGAATCGGAGCCGACATAGGTCGAGGAGAAGCTCTTGAGCTCGCTCGTATCGCCCTTGTCCTTTTTTGTCTTCCAGTAATGACCCGTCACGCTTCCGTCTTGAACCGTATAGGTCAGATCTTCGACGCGATCCTGCTTGATGGCGCTGACCATCTCGCTCGTCGCGAGCTTAACGGTATTGCTGGAGCTGGCAAAGCCGGAACCCATATTAAAGAAGGCATAGCCCAGAAGCGCGCAAGCCAAAAGAAAATACAGCCAGCCCGTACGCGTGGGCTTCTTGCCTCCGGGCATCCCCGGGATCTTAGGCTCCCGGGGAGTCTGGGAATTGTTATCGTTATGGTCGTCGGGCATCTTACGAATAAACCTCCGGTTTCAAAATGCCCAGATACGGAAGGTTACGATAGCGCTCGGCATAGTCGAGGCCGTAGCCCACCACAAAGGCATCGGGGCAATGGGTTCCAACATACTTGGGCGTGATGGCCGAGGTGCGGTCCTCAACGTCCTTCCACAGGAAGGCAGCGACCTCCAGCGAAGCGGGCTTGCGGCTCTCGAGGTTCTTCATCAGGTACTTGAGGGTCAGGCCCGAGTCCAGAATGTCCTCGACGATCAGCACGTCGCGACCACGGATGTCGATATCCAGATCCTTAATGATACGCACGATGCCCGAAGACTTCACACCGTCGCCATAGCTCGAAACAGCCATGAAATCGATGTTGGTCGGTAGCTCAATCTTGCGCATCAGGTCGCCCATAAAGACAACGGCACCGCGCAGAACCGCGATCAGCACCAGATCCTTACCCGCGTAGTCGCGAGTGATCTCCTCGCCCAGGCGAGAAACGATGCCGTCGATATCCTCCTGCGTAAACAGAACCTTCTCGATATCCGGATGTTGAGAAGCCATGACAACCCTTTCTTGTGCTTAATCGCCCACACACCGCCGTATGGACGCGAACTACACATTCTAGCAGCGCACGGGGTATATTTTCCAGCCCGCGCACCATCAGCGCGGGAATACCGTCAACGCCGCACAGAACAGCTGGTGCGAGGGGCTAATCCGCGTCAACCACGCGAAGCAGATAAGCCACACGCGTCGCCGCCGTGCATTTAAAACGTTCGTCCGCGCGAACTCCGGCGACCCACACCACGGCACCTCCCGGCGCCGTCCTCACCACGGGCACGCCGGCGCGCTCGGAAACGGGAATGCGAGCCTCGCCTAGCAAGTCGGATACCTTCTTGCTTCGGCCACTCATTCCTAACGGGCACATCACGTCTCCCGGTGCGGGACCGTCCACCCACAGGCGCGCCAATCGCGCCTCTGCAGGGATCTCGCCACGTGAGCCCGCCAGGATCCGCTCACTATCGCTGTCGGCAAAACCCAGGGCAGCCGCGTCTACCAAAGCTGTCACTTCCCCGGCAGCCGCAAGCTCACGGGCGCGGCGCACGATATCGCATCCCGGCTCAACGGCCATCGGCTCTGCGACCAGCATGCGCCCCCCGCCCAACGGCAAACGACCGGGTACGGTAACCCAGTCCGCGACCAGGCCCTCGCGAGCCGCCGGCGCCTTAAACGCCAGCATGCCAAACTCAATGCGTGCGTCAATCCCCGCCGGAAGCGTGACCGAGCCGGTGCCCTCGGCAACGCAGGAAAGGACTCGCTCCACATGTCGCATCTCGGGACGAGCGTCCGGATCGATGCGCTTAATCGCCAGTCGCACGATGCGCCGCGCGATTACCACCTCGGCCGCAGCCAGGCGCCTGGCATCGAGCACCAGTGCGCCCGCTGCCTCTTTGCGCAAACAGCTTCGAAACGCCTGTGCCGAAAGCTGAGACAAAAACGCGTCCTCATCGCCTAAGATCTCGCAGGCGGCGCCAATCGTCTTGCAGACGCTCGCGTTGCGCTGCGCCACCACTGGCATTACTCGATGGCGCACGTAGTTTCGCAGATACGAGATATCCTCATTGCTCTCGTCTTCACGCCACGGCTGACCATGTACCTGTAGATAGCCCACGAGCTCGCCATGAGTTAGGTCGAGCAAGGGACGTACCACGATATTCCTCCGGCGAGGAATGCTCGATAGGCCAGCGGGCCCCGAACCCTTAATCGCGTTCATCAAAAACGTTTCCGCGCGATCCGAAGACGTGTGCGCGGTGCAGATACGAGCCGCCGTTCGCGGTGCCCCCGTCTGGGCGCAGAGCTCGCGAACATACCTCCGCGCCGCGGCATAGCGCACTTCGCGGGCCGCGGCCTCAATATTGCCCGACTCCCCATCAAAATAAGCGTGCTCCACGCACAGCGGTAAACCATATTTCGCGCAGAGCTCACGCACAAAGGCCTCGTCGCCATCGGACGCCTTGCCGCGCAGATGATGGTTTACATGCAGCACATGCAGGCGCTCGCGAGCAATGGGGGCAACACCGCGCCCGTCTTGGATATCCAGCTTTGATGTGCACGCCATAAGAAGCAGTGCCGTCGAGTCCGCGCCGCCTGATACCATGAGCACGACAGGAGCAGCCTGCTGCCTCGTTCGGGTCTCATCGACTGCCCCGGGCACGGCATGGTGTCCGTAATGCTGTGATACCGTAGGCATTTGCTTCCTCCTCTATTCGTCCGCACCCATTGTATCCTTTGGATTCTTATGTCTCGTCTGCACCTTCATATCCTTGGCAGCGGCTCAAAAGGCAACTGCGCGCTCATCGAAGGCCCCCGGGGGCTCATCATGATTGACGACGGTCTTTCTCGCCGCGAGACATTAAAGCGCATGGCAGAACTGGGACTCTCGGCAGACAACGTCTCGGCTCTTCTCATTACTCATGAGCATAGCGATCACATCAAGGGTCTCGATGTCTGGTGCAAGCACTGGCACGGTCCCCTCTTTGCCAGCAGGGGCACTCTTTCGAACAAAGAAAATCTTTCGCATCTGCCTGTCGAGGAATTCGATCCCGGCGACGCCCTATCCATTGCCGGCATCCACGTGCAAACCTACTCAACATCACACGATGTCATCAATCCAGTCGGTTATCGATTCGACGCCCTCGATGATTCCATCGGCTTTGCCACCGACACCGGAGAGCTATCGAGCCAAGCCATGAACACCCTCAAAGATTGTCGAGTCCTCGCGCTCGAGAGCAACCATGATGTGACCATGCTGCGCGAGGGAGAATATCCCCGCTTTCTTCAGGAGCGCATCCTGTCTGCAAGGGGACACCTCTCCAATGGCCAAGCCGCCGAAGCCGCGCGCGAACTTGTTACCGATCGCACCGAACAGCTCATTGCCATGCATATCAGCCAAGATAACAATCGTCCGAGCCTTACCGTCAAAAGCTATGCCAAAGCTCTGGCCGCAACCCTGGATGACGAGGTCGGCAGCTCCGCAACCCTTCTCCAAGGATCGCGAAAACTCTCGATACGCCCTGCGAGTCAGTATCAACCGGCAACCATTCAATAGACTGTCCTAGACAGCAAAAGGGGCCGAGAATCGCTTCCCAGCCCCTTTTGCTGTCTTTTAATAGCGCAGAACACCAACGAAGTTAGTCAATGGAGATCTTCGTAACGTTCTTCTTCTCGACGATCTTGGGAACCGTAACGGTCAGGATGCCGTCAGCGTACTTAGCCGAGAGGCCCTCGCTCGAAGCGTCCTTTAGATACACGCCACGCGTCGCGCTGTACGAGCTGAACTCCTTCTGCAGGAAGTTCTTGCCCTCGTTCTCCTCGTCTTCCTCGACATTCACGCTAATGGACAGACGGCCCTCGTTAAGCTCGACATCGATATCGTCCTTGGCGACGCCGGTCAGATAAGCTTTGACCTCATAGCCGTCGCCCTTATCCTCAACGTCAACGGGGAACGCCTTGGAAGCAATCGAGTTGTTTGCAAGGTCGGTCATATCATCAAACAGATCGAACAGCGAGCTAGCAGAAGGACGAACGCCAAAAACCGAACGATAAGGAACCATGCTTGCCATGTTTACCACTCCTTTTAAGGACTGCCGAGCCATCTTCTAGGTGACTGGGACTTCTTTTGACGCTCTTATATATGCCCACCCAGTGCTCATATATACATCGACTATAAAGTTTTTTGAGTCCAGTACTATAAGCATATCTAAGTGTGTTTGACTAAGGTTTTAGTAAGGTTAAGGTTCTTTGAACCAGAGCTTAAATATCAAGTATGTTCGCAGCTACAAATAACAAGGGGCTTACAATGAGCGCGTACACGTTGTTGGTAACGAGCTAAAGGGCATCATGGACGACCAAAACCAGAACAAAATGTTTATGCAGACGCAGGGGGAAGAAACTTCCACGCAGCCGCCACGGTTCCATCGCCCCCACATCTCGCAAGAGCCCATTAATGATCCTGAGCCCGAGTATGTGACGAGAAATCGATATCAAACGCTCGAGGATGCCCAAACGGGACGCAAACATATGGGCGTCGCCTCGGGAGACCCTGTATATCTGAAAGACGCACCATTATCTAAAAACAGCGCAGCTAGTGATGAGCCGATGAAAGCATCCGCCGCTCATCAACAAAGAGGTCCTCGACCAAAGCAAACCTTGACGCATTCGGCTCGCTATCTCGAAACGCCAAAACAGGGAAAATCAATCTTCGTTTCATCAAGTAAACGACGCAAGCAGCATCGACTGACAATCCTGCTTTTGATCATTGCAGCCATAGCAGTTGCCCTTGTTATTCGTTTTATTTTCTTTAAATAAAAGCTCAATACCAAATAGAATTAAATCGTCTGGCGTAAATGAGTCATTTATGCCCGGTAAACGCAAAAAAGGGGGAGGCCGCGAGGCCTCCCCCTTCTCAGTTCAAGCGTACGGCTCGGTGCCGTCCACCGGTCAGCGGCGCCCTGGCCTCCCACGGGCTGACCCCGCAGTACTCTCGGCGCGATGGGGCTTAGCTTC
>DBGBCW010000014.1:0-52736 GCA_048478035.1 Collinsella aerofaciens | reverse complement strand
CTGGAGAAGGCGGCCAGGAAGATGCTCGAATCCAGCCTGGAACTTGCCGACAGCGTGGAGGCGGCCTAGGATATCAACTGATTCCGGATATCGGACACAGGGGCCGCAAGGGCCCTTACACCAACTTTCTCGACACTACCGTTGCGAACGTGTGGCGAAGGCCGTGGAACGTGATCAGCTCGTCGTTGGTGCCCATGAGGCCGTTGGTCTCCGAGAACGTCTTGAACGCCCTGCGGATATAGCTTGTCGTCGCGAAGGTCGCGCCCGGCTCCGACAGAATGTAGCAGTCCCCGATCTCGACCGCCCCGGTAAGGCCGCGCAAGCGCAGCTTTCCGCAGTCGATCTCGTGGGTCTCCTTCAGGAAGGGGAGTAGGCCGACCGGGTCGATGGGGATACCCCTGGCGTCATGGGTCTTGGTGTCCTTGATGAACGAACCCATTCCCTTCGCGTACGCCACCGAGTGCCTGATCGAGATCAGGCCCGTCTCGAAATCCACATCGCACCACCGAAGGCCGCAGACCTCGCCGATTCGCATCCCCGTGTGCAGGGCGAGTACGACCGCCCTCTAATCCTCGGCGGACCAATCGAGTCCGAACTCCTTTCGGGCATCCTCTTCGCTCATGACTTCGAGAAGGTCTCCGGGTTGGCAACGAAGGGCGAGGCATAGCTGCTCGAGTGTGTTGAAGCGAATGCCGCGAATATGCCCTTTTTTAATACGGGACAGGTTCACGGGCGTGGTTCCAATCCTTTCGGCAAGTTCGTTCGAGGAAATCTTTCGCTCGGCCATGATCTTGTCGAGGCGAACAATTACGGGCATGGCGTTTCCTTACGCAATCTCGTCGGAGTCGAGGTACAGCTCTCGGGCGTACAAGAAGAGCTGGGAAAGCATGAACAGGACGATGCCGAGAACCAGAGAGGTCCAATCGAATGATGAAGCGATCTCTTGGGCGCCGACGGCCCCCTCGCCGCCAAACATCGAAACGGAGGTTTTGAGTGAGCCGGCGTAGAGGCTGGTGGCAGCTTGAACAACGAAGAGAATGCCGAGCACCTTCAAGCATGTCGCAGACCCTTTCTTGAAGGGGTCTCCGCTCTTGATCGTCCACACGAGAACGGCGCTGAGGATGGTCGTAGCGATACCGATGACGGCAGGGACCAATGTCGAGATCGCAAGGGCTGGATACGCGGGGGAGTCTGCAATTACAGGGTTGTCGAGCACTTCGATTGCTGGCTTTAAGGAGAACGCCACTTGTGCGATGGCGGTGGCGCAAAGGGTCGCAGAGGCTATCGCACATGCGATGCGGAAGGAATGAAGCCGGGGAGTGCGATTGTCGGAACTCATAATAACCTCCGAAGAATTTAAAAAACTCAGGTTACTTTTTAACAGTTTATGTTAAATTGACTTTGCCGGCAAGTAATCACAGCATGCTGCAACCGAAACCCCGCGCATCGGGCTGAATCGTGTTGAAACGAACTGGTGATACGTATGCTCAAAATCTCGAAGGCAATCTTTAGGTCGCTTCTCTCCTCCAGGTCGCTCTGTGTTGCCGTTGTTGCGTTGATGGTTCTTTGTGCTTTGCCCGTCTTCAGGAGCGCGGCTGGCATCGACGGACGGGTTGAATACCTCGAGTCGGGAATAACCCGTGTTGAGCAGGAATTGTCAGCATCCTATGCGGATGCGCTTGTGAATGCGGGGGAGGACGGTGTCTATACCTCTTCATCAAGCATGCCCGCGCTTCTGTACCCTCTTGCCGCGGGACGTCTTATCTTGGCACCGCTCTCTCCCCTACTTCCGTTTCTGCAGATATCGGATGGAGAGTACACCTATTATGACGGATCGAAGGAGTACTTGCTATGGGTCGCAACGGCCGTTGCCGTCTCGTTCCTTGCCGCGCGTCTTAACAAACGTGAAAAGCTCATCATCCAGGCACCGATGGGCGAGCTGGGTAGACTTGTTGCATCGAGCGTATGGGCGAGTGTTTTTGCAATGCTTGCCGTCCTCGCCATCAATCTTCCAGGGATAATCGCCGCGCTTGTGAAGAATGGCCCGGGCTCGCCGTTCTATCCGATAGGCTACATTCAATATGCGACTCCGGTTATCAAACCGGCTTGGCTGGTGTTCGCGCAGACGGCCATCTTGCAATTCTTGGTGGCAGCGTTCATCTCGCTTGTCGTTCACCTTGCCGTGAAGATTGCCAATAACCCTACGCTTGGAATCGTGTTCGTATGTGCCCTGATGGGGGTGACGATGGTTCCCGGGTATTGCGGAAGATCCATCGCTTTACGTGAGTTCGCCCTGTTGAATCCCCTTACGTATGCGAACACTGAGTTGACCGTCGGCGCCTATAGCCCGTACCCGACAACGCAGATAGTGAATCTGCCTGGACTTTGCTTCGAGCGTGGCGCGATTGCCCTCGTATGCGCAATCGGGATCGAGGTGCTGGCAATTAGCCTGCTTTGCGTTGCTGGAAAGAGCGGCTGCGCGTGCCCGATATCCCCGATTTGTCTTGAGAGAGGTTCCTTCACTGCATCGAGAACGGCAACTCGTTCGAGCGCTTGTGCCTCCGCCGTTGCATACGTAAGAACGATGGGGAAACTGCTCCTGCGTTCTCCTACCCTCGCCGTATGCGCGATTGCAATGTCGACGACGATGCTGGCCCCGGCTCTGGTCGAGATGTTTCCTGACGCTGATAACGTTTCCGCTGTTCGGTATAGGGATGGGGAGCTCCGTTCAATAGATTGGTATCTAGAGCAGAACGCTGCGAATATGGACGTCGAGGGCAAAGCGGCCCTGGAAGACATGCGGGATGCTCTTTCGGGTTTCGTGTACGCGCCTATGCCTGCGGAGGGGTTTCGAAGCCTTGCGACGTACGAGCGCGCTCGAGGTGAGCTGGGCGCGGCAGATGCGACTCTCCTGCAATCGATCGGAATCGAGCCGGAGACTCCTTCTCGTGCGGAGGCGCGCGCCCTTCTGCTTGAGTCGATCGCGAGCTTGCCGGACCCCAAGGTTTACGAGTTAAGTACGAAGATGCCCCCATTAATCCTCCTTTCGTATCTCCAGGCAGCGCTTCCCTCCTTATTTTTGCTGTTGCCCGTGGTTGTCACATCGCTCGCGTGCACCCACCTGCAGTGTCGTTCCCTTCTGGTTCTCCAGATCCCCGCAACAGCGCATGTGCGTTTTCTGACGGCTGTTGCGCTGGCTCCCCTGCTTGGCTTGGTGCTGCTTTTGGTGTCGATGGTTCCCGCTGTCGTTGTGTCCGTGATTAAGAACGGTGCGGGTGGATCGGAGTATCCCGTCGCTCTCATTCGGGCGGGAGCTTCGACAACGTCCATGGTGGGGGAGGCGGTGTTGTGCAGTATTCCGTTGCTGGTCATGGCATACGGCGTGATTTCCGTCGTCGCTGCGTTGACAGCAGCGATTAGCCGCAACCCCGTTGTCACCGGAATGGTTTGCGCGGTTCTCTTGGTGTTGGGTTCGTTGAGCGCTCATGTTGAAAGCGTGGGCATGGGCGTCGCGCTGCTGGCTCCATTCGCCTCGTTTGATCCCGCTTCCCAGGTGGGGACGATTGGGTTCCTTGGGCGAGGGACGAACGCGATGCCTTTTGGAGAGGTCGTCGGCGCATCGGGCGCTCTGCTGGTGGTCTTGGGCGCCGTATCTCCGTTGATGGTGCGCCTGAGTGTTCCAAAGATCGAAAGGGGATGATCTCGATGATTGACCTTCAAACGCTGACGATCTCTTATGGAAAGAAGGTGCTCGTAGATTCGGTGAACGCTGAGTTTGCCCCGGGTACGGTCTACGGTCTCGTCGCTCCGAACGGGCATGGAAAGACGACGTTGCTGCGTGCGATGGCAGGTTTGCCGGGTCCTCGCGTGGACGGGAGCATCGTTCTGGATGAGGTGCAGGGTACGGGTGCGAGAGAGGTCCGTTCTATGATCTTCTATGCACCTGGTGAGGGGACGCTGCTGTATCCCGGATTGCGTGCGGAAGATCACCTCAAGATGGTTTGCGATATGTGGCCGCATGCTCGCGATATCGAAGAGATAGTGGAACAAACGCAGATAGGCGAGTTCGCGAAGATGAGGATCCGCGCTCTGAGCCAGGGCATGAAGCAGCAGCTTACCCTGGCGATTGCGTATGCGACGGGCGCGCGGTACCTTCTATTAGATGAGCCCATGAACGCGCTCGACCCCAGCAGGGTGGACTTGCATTCCGAGATTCTCAGGAAGCTGGCCGATTCTGGTACGTGCATCATCATGTCATCCCACATCTTGGATTCGGTCGATAGGCTGTGCGATGAGATTCTGTTTTTGAAGGATGGGAGGCTCATTAGAAGCATTCCGCAAGATGATGCTGCGCCGAAGTCTCCTGGATCCCATTTCGCAAAGCCTGCCGGACGCGCCGAGGGTGCGCTAAGCACGTATCGGCGACTCTACGAAAAGGGCGGGTAGAAATGCAAGTTAAAAATCTATGTGGCCAATGTGATACCGTTGAACCCGCATATCGATACCGCTCAGCCATTCGCCTCGCCCCCGTCGCACGTATCTTCATCCGGTCTGTTACTTTTAATCTAACAATTCTTTGAGGAACGTAGGTGCTTCCAAATGTACTGTCGACTTCTTCTCAAACTAATCCTAAGAGACAAGGCCGTATGGATTTGTGCGCTCGTTCTCGCTGCAGCCTTCTCCGTCCCCATTGCGTTCAATTCACCCATCTACGGGCCCTTCTTTATGAAGCGGGGCATGTAGGGCTTTGTCGACGCATTCAATACGCGCGCGCCCCAGGCCGGCGGCACAGACCTATCGCCAGAGCAGCAAGATGACGCGGAGCTTGCAAGATACGCGAACGCCGCCCTCGCCGCTCAAACCGACGCCGCCTTTCTCGACTCTGCCGAGAGCTACTACGCGCTCATGGGCGAAGGCTTCCAATCCGGGTCCATCGTGGGGGACCAAGAGACCAATGACGCAGACCTCGCATATTGCCGCGCTCTGAGCAGCTCCGGCATCACGGATATCCCGGCCTCCGCAAACGACCTGCCATTCCTCTCCTTCCTGCCCTACGCCATTGCCCAGGCGCCGTCCTTCCTTCCCTTCATCCCCTTCCTTCTCTCGTCGATACTCGTGCTCGGCGCCACAAGGCCCGGGACCCTGGCGGCAAAGGCGCCCGTGCCCAAATTCCGGCGCCTTATCCAAACCGTGTTTTCGATAATCGCCGCGGGGACCGCGATGCTCCTCGCCGGCCTCGCACCCGGGGGCATTTACGCCTTGGCCCTAAACGGCTTCGGGCAGATCGGGTACCCGATCGCCTTCTTCCATGACGGCGCGCTTGCCACCACGACCGCGGGAGACGTCTTCACGACCCTGCTTCTCGCGCTGCTCGCGGGCGGAACCTTGATATCCGTTTGCTCCGCCGTCCTATCGACCGCAACGAGGCGCGTCCTCGCGGGCCCCCTTGCCTCCGCGCTGCTTGTCGCGGCCCCGGCATTCCCGTTACTGTCCGATTCGGCACTGGGGCATAGCGCCGCGCTCAATCTCCTGCCGCTGGCCGTGTTCTCGCCTATCGAGGCAACGGGTTACGTAGGATGCTTCCCGACAGAATTCATTGGCTCCGGTTCGGGCGGCGCATCGATGCTTGCCGTGGCCCTGGTATACGTCGCGGTCCTTTTCGCGGTCGGCGCCGTTGCGGCACGTTCGCCCAAACAGGCTGGACCCGCTAAAAAGCGCCATGGGCTCGAGCTCCTGGACGTGAGCGTGGGATACGGGAGCACGACGATACTTTCGATCGGGTCGCTTTTCCTGGGCCCGGGAACGGCGGCGGGGCTCGTCGCTCCCAACGGCTCGGGGAAAACCACCCTTCTTGAAGCGCTGTCGGGCCAATTTCCCACCCGCATCCGCTCGGGAAGCCTGTTGGCAGACGGAATCTGCCAACGCCGATCAGCCGAATTCGCAGAACTCGTCTACCTGAGCTCTTCGGGCGGCGCGGATCTCTACCCCACGCTATCGGCCCGCGAGCACCTCTCTTTCGTTAGGGAGGCGTGGAAATCGGCCGCCGACATCGACTCGCTCTGCGACTCCCTCGGAATCTCCCCATATCTCGACAAGCCGACCCGTAAACTCTCGACAGGAATGAAGCAGCAGGTAAAGCTTGCCATGGCGATAGCGACCGATTGCCCGTACCTCATCCTCGATGAACCGCTGAACGGCCTCGATCCGGGAAAGCGGAAAACCTCCTGCGACGCGATGCGCAGCGAGGTGGCGCGGGGACGAAGCGTGCTCATCTCAAGCCATCTGCTCGACGACCTGGCAGACCTCACCAACTCGTTCTACTTCATCGAGGCCGGCACGCTCGTGGAAAAGACCGAGTCGTCCTCGCAGACGCTCAAGCAGGAATACCTCGATACATACGAGCGACGTGAATGACATGAAACTATTTGAACAGCTGAAGTCCAATGCGTCGCGCATGGCTGTCTACGCCATCCTCGTGGCAACGGCTTTATGCGGAATCGCGGCACCCGTCTATGCGCTCAACGGGGAGAAAGGCGATGTCGAACCCGCGTACATGGCTTCGACGGTTAAGGACCGGTACAAAGCCTTCTCTGGAGACGCGTTTTACGTAGCAGAGTACGACACGACCTACCGTGAGCTTCGCTACAACAAGAGATACGAATATCTAGGCGCAAAAGCAATCAGCTATACATCGGGTTGGTACGGCTCCCACTATGGACACATAACCCAGTTCAAGTGTAACTACCGCGTGTACAACTAAAGCAACCCGGCCGGGACGAGGGGCGACGCAAAAGCGTCGCCCCCGTTTTTAACCATGTCAACTGAACCTAGTTCAGTTTGGTTGATTTCCGATCTCAGCCGAACACATTGAGCGGAAAGGCCGTTCCCGCAGTCAGTCGAACGTCCCCGGGGCCCTTCTCAGGCCCCGGGGACGGCATTTTCCCAGTTGAAGGAACGGTGGAGATGTGTTTCGATGGGTCAGATTCGTGTCGTTCCGAAAAGACCGTGAACCTTTTGTGGGACACGCGGCGCCGTGGTATCATAGCCAAGTTTGTTGTCTTGGTCGGAAACCAAGACGCCTTATGCGCTGATCGGTAACCAGCGCCTGACCAATAAGGAGTCCTACCATGAAGCAGGGTATCCATCCCCAGTATGTCGAGTGCACGGTGACGTGCTCCTGCGGCAACACCTTCAAGACGCACGCTACCGTGTCCGAGATGAAGGTCGAGCTTTGCAACGAGTGCCATCCGTTCTACACCGGCCAGCAGAAGTTCGTCGACACCGGTGGACGCGTCCAGCGCTTCGCCGACAAGTTCGGTGGCGCCGCTGCCGCCCAGCTCAAGAAGGCTGAGGAGGCCAAGGCTGCCAAGGCCGCCAAGGCTGCTGAGGCCGAGGCCGCTCGCAAGGCCGCCGCTGAGGCTAAGGCTGCCGAGAAGGCTAAGCGTGCCGCTAAGTTTGCCGAGGAGGCTGCCAAGCAGGCCGCCGAGGCTCCCGCAGAGGCTCCCGTCGAGGAGACCGCTGCCGAGGCCGAGACCACCGAGGCTGCTGAGTAAATAGCTCGCCGCGGAATCACTCGCATTCATGGCATAAGGGCCGTGCATCCGTTTGGGTGCGCGGTCCTTTTCTTTTTATTGGTGCAAACCAACCTGCCCCCATTGCACCAAATGGCAGAGAGGCGGCGTTTGCCCAGATAAAAACTGCCAAAATAAACCAGTCCCCTTTTGGCAGGTTGGTCGTAGTTATTACGTGGCGGTCGAGGTCGACCGTATAGGCCGCGCCTTGTTTGGCTAAAGTACAATCATCTGTGTTTAACTCGCCCGCAGCTGCACGGCGTGGGCGATGGCCAAAAAGGAAAACCACATGGGATTCATGTCAAAGCTGCTGTCCTTTGGATCCGATAAGGACCTTAAGCGCTACTACAAGATCGTCGACCAGATCAACGGTCTTGAGCCCCAGTTTGAGAAGATGACCGAGGAGGAGCTCCGCGGCCAGACCGATAAGTTCCGCGAGCGTTACGCCAACGGCGAGTCGCTCGACGACATGCTTCCCGAGGCCTTTGCCACCGTGCGTGAGGCTTCCAAGCGCACCATGGGCATGCGCCACTTTGACGTGCAGCTCATTGGCGCCATGGCACTGCACGAGGGCCACATTGCTGAGATGAAGACTGGCGAAGGTAAGACCCTCGTCTCCACGTTGGCCGGCTATCTCAACGCTATTGCCGGCAAAGGCGTACACGTCGTTACTGTCAATGATTACCTTGCCAAGCGCGACTCCGAGTGGATGGGCCGCATCTATAAGTACCTGGGCATGACCGTCGGTCTGCTCCAGAACAACATGCCGCTCGAGCTCAAGCGTCCGGCCTACCAGGCAGACGTCACCTACGGCACCAACTCCGAGTTCGGTTTCGATTACCTGCGCGACAACATGGTTACCCGTCCCGAGCAGCGCGTACAGCGCGGCCACAACTACGCCATCGTCGACGAGGTCGACTCCATCCTGATCGATGAGGCCAGGACGCCGCTCATTATCTCGGGCGCTGGCACCAAGTCCGCCAGTACCTACAAGGACTTCGCGCGTGCCGTGCGTGGCCTTGAGCGCGGCGAGGACGTGTCGCACGACATGCTCACCGCCACCGAGGATGCTGAACCCACGGGCGACTATGTCATGGACGAGGCCAAGCATACCATCGCCGCCACCGAGCGCGGCCTTAAGAAAATCGAGCGCCGCCTGGGTATCGATGACATCTATGCCGATCTCTCCGGCCAGCTGGTCAACCACCTGCAGCAGGCGCTGAAGGCCCAGTACATGTTCCACCGCGATAAACAGTACGTGGTCACCAACGGCGAGGTCAAGATCGTCGACGAGTTCACCGGCCGCATTATGGAAGGCCGCCGTTACTCCGAGGGCCTGCACCAGGCCATCGAGGCCAAAGAGGGCGTGCTCGTACGCGAGGAGAACCAGACCCTGGCCACCATCACCCTGCAGAACTACTTCCGTCTGTATGACAAACTCTCTGGCATGACCGGTACGGCGCTTACCGAGGACGCCGAGTTCCGCGAGATCTACAAGCTGCCCGTCGAGGTCATCCCCTCCAACAAGCCCGTGCAGCGCGTGGACCACGAGGACCTGGTGTACCGCACCATTCAGGCCAAGTACAACGCCGTTGCCGACGACGTTGAGCGTCGTCACGCCAAGGGCCAACCGGTCCTGGTGGGCACCGTCTCCATCGAGAGCTCCGAGAAGCTGTCCGCCGCCCTTACCAAGCGCGGCATCGCACACGAGGTCCTCAACGCCAAGCACCATGAACGCGAGGCCCACATCGTTGCCCAGGCCGGACGCTACGGCGCCGTGACCATCGCTACTAACATGGCCGGTCGTGGTACCGACATCCTGCTGGGCGGCAACCCCGACGAGCTGGTGCGCGAGCGCCTGGAGTACGAGGGCCTGACCATGGAGGACGTGACGCCCGAGCAGCTCGAGCAGTTTAACGCCGAGGCCAAGGAGACCTGCAAGGCCGAGCGCGAGCGCGTGCTTGCCGCCGGCGGCCTGACCGTTATCGGAACCGAGCGCCACGAGTCCCGTCGTATCGACAACCAGCTGCGCGGCCGCTCCGGTCGTCAGGGCGATCCGGGCGAGACCCAGTTCTACCTGTCGCTCGAGGACGACCTCATGCGCCTGTTCGGCGGCGACAAGATGGACCGCGTCTCCAAGATGATGGTCACGGCCGACATGGGCGACGACATGCCCATTCAGCACAAGATCATCTCCAAGGCCGTCGAGAGCGCCCAGCACAAGGTCGAGAGCATCAACTTCTCCATGCGTAAGAGCGTCCTTGAGTACGACGACGTCATGAACAAGCAGCGCCAGGTCATCTACGCCGAGCGCAATAAGATTCTGGACGGCAAGGACCTGACCGACCACATCACCGAGGTCATGCACGACACCGTGTACCGCTGCGTGCAGGAGTTCTGCACCAAGGACAGCCACGATGGCGAGCGCGACCTGGAGGGTCTGCGCAAGTGGGTTGTGGAGCTCACCGGCCACATCGATACGCCGAAGTTCCCCGACGAGGATTATGAGGCCCTGGCTGCCGATGTCCTGGCTTACGTAGAGAAGTGCTACAACATGAAGGCCGAGCGCTTGGGCGAGGACCTGATGCGCGAGCTCAACACCCAGGTCATGCTGCGCGTCATCGATACCCGCTGGATGAACTACCTGCAGGAGATGGACTACCTCAAGACCGGCATCGGCCTGCGCGGCTTTGGCCAGCGCGACCCGCTGGTTGAGTACAAGACCGAGGCCTACGGCGCGTTCCAGATACTCGTCGATACCATGTACGAGGATTATCTGCGTACGGTTCTGCGCATCGAGATCAAGGCTGCCCCGCGTGCCGTGGAGCACAAGGAGGAGCCCGCGCTCGAGGGTGCGCACTTCTCCGGTCCTGCCGAGGTCGATGGTGACAACGGCGGCTCGGTGCTGCGCAAGCAGGCGCAGGTGCAGGCCCGCACGGCTGTCCAGGGTGGTCCGGCTGCCGTCAACAACGGTGGCAAGGTGACCACCTATCGCAAGTCCGAGAGCGACGATCCGTACGTCAACGTGGGCCGCAACGACCCGTGCCCCTGCGGTAGCGGCAAGAAGTTTAAGTACTGCCACGGCAGGAATCGTTAATGGCTGAGGCTTTAGAGGTAACGCCCGCCGAGCTGGACGCGTTTGCGGACCGGCTCGGTGAGGTCGAGTCGTATCTCCACCTGGACGAGAAGCGTACCCGCGTGTTCGAGCTCGAGGCCAAAAGTGTTGCCCCTGGCTTTTGGGATGACGCCGACGCCGCCCGTGCCACCATGGAGGAGATCGCGCGCACCAAGGAAGATATCGCTGCCGTGGACACCGCGCGCGGCGAGCTTTCCGATGCCCGCGCCGCGCTAGAGCTTGCCGAGGAGATGGGGGATGACCCCGACGCCGCCGCCCTTCGCGAGGAGGCTGCAGCCACGGCTGAGCGCCTGGCCCGTGCCATCGATGAGCTTGAGCTTTCGAGCTGGTTTACCGGTGAGTTCGATCACGGCGATGCCATTGTGACCATCAAGCCCGGACAGGGTGGTCTGGAGGCCCAGGACTGGACCTTCATGCTCTTTAAGATGTACATGAAGTACTGCCAGCGTCGCGGCTGGAAGGTCACCATCAACGACTGTCCCGCGGCCGAGGTCATCGGCATTGACCGTGCGACCTTTACCGTCGAGGGCAAGGACGCATTTGGCATGCTGCGCGCCGAGGCCGGCGTCCACCGCTTGGTTCGCATTAGCCCCACCGACGACAAGAAGCGCCGCCAGACCACGTTTGCCGGCGTCGAGGTCATCCCCGTGCTACCCGATGATATCGACATCGAGATCAGTCCCGATGACATCCGCGTGGACGTGTACCACGCGAGCGGCCCGGGCGGTCAGGGCGTCAACACCACCGACTCCGCCGTGCGCGTGACGCATTTTCCCAGCGGCATTGTGGTCACCTGCCAAAACGAGCGCAGCCAGATTCAGAACAAGGCCGCGTGCATGCAGATCCTCAAGGCTCGCCTGTACGAGATTGAGCTCGAGAAGCGCGCCGAGGCGCTCGATGAGATCCGCGGACCCAAGACCACGATTGGTTTTGGCAACCAGATTCGCAGCTACGTGCTCTACCCGTACCAGATGGTCAAGGACTTACGCACGGGCGTGGAGACCAGCAATGTCGAGGCCGTCCTTGACGATGGCGACCTGGACCCGTTTGTTATTGGCTACCATCGCTGGGCTACCGGCAACGCCGATGCAGAAGGCTCGGAGGTCTAAAACATCGGGTGGCTTCAAGCCGATGCCAAGCCCAACGGTTGGACGGGTTTGTATCCAGATAAACCCTGCGCAGGGGTGGTTTTTGTCCGGCGAATCGGTAGAATCGAATACAAGAAGAAGTTCAAAGCGCATCCGTTTGGGTGCGCTTTTTTGAGGGAGGCAGCATGGCATATCGTCTGGACATCAAGCGCATTCTTTCGATGAACTTCTTTCACGACCTGCCCCAGATCATGTTGGGGTGTGCCTTGGCCGCCATCGCGACCGACTTGTTTTTGATTCCCAACGGTCTTGCCGCCGGTGGCGTTACGGGCCTTGCCACCATTATCCAGGCGGTCGGCGCGGCGCGCGGCCTATCGCTTCCCGTTGGTATTCAGACGATCGTGATGAACGCCTTGCTGTTGTTGGTCGTTATGCGCGAGGGCGGCATGTTCTACGTGGTGCAGACCGCGACGGGCTTTGTGCTGCTGGGCTTCTTTACCGATCTGTTCGCCCCGTTTGTAGCACCTCTGGCGGATGCGGACCTGATGCTCCCTGCCATGTGGGGCGGCATTATTACGGGCATCGGTTACGGCATGGTGTTGCGCGCCGGCGCCAACACCGGCGGCTCGGACACGATTGGCCAAATCATCTCGCGTAACACCTCGCTGCCGGTGGGCTCGACCGTCATGGCGATCGATGTTGCCGTATGCGCGCTATCGGCTCCGGTCTTTTCAATCGAAAACGCACTGTATGCAGGCCTTTCGATGGTCATTAGCGGCTACGTGATCGATGCCGTGGTCGATGGTGGCAACAAACGCCGTATGGTACTCATCATCTCGGACAAGTTCCCTGATATCGCTGCCGATATCATGTATGGCCTGGGTCGTGGTTGTACCAAGTTTAAGGCGACTGGCATGTATTCGGGTGCCGAGAAGCCAGTGATTATGGTCATCGTGAGCCGTCGAGAGCTCAATACCCTCAAGACGATCGTGCGCGAGCGCGATCCTCATGCCATCGTGACGGTTGCCGACGTTACGGAAGCCTTCGGCGAGGGATTCAAGGACATTAGCGCGTAGGGTCGATCGCGTTCCATCCAAAAGACGTTCACATTGATAAACCGTTTCATCAGCGGTTCTGCCTGCTAAATTGTTCAAATAATGATAAAAACTCTGGTAAAGCCATCAGTTTCCAGCATAATGAATGACGTACGTACATTGCGGCTGTGTTGGGATTACCTTTCCGTGCCGTGCGCATTTTGTCTAATGAGGATGAAAGGAAGGCACAATGAGCGACGAAGAGCTCAAAAAGGTTGCCAACGAGGTAAGGAAGGGCATCGTCACCGGCGTGCACGCTGCCAAGTCCGGCCATCCGGGCGGTTCGCTCGGCGCTGCCGACATCATGACCTATCTGTACTTTGAGGAAATGAACGTCGACCCGGCCGATCCCCGCAAGGCCGATCGCGACCGTTTTGTGCTCTCCAAGGGCCATTGCGCTCCGGGCCTGTACGCCGTGCTCGCCGAGCGTGGGTTCTTCCCCAAGGAGGATCTCGAGACGCTGCGCCATATCGGCAGCCACCTGCAAGGTCATCCCAACATGAACGACACCCCGGGCGTCGATATGTCCACCGGCTCGCTCGGCCAGGGCATCTCCGCCGCCGTGGGCATGGCGGTTGCCGCCAAGCACTGGGGCGATACTTACCGCACGTACGCCCTGCTGGGTGATGGCGAGAGCGAGGAGGGCCAGGTCTGGGAGGCAGCCATGTTTGCCGGCAACCATCAGCTCGATAACCTCTGCGTGATCGTCGACCACAACGGCCTGCAGATCGACGGCCCCGTCGAGGAGGTCAACGACCCCATGCCGCTCGCCGACAAGTTCCGCGCCTTTAAGTTCCACGTGGTGGAGCTTGCCGACGGCAACGATTTCGATCAGATCCGCGCCGCCTTTGCCGAGGCCCGCGCCACCAAGGGTCAGCCGACCGCCATCATCGCCGAGACCATGAAGGGCAAGGGCGTTTCCTTTATGGAGAACCAGGTTGGTTGGCACGGCAAGGCCCCCAACGATGAACAGTTTGAGCAGGCCATGGCAGAGCTCACGGCCGCCGGAGAGGAGCTCTAGGATGGCAGACGTCAAAAAAATCGCCACGCGCGTAAGCTACGGCGAGGCCCTCGTCGAGCTCGCCAACGAGCACGATGACTTTGTGGTCCTCGACGCCGACCTGGCCGCCGCCACGCAGACCGGCAAGTTCAAGGCCGCCTGCCCCGATCGTTTCTTCGATGTGGGCATTGCCGAGAGCAACCTGATGGGCGTCGCCGCCGGTATCGCGACCACCGGCCGCGTTGCCTTCGCGAGCACCTTTGCCATGTTTGCCGCCGGCCGCGCCTTTGAGCAGGTCCGTAACTCCATCGGCTACCCGCATCTCAACGTTAAGATCGGTGCCACGCATGCCGGTATCTCGGTGGGCGAGGATGGCGCCACGCACCAGTGCTGCGAGGATATTGCCCTCATGCGCGTCATCCCCGGCATGACTGTGATCGTTCCTGCCGACGACGTCGAGGCCCGCGCCGTAACGCGCGCCGCCTACGAGTGCGACGGTCCGGTGTACATGCGCTTCGCTCGTTTGGCCTCGCCGGTTATCAACGACCCCGAGACCTACAACTTCGAGTTGGGTAAGGGCATTGTCATGCGCGAGGGCGCCGACGTCACCATCATCGCCTGCGGCCTGATGGTCGGCGAGGCTCTCGAGGCCGCCGAGCAGCTCGCTGCCGAGGGCATCGACGCCGAGGTCATCAACATGCACACCATCAAGCCCATCGATGCCGACCTGATCGTCAAGAGCGCCACCAAGACCGGCCACGTCGTGACCGTCGAGGAGCATTCTGTAATCGGTGGCCTGGGCAGCGCCGTTGCCGACGTCCTGTGCGAGCAGTGCCCGACGCCCCTCAAGAAGATCGGCGTCAACGACACCTTTGGCGAGTCCGGCCCGGGTGCCGAGCTCTTGCACAAGTATGGCCTGGACGCCGCCAACATCGTGGCGACCACCAAGGAGTTCTTGGCATAAGGCAAGGCGGATCTCAAGGACTGCTTCGCCAGAACTATGGAAACCCGGCAGGGGCGCTCTCTTGGAGAGCGCCCCTGTTTCAGTTGCGGTGAAATAAGGACTGATTAGACCTTTTAACTGGTAAAACAGCCCCTATTTCACCGCAACTTATGAAGACGCCCCTCAGGCACGGTCCCATCAGGGAAAAGGGCATATATCGACAAAGCGCAATTCAGACCCTTCCAACTTTGTATATGCAGCACCCCAAGTAAAACACGGCGACCCCTTAGTTACCGCAGGCCGGACACAGGGCTACTCTCCAAATCTTTCCGCAGGACGGAGGAGCCCCCGCAGCGCGAAGCGCGCAGCGGGGGCTCCGACATGTCCGAGGACGATTTGGAGAGTAGCCCTGTGCCCGGCCGACGGGATCCCTAAGCACGCCATGCTTCTTATGTGCAGCAAAGCTAATACTGCTAAAATACAAAGCGCTCATGTAGTTTAAACGCACGACGATAAGGAGCACCAGTGGGTAACCACTTCCGTACCTCCGGTGCGGGCGATGATGCCCCCAAGACGCAGGCAGGCGTCCAGGGCAGTCGTTTCGCCACTCCGGATTCAGAGGGCCAGCCTGTTGCTCAGGCCCCCGCTCAGCCGGCAGATCAGGCACAGCCGGCATCCGATCCCTTTGCCTACAATCCAACCAGCGATGTCGCGCTTTCCGGCACGGCGGGTTTTGAGCCCGTTCAGGTCGTGACCGCTCGCGTGGAGCAGCCTCAGGCTGGTGCCGCCACGCCGCAGCCTACCATGGCCGGCATTCCCGACCCCTTGGCCCCTGCGACGCCGGCTCCTCAGCCTGCGCAGTCCGGTCTCTTTGCCGCTATTCCCGACCCCACGCAGCCTGCTGCCCCGGTGGTCGAGAGCGATCAGGCAGCCGAGGTCGCAAGCCTCGACAACGCGCTCAACAACCCCGATTTTACGTCGGTGTTTGCGCCCATCGATCCGCAGGCCAGCCGCAAGAAGATGGCCAAGCAGGCCGGTGTCGAGCCCGTCATCCTTATGGAGCATGTCACCAAGATCTATCCGGCACAGCCCAATAAGCCTGCACTCGACGACATCAACATCGAGATCTATCCGGGCGAGTTCGTCTTCCTGGTCGGTCACTCCGGTTCGGGTAAGACCACGCTGCTGTCGACGCTCAACCGCGACGTCAAGCCGACGAGCGGCCGCATCCTGGTTGCCGGTCAGGACCTCATGAAGATCAAGAACCGTAAGGTTCCGTTCCTGCGCCGCCAGATTGGCGCCGTGTTCCAGGACTTTAAGCTTCTGCCGCAAAAGACCGCCTACGAAAACGTGGCGTTTGCCCTGCAGTGCATCGGCAAGCCCAAGGGCGTCATTCGCAGCCAAGTGCCCGAGGTGCTGCGTCTGGTCGGTCTGGCCGATCAGATGGACTCGCTGCCCGACCAGCTTTCCGGTGGCGAGCAGCAGCGCGTTGCCGTCGCCCGTGCTATGGTCAACCGTCCGCCGCTGCTGATCTGCGACGAGCCCACGGGCAACCTCGACCCGGCGATCTCGCTGGGCATCATGAAGCTGCTTGAGCGTATTAACCGCACCGGCACCACCGTGATCGTCGCCACGCACGACCGCGAGATGGTCGATAGCATGCACCGTCGCGTGATCGCCCTCGAGGGCGGCCACGTCATCCGCGACCAGGAGAGGGGAGGTTACGGCAACTATGGCACCAACTAACGTGGGCTACTCCTTCAAAGAGGCAATCAGCCACTTCTTCCGTAACTGGACTACCTCGCTCGGCGCCGTCATCACGATCTTCCTTTCGCTGTTTATCATCGGCCTGTTCATTATGGGTTCCGCGATGCTGAACTCCGTGATCGGCACCGTCGAGGATCAGGTTGTCATCAACGCGTTCATTAGTGATGACGCCGATCAGGCCGATGTTCAGGCTTTTGAGGCCGAGCTTAAGACGTGGAATAACGTCAAGTCCGTGACCTATAAGGACAAGGACGACGCGCTGGCCGAGTATACGAGCAAGATGTCGGGCAACGCCGACGCCACCATGAGCGCGCTCGATGGCCAGAACCCGCTGCCGGCTTCCTTCGCTATTGAGATGGACGATCCGTCCAAGGTCGAGAGCACGGCAAAGAAGCTCAAGAAGGATGCCGATTTCCAGAAGATCGCGGATGACGGCGACGTCAACGCGAGCGTGCTGTACGGCCAGGAGGAAGTGAGCCGCCTGTTCCAGGTGACCAACTACATCCGCATCGCCGCCGTGGTGCTCGTTGGCCTTCTGACCTTTATCGCATTCATCTTCATCAACAACACGATTCGCCTGTCCATCACGGCGCGTCGTCGTGAGATTGCGATTATGCGTCTGGTCGGCGCCAGCAACGGCTTCATTCGTGGCCCGTTTATCACCGAGGGCGTGCTGCAGGCCATTTTGGGCTCGCTGCTTTCCATCGGCGTTCTGGAGCTGCTGCGCAATCTGATGATCCCGCGTCTGCAGGAGAGCATCGGCTGGATGTCGTTTGCCCTGCCGATGCAGTACTACCTGGTGACCTATGCTGCGCTGATTCTGGTCGGCGTGATTATCGGTCTCTTTGGTTCTGCCATCGCCATGCGCCGCTACCTGCGCGTGTAGGCATGCTTGGAATTCATCCCTTCCAACGGGTCGTCTCTTATGGGGCGGCCCGTTTTTTGATCCCTAGGGGACGGCAGGAAAGCGAATCATTTGGGTAGACTCTTTGGAGTTCGCAATCGATAGTTAGGAGGCGCCATGGGGCGCAATAACAAGCATAAGCGTGGAGCTCGCAATCAGCGCGGGCCGGTGCGCAGCGAACGCCGTCCGAGCCTGACCGGGCGCGTGCAGCTCCATGAGCATAGCGCCTACGTTGTAACCGAAAACGGCGACTACAAGGTCATGGGCCGCGGTAAGCGCGAGATCATGGATGGCGATACCGTTGCCGTGAGCATTAAGAACAGCCCGCACGGTGAGCGGCGCGCCGTGATCGAAAGCGTGGTTGAGCGTGCAGCCATAAGCGTGGTGGGCACGTACCAGACCGCCGGTCCGCTCGGTGTGATCGAGCCGCTCGATTCGCGTCTGAAGGCCGACTTCTTCATTCTGCCCGAGGATACCTCGGCGGATCGTCTGGGTGTCCACCCGGGTGATGCTGTTGTCGCGCGCATTTTGACCTACCCGACGCGCCTGGAATCGGGTACCGTGACGATCGAACGCCGCATTGGCGGAGATGACGCGCCCGATTTGGGCGTTCAATATGTGATGGCGCGTTACGGCTATACCGATAGCTATCCCGAGGCCGCGCTGGACGAGGCCGAGGGGCTTTCGCTCGATGTGTCCGCGGCGCTTAAGGACCCGCTCCGCCGCGATCTGCGCGACCGCTTTGTCATCACGATCGACCCAGTCGACGCGCGCGACTTTGACGACGCCATTTCGCTGGAGCGCACGCCCGAGGGTGGCTACAAGCTGGGTGTGCATATCGCCGACGTTTCACACTATGTGGCTTGGGACGGGCATATCGATCTTGAGGCTCGCCATCGTACGACATCGGTGTATCTGGCCGATCGCGTGCTTCCCATGCTGCCCGAACGCCTGTCCTGTGACCTGTGCTCGCTTCGCCCTGACGAGGACCGTCTTGCGTTTACCGTCGATATCGAGCTCGATGCACAGGGTCGCGTGCGGCATTACGATCCGTACCCCAGCGTGATTCGCTCGCGTGTGCGTATGGACTATGACGGCGCCGAGGCGCTGCTGGTGCGTGCCGGCGCGGTTGAGTATTCGGTGCTGGAGGGTGCAGCCGAGGATGTTGCGGCTGCCGAGACCTCGCGCGAGGAAGCGCTTGAG
The DNA here is from genome assembly GCA_048478035.1 of Collinsella aerofaciens. Taxonomy (GTDB): domain Bacteria; phylum Actinomycetota; class Coriobacteriia; order Coriobacteriales; family Coriobacteriaceae; genus Collinsella; species Collinsella aerofaciens_CN. Next base: position 34,030 of record DBGBCW010000014.1, on the reverse strand, counting down.
CGCGGTCTTGCGTGCGAGGAGGCCGCCCGCGGCTACAACGTCGACCTCGGCGATTTCCTTGTCGCCGCTAACGAACTCGCCGAACTCCGCCGTCGTATCCGTCGCGCCCGCGGCTCGGTCGATTTTGACACGGCCGAGATTCGTGCTCTGTTGGATGAGGACGGAGTGCCCGTGCAGATTGTGGCGCGTGAGCGTTCGTGTGCCACGTCGCTTATCGAGGAAGCTATGCTGCTCGCCAACGAGTGCGTTGCAGAGTGGCTGGCAGACCGTGATATCGAGGCCTGCTATCGCGTGCATGAGGATCCGAGCCCCGATAGCCTGCACGGTGCCGCCGTTGCGCTGGCGCAGCTAGGCATCATCGACGATCGCCGTGCTGCCGGTATTGCCCTGGGGAGCCCCGATGAGCTGCAGGCTGCAGTCGATGCTGCCGCCGGTACGGCCAACGCACCGCTCGTTAACACGCTGCTTCTGCGCAGCATGCAGCGCGCGCTGTACAAGCCGCGCAACGAGGGCCACTTTGCGCTCGCCGCGCCGTGCTACTGTCACTTTACGAGTCCCATCCGTCGCTACCCCGATCTGGTGGTGCACCGCGTGCTCAAACTGCAGTTGGCCTATGAGCAGCTCGGCGGCAAGGACGCCTTGGTCCGTACGCCGCGGCTGATCGGCAAGGGGCGCGAGTCGCTGCCGCGCATTCTGCCGCAGATCTGCCGCGCATGCAGCGATGCCGAGCGCGCGGCAGATGCCGCCAGCCATGCGACGCAAAAGATCAAGATTGCCCAGTACTATGAGGACCGTCTAGGCGAGCGCTATGCCGGAACCGTCTCGTGGGTTAGCAGCATGGGCCTCTTTGTGCGCTTGGATCTAACGCAGGTCGAAGGCTTGGTTTCGATCAAGAGCCTGGGCAACGAGTGGTTCGAGTTCGACGAGGACGCGCTAACGCTCACGGGTGCCGACACGGGCACCCGTTACGAGCTGGGGCAGCGCGTGATCATCGAGGTCTCGCGCGTCAATACCACGCGTGGGCACTTGGACTTTAAGCTTATCCATTAGCCAAATCCCGACCGATGGTGGGGGAGCGGAGGGCGGCCTTTCGGGACCGCCCTCCGCATTTGAATCGTGGCTACCTTGCCGTCTGCTCGGCCGCCCGCTTACCTGCTATTTGAGAGGTAGAACCTACCAAAATAAACCTGTCCCTTTTTGGCAGGTTTACAAGAAAGCGGGGATGAGATGGCGACGGTGTACGGTTATGCGCGGGTGAGTTCGCGCGATCAGAACCTTAATCGGCAGCTGGATGCGCTGGATGCCTATGGCGTGGGCTCGGCGAATATTTATGCCGACCATGCGAGCGGCAAGGACTTCGATCGGCCGCATTATCGCGAGCTGCTGCACGTCCTGGGAGACGGGGACGTGCTGGTGGTGCTTTCTATCGACCGACTTGGCCGTAATTACTCCGAGATTCTTGAGGAATGGCGACGCATTACCAAGGAGCTCGGGGTTGCCATTGTGGTGTTGGACATGCCATTGCTTGACACGCGCGCCAGGGCCAGCGGCGCGCCGGATGTGACCAACGCCCTGATTGCCGATATTGTGCTGCAACTGCTGAGCTACGTGGCGCAGGTGGAGCGCGAGAATATCCATCGGCGCCAGGCGGAGGGAATTGCAGCGGCGCGGGCGCGAGGGGTTCGTTTCGGTCGACCTCGCAAGCCGTGCCCTCCTCAGTTTGAGCTGGTGCGCGATAGCTATGAGGCAGGCGATATTACCCGCAGCCAGGCAGCAAAGTGCCTGGGCGTGTGCGTGGGGACGTTCGATCGCTGGATGCGCGAGGCGGGGTAGGGGTTTGCGTCGCTTTGTCGCTTTCTGTTGCGATTCAAATTTTGATACGGTGACGATGCCATTTGGGGCTACACTCGCTGATATTCAAAAAAGGAGGTTGGCCCTTGGCGCGCGTAAAACAAATAATCGGATGGACCGCAATTGTTCTGTTCGTTGCAACGTTGGCGGGCATCTGGGTACTGACGGAGCAAAATGCGGTGGAGACGTCGTTGCTGAGCGAGTCCACCGCGCGTGTGGTGGAGGGTCAGGCTACGGGCGTTCAGGCTGCTGATGCAACGGGTGAAGCCCAGACAGAGAACGGAATGACCGGGGGCGCCGATTCGGCTGCCTCGAATGTCCGGTCTGGCCGACTTGCTTCCATTCGCATGTGGGTGGGCACAAACGTCCGTCGCGTTGCCCATACCGTAGAGTTTTTCTTCGTCGGATTATTCGCCTCCGTGGTCGTGGTTTGCCTTTCCAGGCGTCCGTGGAGCGTATGCTCCCGTTGCGTGCCCGTATTGCTCTTTTGCGCCGCCTGCTCCGTTGGCGATCAGGTGCATAAGATCTTTGTTCCCGGCAGGCATTTCGACGTTATCGATTTAGGATTCGATGCTGCGGGCTATGTCACCGCCATGCTGTTGGTATTGCTGGCAGCGGCGTTGGTGCGCCATGCGCCTCGGCCGATCGGCGCCCATGCGAGGCGCTAGCCGGTAACAAACCCGTTTCTGATAATGCGACCTTGTTGAATTATTTTGTGTCGCGCGTATTTCCGAACGGTCGGATTTGAGGGGCGAGCGGTAGAACGCTCGCCCTTTGTGCGCCACGATGCGGCACAATGTACCGCAAAAGCTGTTTGTATCCGGTACGAATCGTTCGTTGGTCTTTAATTCTTCTCAACGGAGGTGTTTGAGATGGCAAACGGATTGCTTTTGCGGCTTCGCGAGCGTGAGCTCAGCGCGAGCCCGGCGGAACGCAATGTCATCGCATATGTAAGCGCTCATCCGCACGAGGTGGTCGGGCTGTCCGTCCGCGGTCTTGCCGATGTCACGTTCTCCTCGCCCTCGAGCATTTTGCGCTTTTGCAAGCGTTTGGGTTTTGCGGGCTACAAGGAGTTCCAGCGCGAACTGATTGCCGAGCTGGCGCTCTTAGGTGACAAGAAAGACGTAGCCCTCGAGGACATCTCCATGGATGACAGCGCCGAACGTATCGTGGGGAAGGTGATGAAAAGCAACGTGCGTACGATCGAGGCGACGGCGCGAACGCTCGATTACACCGTCTTGGAGCGATGCGCGGCCCGTCTTAAGCGGGCACGCGCGGTCAATCTGTTCGGTATTGGTGCCTCTCGTTTGGTCGCGCACGACCTGGCGCAAAAGCTCATGCGTGTCGACAAAGAGTGCCATCTGTACGACGACTGGCATGATCAGCTCTTATGTGCCAAGAACATGCATGAGGGCGATATGGCAATCGCCTTTAGCTACTCGGGCTTGACGCAAGAGGTGCTGGACTGCACCGCCGAGGCTCAACGTCACAACTGTCCCGTTGTGGCCGTTACCAAAGTAGATGGATCATCCAAGCTTGCCACCATGGCCGATGCCGTGCTCGGCGTCGCTGCGAGTGAACCCTTGGTCCGCAGCGGTGCCATGGCTTCGCGTATGGCCCAGCTTATGGTTGTCGATGCCCTGTACGCTGCTTACGTTGCCAGCGACTACGAACGGGCGACGCATGTCATAAAGCAAAACTACATCGAGAAACAGGAAAGATGAGGTGAATGAAATGCTCGATTTAACAAAATTCACGACCGAACAGCGTAACCAAAGGTCAATGGACCTCGATACGATGACATCGCTGCAAATCGTCACGACGATGAACGATGAGGATCTTCGTGCCGTCCAGTCGGTCACGAAAGTGTTGCCCCAGGTTGCCATAGCAATCGACTGGGCTGCTGAGACACTCGAGCGCGGCGGGCGCGTCTTTTACATGGGCGCAGGCACCAGCGGTCGTCTGGGCGTACTCGACGCTTCGGAGTGTCCGCCCACGTTTGGCGTGTCACCCGATCTGATTGTCGGGCTCATTGCCGGAGGCGAGACGGCGTTTATCAAGGCTGTCGAAGGTGCCGAAGACAGCGATGAGCTTGGCGCGAACGACCTGCGAGAGCGTGGACTCTCGGACAAGGATCTTGTCGTTGGCCTGGCGGCAAGCGGTCGTACTCCTTATGTGGTGGGCGGCCTTGTGTACGCCAAGGCAACTGGGTGCAAGACCATTGCAATTGCCTGCAACCAAGGGTCGAAGATCGGGGAGAGCGCAGATCTTGCCATTGAGCCCGTGCCCGGTCCCGAGGTGCTGACCGGCTCAACGAGGCTCAAGGCGGGAACGGTTCAAAAGCTCATTCTCAACATGATTTCGACCGGTGCCATGGTCAAGATTGGCAAGGTATACCAAAACCTGATGGTCGATGTGCAGCAGACGAACGAGAAGTTGGTGGTGCGCGGCCAGAACATCGTGATGGAGGCGACCGGCTGCACGCGCGAGCGCGCCGTTCAGGCGCTTGCAGATGCCGGCGGCCACGTAAAAACCGCTATTGTCTCGGTACTGCTGGACTGCGATGCCGAGCAGGCTGCGGTGGCTCTTGAGCGGGCGCGAGGCCATGTCCGTGCTGCGGTGAGTGGCCATGAGAAGAGCAATGCCGATGCCCAATAGGTGCGCGGCGTGAGCTGATATGACATCCAGACGAGATACCCAATACAAGGAGGAGTTATGACGAACAAAGAGCTGGCTCAAAAGCTGCTGGACCTTTTGGGCGGTAAAGACAACGTGCTGGCAAACGCGGCGTGCATGACGCGCCTGCGCGTGACCGTCAAAGACGCGGGCAACGTCGACACGGAGGGCATTAAGGCGCTCGACGGCGTGATGGGCCTGGTCGAGGACGACACGATGCAGATCGTGCTGGGTCCGGGCAAGGTGAATAAGGTGCTCGAGGAGTTCTCCAAGCTCACCGGCCTTGCGAAAGGCGTTGCCGACGAGAGCGTGGTTGACGCTGCGGCCACGAACAAGGCCGCGCAGAAGGCCAAGTACGAGTCCAAGCCGGTTCAGGCCTTCCTCAAGAAGATTTCCAATGTCTTCGTCGCTCTGCTTCCCGGCATCATTGCGGCTGGCCTCATCAACGGTATCTGCAACGTCATTAACGTCTCAACGGCAGGCGCGCTTGCAGGCGAGTGGTGGTACCAGGGCATTCGTTCCATGGGCTGGGCCCTGTTTGCCTATCTGCCCATTTTGGTGGGCTATAACGCGGCACGTGAGTTTGGTGGCTCCGCTGCGCTGGGCGGCATCGCCGGCATGATGTGTATCGCCAACAGTGCCATGCCCCTGCTTGCGCCTGGCGCGGCTGATCCTGCCACTGCCATTCTGCTGCCGCTCACCAATGCGCAGTACAACCCCGCAGCGGGCGGCATGATCGCGGCTCTCATCGCTGGTGCATTTTTTGCCTGGATGGAGCGTCAGATTCGCAAGGTTATGCCCAACGCACTCGACACGTTCCTGTCCCCGCTGCTGGTGCTCATCATCGGCGCCTTTGCTCTGATGCTCGTCATCCAGCCGGTTGGCGCATGGCTGACGACTGCCATCTTTAGCGTTTTGACCTTTATCTTCGAGAAGTTGGGCGTCCTGGGCGGCTATATCCTGTCGGCAGGCTTCTTGCCGCTGGTGTCCGTCGGCCTGCATCAGGCGCTCACGCCGATCCACGCTATGCTCAACGATCCCGACGGCGCTACCAAGGGTATCAATTACCTGCTTCCCATCCTTATGATGGCTGGCGGCGGCCAGGTCGGTGCCGGTTTGGCGCTGTACTTTAAGACCAAGAACGCCAAGCTCAAGAAGTACGTCGCCGAGTCCATCCCCGTTGGAATCCTGGGTGTGGGCGAGCCTCTGATGTATGCTGTTACGCTGCCGCTCGTTCGTCCGTTTGTGACGGCCTGCCTGGGTGCCGGATTTGGCGGCGCGCTCGCGGCGCTGCTTCACATCGGCACGGTTTCTCAGGGCGTTTCCGGTCTGTTTGGCCTGCTGATCGTCGTTCCTGGCCAGCAGCTCGGCTACGTTGCCGCTATGCTGCTTGCCTATGCCGCCGGCTTTGTCCTGACGTGGTTCTTTGGCGTCGACGAGCAGAAGATCAACGAGTTCTTTGGCGAGTAGTTTGATATCGCGAGCCGTGTTGCTCAGAGCTCGCGGCGCGCGGCAGATTTCTTGATGTTATGGTTGTGCCGGCGGGGCTAGCTGCTCCGCCGGCCTTTTTTAAAGGAGCGTTGAAGCGTGAAAACGGGTATTTCGATTTATCTTTCCAGCCCTTTGCAGGATATTGAGCGGACGATTGAGCGTGGTGCCGCGGCGGGTGCGCGCTATGCGTTCACCTCGCTGCATATTCCCGAGGATGGGGGAGCGGCGTATGCCGATAAGGTCCGTCATGTGCTGTCGCTGCTTTCCGCCCGCGGCATTGCGCTCATTGCCGATGTGGGGCCTCGCACGTGCGATTTGCTCGGGCTTGAGCGCATCGAGGACCTGCGCGATCTGGGGTTGGAATACCTTCGTTTGGACTATGGCTTTAGCGCCCAGCGGGTCGCGGAGCTGTCCGGTGTATTTCGCATTGTGGTCAATGCATCGACAGTGAGTTCTGATGAAATCGCATCGTGGCGTGAGGCCGGTGCCGATGTGACTCGTTTTGCCGCCTGCCACAATTTTTACCCCAAGCCTTATACCGGTTTAGCTCTGGAGGACATTGCTCGGGTGAATCTTCGTCTTGCGGCGCTTGGATTCGAAATCATGGCTTTTGTGCCGGGTGATGCTAACGTTCGCGGGCCGGTATTCGAGGGACTGCCGACGGTCGAGGCGCAGCGCGGTCGCGCGTCAAAGGTTGCTCTCAATATGCTTGAGCTTGCACATGGCGCCGATTGCGACATTGTGTTGGTCGGCGACCCCGATCTATCCGATGCGGGCTGGGCGCAGTTTGCTCAAGTTTCCGCCGGATACGTGGACCTGCAATGCGAGCTTGAGCCCGGTTATGCCTATGCGCGCGGGCAGATTCATCACGACCGGCCCGACTCGAGCGTCCTCATCTTTAGGTCTCAGGAGTCACGTACGACGCTTAAGCCGGATTCCGTGCCGACGGATGCCGGAGCCGGCCTGCCGCGAAAGGCGGGGTCGATCGCTGTGAGCAATAGCGGATATGGGCGCTACGAAGGCGAGCTTGAGATTGCGCGGGTCGATCTTCCCGGTGACGAGCGCATGAACGTTGCGGGCCATATCACGCCCGAGGCAATGGAGCTACTGCCGTTCATCAAACGCGGATTCGGGGTACGGTTCGTTTAGCGTGTGACCCGTGGGCTACAATTGGCCCATCATACGAAGGCGCCTCGTGTGGCGTGTGCCCGCGTTGGCCGATCTATATTCGGAGGATTCCCATGACCGTACTGTTTGTTGAATATCCCAAGTGCTCGACCTGTAAGAAGGCCAAGGCATGGCTGGACGAACATGGGGTAGAGTACATCGACCGCGATATCGTTTTGGACAATCCCACGGCTGATGAGCTTGCGACCTGGGTTGCTCGTTCGGGGCTGCCGGTGCGGCGTTTCTTTAATTCGTCGGGCATGAAATATCGAGAGCTGGGCCTGAAGGCGCGTCTGGATGCGGGCATGACGGATCGGGAGTGCTACGAGCTGCTGGCGACCGACGGCATGCTGGTCAAGCGTCCGCTGCTGGTGGGCGACGACTTTGCGATTCCCGGCTTTAGGGAATCGGCTTGGGCCGAGGCGTTGCTGTAGCGGCTGCGGAAAGTGCGACCCGGAATTCGCTTCCAGAATGGGATGCGCTTTCCCAAAGTGGCCGGTTGCGGAAAGCACGTCCCATTCTGAGCTTCGATTGCGGGACACGGTTTCCGGTTGAGGGCTCAACGGGAAAGTGGGGACCAGTTTGAGCTTGAAATCTGGGACGCACTTTCCGCCGGCGGGCCTGCCCCAGTCAGTCCGCCAGCTGTGCCCATTCGTGCGGATCGTAGACCTTTACGTGTTTGTTGGGCTTGCCGCTCCAGTACTCCTCGTCCATAAAGGGCAGATATGCCTGAACGCCGGGGCAGATAAAGGGAATCCGCTGCTGTTGCAGTCGCTCGCGCTGGCGCTGCTCCAGGTGCGCCTCGGATATGACGGTCGGCATGCCGGACAGCTCGACGAGGCTTGCCTGGATTCGCTTAAGGTCGGGGAGTCCCGCGTGCCATGACATCCGCATGATCAAAAAGGATGCACGGCGGTATTTTGCCTGCACCACAGTAATGGCGGGGCGCAGTGTGGGATGGATTTTGTCCCGTTCGGGCCAAAGGTCAGCAGTGATCTCGAGGCCCAGGGTCTCCCATAGGTAATCAAGCTCTTCGTCCATGGCGCCTCGATATCTACGTGATCATTGATACTTCGATTGTGTTGCCTGGTGCTATCGTTTTCGCGGTAGAATCTGCCAACGGTTGACGGCTACCGCTCGCGGCGTTTTGCCCTTCGTGTACAGCGGTCGGCTTCACAGGTCCTTCACGGGTTGGACTTAATTAGGCCAATTTGACTGAATTTCAAAAAAGTCAAAATTGGGGCTTGCGTCACGGCGAGACTTCCCGTATATTTCTTTCTTGCGCAAAGGCACAGCCGAGCGCAGCGATGCAGTCATTGGGATGTCGTCTAATGGCAGGACAGCGGATTCTGGTTCCGTCAATGGGGGTTCGACTCCCTCCATCCCAGCCATTGCATTTGCTACATATGGCCCGTTCGTCTAGCGGTTTAGGACGCCGCCCTCTCAAGGCGGAGATCACCAGTTCGAATCTGGTACGGGCTACCAAAATTGAACGCCCGGGCCTCGCAAGAGACCCGGGTTTTGTGTATTGACCGATGTTTAAGGCGCGTTGAGTCTGCCGCCTGGACCGAGGAGTTGTCATGGACCTGCCCATCAGCTTGCAAGACATCACGTATGCCGAGAACTATCTGGCGCAGGGCGACCTGGCTACGGCGACGCCGCTGCTGGAGCGCCTGGTGGAGCTCGCCGAGGAGTATATCGACGCCGAGTGCAAGACGGAGGAGAAGCGCCAATACTTTAGCTTTGATAGCAAGTTTGAGCGCTTGGCCTATCGCCGCGTGGAGAAGGATCCGCGCGAGCTCGTGCAGGTCGAGGTGCCGTTTGACCGCCTGTACTCTGATATGGCGTTTGCCTACATTCGCCAGCAGGATTATGTGAGCGCTCGCAATGCCCTGATGCAGGCTGTGCGTTGGGACCCCATGAACTGCAACTATCGCTTGGATTTGGCCGAGCTGTTCCGCGCACTCGAAGACAAGCAGGAATGGGCATCGCTCTCGTTCTCGGTGCTGGAGCGTGCAAGCGATGGCAAGTGCGCCGCCCGCGCTTACGCCAATCTGGGTCAGTACTTCTTGGAGCCCGAGACCGAGAACGTTTCGGCTGCCGTGGGCTGCGCGCGTCTGGCGCTGCGCCTGGCGCCCAACGATGCGCATACGACGCGCCTGCTCAACAAGATCCATACCACCTATCCGGATGCCGCCGATGAGAGCGACGAGCACGTGATGGGTGAACTGGCCCTGCAAGGCGTTCCGACCTCGCCTTCGGCCGAGATTGCCATCTGCCTGATTATGTGCGCGACCGATGCTGCAAGCGACGGCGACAAGCAGGAGGCGACGCGCCTGACGGTACGTGCTCGCGACTTGGTGGGCGAGGAGGCCTGCGCGGCGATTATCAAACTGGTGCGTGAGAGCGATGCCGAGCTCAATGCCGAGCGCAAGGCAAAGCGCGAGGCTGCGGGCTCAAACGCCGATGGCGCCAAGGAGGCCGGCGATGCCCAGTAAGCGCGAGCGCAAGCTCATTTCCAAGAATCGCTCGGCACATCACGAGTACTTTATCGATGAGACGTTCGAATGCGGCATTGAACTGAGCGGCACCGAGGTCAAGTCGATTCGCGAGCGCGCCTGCCAGATCACCGATACCTTCGCGCTGATCCGCGGCGGGGAGTGCTGGCTCGTCGGCCTGCATATCCACCCTTATAGCCATGGTGGCGTGTGGAATCGCGATCCCGATCGTCGGCGTCGTCTGCTGCTGCACCGCAAGGAGATCGACTTTCTTGACGGCAAACTTCGCAACCGTGGTTATGCGCTGGTTCCATTGGAGCTCTACTTTAATACGGACGGCCGCGTAAAGCTGCTGCTGGGTCTGGGTCGCGGCAAGAAGCTCTACGACAAGCGCGAGGACATGGCCAAGCGTGATGTCCAACGCGAGATCGACCGCGCCCTCAAAGAGCGCAATCGCTGACCACCCTTCATAAGTTGCGGTGGAATACGGACTGTTTTGCCTGATTGAGGGACTATTCAGTCCCTATTTCACCGCAACTGCGGGCGTCTCATCTTTCTTACTGTTCTGACACATATGTCTCAAAGGCGGCGTCCGTTATGGGCGTCGCCTTTTTTGTGGGTACATACATCCATGAGGTTCCAACCCGAGCTAGGGGAGTGATCGTTATGGACAAAACTGCGTTCTTTACCATGCCGAGTGGCCTGTACGTGGTGAGCGCCGCGGCGGACGGGCTGCGTGCCGGCTGCGTTATCAACACAGCGGTGCAGGTGACATCCGCCCCGCCGCGCATCTCGATTGCCGTGAATAAGGACAATGTCACGTCTGGTGTTATCTCGTCTGCCAAGGCCTTCGCGCTGACCGTGATCGACCAGACGGCCGATATGCTCTACATTGGCAACTTTGGGTTCCGCACCAGCAGTGACTATGACAAGTTTGCCAAGTACGAGACGCGCGAGACCACGCTGGGCATGCCCTATGTGCCCGAGCACGCGGCAGCGCTGTTTAGTTGCCGTCTGATTGACACCGTGGACGTGGGCACGCATCTGCTCTTTATTGGCGAGGTTGAGGATGCCGAGCGTCTGAGTGGCGAGACTCCGTTGACCTATGACTACTACCACAAGGTGCTGAAGGGCAAGACGCCGCCCAAGGCTTCATCGTATCAAGGCTAGAAATGTTCTAAAAATACTTGCATTATATTATTGAGAACATATACTAATAAGCGAAGTACATCACCAGTCGCGTTCGAGAGGAGAACATCATGGCTGAGGAGAAGAAGACGTATAAGTTTGTGTGCGTCGTTTGCGGTTACGAGGTTGAGGTCGACACGCCCGAGCTGCCCGAGGACTACGTGTGCCCGGTGTGCGGCGTTGGTCCCGATGAGTTTGAGCTTGTCGAGGAGTAGCTCGTAGACACACGGCGATTAGCCATACAGAGCTCTGTCCAAGGGTCCCGGCTGGATATTCCGGCTGGGACCCTTTTGATTTATCTGACGGTTTAAAACGGCCTTACGTGTTACAGATTGAGACGTTATATCTGGACAGTCACGCCACCCAATTACATCCCCGTTAGCAGCACGATGTCGAGAATCGTCACGATGACGCCGATCCCTACGAGCAGCGCGTTGAGTGGGCGCGAGTTGGCGTATTTGCCCATGACGCGGCGTGAGCTGGTGAGCCGTATGAGCACAAAGACCGTAATCGGCAGCTGAAGCGACAGCAGCGCCTGACTCCAGATGAGACCTTCAAAAGGATTTGGGACGACCAGGCACGCCGTCACTGCGCCGACGAAACAGGCCGCCACCCCGATCGAGGAATGTCGGTCGTGGATGTCGTATTCCTCGTCGAACATGCCCGCGGTGATGGTGCCCGCCGCCATGCCCGCCGTCACACTACTCGAGAGGCCCGCAAACAGCAGCGCCACGGCAAAGATGGTCGAGCTCGCCGGGCCCAAGATGGGGGAGAGCGTGGCCGCTGCGACAGCGAGGTCGTCTACGACAATACCGTGCGCAAAGAAGGTTGTCGCGGCCAGGATGACCATGGCCGAGTTGATTGCCCAGCCCACGCCCATCGAGAAGAGCGTGTCAAAGAGCTCGTAGCGCAGACGTTCTTCGATAACTTGCTCGCCTTGACCTTCGAAGTGCATGGATTGGATGACCTCGGAGTGCAGAAAAAGGTTGTGTGGCATAACGACCGCACCCAGGACACTCACGATAATCGCGGCAGAGCCAGTGGGCATACTGGGCGTGATCCAGCTTGCGGCGGCTTGCGGCCAGTCGACCTTGACTAGTGCAAGCTCGGCCAAAAACGAGAGTCCTACCACGCCGACGAAGGCGATGATCCAGCGTTCGGCGCGCTTGTAGGAGTTCGTCATGAGCATCGCCATCGATACTGCCGCCACGATGACGCAGCCCGCACGCACGGGCAGCCCAAAGAGCATCTGGAGCGCAATCGCACCGCCCAGGACCTCTGCCATGGCGGTGGCGATGGTCGCGAGATAGGCACTGCCGAGCACCGCGCGTCCCACGATGCGGGGGAGAAAGCGGGTCGTGGCCTCGGCAAGGCAGGCGCCCGTGGCGATGCCCAGGTGTGCAGCGTTGTGCTGCAGCACAATGAGCATAATCGTGGACAGCGTGACGATCCACAGCAGCGCGTAGCCAAACTGCGAGCCCGCGGCCATATTGGAGGCCCAGTTGCCCGGATCGATAAAGCCGACGGTCACGAGCAGCCCGGGGCCGATATGCCGCGCAATGTCTAGGCCTCCGTGACCACCGGTGCGTCGGGAGCCAAAGTGTTGTTTGAGATGGTTGAGCATGGTGCGCTCCTGCGTGCCGTTTGTTTGACGCCGCAAAGGATACCCGTTTTATGCTAAAAAGTTAACCAAGACTAACAAAATTGTTGTATTTGAATAGGATGGTGAAAGGGGATTGCCGAAATGTCTTGATCTGTAACAACTAAGGATGGAAATTGGGTCTAGGTGTTACAGATCAAGACAGGAAGAAATGGTCCTATGGAATATCTCGATCTGTAACAGTTAACTGCAAAAACCGGCCCTTCGTGTTGCAGATCGAGACATTCGGAACCGTCTCTCGAAAACATCTCAACCTGTAACATCTAAGCGCCAAAACCGGCTCTTCGTGTTACAGATTGAGATGTTTGAAGCGGTGAGCTTACAGACCGAACTTGGGGCCCTTGTTGTCGTCCTTGAGGTCGGCGGCACCCACTCGTAGGGCGTGCGTTACGCGATTGTTTCGAAACGGGCGGGAAACACAACGGGCCGGCGATGCTCCTAGTATGCCTATTCAACTGACTGTCTAATATCTAGGGGAGGATCGCGATGCAGGCAGATTCCGCTCAGCAGCAGGGCCTTTATCGCCCCGAATTCGACCACGATGCATGTGGCATCGGCGCGCTTGCCGATATCAACGGCGAGCGCCATCACCAGATTCTGGACGATGCGCTGTCCATTCTGGTCAACTTGGAGCACCGTGGCGGCACGGGACTCGAGAAGAACACCGGCGACGGCGCTGGCATCCTGTTCCAGGTTCCGCATCACTTTTTTCGTAAAGAGGCTCAAAAGTGCGGTCAGATTCTGCCGGCAGAGGGCGACTATGGCGTGGCCATGCTGTTCTTCCCGCAGGACGACAAGGGCGTAGAGGATGCCCGTCGCGTGTTTGAGGAGGGCTGCGCCGAGGCCGGCGTGCCGCTGCTCTTTTGGCGCGAGGTGCCGGTCGACCCGCACGACCTGGGCGAGACGGCCCGCGCCTGCATGCCTACTATCCTGCAGGCTTTCCTGGGCCGTCCGGACGACACGCCCGCCGGCGATGCCTTTGAGCGTCGCCTGTACGTGTGCCGCCGCACCATCGAAAAGAAGGCCGACGCTGAGTTCGCCCTGCGCGACAAGATCTTCTATGTGTGCTCCATGAGCTCGCGCACCATCATGTACAAGGGCATGCTTGTGGCCACGCAGATGCGCCGTTTCTTCATCGACCTCAACGACGCCGCCGTCAAAACGGCCGTGGCGCTCGTCCACTCGCGCTACTCCACCAACACCACGCCCAGCTGGGAGCGCGCACATCCCAACCGCTTTATCATCCACAACGGCGAGATCAATACCCTCAAGGGCAACGTCAACTGGATTCGCGCCCGCGAACCCAACCTGTACAGCCCCGTGCTGCAGCACGATCTTGAGCGCGTGATGCCCATCATCAACCGCGAGGGCTCCGATTCCGCGATTCTGGACAATGTGCTTGAGTTTTTGGTCATGAACGGTCGCCCACTTACGCGTGCCGCGTCCATGTTGCTGCCTGAGCCGTGGGACCACAACGACAGCCTGAGTGAGGAGCGCCGCGCCTACGACGCTTACCAGTCCATGCTCATGGAGCCGTGGGATGGCCCGGCGGCCATCGCCTTTACCGACGGTCGCACGCTGGGTGCCGCCCTCGACCGTAACGGCCTGCGTCCCGCCCGCTACTATGTGACGCGCGACGGTCGCTTTATGCTGGCAAGCGAGGTGGGCACCATCGAGGTGAGCCCCGAGAACATCCTGACGAGCGGCTGTCTGGGACCGGGCCAGATGCTCGAGGTCGATTTTGCCCGCGGCCGCGTCATCTACAACGACGAGCTGCGCGCCCGTTACGCCAAGGAAAAGCCCTATCGCGACTGGATCGCCGAGGAGACGCTGACCGTCGACGCGCTCGACAAGCCCGTCGCGCCCACGCCCGCCGAGGATACCGAGGTGCCCGCCGCCGTGCGCATGGCCAAGCTCGGGTATCACTGGGATGATGTTGACGAAGTCGTGCGTCCCATGGCCCAGCAGGGCAAGGCGCCGCTCGCCTCGATGGGTATCGATGCGCCGCTGGCCTGCCTGTCCAAGAAGACGCGCTCGTTCTTCGACTACTTCTATCAGCTGTTCGCCCAGGTCACGAACCCGCCGATCGATGCCCTGCGCGAGCATATGGTCACCTCGACCACGCTCTACCTGGGCAACCACGGCAACCTGCTCGAGGATTCCCGCACGGCCTGCCAGCTGGTGCGCTTGGAGCGTTCGCTGCTGAGCGAGGAGGAGTTCGAGCGTATCTGCGCCATCGACCGCGTGGGCTTTAAGACCCGCCGTTTCCGTGCCGTGTACCGCCGCGACGCCGGCGAGGGCGCGCTGCAGGCTGCGCTCAAGCAGCTTGCAGAGGATGTTGAGGCTGCGGTCCGCGACGGCGTGAACATCGTGGTGTTGAGCGATCGCGCCGCTGCGGGTGAGGTGCCCGTGCCGTCGCTGCTCGCCGTGGGCTGCGTGCACAACCACCTGATCCGCGCCGGCGTGCGTACCTTTGCCGACATCGTGGTGGAGTGCGGCGACGCCGTGTCTCCGCACGACTTTGCGGCACTGGTGGGCTACTCCGCGAGCGGCATCTATCCGTACAACGCACATGCGTGCATCCGCGATCTGGCGTCACGCGGCGACCTGGACGTGACGGCCGAGCAGGGCATCGCCAGCTACAACAAGGCTGCGACCGCCGGCATCGTCTCCATCATGTCCAAGATGGGCATCTCCACGGTGCAGAGCTACCACTCCGCGCAGATCTTCGAGGCCGTGGGCTTCACTCCGGAGTTCGTCAACGCGTACTTCGCCGGCACGGTGAGCCGTGTGGGCGGTATGGGTGTCGAGGACGTCGAGCGCGAGCAGAATGAGCGCTATGACGCCGCGCTCGCTATCCTTAAGAGCCCGGCTCCCGATCAGCTGCCCACGCTGGGTCTGACCAAGTGGCGCCCGCTCGGCGGCGAGGATCACCTTATCGACCCGCAGACCGTCTACCTGCTGCAGACCGCCTGCCGCGAGGACAGCTACGACACCTTTAAGGAGTACAGCGCCCGCCTGCACCGCACCGGCCGTGCCGTGCGCCTGCGTGACCTGCTGGACTTTAATGCCAACGGTCGCACGCCGGTTTCGCTCGACGAGGTGGAGCCCGCGCTCAACATCGTCCGCCGCTTTAACACCGGCGCCATGTCGTACGGTTCCATCAGCAAAGAGGCACACGAGTGCATGGCCATCGCCATGAACCGCCTGCACGGCCGTTCCAACTCCGGCGAGGGCGGCGAGGATCCGCGCCGCGAGACCCCGCTGGCTAACGGTGACTCCAAGAACTCCGCCATCAAGCAGGTGGCAAGCGCGCGCTTTGGCGTGACGAGCCGCTACCTGTGCAGCGCCTTCGAGATTCAGATTAAGATGGCCCAGGGCGCCAAGCCCGGCGAGGGCGGCCACCTGCCCGGCAAGAAGGTCTACCCCTGGATCGCCGAGGTCCGTCAGTCCACGCCCGGCATCGGCCTGATCTCGCCCCCGCCGCACCACGATATTTACTCTATCGAGGACCTGGCAGAGCTGATCTTTGACCTTAAGAACGCCAACCCCGGCGCACGCGTGTCGGTCAAGCTGGTCAGCGAGGCCGGTGTCGGCACCATCGCCACCGGTGTGGCCAAGGGCGCTGCCGACAAGATCTTGATCAGCGGCCACAACGGCGGCTCCGGTGCCGCGGCGCGCGATTCGATCTGGCACGCCGGTCTGCCGCTGGAGCTTGGCCTTGCCGAGGCCCAGCAGACGCTGCTGCAAAACGGCCTGCGCTCGCGCGTGGTGCTCGAGGCCGACGGCAAGCTCATGGACGGCACCGATGTTGCTGTCGCCTGCCTGTTGGGCGCCGAGGAGTTTGGCTTTGCGACCATGCCGCTCATCTCCATGGGCTGCCTCATGCAGCGCGACTGCCAGCAGGATACCTGCCCGGCCGGCATCGCTACGCAAAACTGTCGCCTGCGTCGCGGCTTCCGCGGCAAGCCGGAGCACGTCGAGCACTTTATGCTCTTTGTTGCCGAGCAGCTGCGCGAGGTCATGGCGAGCCTGGGCTTCCGCACCGTCGACGAGATGGTCGGCCATCCCGAGTGCCTGCGCCAGATCGAGGTCCCGGGCAACCGCAAGGCCAACCTGCTCGATCTGTCGCCCGTGCTGGCAAGCGCGACCTGTGAGTTTGGTGCCCACATCCCGGGCGCCGACGGCCGTCACTTCCTGCCCCAGATGGCTGCGGACAGCGAGCTCGACAAGACGCTCGACTCTACGCTGTTTGTGCCCTATACGGCCGATGCCCGTGCGCACCTGCGCCCGATTCGCTTCCGCGCCGACATCGCCAACGTCAACCGCTGCGTGGGCACTATTTTGGGCAACGCGGTGACCAAGGCGCATCCCGAGGGTCTGCCCGCCGGCTCCATCACCATCGATTGCGATGGTTCGGCCGGTCAGAGCTTTGGCGCGTTCCTTCCGCGCGGCATTACGCTCAACGTGTGCGGCGACGCCAACGACTACTTTGGCAAGGGTCTTTCGGGCGGCGAGGTATCGGTGCGCCCCAACCCGCATGCGACCTACAAGTTCGACGAGAACATCATCGTGGGCAACGTTGCGTTCTTTGGCGCTACGAGCGGCCGCGGCTTCATCAACGGCCTGGCAGGCCAGCGCTTTGGCGTACGCAACTCCGGTGCCACGGTGGTGGTCGAGGGCTGCGGCAACCATGGCTGCGAGTACATGACGGGCGGTCTGGCGCTCATCTTGGGCGAGGTCGGGCAGAACTTCGCCGCAGGTATGACGGGTGGCGTGGCTTATGTCTTCGATCAGTACGGCACGCTCGATGCCCGCGTGAACCACGAGAGCGTTGAGCTCAAGGCCCCGACGGCCGGCGAGCTGGCGCAGATTCGTGCGCTCATCCAGGAGCACGTGGACGCGACGCAGAGCCCGCGCGGCATTAAGCTGCTTTACAGCTTCGACTCGATGAGCAAGCACTTTGTGAAGGTCATTCCAACCGAGTACGAGCGCGTGCTGGCGATTGTCGCCGCCGCCGAGGCCGTCGGCAAGACGCATGCGCAGGCCGAGGAGCTGGCGTTTGACATTGTGACCGGTCGCGCCGACGCCGCCGATGTCGCTCGCTTTGATGTGGTGGGTGGTGTCGCTGGCGCTGCGCCCGCCACCGCCAGCTCTGTTGCTTCGACCAAGAAGGAGGCGTAAGTGCCATGGGTAAGCCCGGTGCTTTTCTTGATATCGATCGCGTGACCCACGAGCTGCGCCCCGTGGAGGAGCGCAGCCGCGATTTCGATCCGCTGTACGTGGAGCTCGACGACGATGCGCGCCGTGCCCAGGCGAGCCGCTGCATGATGTGCGGTGTGGCGTTTTGTCAGATGGGCGCGAGCTTTGGCAAGGCACGCCCGAGCGGCTGCCCGCTGCACAACCTGATTCCCGAGTGGAACGAGCTGGTGTACCGTGGCCGCTGGGATGAGGCTGCCGAGCGCCTGTCGCTCACCTCGCCCATGCCCGAGTTTACGAGTCGCGTGTGCCCGGCGTTGTGCGAGGCCGCGTGCAACCTGGGTTCGGTCGATGGCCAACCCACGACGATCCATGACAACGAGCGTGCGATCAGCGACCATGAGTGGGCAAATGGCGGTCCGCGCCGCTTTGAGCCGGCAGGGGAGGATGCACCCACGGTCGCTGTGATTGGCTCTGGCCCGGCTGGCCTGGTGGCTGCATGGGAGCTTGCACGTCGCGGTGCCCGTGTGACGGTATTTGAGCGTGACGACCGCCCGGGCGGCCTGCTCATGTACGGCATTCCCAACATGAAGCTCGAGAAGTCTGTGGTCGAGCGTCGCGTGGCACTCATGCGCGAGCTGGGCATTGTGTTTGAGCTGGGTGCTGACGTTACGAACCCTGCGGTGGCGGCCAAGCTCAATGGCTTTGACGCTGTCGTGGTGGCTGCCGGTGCTCGCGCCCCGCGTGGACTGGCTGCTGAGAATATTGACGCGCCCGGCGTGGTGTATGCCGTGGACTACCTGACGGCCTCGACCGTCTCGGTGCTCGATGGCGGCGAGCCTGTCATCGATGCACGCGGCCTGGACGTCGTGGTCATTGGCGGCGGCGATACCGGTAACGACTGCGTGGGCACCGCGGTACGTCAGGGTGCGCGCAGCGTGCGCCAGTTTGAGTTCTTGCCGGCGGCGCCTGATGTGCGCGCGGCGAGCAACCCCTGGCCGCAGTGGCCCAACGTTAAGAAGACCGACTACGGCCAGCAGGAGGCTATCGCTGCGATGGGTGGCGAGATGCGTGCCTGGGGCGTGGATACGCTCGAGGTGCTGCTGGACAAGAAGGGTGCGGCTGCGGGTCTGCGCGTGGTCGATCTGGACTGGTCGGCGGGAAAGCCCGAGCGCATCGCGGGCTCCGAGCACGAGGTACCGGCGCAGCTGGTGCTCATCGCCTGCGGCTTCACGGGCCCGGAGCACAGTGTGTTCGATGCGGTGAGCGTGCCTGTTGCCACCGCTGGTCGTCCGCTGCCTGTGATGGCCGCCGAGGGCTCGCACCTCGCGGCTCGCACGGAGGGTGTCGCCGCGGATGCCGCGCCGGTGTATGTGGCGGGTGATGCCCGCAACGGCAGCTCGCTCGTGGTGAGCGCCATGGCCGACGCCCTGGCCTGCGCTGCCGAAGTCGCCGAGACGCTGGAGCTGTAAGGCGGCTGTCCACAGCTGAATCGTCAAGGGCTGTCCCCAACGGCCGGCCCAAAAGGAACGTCCCCAAGTGCCGGCAGCTAGGGACGTTCCTTATGTGCCGGCATTCGGGGACACTCCTTGCGGGTTTGCGGGCGACTTTGTCATTTGTCGACGTACAAGTATTCATTCGTCGACGTTTGCGACTGTGGTGCTCTGCTGTTTCTGTGGTGGCAGCGGGCATCTGGCTCAAAATGGCGGGTCAGCTGTCTATATCTACCTGCCGTTTCTTTGCGGTGCGCATTTTCGGTCAAGCATCCCGTCAAGTGTTTGGTCAGCAGTTGGTTTGCAGCCGGAGGCCTATTTTGTCCGTGCCAACAGTGGCTGCCCACCCTCCTCGTAAGCTCAAATTGAGGTTCATCAGTTTGAGGAGGATGCCGTGACTGATCACGTTTTAGACCGAGCACATCTGGCTGAAGCCGTCGGCAACGATATTGCCGACATGGCCCATTTTTGGATGCTGCGGAAGTTTCAGTTTTTGGAGCCGGCGCGCGAGCAGTTCGAGATCATTGTCGACCCGTGGCTCGGCTATTGCACCGAGCCTTCCCAAAACGAAATCATGGCCTACAACATGGCATTTACCGATTGGCTGCTCTTCGAGCGCCCCTATCGCCATGGCAAGACGCTGCTCGAGCTGTATGTTGATGAGCCGCCGGCATCGCTTTCGCCTGCCTCGCTCAAGCGGCTCGAGCAGGTGCGCGACACACAGTATTTCTCGCGCTTTGGCATTTTGGACAAGGATCCTGCGAACGGCATGGTTGCGCTGAAGGATACGCGCACCGACCGTCGCTTTGATGTCTACGACCCGCATATCGTGCAAAAGGAGCATTGGAGCGACGGTGCGATTGCGGTGCGCCTCGCCTGCGTCGACGATATCTGGCTGACGGCGGGGCAGCTCTACCTCTACGACATAGCGCGCCTGAGCGATACGGCGATCGATGGGCCGGGCGCGGTGCATCCGGAGGACCTGCGGGACGGCTTTGATACCTCGTGCATCAGCTTCTTTTTGCGCCTGGTCCGCGACATCATGGGTGCCCAGGGGCGCTACGTAAAGTCCCTCAACATCTACGAACAAGAATGGGAGTAGGGGATGTGATTGGTGCCGCCCTACAGCCCTGACTTTGTCTCAATCTGTAACGTTTGGCGGCTGTTTGGGCCCGTAACTGTTACAGATCGAGACATTCCCCTGATGTTGCTGGGGTGGGGCTGCAACGTATTCCGTCCCCCCCCACATCCCCTCTTCCCTCCGTTAACCGATATGTCCGCAGCAATCCTGCCGCACTGGATAATAATGGACAGATGTTCAAGTTTTCTGAGGGGGAGGAGCTCGATATGGCGTCTGCCGATCGTTCTACGTTGTTTATCAATGCGACCGTCCTGGATGGCTCGAAACATATGGAGCCGCAGCCCGATATGGCCGTGGCCGTTGAGCGCGGTGTCATCACGTGGATGGGGCCGAGTGCTGTGGCGCAGGCGCCTGCGGGTGCCGAGGTTATCGACCTGGCAGGTGCGTATCTCATGCCAGGCCTCATCAATATGCATGTGCATCTGTGCGGTTCGGGCAAGCCGGTTTCGGCGGGCGATGCGGGCGCGCTGATGAAGAAGCTCGATAATCCCGTGGGGCGCGCCATCGTGCGCCATATTCTTAAGGGCAGCGCCCAACAACAACTGGCAAGTGGCGTGACCACGGTGCGCGGCGCGGGCGACCCGCTGTTTGCCGATCTTGCCGTGCGCGATGCTATCGATGCCGGCAAGTATCAAGGTCCTCGCCTGGTGGCGCCGGGAACGGGTGTCACGGTGCCGGGCGGCCATGGTGCGGGTTTGTTCGCCCAGGTGGCCAACAGTCCCGCCGAGGCAGCCGAACAGGTGCGCGACCTGTATGCGCGCGGTGCCGACGTCATCAAGCTGTTCGTGACGGGCGGCGTGTTCGACGCTACCGAGGTGGGCGAGCCGGGTGTGCTGCGTATGCCGGTCGAGGTTGCCGCGGCGGCGTGCAAGGCGGCGCACGAGGTGGGCCTGCCGGTTATGGCTCATGTCGAGAGCACCGAAGGCGTGAAGGCCGCGCTTGAGGCCGGCGTCGATACGATCGAGCACGGTGCCCCGATGACTCCCGAGATCTTGGAACTGTACCGCGGCGCCGCGGGCACGCAGCTCGAGGGGCGTGCGCCCAGCGTTACCTGCACTATCAGCCCGGCGCTGCCGTTTGTATTGCTCGACCCGGAAAAGACCCATTCGACCGATACACAAAAGAAGAACGGTGACATCGTGTGCTCGGGCATCATCGAGAGCGCCCGTGCCGCACTGGAAGCTGGCGTTAAGGTGGGCCTTGGCACGGACTCGAGCTGCCCGTTCGTGACGCAGTACGACATGTGGCGTGAGGTGGCCTATTTTGCCAAGTATGTCGGCGTGGGCAACGCTTTCGCGCTGCATACGGCCACGCAGGTCAATGCCGAGCTGCTGGGGCTGGGCGGCGAGACCGGCACAATCGAGTGCGGCAAGGCCGCCGATATTCTGGTGACGCGCGAGAACCCGCTCGATGACCTGTGCGCACTGCGTGATCCGACGCACGTGATGTGTCGCGGTGATCTGGTGCGCAAGCTCAAGGTGAAGCGTATTCCCGAGGTGGACGCCGAGCTCGACGCGATTATGGCCATGCCTGCCGAGGCGTTGGCCGAGGAGCTTGCCCGCGATGGCGTGGCGTAAGCGCGCGATATGGCGATGCGACAAAGGGACAATCCTTTTGTCATAATCAGAAAAAGCCGAGGTCCCAGTGCGAGGCCTCGGCTTTTATTTGTCCCATAGTATGGCAGCTATGAGCGCGTCTCCATCTTGGCATGGCACTTGGGGCAGGTGACGCGGATCTTGCCTTTGCCCTTGGGAACGGAGAGCATCTGGCCGCAGTTGGGGCACTTAAGATAGGCCGTGGTCTTGCGGCCCTTCCACATCTTCTTGGCTGTGCGCTTGGCACGTTCAAAGTCTTCCTTGCTAGTACCGGCTGCGCGCGAGGCGTTGGCCGCTGCAGCTCCGCCGCCCAAGCTAGCTACAAACTTGCCCAAGCCGGGTACGTTTGCAGTCGCGGCGACAAAGGTCTCGTTCTCCTTGTGACGTGCGTCGATATTTTTGGACAGGCCGCGCAGCACGCCAATCACGATTACGGCGATGGCAATCCAGCTGAGCCACTGGATGCGGGCTATCGATCCGATCATCGCGATGACGATGCCGGCAAAACCCATCACGATGGTGAGTTCATCGGCACCATTGCGACCCTTCATAAAGTCATTCATGCAAATTGCCTTTCGTTCGATATGCTGCACGCCTTTATACCCGATTTAGAGCAAGGGGGACAGGTTAATTTGCACCAATGTGGTGCAAACATACCTGTCCCCGGAATACCAAGACGGTGCAAAGAAATCTGTCCCCAATGCCCCTATTACTTGGAGAGCTTGTCGACGACGCGTTCGATTTCGGCGAGCTTGGCGGCTTTGAGGTCTTCGTCGCCCGATTCGATTGCCGAAGTCACGCAGCCCTCGATATGCGCCTTGAGCACGTCGGCGTTAATGCGCGCGAGGAGCGCCTGCGTTGCCATGAGCTGCGTGGAAATATCGACGCAGTAACGGTCCTCCTCGACCATCCGCAAGATGCCGTCGATCTGGCCGCGTGCCGTCTTGAGCATGCGGGTCACCGATTTATGGTCTGCCATCATGTCGGGTCCTCGTTTCTGGTCGATCTTCCGGATGTCCCCGTCAGTTGCGGTGAAATACGGACCGTTTAAAGGCCTAGGGCGGCACAACAGTCCGTATTTCACCGCAACTTCTGAGGATTCAGTAGGCAGCGACTGCTATGCGGCGGTCACCGAAAGGGCGTGGAACTTCTCGCCGGCGCCCTCGACAGCGTCGGTGAGCTGCTCGACGGTCACGGTGTCGGCGCACTCCACCTGGACGGTCTGGGTCTCGTGATCGGCGTCGGCGTCGGTCACGCCGGCCACGTTGAGCAACGCCGTCTCGACGGTGGCGTCGCAATGGCCGCACATGAGGCCGGAAGTCTTGATTGTGTAACGCATGGGTATTCCTCCCTGTTGTGTCGGCTTTCCCAGGCACCCGACCTTGACCTTCAAGCCGTCGCTCGCGTGCCAAAGTGCGCGTCGCTCCTCTTTCGGGTCAATCTCGGGCGTCTGGAAAACCCGTTCTAGATGGACTTAATGGTGAGCCTATTTTGCCACTTTTGGCTTAAAGGATTTTAAGCGCAGCGCATTGCTTACGACGCAGACACTCGACAGGCTCATGGCCGCGGCGCCAAACATCGGCGAGAGCTGCCAACCGGTGAGGGGGAAGAACACGCCCGCCGCCAGCGGAATGCCGATGCCGTTGTAGAACAGCGCCCAGAACAGGTCCTGCTTGATGTTGCGAATTGTGGCGCGCGACAGCTCGATGGCACGGGCGACGTCCATGAGGTCGCTGCGCATGAGTACCACGTCGGCGCCCTCCTTGGCGATGTCTGCGCCGGTGCCGATAGCAAGGCCCACGTCGGCGCGCGCCAGGGCGGGGGAGTCATTGATACCGTCGCCCACCATGGCGACCTTGCTGCCCGCATCCTGCAGCTCGCGTACGTGGTGCTCCTTGTCGGCGGGGAGGACGTCGGCGATGACCTGTTCGCTGCTCAGCCCCACGCGGCGGGCGATTGCTTCGGCGGTGACTCGGTTGTCGCCGGTGAGCATGCGCACGTCGACGCCAAGCGAGCGCAGTGCGGCGATGGCTCCGGCACTCGTTTCCTTGACCTCGTCAGCCACGGCAATGGTGCCGGCGAGCTCGCCGTTCTTGGCAAAGAACAGCGGCGTCTTGCCCTCGGCGGCGAACTGTTCGGCAAGACCCGCGGGCACCTTCGCGCCCAGCTCGTTCATCAGGCGCATATTGCCGGCGGCAATGGCGTTTTGCCCCTCGCGCGCCGTAACGCCTCGCCCGGGCACGGCGGCAAAGTCCTCGACGGCGCGCGCGACAATCCCTCGCGTCTCGCACTCGGCCATAATCGCCTCGGCCAGCGGGTGTTCGCTTGAGCGCTCCAGCGCGGCGGCCAGCTTGAGTAGCGCCTTTTCGCTCATGGCGGGCGATCCGTCGGCGCGCGTGGCTACCACGATATCGGTCACGGCAGGCTTGCCGCGAGTGACCGTTCCCGTCTTATCGAACACCACGGTGCCCACGCTGCGCAGATTCTCCAGCGCCTTGGCGCTCTTGAACAGAATGCCCATCTCGGCGCCCTTGCCGGTGCCGACCATAATAGCGACGGGCGTGGCCAGACCCAATGCGCACGGACAGCTGATCACCAGCACAGCGACGGCGGAGGTGAGCGCTTCGTTCACGCTACCGGTCAGTGCCATCCACGCCACGAAGGTCATGGCCGAGATCACGAATACCACGGGCACGAACACGCCGGCGACCTTGTCGGCCATGCGGGCGATGGGCGCCTTGGTGGCGTTGGCGTCCTCGACGAGCTGGATAATCTTGGCGAGCGACGTGTCGGCGCCCACGCGTGTGGCACGGAAGGCAAACGAGCCGGTGCGGTTGACAGTGGCGGCGTTGACGGTGTCGCCGGCGGTCTTTTCCACGGGGATGGACTCGCCGGTGAGCGCGCTCTCGTCCACGGCCGAGCTGCCCTCGAGCACCACGCCATCGACAGGGATGGACTCGCCGGGGCGCACACGCAGCACCTGGCCGGGCAGAATGGCATCGACGTCGACGGTGGCCTCGCTGCCGTCCTCTGCCACGACGGTCGCGGTCTTGGGTGCTAAGTCGATGAGCGCCTCGATAGCGCCGCCGGTCTTGGACTTGCTGCGCGTCTCGAGGTATTTGCCCACGGTGACGAGCGACAGGATGGTGCCAGCGCTCTCAAAATACAGGTTGTCCATGCTCGTCATCATGGCCTCGTGCACCTGACCTGCGGCTAGCTGGTCGGCCATGATGAACATGGCGTAGAGCGACCAGGCGATGGAGGCGGTGGCGCCCACGGCAATAAGGGCGTCCATGGTGGGCGCGCCGTGCGCGAGCGATTTAAACCCGTTGATAAAGTACGCGTCGTTGACGTAGACGATGGGAATGAGCAGGACGAGCTCGGTGAGCGCGAGCGTCATGCTGTGGGTGTGGTCGGTGAAGATGCCGGGCAGCGGCCAGCCGAGCATGTGCCCCATGCCTATGTAGAACAGTGGGATGAGGAATACGATCGAGACGATGAGGCGGGTGCGCATGGCAGAGGCGGCGGCCTCCAACTTTTTGGTCGGTGACTCCATATGGGCGGCGCCGGACCTGGCTTGCGCACTTCCGCTTTGGACAGCGTCGGTGCCCGTGCTGATGGGTGAGGCCGAGTAGCCCGCGCGGTCGACAGCGGTGCAGATGTCGTCGGGGGAGACCTGCGCAGGGT
This sequence comes from Collinsella aerofaciens, assembly GCA_048478035.1. Classification (GTDB taxonomy): domain Bacteria; phylum Actinomycetota; class Coriobacteriia; order Coriobacteriales; family Coriobacteriaceae; genus Collinsella; species Collinsella aerofaciens_CN. Next base: position 8,384 of record DBGBCW010000014.1, on the reverse strand, counting down.
CGTAGTCCACCAGCATAGAGCCGGCGAGCAGATTGACCGCGACGCTTTGGACGCCGTCGAGTTTGCTCACGGCGCGATCCACATGCGCCTGGCAGGCGGCGCATGTCATGCCGCCCACGTCGAACTTATCTTGAGCCATGGCTTCTCCTTTCTGTGACGTAGTGTCGGAAATGTTAACCTGCCGATACTATACACCCATACCCCCTGGGGGTGTCCAGTACAGAAAGAAATGTATGACATTTCGCTACAGATGAGGGTGGCTGCCGGGTTGGTGCACCATCCCCGCCCTTCGTCTCAATCTGTAACATCTAGCCCAGTTTTTGCCGAGCTGCTGTTACAGAATGAGACAAACTCTCCGGCGGCAAATCAATATCTCGATCTGTAACATCTAGCGGGGAAAATGACCTCTAACTGTTACAGATTGAGATTTTGTTTTGAGAGGTTTGAGTTTGTCTCCATCTGTAACAGTTAGACCGGTTTTTGGATTCCAGATGTTACAGATCGAGACGAACCTTCAGCAATAAACTCAATGTCTCAATCTGTAACATCTGGCGGGAAATATGACCCCTTACTGTTACAGATTGAGATGTTGTCTCGCGGGATTGGGGTTTGTCTCGTTCTGTAGCATCTAGACCTGTATCTGCCGAGCTAGTGTTACAAATCGAGACAACTGCCGGGGAGGGGTCCCGTCACGGCAAGACGCCCGCCGCCTAGATACAGAACCCGGGAATCACACAGGTTAGCTTGTTTGGCTTTTCCGCAGGCGTTGCGTACGTAAAGACGTCGCCGTCGTGGCCCACACGGTTTATGTAGAGCGTGCCTTCGGTCTCCGATGAGTCGGGGCTCACCGTGCGCTCCCACCAGCAGGTGTCCTTGCCCTTCCACTGGCGGACCATCGTCTCGTTCGTGGAATACGGGCTCACCTTGAGCTCGCGGAAGAGCTGATACTCCTTGCCCTCGCCGTTGTAGATTTCTGCCAGGTAGTGATAGTCCTTGGCAAACGAATCGGGCGGTTGCGTACCGCACAGCTCGACCATGGCGGGCAGCCAAAGGGTTGCGGGCAACTCGCTCAGACACGATGCACTGTTGGCGGCGCCAGCGTTATTCGAGACCTTTTTGACAGATTTGATGAGCGCGCGCAACTTGTTGGGCAGCAGCTTAAGGCCGTCGCCGTCGAGCCATTCCCGCAGCTCGCAAACTGCCCAGCCGGCGCTCGGCGGTTCAGCCGCAGCGTTGCGCTCGGCAATACCCGCGTCGAACATAAACGTCAGTCCGGCCTTGCCCGTCCCGTCCAGAAGCTCATCGTGACGGATGCCCACAAGCTGCGCGCCGACCTCCAGCCCGTTGGTGAGTTTCACGCGCTTGGTACACGGATAGGGGATATGCCCATCGGCATCGAGCAGGTGATAGCGCTTGGCAATCTCGCGTGCCTCGCTACGGGTCTCGGCGGCCTTAATCTTGAGCGAAATCTCCTGCAGCTGATCCCAGGTGTAGTCGTCAAGTGAACCGCGGATGCCGTCGAGGTAGTCGGGGATGCCAAAGCCATGGGTTGCCGCCCCGATAACGCTGAGCCCCGCAACGGCTGCGATAGCGCCGCCGATAATAAAGCGGCGGCGGGTCATGGCATCGTGGCGGGCCTGATTCAGGATCTCTCGTGCGTGCTCGCCGGCGACGTCGACCTTAAGGTGCGTGCCAGAATCGATATCAATTGCGGCCTCGTCTCCTGCACCTTCGCGGCCTTCGGATTCGGCGTCGGTGAGGTATGCCGAGAGCACCTCGAGCATCTGCTGCTCGGTGGGACGATCGCACTGCTCGACTGAGAGACCCTTCATGATGATCTGGACGAGCGCCTCATCGCCCTCGCAGCGCGGCTCGAGCGGTGCCGGCTTGGTCTTGGTCTTTACGAGATAGAACGAGCCGGTTGCAGCGGCGTCCGTCGACTCAAAGTCAAACGGTTTGCGACCGCTGTAGAGCTGGTACAGAATGCTCGAAAGCGCATAGACGTCGATTGCCGGCGAACGGCGAAGGGCCGCGATGCCTTCGATATCCTGCGTGAGCATCTCGGGCGCGGCGTATGCGGGCGTGGCAAAACGCCAGATGTCGGCGCGCCGGGTGATCGTGTCGTCGCCGAGAGCCATGGTCGCGGAGCCCATGTCGATGAGGCAGGGGTCAAAGGAACAATCAGCAATCTGCTGCTCGAGCGTTCGGCTGGTGGTGCGGAACATGATATTGGCAGGCGACAGGTCGCGATGGATGACCGGATTCACGAGGCCTTGGGTCATCAAGAGCGCACGAAGTACGGCGTTTCCGACGGCGGCGACCATCTGGGTGGTCAGCCCGCCCGAGGCGTCGTGCGGAAGCAGGGGCAGCGCCTGCTTGAGCGAGGTGCCCTCGACCCACTCCATGAGGATGAGAGGGTCATCCTCGCACGATCCGTAGCCATAGACGCGCGGAAATCCGCGCAGGTGCGAGACGGTACACAGATGACGGTACTCCTCGAACAGCGCGGCGGTGCTGGCCAGGTGCGCTGCCGATTGCTCGGCGGAGCGGTCGGGGGCTTGGCCGGAAAGGATAGCGTTGTCCTTGAGCAGCTTGACGGCAAAGACCTCGCCGCTCGTGTTGGTCGCGCGCAGCACGTGCCCGATGTTGCCGTTGTTGCGGTGGGCTGTCTGGAGAATAAGCGTCATAAACCGACGTTTGGCGTCGTCCTCGGCGCTGGGGTCGACCGCCACGGCGGTATTGAACGTATCGAGACGGATGAGTTTGTCGCCATAGGCGCTATCGGTAGTATCCATGGCGTTCCTTTGTCTGGCATGGGTTGCCGCACGTATACGCGAGCAGTGCGGATATCGGTAAAGTACCATGATAGCCGCACTGCCCACGTATACCGCTGAGCATTGTCGTTTACGACGCAGAAGGTAGAAGACGAAAGACGGACGGCGACCGTCTTCCGATCGCCGTCCGCGCTAGTCCACAATGACAAGGAATGTCGTGTAGAGACCCAGATGGAGCCTGTCGCTGTTTTCGATTTCCACTGGGGGATAGATCTTGCCAGGCTCGCGTTGGTCGCGCGGCGGCTCAATCACAATATCGCCGTCACCCGCGCCCGATTCGAGCACTGTGCCGTTGGTCGACCCAAGGCCCTGGGCGTACCAGTGCTCACCCTCAAGCCAAATGCGAAGATGCTCGCGCGATGCGTCGGCGCCCACATCGGTGATGCTGGGCGAGGTTTTGGGCAAAGAACCAATCACGGTGCCGCGCGGATCGCGTGTGAGGGGATGGATTTGCATGCCGGCGCAGTTGTCGGCATGGGTTCTGAGCAGACCGAGGTTGGGGGCGACGGTGCGCGGCTGCTCCAGGCTGCTCATAAAGCCACGTCCGACGGTAGTTTCGGTGGTGCCAAAGTGCTCGCCCGTCTTGCTGTCGCAAAAGCGCTCGACGGTGGCCACGCCCTGAACGGGATCGGCGAGCGCCCCCGTTGCCACAAAGAGCATAAGGTAAAGCGTGCTTTTCTCGCGCACGGCATTGCCGTCAAAGTTGTCGATGCGATTGAGGGCATTTGCATATAGGCGGCTGTCCAGCTTGTAGCTGGCGAGAGCCGACATCATTTCGTTGGCGGCCGGACCGCGATAGTGCTCGGCGATTGCCTGATAGGCGGACTCGCCGCCGCCGAGCTTGCTGCAGATTGCCGCGGAAAGGTTGAGCGTGGTGACGGTAAAGTCGCTGTAGATGGCGGGCGCGCACTGGTCAGGCTTGCGATGGACGATGTAACGGGTGAGATACGAGCGGTTGGAAGAGCATTTCTCGAGCAGGGTACTGCCGAGATAAGAGTTTCCGTTGATAAGCATTCGGGCGATCTCGAGATGTTTAAGACCGCCGAACGAGCGAATATCGTTATAGAGGACCGAGCACGGCGTCTCTGCTGCCACGGATACCTCCTTTGATTGCTTCCTAGCCAATATGGCGATAGGAATTAATGGCCCCGGTGGGCGACGTATTAAATGGCTGCACAATAAATAGTGTAACCAAAGCAACATTATAGGCCACATGTTCGAAATTGCAGGAAGACTGAGAGATTTGGTTTGGACTGGATGGAAATCCCCCTCTGTCTTGATCTATAACAATTAGGGCCGATTTTACTCGGTAACTGTTACAGATTGAGACGTTTGTGAACTGTGTCGACCGTTTGTCTCGATCTGTAACACGTAGAGGAAGATTTGCCCTGTAGATGTTACAGATTGAGACAATCAGCCGGGCCCACCTCGTCCGCCTCGTCATCTGTGGTTTACGTGGGGGCATACGGAGTACGGGTATACTAACCGGCGGCGAATCTGCTCCATCGCTTAGGGCCGCTGCGTCTGGACGGCGCGTGATAGGGCTGCCAAAGCGATCGCCAGCGTGCTGAGCAACGTCCTCTCTGTGCGCACCCGTTTTTGTATGTATTAGCGCACTACCAAGCACGCCCGCGCGGCCGCATGCCGTGCCCATAGCGCGTGCAGATAAGGAACAACAACATATGCGTAATTCTGTATCCGACGTCACCGACGCCGAGATTCTGGACGAGACCCGCGAGGCTATGGCCCAGGCTGCCTTCGATGCCGCCGATGAGGCCAACGCCGCCCAGGCCGTCGAGTCCGCTACCGAGAACCTGCCCGCCTTTGACGAGCTGGGACTTTCCGACGAAATGCTTCGTGCCATCGAGAACCTGGGCTACACGGCGCCGACGCCCGTGCAGGCCGGTTCGATCCCCGTGGTGCTCGAGGGCCGCGACCTGCTTGCCGCCGCTCAGACCGGCACCGGCAAGACGGCCGCCTTTTTGCTGCCGACCATGAACAATCTGGAACACATTGCTCCGCCCAAACCCGTGCGCGAGCGCGGCAGCCGCAACCGCCGTCGCGGTGCTAAAAAGCCCGAGGGCAACGGCCGCGGCCCCGTGATGCTCGTCATCACTCCTACGCGCGAGCTTGCCCAGCAGATCGACGAGGTTGCGAGCAAAATCGCCGACGTCACCGGCCATGTCGCCGTGACCGTCGTGGGCGGCGTGAGCTACAAGCCGCAGACTGCTGCCCTCAAGTACGGCTGCGACATCCTGGTCGCCACGCCGGGCCGTCTGGTCGATCTGATCGAGCAGGGCGCCTGCCACCTGGATGAGGTTAAGGTCCTGGTGCTCGACGAGGCCGACCGCATGCTCGACATGGGCTTTTTGCCCGCCGTCCGCCGCATTGTGCGCGAGACGCCGGCCGAGCGCCAGACGCTGCTGTTCTCGGCGACGCTCGACGAGGAGGCCGTGGGCGAGATCACCGACCTGGTGAGCGACCCGGCTCGCGTGGAGATCGCGCCCGCCACGTCGACCGCCGACACCGTCGACCAGTTTGTGTTCCCGGTGTCCATCGAGGCCAAGAACAACCTGCTGCCCGAGTTCCTCAAAAAGGAGGGCCCGGAGCGCACTATCGTCTTTATGCGCACCAAGCACCGCGCCGACAGCTGCTGCCGTCGTCTGGAGCGCAAGGGTATCAAGGCCGCCGCAATTCACGGTAACCGTAGCCAGGCCCAGCGCGAGCGCGCGCTTTCGGCTTTCCGCGACGGTACCGTCGACGTGCTGGTGGCAACCGACGTGCTCGCCCGCGGCATCGACATTAGCGACGTGCGCTACGTCGTGAACTTTGACGTGCCGGCCGAGCCGACCGACTACATCCACCGTATTGGCCGTACGGGCCGTGCCGGTGAGCTGGGCTGGGCCATCACGTTTGTGACCGAGCAGGACGTGGACGAGTTCTACGAGATCGAGAAGCTCATGGACAAGACCGCCGACATCTACGAGGCCGGCGACCTGCATGTGGGTCCCAATCCGCCCGCGGTTGACCCCGAGCGCGATCCTGCGGCCTTTAAGGTGAAGAAGAAGACCAAGCGCGGCAAGTCCAAGAGCAAGAAGAAGCTTGAGCAGGCGCGTCGCGACGGCAAACGCAACGGCGACGATTACGGTGATGTGGCCGGTCGTTCCAACCGCGGTCGAGACGAGCGTCGCGGCGACGGTGAGCGTCCGAGCCGTCCCAAGCGCGGCGGCAAGACCCGCGTGCGCGAGGGCGTTCAGGCTCGCGTGGACGAGGCTGTGGAGAGCGTGGCTCGCGAGGTGGCTGCCGAGGAGCGCGCTGGTGCTGGTGCCGCTGAGCAGCCTGCGCGCGGCAACCGTGCCGAGCGTCGTGCCAAGCAGTTCCAGGGCGAGGCACACCGCCGTCGTCGTGAGGACGAGGACCGTGGCGGCCGTCGTCGTGTCGAGCGCGAGGACGAGGGCCGCGGTTCGCGCGGTGGCAAGCGCGGTGCGGGCGACCGCCGGCGTTCCGGTCGTGATGACGAGCGCGGCGGCCGTGATGAGCGTCGCGGCGGCGAGGGTCGCGGTGAGCGTACTGCCCGTGGCGGTGAGTCCCGTGGCGGCAAGCGCTTTGAAGAGCGCGGTAGCCGCGGCGGCGAGCGTCGCGAGGGTGCTCGCGGCAATGGCGGCCGCGGCGGCGCTGGTCGTTCTAACGAGTCGCGTGATCGTCGTGACCCGCGTGCCAGCCGCGATCGTCGCGATGACTGGCGCAACTACGACGATACCCGCGAAGAGCGTCGCGGCGGCTATCGTGGTGGTCGTGGCGGCAACCAGGCCGGCTCCCGTGGCGGCCGTGCCGGCGGTCGCGATAACCGTGGCAGCTACGGCAACAGCCGTGGCGGCAAGCGCGGTGGCAGTTCCCGTCGCCCCGGCGACGGCGGCGGCAAGCGCAAGTAAGATGCGCATCGCGCGCTAGCGTGAGACAAGCTAAGGGCCCGAGCAAACAACGCTCGGGCCCTTTTGTTTGCCGTGTCCATCGCTAATTCAAACGTGATGTTCTCGGGAATGCATCTGGGGGATGCCGAGGACCTATTTTCTGCCATGCAGCAATGGGTCCCATGGGGTGCGCCGTGCATTTTTTGGAGTATTCTGCAGTTCGAGTTGTCTGCATATGATTCGACGTCGCCAACGGTGGCCTTCGGATATCCCTAGCGAGCGTTCCGAGTCAGATTTCGCCGTTTTCCGGAGCAGGGGCGCGTCATTCTCGCCATGTCGGGACTTAGAATGATACGGCGCCCTACAGTTTTGCCCACCCGCGGCGGTGCTGGCGCGGTCACGTTGCAGAATACTCCGTTTTTTGCACGGGCCAGGATGGGGTACCTCAGGAGAACACAGCGGTATCCCGTAAAGATATACAATTTGTACCGTAATTTATACAAAACGAAGAGGCAGACAGCGTAGGGTGGGTGCATTGGGGTGCTTGGTGCATTAAAACGGGGACCCCACGTGCCGTATACTCTGGCTGGATGTGAAAGCGGCTTGACGCGTTGCCAGGCGTAGGGGAGGGTGCCTCGATGAGCGTATTCGAAATTGTGTTTAGTCCGACGGGTGGAACGCAGAAGGTGTCAGGCCTTGTGGCCGGAGCACTGGGCAAGAATACCGTTACCGTCGATCTGACCGATAGCGGGTTGGATTTCAACGCTGTCTCGATGACTGAGGACGACGTGGCCGTAATCTCTGTGCCGGCGTATGCCGGTAGAATCCCGGCTGTGGTGGCTGACCGGTTGGGCATGGTGCGCGGCAACGGGGCTCGGGCTGTTTTGGTTTGTGTATACGGAAACCGCGCGTTTGAGGACACGCTCGTAGAGCTGGAGGACGTTGCGAAGCATGCGGGATTCCGGGTGATCGCGGCAGTTGCGGCCATTGCAGAACATTCCATTGCGCGACAGTTTGCTGCCGGTCGTCCGGATGCGCAGGATGCGGCGCAGCTTGCTGAGTTTGCTCAGCAAATTCAGCAAAAGCTGTTGGCTGAGGATGCGTCCGAGCCCTCTATCCCCGGCAATCGTCCTTATAAACAAGCTGGAGGTCACCGCATGGCACCCGAGGCAACAGAGGATTGCGTTTCCTGCGGTGCATGCGCCGCGGCGTGCCCCGTTTGTGCTATCGACAAGGGTGACCCCAAACGAGCAGCTGGCGAGGCGTGCATCTCCTGCATGCGCTGCATTGCCGTATGTCCGCGAGGTGCTCGTAAGGTTGATCCCAACAAGCTATCCGCTGTTTCCCAGATGCTGAGCAAGGTTTGCGTCGTGCGGAAGGAATGCGAGCTCTTTATCTAGCGCATACGAAATTGGTGCAATGGGACCAGGTTAATCTGCACCAACCTGGTGCAAACAAACCTGTCCCCATTGCACCAGAGCAAGGAGTGTCCCCGGGTGCCGGCAGAGACGATATGAGCAGGACATAAAAACATTGAGAGCCCCTGCTGCATGAAAGACCGCGGATTAGGCCGACAATGGTGAGTGTCTAATTCAGCCGCGGCGGCCACGCCGCATTCATGGAAGGGGCTCCCATGCTC
>DBGBCW010000013.1:0-38175 GCA_048478035.1 Collinsella aerofaciens | reverse complement strand
CCGCCGTCAACGCGTTCCTCAGGGCGCTCGTCCGGGAGGGCGGGATGCCGTTCGAGATGAGGGTCAAGACGCCGGCGCCCGACGGGGAGACGGCGAGTTAGCCGGCAGGCCGGTATGTCAATCCTGGTCTAACAGAGCCTTTTTATTACATATTGATACCGCGGAGAATCGAACTCTGTGCAGGGCGCGAGCGTTAAGCAAACGCGAAGCGTTTGTAGCGAGCGGGCGAGGACGCCGGCAGGCGGCCGAAGCCGGTGCGGATTTGCGAAGCAAATATGCGGATTCTCCGCGCAAAGCTCCAACCCCATATAGATGCGATGTTATCGAATCTCAGCCCGCCATGCGCCGCATCAACGGAACCCCAAACCCGCGTAGAATCGAACTCTGTGCAGGGCGCGGGCGTAAAGAAAACGCCGCGTCAACGCAGGCCGGGACACGCTTTCCCGATGGCGGCCCAGGCGGAAAGCGTGTCCCGGAATCCGCGCTCAGACTGGGACGTAGTTTCCGGATGATGCCTCAAGCGGAAACCGCATCCCGGAATCGAGCCGTAGAGTGGGATATGCTTTCCCAATGGCAGCTCAAGCGGAAAGTACATCCCGGAATCCTCGTTCGGAATGGGATGCAGTTTCCAAATGAATGGCTAGCGGAAAGTTCATCCCGGAATCCGCGCTCAGAACGGGACGCGCTTTCCCAGCGGCGGTCCAAGCGGAAAGCACGTCCCGGAATCTCGCCTCAAACTGGGACACACTTTCCGCTTCACCTGCCGCCTCGAAAAACCTGCGCGCCCTCCATCCCAAAACTGGGTAGAAGAAAGCCAAAACGCAATCGCAGGAGGTCAATATGACTGCAGAAGATAAGGCAAAGAACGCCGGCAAGGTCGCGCTCGTTTTGGAGGGCGGCAGCTTCCGCGGGCAATTTACCGCAGGCGTGCTCGACGTTTTCATGGAGGCCGGCGTCGAGATTCCGGCGGTATATGGCGTATCGGCCGGCGCCCTCAACGGCGTGAACTACAAGTCGCACCAGATCGGCCGTGCCAACCGCATTAACCTGGCCTTCTGCAACGACAACCGTTTCATGGGCGCCGCATCGTTTGCGTCTACGGGCTCCATCGTGGGTTACGACTTTATCTTCAACGATGTCCAGGACCGCCTGGATCCCTTTGACAACGAGGTATTCGACGCGAGCCCCATCGAGATGTACGCCGTCGCGACGGACATGCTCTTTGGAACCGCTGCATACCTGCCGGTCAAAAGCGCCGTGCTCGACCTCGATGCCGTGCGCGCCTCGACGTCGCTGCCGCTGGTGACGCCGCCGGTCGAGATCGATGGACACAAATACGTCGACGGCGGCGTAGCCGATTCGGTCCCCATCGAGCACGTGCTGGAGGAGGCGGGCTTCGATCGCGCGGTTGTCATTGTCACGCAGGACCGCTCGTACGAGAAAAAGCCCTACGAGTTTATGCCTGCCGCACGCGCCCGCTATGCCGACTATCCCTACCTGCTCGAGGCTATCGAGACGCGCCACGACCGCTATAACATCCAGCGCATGCACCTGTGGAAGTATGAGCGCGAGGGACGCGCGTTGGTCGTTGCTCCGCAAAAGCCGGTCGAGGTCGGTCACGTCGAGCACAATCCGGCAAAGCTTCTCGACCTGTATATTCAGGGTCGTCAGGAGGCAAAGCGTCTGCTGAGTGATATCGAGGCATTTGCCGAGCGCTAGCGTCGCGACATCATGACCGATGGACGACATGTGCAGAAAGTCTGGTCAGAGCCAAAATACCTGTTGACTCGGGCGACGAGCGGGGTAATATGGACGGGTTACTTGCAGAGCCCCGTGAATCTCTGTAACAACACGTACTGTACATGGAGGAGTCTAAGTGATTTCGAAATCGACTCACTACGCCAAGCAGGGCGAGGTCCAGCGCAACTGGGTTCTCGTCGACGCCGATGGTGCTGTCCTGGGCCGTCTTGCCACCCAGATCGCAATGATTCTGCGCGGTAAGAACAAGCCCCAGTTCACGCCCAACAGCGACTGCGGCGACTTCGTTGTCGTCATCAACGCCGATAAGGTCCAGCTTACCGGTAACAAGGCCGACACGAAGACCTATTATCGCCACAGCGGCTACAACGGCGGCCTCAAGGCTGAGAGCTTCCGCCAGGCTATGGAGAAGCACCCGGAGAAGGTCATCGAGCGCGCCGTTCGCGGCATGCTGCCCAAGACCACCCTCGGCCGTGCCCAGATGACCAAGCTTAAGGTCTACGCTGGTGCCGAGCATCCGCACGCTGCCCAGAACCCCACGAAGATTGAGCTGGAGGCTTAAAGATGGCTGAGAACACCGTTGTCTACCAGGGTACCGGCCGTCGTAAGAACGCCGTCGCCCGCGTCCGTCTCGTCCCCGGCACCGGCAAGGTGACCATCAACAAGCGTGATGCCGAGCAGTATTTCGGCCGTCATCAGCTCGTTGAGAACGCCCTTGCTCCCTTCAAGGTGACCGATACCGCCGGTCAGTTCGACGTTATCGCTCTGTGCGATGGCGGCGGCATCTCCGGTCAGTCCGGCGCCCTGCGCCTGGGCATCGCTCGCGCTCTTCTGAACGCTGGCGACTACCGCGCTGACCTCAAGAAGGCCGGTTTCCTTACGCGCGATGCCCGCGTGGTCGAGCGCAAGAAGTACGGCCTCAAGAAGGCCCGCCGCGCTCCCCAGTTCTCCAAGCGCTAAGGTTTTATCTCCTTACGAGATACAATGTACAAGCGGGGCCTGCCGATTGCTCGGCGGGTCCCGCTTTTCTTTTTCGACTAGGGCGGGCGACTGCGATTCGTCTGCTAGGGAAGGAGCAATCCTATGCCCCAGAACATCTTCGGTACCGATGGCGTCCGTGGCGTCGCCAATGCCGACCTCTCGTGCGATCTCGCGTTTCGTCTGGGCCGCGCGGCGACCAAGTTCCTTGGTCCGGATATCTGCATCGGCCGTGACACGCGCCTTTCGGGCACCATGCTCGAGAGTGCTCTGACCGCCGGCATTATGGCCGAGGGCGGCCGCCCGCATTGCTGCGGCGTCATCCCCACGCCTGCCGTGGCACTGCTCACTGTTCAGAACGAGCTCGACGGCGGCATCGTCATCTCTGCTTCGCATAATCCGCCGGAGTTCAACGGCATCAAGTTCTTTAGCCGCAAGGGTATGAAGCTTCCCGATGCTGTCGAGGAAGAGATCAGCGCCTGGGTCATGTCCGAGGAAGCCATGGCTGCCGACACGCTGCCGACTGGCGCCGGCGTGGGCCACATCATCAAGATGAAGGACGCCCGCAAGGCATACGTCGACCACGCCATCGATACGCTTGATGGCCTGAGGCTCGACGGCCTGGTCGTTGCCGTCGACTGCGGTCACGGTGCTTCTTGCCAGACTACGCCCGCCGCGCTGCAGCGCCTGGGTGCCACGGTGCACGCTATCAACACCGATTACTGCGGCACCGACATTAACGTTGAGTGCGGCTCTACGCACCTCGAGCCCCTGCGCGAGCTCGTGCTGCGCACCCATGCTGACATCGGTCTGGCCCACGACGGCGACGCCGACCGCGTACTGTTCGTGGACAGCGAGGGCAATGAGATCGACGGTGACTACATCCTGGCTATCTGCGGTTCTGACCTCGCCGCTCGCGGCAAGCTCGCTAACTCCGAGATCGTTTCGACCGTCATGTGCAACCTGGGCTTCTCCATCGCTATGAAGGAGCAGGGCTTCGAGATGGTCCAGACCGCCGTGGGCGACCGCTACGTTCTGGAGCGCATGCTCGCGGACGGCGCCGTTATCGGCGGCGAGCAGTCCGGCCACATCATCTTCCTGGAGCACAACACCACCGGTGACGGCCTGGTGACGGCCCTGCAGCTTCTGGCCGTGCTCAAGCGCACCGGCCGCACCCTCACCGATCTTTCCGGCATCATGAAGAAGTACCCGCAGGTGCTCGTCAACGTGCATTCCGACAACAAGGCCGGCTTGGACGATTGCCAGCCCATCTGGGATGCCGTCGCTGCTGCCGAGAAGGAGCTTGACGGCCGCGGCCGCATTCTGGTGCGCCCGAGCGGTACTGAGCCGCTGGTCCGTGTGATGGCCGAGGCTGAGACGCACGAGCTGACCCAGCGCGTTGTCGACGACATCGTCGAGGTTGTCAAGCGCGAACTTCCCTAATGGTCAAAAACCGTTGCCAAGTGGTAAACTGTTAAGGTTATTTTGATTGATTGGTATGTCCGAGGGGGAGCATGTTCACTAAAGTCCTAAGGTCTTTTGGTATGCGTGGTCGAGTCCTTACGCTGGATGCTCCCATCTCGGGCGATGTCATTCCGCTTTCCGAGGTAAACGATCAGACGTTTGCCACCGGCCTTTTGGGCCAGGGCGTGGCGATTCGGCCCACCGGAACGCGTGTGATTGCACCGGCTGATGCCAAGGTCGAGGCCATTTTTCCCACGGGACACGCTGTTGCGCTTAACACGGTCGATGGCTTGGACGTGCTCATCCACGTTGGTTTGGACACTGTTCAGCTCGAGGGCAAGCACTTTACCGTACATGCGCAAGTGGGTGACATCGTCCATAAGGGTGATGTACTCATTGAGTTCGATCGCGAGGCAATTGCTGCCGAGGGCTACGATGTGACGGTTCCCATCTTGGTGTGCAACTCCGTTGAGTTCTCAAGCATCAAGGGCTCCGTTGGCGTGCATGTCGAAGAGATGGACCAACTCATCGTTGCTCGCGAGCGCTAGCAAGTGCACGTGGCCATTAGCCTACAATTCAAACACGTTTACGGAGGGCGCCCTTGAAAGAGGACGCCCTCCGTGGCAAGATGGGATTTGTCCGAGGCTAAACAGCTTTGGGTCACCGTGGACGGGCAGGGGCCTCGACGCGGTTAGACACGAGACACATACATTACGCGACCTCGCCCTGGTGGCCGCACACGTTGGTTGCGGCCGACGCGGGCCGCGGGCAAGTGCTTGTAAGGGAGCCTTGCCTCTCTTGTACGAGAAAGGACGCGTAATGAAGATCATTAAAGCTAAAGACTACGAGGATATGAGCCGCAAGGCCGCTAATATCATCTCGGCCCAGGTTATCCTCAAGCCCGACTGTGTGCTGGGCCTTGCCACCGGCTCCACCCCGATCGGTGCCTACAAGCAGCTCGCTGCTTGGTACGAGAAGGGCGACGTTGACTTTGCCGAGGTCAGCACCTACAACCTGGACGAGTATCGCGGCCTTTCGCACGACGATCCCCAGAGCTATCACTACTTCATGCGCGAGAACTTCTTCGATCACATCAACATCGACCTGAACAACACGCATGTGCCCGATGGCTCCAACCCCGACGCCGCCGCTGCCTGCTCTGAGTACGACAAGATTGTCGCCGCCGCCGGTTACCCGGATCTGCAGCTGCTCGGCATCGGCAACAACGGCCACATCGGCTTCAACGAGCCCGATGACCACTTCTCCAAGGGTACGCACTGCGTCGACCTCACCGAGAGCACCATTCAGGCCAACAGCCGCCTGTTCGACAGCATCGACGATGTTCCCCGTCAGGCCTACACCATGGGTACCCAGACCATCATGTATGCCCGCATGATCCTGGTCGTCGCCAACGGCGAGGCCAAGGCTCAGGCTGTGCATGACATGTGCTATGGTCCGGTTACACCCGAGTGCCCGGCTTCGATCCTGCAGCTGCACACCAACTGCGTTGTCGTTGCCGACGAGGCCGCCCTTTCGCTCTGCGAGTAGCGCGAATCCTGCGGCTTGACATAGCCTTGCCTAAGGCCTCCGCTTTGCGGGGGCCTTTTTGCTATCCCTTTTTGCCCACTTGACCAAAAACTTGCCGTAAGCTTGACGAATACCGGATGTCCAACAGCTTGATTCATTCCATATCAGATTCTATGCAAAAATGCCACTAGAAGGTCGTAGACGGTAGCGGGTGCTAGGCGAGTTGAATGACATGGCTGAACCTTGTTCATCTGCGTTACACTGCCGCTTAGATGGGACAAGCTGACAAGCTCATTTACCTGCTTAAAGACCGATTAGTCGGGGGATTAATAACAATCGGCCCTCGCTGTACAAAAACTTGCCGCTTGCGTACCAAAAGACAACCTAAAACACAAGGTCGCTCTATTCATAGCGCGGCTTGTATGGTCTTGCGGCTACAGTGTCCATACGGTCGAGTTGAGGAGCGGGCATGGTAAACGATTTGAGCGGTATAGACGACCTCGAGCTGATGCCGCTGGGCGGAGGCTATATGGTGCGACGCGAACGCTTGATGAATGAGCTTATCGCCAAGGGCCGAAAGGCCGGCATCGTGGTTCTTTATGCGCCCGACGGGTTTGGGAAGACCTCGGTGCTGCTGCAGTACACCCATGAGGTTAAATGCGACCCGACGCGAGGCCCCGTGCGGATTATCGAGGCCGATCGCGCCATTGGGCGCGAGGTGTTTATGCAGCTCGAGGTGGTTACCGAAGAACTCAAAGACAAACCGCACTCCCTTATCGCGATTGATAATGTGCCAAACCTCGATCAGCACGATACCGAAGACCTCATCGACAGGATTCGCGGCCTGCGCGCTATGGGGGTTGGGGTCTTTATCTCCTGCCGTCCTTCAAATCGTCAGCTGATTCATGGGCTGGGCGATTCGGTTAAGATCAATGCGCAGATGCTCAAGGTGCATGCCTATGAGTATTCGGCGTGGGCATCGGCGTTTTCGATCAGCACATCGCTCGACTTCTATCAGCTCACGCAGGGCGTGCCCGAGCTCGTTTCGGCATTGCAGACGGGTCTGTATGGCCAAGGCGACGTAGCCGGCCTGCTCGAAAACGAGATTGTCAACGTATATGGCGCGGCACTTGCCGATCTGGCTTCGCTCGACAATAATGCGCTGTTTTGCGTGGCATGTCTCATGGTTTTGATGGGCGAGGGCAATATCGCAGAACTCGAGGCTTGTGGGGTGAGGTTGTCGATGGTCGACCAGTCCTACTTTGTGCGCGACTACCCGATCTTTGGCTTGGATCCCGCCGAGCGGAGTTTTACGTGTCTGGGCACGGAGGATAACGGACGCTTGCGTTTGCGTAAGTTGGTGGCCGAGGTTCGCCCCGAACTTGTTCCGAGGGCGGCCCGGATTTTGCTTAAGGCGGGCCGATGCGATGCGGCGATGGGCCTGGCGGACGCCTTTTTGGACCGTGAAGCGGTCCTTGAACTTGCTGGGCAGTATGGGGTCGATCTGGCCCTGACGGGGCACGGGGCCGATATCTGCCGAGCAGCGCTGGGCACGATCGATGCTGACGATCTGGCTCCAGAGCCAACGCCTGCCGAGGCACTTGGCGTATATCTGGCAGCGGTCAGCGTGTCCAATACAAAGCTCGCTCGCTATATGGCATCGGTTATCGAGCGCGGGGGCGAACGGGCGGCCTGTGAAATAGACCCTGTTTCATGGAGGGTGGCCCAGACGCTGACGGCTGTTTGCTATGGGGACAACGGGCTTGGGCTTCCTACGAACCTAGCCGTGCCAGAAATCGAGACATCCCATACCGCACTCGATATGTTGTCTGCGCATATCGAGGTCAAGCGGTGCCTGACCGAGCGGGGAGATGACGGCGGCGTTCTACAGCAGCTCAAAACGAGCAAGGCCTACGACTGCGAGCTCGACATCGCGGGGATTGTTATACGGGCCGATAGTATGCTGGTGGAGCTCTTTGACGGGTCGTTTGCGGGAACCGACGAGCGCGACGACGAGATGACGGTGGTGCGGGAGGCGCTCGACGTACGCGGGCTTAAGGCGATGGCTATCTGGGTGCGCATGGTGTTGGCGGCACGGCGGCTCCTTTCCGGCTTGCCGGTAACCGACGACGCGGCGTTCAACGAGCTCGATCGTTTTGCCGTGCGCATGCGCGACAACCAGATTCAGCTGTTTGGCCTGTTGCTAGAAGGCTGGCAGTCGCTGGCAGAGGGACGGCCGGTTAATGCAAAGTTCCGTGCGGTCCAAGTGCTCAAACTTGCCGAGGAGTCGATTGCGTACATGCGCGATAACGCATTGCTGCTGGAGCGCGCGGCATATCTGCGTAACACCTCGATGGTTTCGGTGCGCGAGGAAGCGGAGCTACTCGATATAAGCCAGACGCAGGTTGGTGGCGCAGAAGCCTGGATGGTGGCACTGCATTTGGCCTGTGCGGGCCGAGACAGCGACCTTGCGGCCTGGATGTCCATGAATCGTGCGGGGATTCTAGAGCCATCGTATCGGCTCTTTGCGCGCCTTGCCATGCATTGTCTGGGCGAGCCGGCGGGCAGGATACGCAAGAAGCTTCCCGTGCGCGAGCTGTCGCGGTACTCGCTGCGCGACGATTTGGAAGGGGAGGGCGAGCGTCTGTTCCAGGCTGGCGAGGTTGAAGCCGTTGATACCATCGACCATATCGAGATTCGCATGTTTGGTGCGTTTCGCGCCGAGCGCGACGGGTTTCCCATCACGGACAAAATGTGGCGCCGCAAGAAGGCGGCGACACTTGTCGAGCGGCTTGCACTGGGCATGGATGCGCTCGTCGACCGCGAGACGCTGGCCATGGAGCTGTGGCCCCATGCCGAGTTCAATAGCGCCCGCAATAATCTGTACTCGACGATATCGCGCTTGCGGTCGGCTTTGGGGCCGACGCCGGATGGCAAGTCGTGTGTGCTCATCCAAAATGAATGCATCGGACTCAACGGCGACTACGTCAAGACCGATGTACGGCTGTTTGACCAGATCAGCCGCGAGGTTTTGGGAAATCGCACGGGTGCGCGCGGGCCCCATTTAGTTGAGCTGTGCCTTAAGATTGAGCAGCTTTATGCCGGACCGCTGTATGTTCCCAATGGCTGTAATCCCACCTACTTTTTGCGTATGCGACGCATTATGCAGTCAAAGTACATCGATTGCATGATTAAGGGAGCAAATGCCGCTCTAGAAGAAAACGATCTACAGTCGGCGATTTGGCTGGCGGAGTCGGGGCTTCGGCAGGAAACGGCGCGCGAGGATATGGTGCGCTGCGCCATGCGCGTCTACAGTGCGGCGGGGCGGCGGCGCGATATCGTCGAGCTGTACAGCGGGCATATGCACCATCTGAGGGAGCAGGTCAATGGCGTGCCCGAGCCCGAGACGCGGCGCCTATACGAGCGCTTGGTGGAGGGGCGGCTCAATCGCGTGCTGGTCGAGCGATAAAAAACGGGCGCCCAAAGTACTTGGGCACCCGTAAGCTTGCTATGTGTTGGCTCGCTGGACCATTGACTCTTAGACGAGCTTGATCTTCTCGATATCCTTGCGCGAGGACTCGCGATACAGCGAGAATTTGCGGCCGATAACCTGAACGACGTCGGCGTGGCAGCGCTCGGCGAGCTCCTCGGCGGCCTCGCGGGCGGAAAGACTGGAGCCATTGAGCACGGAGCACTTAACGAGCTCGTGCTTCTCCAGGTAGGCGACCGTCTGCTCGACGGTGCCCTCATTGACATCGGACTTGCCGATGATGATGGCGGGGTTGAGGTGATGGGCCATGCTGCGAAGCTGCTTGACCTGGGCTCCTGTCAGTGCCATGGGTTCTCGCTTTCTATGTATGGGGCGCCCCACGATGGGGCCTTAATCTACGTGAGCTGTCCCACGATAGCGCAGGAACGGCGTGGTGTGGAGCGCGTTTGCCCAGTTCAAAAAGAATGCGGATGCCGAGTGAGTGGGCGGTGCGGGCTGCGAACAGGCTATGAGCTGGGCGCAGAGACCGGCTCCCATGCAATAAACGCCCAACGGACCTTACGGACGTGGTCGAGCATATAGCGCCCCTGCGGCACGCCCTTGGAGCCCGGCTCACCGGCATGGGGGTTCTCGATCATGTGCTGGGCGATGTAATCGCGCAGGCGGTCGATCTTATCCTCGTTGCCATGCTCGAACATACGAGAAAAGTCCGCCACGCCTGCCTCAAGGCTATCGAAGGTGTCGCGACGAGGCGATTCAAAATACGTGACCTGCGGCAGCGCACCCATCTGAATAAGGATGTTAAAGGCATACACAAAGCCATTGCTGCAGGTAACGGAGGCGCCGATGGCGTTCATCAGGTGCAGATCATAGCGCGGGCTGGAGTTGGCGACCATCGTGACAGCACAACGCCGACGGGCCGTACGATCAAGCTTAGCAAGCGCGCCTTTTAGATTGGTCGTGGTGACAGAGCGACTGGCAAAGGCAACATCCACCGCTTTCGCGACCGGTCCAACCAAATCCCAATCATCATCCCAAGCAAGCTCAAGCGGCGTAATAAGATCTTCGAGTCCGTAATACTCAATGCCGGCATCAAGCGTGCCCAACATAGCGGGGGAGAAATCAGCGGCAATCACGGGATGCCCGTCTTGCGCAAGCGGAATAGCAATCGACCCAGCCCCACACCCCATATCAAGCACCGACTCACCAGGCTTCAACGCCAACAGCTTTATAAAATCCCGAGCATAAGGGGCAGTCTCCAACGGCCGAAAATGCCGAGCCCGCTTATCCCATTCAAATGAATCATCAGCCCGTCGCCGACCAGCTTGCAGGCGCATCCATTCGCCATTCCAATCCGCAGCAAGCAGCTCAGAACGATTCTCCCTATCAACCATGGGCCAACCTCCTAGCAACAAAAAAGCGACTCCTCCCAAAAGAAGAGCCGCAACCAGCATATATCAGAAAGAACCGTTCCAACGCCAAACCGCCCTCACAACCAAGGCGGGCAGGAGCGAAGCGACTGCCATACGGGATAGAACCCAACTGAGGTCCCGTTGTGCGGGAGTCCCGGGGAGGGCAAATATATAAGGTCGATCGCGAGTTCCGCACGAGCCGGAGAGCACTTAATGTGCTCTCCGTGCGAGTCAGGACTGTCCGAGCAGGCGACCTTATATATTTGCCCTCCTCGGGACTCCTCGCCAGTCCCCCTCAGCTAGTTCTTGAGCGAGTTCAGCGGCGCCGGGAAGCGTCCGCCACGGTGGGCAAGCACGGTGCCGGCGTTGGGGTTCACCGGCATGATGGGCGCACGGCCGAACAGGCCGCCGTACTCGACGCAGTCGCCCACGCCCTTGCCGATGGCGGGGATCACGCGGACGGCCGTGGTCTTGTTGTTGATGACGCCGATGGCCATCTCGTCGGCGATGATGCCGGCGATGGTCTCGACTGGAGTGTCGCCGGGGATGGCGATCATGTCCAGGCCAACGGAGCACACGCAGGTCATGGCCTCGAGCTTCTCGAGCGAAAGCGCACCGGCCTCGACGGCGGAGATCATGCCGGCATCCTCGGACACGGGGATAAAGGCGCCGGAGAGACCGCCCACGCTGGAGCTGGCCATGACGCCGCCCTTCTTGACGGCATCGTTGAGCATGGCGAGCGCGCAGGTCGTGCCGGGGCCACCGCAGGTGCCCACGCCGATGATCTCGAGGATGCGGGCAACGGAGTCGCCGATGGCAGGCGTGGGAGCCAGCGACAGGTCGACAATGCCTTTCTCGACACCCAGACGGCGGGCTGCCTCACGGCTCATGAGCTCGCCGGCGCGGGTGATCTTAAAGGCGGTCTGCTTGATCTTCTCGGCGACTTCCATCATCGATGCGGAATCGGGCAGCGTTTCCAGGGCTGCGGCCATAACGCCGGGGCCCGAGACGCCTACGTTGATGACGGCGTCGGCCTCGCCACCGCCGTGGACGGCGCCCGCCATAAACGGGGAGTCCTCGACCATGTTGGCAAAGCAGACAAACTTGGAAGCGCCGACGGAATCCTGGTCGGCCGTGAGCTTGGCGGCATCGATGATGGTCTGCGCGGCCATAAGCACGGCATCCATGTTGATGCCGGCGCGCAGGCTGGCGACGTTGACGCTGGAGCAGACGCGGCTCGTGGTGGCGAGCGCCTGGGGGATGGACTGGATGACGCGGCGGTCGGCGTCGCCGATGCCCTTCTGGACGAGTGCGGAGAAGCCGCCCAGGTAATCGATGCCGAGCGTCTCGGCCGCGCGGTCGAGGGCATGCGCGATGGGGGTGAGGTCCTCATCCTTGCAGCACGCGGCGATCTGCGCCACCGGGGTGACGGAAACGCGCTTGTTGACGATGGGGATACCGTACTCGCGCTCGAGGTTCTCGGCGGTCTCGACCAGATGCTCAGCCGTGTGCGTCACGTGGTCGTAGATTTTCGTGCACATGCGGTCGAGGTTCTCGTCACCGCAACCCATGAGCGAAACACCCATGGTGATGGTCCTGATGTCGAGGTTCTGCTCCTCAACCATGCCGCGGGTTTCCGCGATTTCTGCGGGCGTGATCGCCATCCTTGCGCTCCTATCTGCCAAAACGAGCATAGTCTTATCTATTCTAACGTGCCGCACGTGCCAAGTGGCGCATGCGGCACGTTTTGATGCTCGGTTGTTTCCGTTGTGTTACTGCCCAAAGACCTCTTCGGCGATACGGGCGCTTTCGGCGGCGTCCTTGGCGTAGTAGTCCGCGCCGATCTGCTTGGCGTATTCGGGGGTGAGCACGGCGCCGCCTACGATGATCTTGACGCCCGGCACCTCGGCATGAAGCAGCTTGATGGTCTCCTCCATGGCGACGACCGTGGTAGTCATAAGCGCCGAGAGGCCGACGAGTTTGATATCGCGCTCCTTGACGGTCTTGAGTACCTCCTGCGGATCGACGTCGCGGCCCAGGTCAAAGACGGTGTAGCCGTAGTTGTCGAGCAGCATCTTGACGATGTTCTTACCGATGTCGTGGATGTCGCCCTTGACGGTGGCCACGCAGATCTTGCCCTTGTCGGCAATCTCGCCGGCGGGCATCAGGCGCTTGATGGTGTCAAAACCCACGCGCGCGGCCTCGGCCGAGGCCATAAGCTGCGGCAAGAAGAACTTGCCCTGGTCAAAGAGGACGCCGACCTCGTCGAGGGCGGGGATAAAGTGATTGTTGATGAGGTCCATGGCGTCGTGGTCTGCCAGCAGACGCTCGGTCTCGGCAGCGATCTCGCCTTTGCGGCCCGAGACGACCATGCGACGAATCGGGTCGTCGTTGCCGTCGGTGCCGGCGGTGCCCGCGGCAGGCGCGGCATCACTCGATGCGGCCTGAGCCGCTGCCGGGTTGGCGGCGATCTTGTACGGATCGGTCCAACCGGCGTAGCGCTCGATGTATCCGGTCGAGCCCTCGTCCTCAACGCTCAGGACGCGATAGCTGTAGACGGTATCCATAAAGCGCTTGGAGCCCGGGTTCATGATGGGGGCGTCCAGGCCCGCGCCAAAGGCGGCAGCCAAAAAGACCGAGCCCAGCAGCGGGCGGGCAGGCAGGCCAAAGCTGATGTTCGACACGCCGAGCGCGCATTTGACGCTCAGGCGCTCTTTGCACAGGGACATGGCGCGCAGGATCTGCTCGGCCTGGCGTTGATTGGTCGAGGCGGTCATGACCAGGCAGTCGATGAGGATGCGGTCCGGGCCGATGCCGTAACGGGCAGCCTCGGCCACGATGCGTTCGGCGATGGCAAAGCGGGCCTCGGCGGTATCGGGGATGCCGCCTTCATCGAGCGTAAGTCCGACAACGTTGGTGCCGTAGTGGGCGACCAGCGGAAAGATTTCATCCATGATCTGCTGCTTGCCATTGACCGAGTTGATGATGGGCTTGCCGGCGTAGCGGCGCACGGCGGCCTCGACGGCTGCGGGGTCGGTGGAGTCGATCTGCAGCGGCAGCAGCGTGGACCCCTGGAGCTGTTCGGTCGCCTGTTGGATGATCTTGACCTCGTCGATCTCGGGCAGGCCCACGTTGACGTCCAGAATGTCGGCGCCCTGTTCCTGCTGGCTGATGCCCTGGCTCACAACGTAGTCCAGGTCGCCGTCGCGCAGGGCCTGCTGCAGGCGCTTTTTGCCGGTGGGGTTGATGCGCTCGCCGATGACGGCGATCTTGTGGCCGTCGCAGGGAAGGTCCACGACCGTTTGGGCGCTCGTGACCGACATACTGGGCCTGCGGTGGCGCGGGCTGGGCGTGTGGTTATCGATAAGCGTGCGCAAGGCCGCCATGTGCGCCGGCGTAGTGCCGCAGCAACCGCCCACGACGCTCACGCCGTCGGCGATCATGCCGGCGACGGCCTCGGCGTATTCGGGGGCTTGGATATCAAAGACGGTGTTGCCGTCGTCGTCCACATGGGGGAGTCCTGCATTGGCCTGCACCATAACAGGCTTGTCGGTAACGGTGAGCATACGTGCGGCGAGTCCTCGTAGCTCGGCCGGTCCTTGGCTGCAGTTGATGCCCAGGACATCGGCGCCAATGGCGTCGAGCGTGATAGCGGCGACCTCGGGACTCGTGCCCAGGAAGGTGCGACCGTCTTCCTCAAAGGTCATGGTGGCAAAGACGGGCAGGTCGGAGTTCTCGCGGCAGGCGAGGACAGCCGCCTTGATCTCGGCCAGGTCGGTCATGGTCTCGATAATAAAGAGGTCCACGCCCGCATCGACGCCGGCGCGCACTTCCTCGGCAAAGAGGTCATAGGCCTCGTCGAAGCTCAGAGTACCCAGGGGGCGAAGCAACGCGCCGATGGGGCCGATGTCACCGGCGACGTAGCGGGCGCCGGCCTCGCGGGCGCAGGTGACGGCCGCGGCAAAGACGTCTGCCACGGTGGCGGCACCGTCGAGCTTGTGGGCGTTGGCGCCAAAGGTGTTGGCGGTAATCACGTCGCAGCCGGCCTCGACGTACTGGCGCTGAATGTCGGTAATGACCTGGGGCTCCTCAAAGTTGAGCAGCTCGGGCAGGGCGCCCGCCTTCATGCCAGCGGCCTGCAACATGGTGCCCATGCCGCCGTCGAACAGCAGGTGTCCCGTGCCATCGATGGCCGCACGCAGGCGATCGTCCTTAATGCGCAGATCGTCGATCGTGCGCGTCTTGTACGTGGCACCGTTGCGACGTGCGGCATCAACAGGCGCCGCCAGCGCGGCGCCGTCCAGATCATGAGTGATAAGTATGTTTGAGCTATTCGCCATGTGCATCCATTTCGTCTAGAGCCCACTGAGGAATTTCTATTTGAAGAGATTTGTCGGGCTCGATATCTTCGATTCGCTTGTTGTAGTGGGCAAGAAGCCGTGCGACATTTAATCGAATTAGGCCTCGCTTGTAGAACGATAACTCTTCAATATTGATGCCGATAAACGATTCGAGCGCGATAACCTGTACGCGATTGCCGAGTCCCTCACTTTCGAACAGTCCGTAAGCGAAGGAAACTTTATCGTGGGGGACAACGACGATGGGCCGAATGCCATTTCGAATGTTATCTCGGCATCGATCGGTCAATTTGGCCATTGGCGATACAGTCACATGAAATGCAGCATCATTGATTTGGAAATCGCCAGAACGGTCTGTCTGCTGGTCGGCGGCGTTTGAGTTGTCCTTTCCGATTTCTATGGTTGGAAATAACATCTCTAGTTTTGCACCTACCAAGTGCTGTGCGACGGTACCCGTTGGCTTATCGGACCGTAGGCTTGCTTCGGCTAGGATATCATCGACAATGACAGAAATTGGTTTTTGAAGATCGATTTCGACTTTGATTCTCTGCCGGTTAAAGAAATCGACCTGGATTCGCTCGACGAAGAAATTGGCGATTGCATTCGCAGCTTCAAGACGAGTGTCTTCGCAAGTGTCACTGGGTAGGGCAGAGTTGATAATTGTGGCAAGCTCAAGCGCCATCGGGAGTGTGCCGCGTGAGGTTCTGCCGCCCTCTGATGCGAAGGCACGCGTTTCCCCATGTCTGGCTAAAACTGTTTTGATGCATGCTCCACTTAGGCCTCGTACTTGGCTCCCCTTGTCCGATTGCACATAATCGTCGGTGAGCGGAAAACGGTTTTGCAACAGCTCGCTTATGCCTATGCCAACCGCCATGACGTTACGGTTGACGTTGCCTCGCTTGTTGCGCTTGGATTCGTACCAGAGTTCAATGGCATCCAAGATGTCTTTATCGGGCTCGCTCAAGGAGCAATTGGTCATTTCCATTATTGTCCACTCCGTTCCTTGAAGACATAAGCGCGGGTTTGACTGCATTTTTTATAAGCCAAGTGACAACTGGCACGGCAACTGCATCGCCGAATGCGTAGCGAATCTGAGCATCCGAGAAGCCGCTAAACTGACATGAGTCAACACCTTGGAGACGGGCATATTCAGTTCCAGTCATCCAGCGAACTTCTATCTTTCCGTTTTCGCATATAACGACTGCCTGTCTTGATGAGCCGCCGCGAGCCGTTCTTAGACATCCGGCAATTTCTTCTTCACGGATTTCCCAGCGCACAACGCCCGATCGCGTGCGACGGTAAGCAGTGCGAACAATTTTTTCTTTGGCATTTAAGAAGCGCTGAAGGCGCTCTGCTTGATGCGGTGCAAGTGAGTCGATAAATGCTTGTACTTGGTTTTTGTTCCACCAACGCTTGTCGTTCTCGGGAATATTTTCAACAACCGTTGCAAGGCCCGTCATGCGAAGTGGACTTGGCTCGTTTAGGTGAGAGACGTGCGTAATGAGTGAAGGGTCGGAGTGAATCCAGGAGACCTTTTCAGGACGAAGCGAGGAATCGAGTCGGCTGTTGGGAAGAGGGTTTTTTAATCCGACGACAAACATGCGGGGGCGTGACTGGGGAAGCCAGTGCCGTGCATCGATAAAATAAGCGTCGCATGAATAGCCTAAACGATTAAATTCCTGGCAAACGAGTCTAAAGTCATCGCTGTTATTAGACGTGGCAAGGCCGATGACATTTTCGAGAACAAGTGCCCGCGGGGCACGATCGCTCATTCCTTCGATGGCCTTAATAAAGCCAAAGAACGCACTGGACTCTTTGCCAGAGATAAGTCCCTCCCTGTTTCCCGCGAGAGATAAGTTTGTGCAAGGGCTTGACGCCCATGCGATGTCGGCTTGGGGTATTAGGTCGGGGTCGAGTGTGTGAACATCCTGCTCGACTAGATGTTCATCGCCCCAACACTGGCTGTACATGGCGCATTTAGTATGGTCTATGTCATTTGCCCAGATTGTTTTGATTCCGGCTTTTGCCATGCCGGCACGAGCCAAGCCAATGCCTGAAAAAAACTCAAGCGCGGTTAGTTGTGGCGAGAACTGCAGAATGTTGTGCATGTACTGGCTTTCAGATAGTTGTTATTTGGCATCTAATGGTACTTGTTTGTGAGGACATCCGCTTACATACGGATGAGATTCCCTCGATACCGTGCCATCAATTGACATTTTATTCAGAATGCGAATAGCAGGTGGTGTGGGCGGCGCGGAAGCGGCAGTGCTCGCGCATGCGGCAGATATTGCAGGTGGGGCGGCTCTGGGCGTCGTGGACTTCGCCTTCGAACAGGCCGATCACCGCGGTCACGCTTTTGGTGGGCATGAGCAGGCTGGTGGGCGTGACGGTAAGCCCGATGAGCCGCGTGGCGTTGAGCGCATTGACGATCGAGCGCTGGGCCGAGAGCGGGCAGTCGCCGTAGCCGGGACTAAAGCGCCAGTTGCCGGCGAGCCCATGAACGGCGGCGTCCGTCTTGACCTGCTGGTCCATTTGCTCAACGGCGGCTTCCACGTAAGCGGAGCACGCGGCGTCGAGCACGGCGCCCTCCAGGGGATGTTGGGCTCCCGTGGTGCGCAGACGGCGCTCAGCATCCATGCCGAGGGTGCATGCCATGAGCGCGGCAAAGCGGGCATCTTTGAGATGTCGGTAGATATCGCGACCTCGCAGCTCAACGTTGGTGCCAACCAGACGGATGCTGGGCTCGCCCTGCTCGTCGACGCCTGTGGCATCGACGGCAAACACGCGTCGCACGCCGCGGGGCTCGATATCCAGCTCTAGGCGCTCGACCACAAGCTCAATTCGTCGTGACAGCTCGGGCTCAATCTGCTGGCCGCCGTAGCCCAGATACCGCAGCATCTCGGCACGGTCGACACGAGGGTGGTGAGCAGCGTCGATACGGTAAAGCGCCGGCGACGCAAGGTCGGCCGGCACTTCAACAACGGTTGTATCGACGTGCGGTTTTTCCATTACCCTAGGCGCTCCATAATGGTCGCGGCGATTGCAGGACGGTTCATAGTGTACAGGTGCAGACCGTCGGCACCGTGCTCCTTAAGGTCGCAAAGCTGGCGGGCGGCATAATCTACACCGGCCGCCTGCAGGCTCTCGGGGTCGTTCTCGTACTTGGCGAGAATCTTGATGACGGGGGAGGGCAGCGACGCGCCGCACATAAAGACCATGCGGCTGATCTGCGACTTGCCCATAAACGGCATGATGCCCGCGGTAATGGGCACGGTGATGCCGGCCTTGTCGGCAAGCTCGCGAAAACGGTAGAAGCACTCGTTATCAAAGAAAAGCTGCGTCACAAAGAAGCTCGCGCCGGCGTCCTGTTTTTGCTTGAGGTGTTCGACCGAGACGTTGAGGTCCTCACAGGCAATGTGGCCCTCGGGGTAGGCTGCGGCGCCCACGCAAAAGCCGGCGTCGACGAGCTCGGGGATGAGGTCGCGGGCGTAGGCGTAGTCGGAGGCGGGCTTGTCGTCCTCGGTCGCGCCGGCGGGAAGATCGCCGCGCAGGGCCAGCACGTTTTCCACGCCGGCCGAGCGATACTCATCGATCTTGGCGGCGATATCGGCATGCGAGCGGCCAACGCAGGTGAGGTGCGCCACCGAGGGTGTATCGAATTCGCTCGTAATCATATGCGCGATGGGGGCGGTGGCGGCACCGTTGCCCGAGCCGCCGGCCGAGCAGGTGACCGAGACAAAGCTCGGCGAAAGCTTGCACAGATTGCCTGCCACTTCGCGAGCCGTGTCGAGGGTGAGCTCGCCCTTGGGCGGGAACATCTCAAACGAAACGGGTGCGGTGCCCTGGGATGCTGCCTGCTTAAAAACCTCGTCGACGCGCATATCGTGCTCCTCTAGATACGTAATAGTGTGATGTGTTGTAAGGATTCTACAGCACCACTGTGCCACGGTGGAGTTTCACTCGCTATTTGAGGATACCAATCAAAGATGCCTTGCTATCGGCTTTCTCTATAACAGAGCGGCTAATCTAGGCACGGACTATAAAGACTGGTATCTGATGCAAAATACCAGTTAATAGAGCTCCATCCCAAATTGACTACCTTTAAACCATGGGGAGAGGTCTGCAATTTATGCAGTTGATTGGCTGTTGAGGGTGGCAACGCCGCCTCGATAGGGTAACCTCATTGATTGGTTTCGCGACAGCAACATAACGGTAATGTCGCGGAAACACGGCGAGTCTAAGCTATGACTCGTTCGTTAGTAATCAACACCGCTTCTCACGCGGTGCCGATACGAAGGGAGTTCCGTATGGCCGATCTTACTGACCGCTTCGGGACCATGGTGTTCTCTGAGGAAGTCATGAAGGACTACCTCCCCAAGGACATTTGGAAGCGCCTTGCTGCAACCCTCGAGGGCGGTGAGCCGCTCGACCTGGATGTGGCCAACGCCGTTGCCCATGCCATGAAGGTCTGGGCCATCTCCAAGGGCGCGACGCACTACGCGCACTGGTTCCAGCCGCTTTCGGGCATTACTTCCGAGAAGCACGACAGCTTCCTGGAGCCCAACCACGACGGCACCGCCATTACCAAGTTTACGGGCAAGAACCTCATCCAGGGCGAGCCCGATGCCTCGAGCTTCCCCAACGGCGGCCTGCGTGCTACCTTCGAGGCCCGTGGCTACACCGCTTGGGACCCCACTAGCCCCGCCTTTATCAAGGACGATGTCCTGTGCATCCCCACGGCTTTCTGCTCCTACACGGGCGAGGCCCTGGACAAGAAGACCCCGCTGCTGCGTTCCATGACCGCGCTCTCGCGTGAGTCCAAGCGTGTTTTGGCGCTGTTCGGTAAGACCCCCAAGAAGGTCGTTCCTTCCGTGGGCGACGAGCAGGAGTACTTCCTGATCAAGAAGGACGCTTACCGCAAGCGCAAGGACCTGGTCATCACCGGCCGCACCCTCTTTGGTGCTGCTCCATGCAAGGGCCAGGAGCTCGAGGAGCACTACTTTGGCGCTATCCGCCCCACCGTCTCGGCCTATATGAAGGACCTGGACGATGAACTGTGGGCGCTTGGCATTCCCGCCAAGACCAAGCACAACGAGGTTGCTCCCTGCCAGCATGAGCTCGCACCGGTCTATGGCGAGGTCAACGAGGCCATCGACCAGAACCTGGTCATGATGGAGAAAATGAAGCTCATCGCCTCCCGCCACGACTTGGTTTGCCTGCTGCACGAGAAGCCCTTTGAGGGCATCAACGGTTCGGGCAAGCACAACAACTGGTCGCTTGGCACCGAGTCCGAGAACCTGCTCGATCCGGGCGACACCCCGCTCGACAACCTGCAGTTCATCGTCTTCCTCACCGCGGTGATCGAGGCCGTCGATAACTATCAGGAACTCCTGCGCGCCTCTGTTGCCTCGGCCGGCAACGACCATCGTCTGGGCGCCAACGAGGCTCCTCCGGCGATTATGTCCATCTTCCTGGGCGACCAGCTTACCGAGGTCGTCGAGAAGATCATCGATGGCAAGGCTTCCGTCCATGCCACGCGCGGCGTGCTCGACCTGGGCGCCGATACCCTGCCCAAGCTGATGCAGGACAACACCGACCGCAACCGCACCTCCCCGTTCGCCTTCACCGGCAACAAGTTCGAGTTCCGTGCCTGCGGCTCCGAGCAGAACGTCTCCGACTCCAACCTGGTGCTCGATGCCGCCGTGGCCAAGTCGCTCAAGTCCTTCGCCGACGCGCTCGAGGGTACGCCCGAGGATGAGTTCCAGGACGCTGCGCTCGAGTACTGCAAGAAGGTCCTGACCGACCACCAGCGCATCCTGTTCTCCGGTGACGGCTACTCAGATGAGTGGCCCGTCGAGGCCGAGAAGCGCGGCCTTGCCAACAACAAGACCACGGCCGACGCCCTGCCCGCTTTTGTTTCCGATAAGGCTATCGCGCTCTTTGAGGAGACGGGCGTCCTGACCAAGGCCGAGGCTCAGTGCCGCTACGATTGCAAGCTCGAGAAGTACAACAAGCTCATGAACATCGAGGCCACCACGATGGTTCGCGAGGCGCGTCGTACCTATCGCCCGGTCATTACCGCCTATGCCACCAAGGTCGCTAAGGGCCTTGAGACTATTCGTGCCGCCGGTGCCGAGGCCGCCATGCAGTGCGAGCAGAACACGCTCAACAAGCTCTGCAACGGTATCACCACCATCAACGACTCCATCAAGGCGCTCGACGCCGTGCATCAGAAGGCCGAGGCCCTCGATGGCCAGGAGCAGGCCAACGTGTATGCACACGAGGTCGTTCCCGCTATGGATACGCTGCGTGCCGCCGTGGATGCCATGGAGGAGATCGTGGCCGCCGACTACTGGCCGGTCCCGACCTACGACGACATCCTGTTCTACGTGTAGAATATAACTGACATATCGTCACGGTATTGAGCCGGGGTCCGCATCGTGCGGGCCCCGGCTTTTTGTTTGAGAAGGACGCTTTGAAGCCCGTTTTGCAACTGATTCACCCACGCAATAAGGGGTCGTGGGCAAAAAACGTCAAATATGAGTACTGTCACAAGTGCTGTAGCATTATTTTTTTGTAAAATATGCTGTGTTACGCAACATATGTCCAAGTACTTAGTTGATAAAAGCCTGCAATTCTTCCGCCGTAGGATTCCTGGCGTCTAAATCGCCTTCTGGTGATATGCAATCGCTGTTACTAAATTGGTAACAGTACTCATATTTGCTATTTTTTGCCCACGGGCCCTTGGATGACAGTGTGATTTAATGCCCTCGGGGTTCGAATCCCCGGCACATGGATAGCAAAAAGCCCGTCACCGCAAGGGCAACGAGCTTCTCAGTTTAAATTGAGCCCCCAGCGGGATGTCCGCGTGCGGCTGGCGCTGCCCGCCTTCGCTGCGTCACTTCGCTCCTTGCGTGCTGCGCTGGAAAACGCTTCGCGTTTCCACAGTTCCGCACCCTGTCGGGTTCGAATCCCGGCACATGGATAGCAAAAAGCCCGTCACCGCGAGGGCAACGGGCTTCTCAGTTTAAATGGTGCCCCCAGCGGGATTCGAACCCGCGATATCCACCTTGAAAGGGTGGCGTCCTTGGCCGCTAGACGATGGGGACAGCGGGAAAGAGTATAGCAGACTTTTTTGCCGGCGCGTATATCGTTGGCAAACTGGAAAACCACCACAAAGGTGCCTGTCCCTTTTGTGGTGGTGAGGTGCTAGGGGAGGAGCTTCATGGCAGCGTCGTGGGCGGCGCGCTCGTAGGTGTCGTCGAGGGGCTTGAGCGGCAGCAGGGCTGCGGCCTGCGCATCGCCGCGGCGCTCGAGGGCGTGGGTAATGAGCCAGTCGGTGAGTTCGGGGTTCTTGGGTAGCGCCGGTCCGTGCAGGTACGTGCCGATGACGCCCTTGTAGATGAGACCCTCAAAGCCATCGTCGCCGTTGTTGCCGGTGCCCGTGACGACGGACGTTCCGAGCGGCGTGGCCTCTGTATCGAGCAGGGTGCGGCCGCCGTGGTTCTCGAATCCCACAAAGGGCTCAGGCGCCAGGTCGGTCTTGACGGCGACGTTGCCGATCAGGCGGTCGGAGCCGCGTACAGTTTCGGCGGCAATGACGCCCAAGCCCTCGATGCGATCTTCACCCATGTAGTATGAACGGCCGAGCAACTGATAGCTGCCGCAGATAGCAAGCAACGAGCCGCCGTCCTCAACATAGGCCGCAACCTTGTCTTTCTGAGCGAGCAGCTCGTGCGCCACGGCCAGCTGGTCGCGATCGGAGCCGCCGCCCATCATGACGATATCGGCATCATGCAGATCGAGCGTCTCGCCCATGCGGACTTCGTCCACGCAAACGGGGATGCCGCGCCAGGCGCAGCGGCGCTCGAGGGCGATGACATTGCCGCCGTCGCCGTAGAGGTTGAGGGCGTCGGGATACAGATAGACGATGCGCAGGGGGCGCGAAAGCTCGGTCGGAGCGACGCCGGCGGGGACGGCACTGCCATCGGCAGACGTTGCAGCGTGGGCGGCAACCGTAGCCGCATCGGTGTCTTTGAGCCCATCGAGCTCCTTGACTAGCGGCGGAAAGGCCGTGTAGTTGGCGACGGCATAGAAAGTGTCGCCGGCGGCTTCATCCGCAACGGCACCGATCGCCTGCTCGATATTCGAGATGATCGTGGCATCGATGCCGGCGTACTTGAGGCGTACCTGCATGTCGTGCGCGCGCGTGCCGCCGGCAAAGGCGACAAGTCCCGTTGTGTCGGCGATGCGCTCAAAGTCGACGTCGTAGATCCACGAGACATCGTGGCCGTCGGCGTCGTTGTCGTTGAGGAAGAACGCGCAGAGTCTGCCGCCTGCCGTCTTGATGGACTGGATTTGTCGATCGAAGCCCACGGGATTTTTGGCCAGGTTTGCCTCGACGGTTCGGCCGGCGATATTCCAACGGCCCATGCGACCACCTGCTGGCACGTAGGCGTCGAGCGTGGGCTGCAGGCGTGCGGTGTCTACGCCCAGCTCGTGGGCGGCGAAGAAGGCTGCGGCTACGTTGTAGACCATATACAGGCCGTTGTAGCGTGTGGCGATGTGCACGGCAGCCGCGTCGGGCGTAGATCCAAAGACCAGGTCAAAGCCGTAGCCGTCGCAGCCGAGCTCCACGCTCGTCACGCGACGGACAAGCCCAGGGCGGGTCCAGCCGCACGAGGGGCAATGGTATGCGCCAAGCTGTCCGTACTGCACATAGTCGTACTCCAACGGTGCGTTGCACTGTGAGCAAAAACGCGAGTCGCTAATGCGGTCGGACTCGGTGTTGGTGGTGCCGTCGATGCCAAAGGCGATGCTTGCATTGGGAACGCGCGCGGCGATCGAGGCGCACAGCGGATCATCGGCGTTATAGATGAGCGTCGTTGCCGGCGAAAGCTCCAGCGCGTGGGCGATGACGTCTTGGGTGTGGTCGATCTCGCCGTAGCGATCCAGCTGGTCGCGGAACAGGTTGAGCAGCACAAAGTAGGTCGGCTTGAGCTTGGGCAGGACGCGCACCGTGTAGAGCTCGTCGCACTCAAAAACGCCCACGCGCTTGCCGCTGCTGGTGTGCTTAAGGCCGCCGCGGGCCTCGAGCAGCGCGCCCACCACGCCCGGCTCCATATTGTTGCCGGCGCGGTTGCATACCACGGTGGCGCCGCTGGCGGCAACGGCGTCGGCGATGAGGTTGGAGGTGGTGGTCTTACCGTTGGTGCCGGTGATCACCACGCTGCGGTCGACAAGGCCCGCGAGGTCGCTCAGCAGCTCGGGGTTGATCTTCATGGCGATGCGGCCGGGGAGTACGCCGCCCTGGCGCTTAAGGACGGAGCGCAGCCCCCAGCGGGCGATATCGCTCGAGGTGCAGGCGAGAGATGAGCGGAAGTTCATGAAGCCGTTCCTAACGTGAATGACATGGTCGTGGCGTTTGCGCCGTTAAAAGCCGTAACGGCGCGCAAATTCCTGGGCAAGCTGCGATACGTCTTCACAAGCGTTGGCCCAGGGGGCAAAGTCGGGAGTATCCGAGATAATGCCGTCGGCCTCCCAAACGGCCTGGTGCGAAAGATCCCACGGGTCGTGCGGCTCGGGTCGGCAGGGAAGGTACGGCGTCTGGTACATGGGGTTCAGCAAGAAGAACGCGCCGCCCTCGCAACGGTTAGCGAACTCACGCAGCGCGCGCGTCGCCGGACGCATCTTGTTTGTTTTGAACAGCAGAATCGTGCGGGCGAGCAGGTACCAGGGGGAGTTCTCGAGGGTATCGGCCCCCACCTGCTCCTCGAGCTGGTGAGCCAGGGCAAAAAAGCCGTCCTGGTCTTCCAAGCGGGCGAGGGCGAGCAACACGGTGCCGGCAGCTCGGGTGGGATAACCTTCTGCCTTAAGGACGCGGCGGGCGTAGTTGGCAGCAGCACGGTAACGAGCGCTCGCCATGCACAGCTGCGAGATGGCCTCGAGCGTGTGAAGCCAGCCAATAAGCGCCGGCTCGCTCACGGTAAGGCCTGCTGCGGTGACACCGTCGGCCAAAACATTATTGGCCCAGTAGTGCGGGGCCTCCATGTCGAACCCGGGCACGCTTTGTTGCAGGTAGTCGGCCGTACTCGTCTCGAGCTTCATCAAGTCGCCCAGGCAGGCATCAACGGGCGTGTCCGCCAGGATGATGGCGAGCAGCTGCGCATCGACGGCAAGTGCATCGACGCGGACGATCTTGAGCAGCTCATCGCGCATATCGTCGAACAGACGGTTGCGCGTCTGCTCAAACTCCTCATCGCTGCCCATGTCCTCGATGCGATGGAGCTCGTCGAGCAGGTGACGATGAACGCCGGCATAGGACAGCAGCGCTTGGGCATGCTCGGTCTGCGCATACTTGTGAGGGTTTGCGCTGATGTCGTTATGGACAAGCTCGCGTGCTGCATCGGTGAGTTCGGGGTGCGACGCAACGTAGGCGCGCTCCAGGTAGGCGGGGATGTAGACGCTCGGATCCATTAGAGGTCTCCTCCCTTAAACGGCAATCCCTGTTCGGCCGCGCGCAGGATTCGTTCGTCGATTTGGGAGCGCACGATGTCGTTGGTGGCGACCCAGGCGGCAAAGCTGGCGTTGTCGGGCGCGCCTAGGCCCTCCTGTAGCACCGGCGTCGCCTCGGACAGAGCAAGGACAAGCTCATCGGTGGAGCCCGGACCTACGTTGACGCGGGCATAGACGCCATCGGGAAACTCGGTTTGGAAGTAGAGCGCCTCGGCTGCGTGCGGGCACGAGCGTGCAAGGATGCGCAAGTAGTGCTCGGCGCCTTCGTAGTCCAGCTCGCGCCAGGCTGCGCTCATCAGTGCGATGAGCGTCCACGGGTCCAGGTCGCGCTCTGCGTCCTTGGGACGGCGGCGCAGCGGCGTGTTTGCAAGATAGGGCACGGAGTGGGCGGAACGAAAACGCTTGAGCTCCTCGGCAGGGTATTCGAGCTTTGCCATGGCAAGCATCGCGGTATGGCGGACGCCGGCGGGGTCGTTGGGCGCAAAGTCCAGGCTGCGATTCGCGGCATCCAGCGACATGCGGTAGCGGCCGCTAATGAGCGCGCGCGATGCCAAGGCGGCAAGCCAGCGCAGGTAGGGACGGCGGGTCAGGTCGCCTGCGGCCTCACGCTCGTAGGGGTCCTGCGCCGAGGCAATCTTGAGCGCCAGATCGTGCTCCACCTCGTCGCACTTGGACACCAGATACTGTACGTATTCCTCGTTGGATTCGGCGGTGAGCGCCGTCAGCATGCGCTGGGCATCCCAGTTGGCCGGATCGAGCGCGGCTGCCTCGCGGAGCATGTTCTCGGCTGCGGCTTCTTCTTGCTCTGCCTGGGCGTCGTCGGGGATAAAGGGGATGCGGTAGTCGACAGCCTCGACGACCTTGGCAATCAGATGCCCAGCTCGGTCGCGGTCGTGCACGATGAGCGGCGCGGGGTTACGGGTGAATTGTTCCATCAGACGCTCTACGGCGGCACCGTCGGTGAGCGGGATATTGTCGCGGCGCAGGGCCTCAAGAACGAGGCGATGGCAATCCTCTTGAATGGGATCGAATGCCATGGGGCCTCCTTTGCTGCGGTTAGGGTTCAAATGTCTCTATATAAAGTTCTAGTTTACCCGCATGTGGCACACCGGGGGTGCCGCGCTTGGACTTGCACCTTTGCACCACGAAGACGGATGTCGCACAAATGTCGGCACCTCGGTTGCGCGGGTGGTATCACAGTGCCGTAAACGGTCGATTTTTGGCGGCGAACGGGGCACATTTTGGAGGGGCACAGTCCTGCCCGGGATATGTGGTTAACCCTGATAAAACGTTTGCCCAGCTTGGGAGTATGAATGCCCCACAAGGGTCTTCAGGGATAGAAAAAACGTTTCATCATTATCGGCTTTAGGTGAATAACTGACCAACCAGAACGGTAAAATAGTGTTTGTCTGAGCGTTGAGACGTTCAGACATCGCGCATTGTCATCGCCGGCAACGCGCAAAACGGTCCTAACGGAGCCAATCGGGTGCTCCGTTATATACGCAAGTCTAAGAGGGGCTTGTTTAGGAGGCACAGTATGGGACGTTTTACCAATCCTCGCGATCTGTACTTTGGTGAGGGCGCTCGCCACGAGGTGAAGAACCTCAAGGGCAAGAAGGCCATCATCGTTTCTGGCGGCAGCTCTATGCGCCGCGGCGGGTTCCTGCAGGACGTTGAGGCCGACCTTAAGGAAGGCGGTTTCGAGGTCAAGCTGTTCGAGGGCGTCGAGTCCGACCCGTCCATCGAGACGGTCATGAAGGGCGCCGAGGCCATGCGCGAGTTCGAGCCCGACTGGATTATCGCCATCGGCGGCGGCTCGCCCATCGATGCCGCTAAGGCCATGTGGGTCTTCTACGAGTATCCCGAGGAGTCCTTCGATAACATCATCCAGCCGTTCAGCTTCCCCGAGCTGCGTCAGAAGGCTCATTTCTGCGCCATCTCCTCTACCTCCGGCACCGCTACCGAGGTCACTGCCTTCTCCGTCATCACCGACTACGCCAAGGGCATCAAGTACCCGCTGGCCGACTTCAACATCACCCCTGATGTCGCCATCGTCGACCCCGAGCTCACCTACACCATGCCCGCCAAGCTGTGCGCTCATACCGGCATGGACGCTCTGACCCACTGCATGGAGGCCTACGTTTCCACCTGCGCCTCTATGTTCACCGACGCCAACGCTCTGCACGGCATCCGCGAGATCGTCGAGTGGCTGCCCAAGTCCTATGCTGGCGACCATGAGGCCCGTCAGCACATGCACGAGGCTCAGTGCATCGCCGGTATCGCCTTCTCCTCGGGCCTGCTCGGCATCGTTCACTCCATGGCTCACAAGACCGGCGCTGCCTTCGAGAATGGCCACATCATCCACGGTGCTGCCAACGCCATGTACCTGGGCAAGGTTATCCAGTGGAACTCCAAGGACCCGCGCGCTGCTGAGCGTTACGCTTACGTGGCCAAGGAGATCCTGCACCTTCCCGGCGAGACCAACGAGGAGCTCATCGCTGCGCTCGTCCAGAAGATTCGCGACCTCAACGACCAGCTCAACATTCCGCAGTCCATCAAGGATTACGCGAATGGTGGCGTGAAGGTCGACGCCGAGAACCCGCAGATGGTTTCCGAGGAGGAGTTCCTCGCCAAGCTGCCCGAGATCGCCGCGAACGCCGAGCAGGACGCCTGCACGCCCGAGAACCCGCGTGAGACCAAGGCTGCCGACTTCGAGAAGATTCTCAAGGCTTGCTACTACGACACCGACATCGATTTCTAATCGACTCTTGTTATCGTAACGAGGGGCTCCGCACGTATCTGTACGGAGCCCCTTTTTTTCTTTTAGAGAATGGGATAAAAATGGCTGCAATCTTCAATAGCCCCAGCAAGTACATCCAGGGTCCGGACGAGCTCGC
Source organism: Collinsella aerofaciens (assembly GCA_048478035.1). Taxonomy (GTDB): domain Bacteria; phylum Actinomycetota; class Coriobacteriia; order Coriobacteriales; family Coriobacteriaceae; genus Collinsella; species Collinsella aerofaciens_CN. The sequence continues at coordinate 9,776 of DBGBCW010000013.1, read as the reverse complement.
CAAGCTCGGCTCCTATGTCGAGCCGCTCGGCGCTAAGGCCCTCGTCATCGTGACGCCTTCGGGCAAGAAGCGCGTTGGTGCCAAGATCGAGGGCAGCTTTGCCGAGGCTAAGGCCGAGCTGCTGTTTGAGGACTTTAACGGCGAGTGCTCCAAGGGCGAGGTCGATCGCCTGGTTGCGCTCGCTCGCGACAACGGTTGCGACATCATCGTCGGTGTCGGTGGCGGCAAGATCCTCGATACCGCGAAGGCTGTTGCCTATTACCTGGAGTCCCCGGTTATCATTTGCCCCACCATCGCTTCGACCGATGCACCGTGCTCGGCACTTTCGGTGCTCTACACCGATGACGGCCAGTTCGATAAGTACCTGTTCCTTAAGGCAAACCCCAACATTGTCCTGATGGATACGACGGTTATCGCGGCGAGCCCGGTGCGCCTGACGGTTTCCGGTATGGGCGATGCGCTCGCAACCTACTTTGAGGCCCAGGCGACGCACGATGCCGACGGTGGCACTTGCGCTGGCGGCAAGGGCGGTATGGCTGGTCTGGCGCTCGCCAAGCTCTGCTACGAGACGCTTATGGCCGATGGCGTCAAGGCCAAGGTCGCGCTGGAGAAGGGTGCGCTCACGCCTGCCGTTGAGCACATCATCGAGGCAAACACGCTGCTTTCGGGCATTGGCTTTGAGAGCTCGGGCCTTGCTGCTGCTCATGCCATCCACAATGGCCTGACGATGCTGCCCGAGTGCCACGGCATGTATCACGGCGAGAAGGTCGCCTTTGGCACCATCGTCCAGCTGGTACTCGAGGATGCCCCGACCGAGAAGCTCGAGGAAGTCTTGGGCTTCTGCATTGAGCTGGGCCTGCCGGTTACGATGAAGGAACTTGGCGTTGCCGAGCTTACGCGCGAGCAGGCCATGATTGTTGCCGAGGCCGCCTGCGCGCCCGATGACACCATGTGCAACATGCCGTTTGAGGTGACGCCCGAGATGGTTGCAAACGCCATTCTGGGTGCCGACGCACTGGGTCACTACTACCTTATGGATGAGTAAACTAAGGTAAGGAAGGGGCAAAGCCGACAGAAGGCTTTGCCCCTTTTTGCTATGGTGCAAAGGGGTCAGGTTGCTTTGTACCAATTGTTGTTGATGAAAGGGCGGATTCTCGTATGGCGCTTCCCATGGTTTATGGCGGTCCCGGACGATATGTTCAGGGGCCGGGTGAGCTCTCGCGTCAGGGCAGGTATTTGTCATGGTTGGGCTGCGCTGCCTATGTCGTGTTTGACCAAGGCACCGAGGATCGGCTGTGCAGGCAGATCGTCGATGGATTTCTGGATGAAGATCTAAGCGAGCCGTTCTTTAAGATTTACAACGGTCCGTGTACGGAAGATGCCGTTGTCGAAATGGCTAAGGAAGCTCGGGCTGAGTATTGCGACATGGTGGTGGGTATTGGCGGCGGCAAGATGCTCGATATCGCCAAGGCCGTTGCGTTTTATGCCGAGTTGCCGTTGTGCGTATGTCCCACGGCGGCGTCGATGGACGGTCCGTGCAGCGCGATTTCGGTGCTGTATCACGAGGATGGGTCGTTCGACCGCTACCTGATGCTCGAGAAGAATCCAGACCTGGTCGTGGTCGATACCAACGTGGTCGCGGCGGCCCCGCTGCGTATGACGGTCGCTGGCATGGGCGATGCACTGACAACGTACTTCGAGGCGCGTTCGTGCGCCGCGGCGCACGGCGTCAACGAACACGGTGGCGCGCCGGGGCACTTGGCTTTGGTTGCGGCTCGTGCCTGCTATGACACACTCATGGAGTGCGGCGTCGCTGCCAAGCGCGATCTCAAAAAGGGCCGTATATCGCCGGCGGTTGAGCGCCTGATCGAGTGCAATATTCTGCTCTCGGGCGTCGGCTTTGAGAGCGGTGGCTTGGCGTTGGCACATGCCATCGCCAACGGGTTGACGATCCTGCCCGAGTGCAAGGCCATGCACGGCGAGGCCGTGGCATTTGGCCTAGTGGTCCAGCTTCGTTTGGAGCGTGCGCCCGAGCTTGATCAGGTGCTCGAGTTTTGCCAGCGCGTCGGCCTACCGACGACGCTCGCGGAGCTGGGACTTGGCGAGATTTCCGTTACCGACCTGATGAGCGTTGCAGATGCGGCCTTTAGAAACGAACGCAATATGGCTAACGAGCAGGCCAAGGTGACCAAACAAAAGCTTGTGCAGCTCATGTGCGAGGCATAGCTTGGCGTTTGATCGATCTTGTGCAATCGAGGCGGCGATAGGCTATAGACTATTTGCCTCAAAGGTGCGCCGCGTGTAATTTGCCCGAGGCGTGGGCCGATAGCGTATCATTATCTCTTGCTTGTTTGCACTGCTCAGGGAGGGGCCGCGCATGGCGCAGGAACACGATCTGTTTGATGACATTATCGAGATCAGCAAGGGTTTCGACTTTCTTAAAAACCCGCTTGGCGGCGTGACCGATGCACTCGATCCGTCGGCGCCGCAGTGGAATCCTGCCGACTACAAGGAGCGCCCGCGCGGCAATACCATTCCGTGCCTGACCTGCAAAAACGAAAAGAGCGGCTGCACCGCGTGCATGGACGTGTGCCCGGTCAACGCTATCGAGGTCGAGGAAGACGCCATTGAGATCCTCGACTCCTGTCGCAAGTGCGGCCTGTGCGCCGCTGCCTGTCCGACCGAGGCGATCATCTCTCCGCGCCTTGCACCCAAAAACGTCTACGACGACATTGTCTCGGCGGCTACGAGCCACGAGACCGCCTACGTTACCTGCACGCGTGCCCTTAAGCGCATGCCGCGCGAGAACGAAGTCGTCGTTGCCTGCGTGGGTGATATTACGGCCGAGACCTGGTTCTCGGTGCTGGCCGATTATCCCAACGTGAGCGTCTACCTGCCACTGGGCGTGTGCGATAAGTGCCGCAACACCGGTGGCGAGGACATTCTGGGCGAGGCCATTGCTACCGCCGAGGAGTGGGCGGGTACGGGCATGGGCCTGGAGGTCGACCCCAAGAGCCTCAAATGCCATAAGCGCCGCGAGTACGAGCGCAAGGAGTACATGGATAAGATTGCCCGCACCACGGGCCTGACGGTGACCAAGCTCAATCCGGCGACGGCGGCGCTGGCCTCGGTGACGCAGAAGTTGAAGGCTCACCGTCACCAGATCACGCAGCTCGAGCGCACGCTCAACACCATGTGCGGCACCACGACGACCAAGCGTCGCCGTTCGCTCACGCACGGGCGGCAGCTGGTGCTCTCGACGCTGCAGAACCACCCCGAGCTTGCTCAGAATATGCAGGTGAGCACACCGGAATGCGATTTTGACAAGTGCACGTCGTGCGGCGAGTGCGTCAACGTGTGCCCCACGTTTGCCTGCGATTTGGTGGGAAGCGGTCGCTTTGCACTGGAGTCCACGTATTGCCTAGGTTGCGGAGCCTGCGTCAAGGTGTGCCCCGAGCATGCGCTCAAGCTGGTCGAGCACGATGCGTCCAATCTGGTCGTTGTCGACCCCGAGGCCGAGGAAAAGGCCGCTCAGAAGGCCAAGGCCCACGAAGAGGCCCAGAAGGCCAAGGCCGAGGCAAAGGCCAAGCTTGACAAGATGCTCGATCAGGTGGAGAAGCTCGCGGACTAGTCAGCGAGCTCTATCTCTGCTTCATTTGCGCCGCCGCGGTGTCCGGATTCGCCCGGATGCTGCGGCGGCGCTATACTTATACGGTTTGAAGTACCTGTACCAAAAGGAGCTGTCGTGTCCCTTTCCATCGGTATCGTGGGCCTGCCCAACGTGGGCAAGTCGACGCTGTTCACCGCGCTTACCAAAAAGACCGGCCTTGCCGCCAACTACCCGTTTGCCACGATCGACCCCAACGTGGGTATCGTCGACGTGCCCGATAGCCGCTTGCAAAAGCTTGCCGACATCGTTAACCCGGGCCGCATTGTGCCGGCGACGGTCGAGTTCGTCGACATCGCAGGTCTGGTGAAGGGCGCCAACGAGGGCGAGGGCCTGGGCAACCAGTTCTTGGCCAACATTCGCGAGACCGACGCCATCTGCGAGGTCGTGCGCTACTTTAAGGACCCCAACGTCATGCGTGAGGTGGGCCGCACGGGCGAGTTCGTCGATCCCGCCGGCGATGCCGACACCATCATGACCGAGCTCATCCTGGCCGACATGGGCACGCTCGAGAAGCAGCTGCCCAAGCTCGAGAAGGAGGCCAAGCGCGACAAGGAGCTCATGCCCAAGTTCGAGGTCGCCAAGCGCCTGCTTGCCTGGCTCAACGAGGGCAAGCGCGCCGCATCCATGGAGATGACCGACGAGGAGCGTGCCGCCGCCAAGGGGCTGTTCTTGCTCACCATGAAGCCCATCCTGTATGTGGCCAACGTGGACGAGGATATGCTCAACGACGACCTGGCGCCCATCGATGGCGTCAAGCCGTTGCCCATCTGCGCCAAGATTGAGGCCGAGCTTTCCGAGCTCGATCCCGAGGACGCCGCCGACTACCTGGAGAGCCTGGGCCTGGAACAGCCCGGTCTGGACGTGCTCGCGCAGGCGGCCTATAAGCTGCTCGGTCTGCAGTCGTTCTTTACGGCCGGCGAGATGGAGGTCAAGGCCTGGACGGTTCGTCAGGGCGCGACCGCCCCGCAGGCCGCCGGCGTCATCCACACCGATTTTGAGCGCGGCTTTATTAAGGCCGAGGTCATTGGCTATGACGACTACATCGAGCTCGGCGGTGAGCAGGGCGCCAAGGCCGCCGGCAAACTGCGTATTGAGGGCAAGGACTATGTCATGGCCGATGGTGACGTCGTGCATTTCCGCTTCAACGTGTAAGGACGACGCATATGTTTAAATATGGCAAAAAAGCCGGCTACATGGGCATCGCGCTGCTCGTACTTGCGGTGATTCCGCTGGTGGTTGCAGCGTGTGTTATCCCCAACATTGGCCCCGAGGTGGCAACGAAGTTTAACGCCGCCGGCGAGGTGACGCGCTGGGGTAAGAGCTACGAGCTGCTGGCACTGCCAGTGCTCAACCTGCTGCTGAGCGTGGCGACGTACTTTACGGCGGGACGCCAGGCAAAGAACAACGAGGACTCCGCTGTGATGGCACGTCTTGCGTGCGAGCGCTACCTGCGCAACGGCTGCATCACGGGCGTGTTCCTCAACGTGATCAACGTCTACTTTATGTATTCGGCGATTACTGGAACGGGCTTTGGCTTTGGTTTCTAGCTTGTCCTTTTAGGCAACGAGCCTGCACGCATATTCAATGGCTGCTGCGAGGCCGCCGCTCGATCGTGGTTTAAAGACCATATCGGCGGCGGCCTCGTTTTCGTATCCGGCGCCGCGAAGGGCAAGTGCGATACCGGCTTCCAGGAGAAGGGGCAGACCGTGTTGGCTGGTTGCGATTACGGCAGCCTGATTGAGCGAGCAGCTGTGCGCTTGGCATTGGATGGCAAGTTCACCTTGCGCCGGGCAAGGGACCAGAACGGCGGCGACGCGACTTGATAGCAATGCAAATGCTGTGTGCTCATCGGGCGAAAGGCATTCTGCTTCAACGACGACGAGCTTGGGCGGCGCGCTGTTTGTGCGAAGCGTGGCTCGGTACATGCGGACCGAAGAACCCGACATAGAAAACTCCTGTGTATTCGGCAAAACGTAAACTATAGTTTACGTTTATGTTCGGCTCCATTTCAAACTCGGCTGCATGGACGAACGTGCGAAACAGATTCTTGGCAGGCGGGTCGAAGAGACACGCAGGGACCTTGGTATCTCCAAGGTTGATTTTTGTGTGGCGACAGGAATCAGCCGACCCTACCTCGACCGAATCGAAGATGGGACGGCAAATTTCACGCTCAAGGTTCTATTTAAGATCGCGCCCGCACTCGGCATGACGGTGTCAGAGCTTCTCGAGGGTATCGGATAGGGCGTTCCCCCGCTGTATTTGACGCTCTTTGGGCGGGTCCCCCTGGTTGCGATGTGCAAAATCGCGAGTATTCAGCACCAGTTTGGCCGTAGATGGTAGCTCGAGCGGCTGGCTTTGCCTTTTTGGCAGTAGTTAATCCACATACTAAATAAAAATGAGGAATAAATATTTACTAGACGGAACCCTCGTCCTAAAAGTTCGTCTAACAATCGGTCGATTCTATGCCTCCGGCGGAGAAATTGCAGAATACTCCGATTTTTGCACGGCCCGAGGGGGACCACCTGTCGTTTAAGGTTGCGATAAATGGAGCTGCCTTAGAGATTACGCCATCGGGATACGGTCGTGGTTGACTTGGCTGTAGAACAGGCGCTGGATTTCGGCGGCATCGCGTGACTGGCCGAGTGCCCACATGGTCTTGGCCACAAGCGTCTCGGTGGTCATGTCATCGCCGCGCAGAATGCCCGGATGATCGGCATAAGCGCGGCCGACCTCATAAACGCCCAGATCGAGGCCCTCTTCGGGGACCTGCGTGGTCATAACGACGGTGCGGCCCGAATCGACCCAGCGGAAAATCGCCTCCTGGAATGACTCGCCGGACTCGCCAAACTCGGGAATACCGCCAATGCCAAAGGTCTCAAGAATTACAGCATCGTAGCTATCGGCTAGGGCGTCCAGGATACCCGGGTTCACGCCGGGCGTAAGCTTAAGGACAAACACGTGCGGGTCGATGTTGTCGTAGAAACGCACCGGGTTTTCGCCCTGATGAGTGCCGTGGAGCCCGTTGCGCACGATGCGGTCGTTGCGGATGTAGGCAATGGGCGGATAGTTGACGCTAATGAACGCGTTAAAGCTCATGGTGCGCTGCTTGCGGGCGCGCGTGCCGGCAATGGCGACGCCACCAAACACAATCGACACATCGTGCGAGTGCTCGTCGAGCGCATAGAGCAGGCTCTGGTACAGATTGAGCTTGGCGTCGGTAAAGGGGTTGCCCATGGGCTTTTGCGAGCCGGTGAGCACGATGGGCTTGGGGCTGTCCTGAATCAGGTAGGAAAGCGCTGCCGCGGTGTAGCTCATGGTGTCGGTGCCGTGCAGAATCACGAAGCCGTCGTGGTCGGCATAACCCTCGACGATGACGTCGCGGATACGCATCCAGTCACTGGGACGCATATTGGTGCTGTCGATGTTCATGGGCTGTACCACGTCGAGCTCGCAGAGGCCCGAGATCTCGGGGACGCTCTGGGCGAGCTCCTCACCGGTCAGGGCGGGGGAGAGGCCGTTGCCGTCCTCGGTCGATGCGATGGTGCCGCCCGTGGCGATGAGAAGGATGCGCTTCATGCTGGTATTCCTATCGTATTTGCCGCCACAGAGGCGGAGTCGTTCGGCAGTATTGTGGCACAGGGCGTCCAATGTTCAAACGTATTACATCATCTGTAACGTTTGGTAACACTTCAATCGCCGTCAAATAGGGGCCAGGTCGTGCGTTTGCCGTGCGCTGATGGCTGCGAGGGACGAGAAACCCCATATAACGTGTACACTATGAAAGTTATTTTTGTTCATTCACGCGGGTGGGCACCGGCTCCCCGCCAACAAGAGGGGGAAACCATGGATCAAAAGGCTTCCGCAAAGGTCCTCGTACTCGACTTTGGTGCGCAGTACGGTCAGCTCATTGCCCGTCGCGTCCGCGACCTCAACGTGTATTCCGAGATTGTCCCCTGCGACATTTCGGCCGACGAGATTCGCGAGATGAACGCCTCTGCGCTCATCCTTTCTGGCGGCCCGGCCTCCGTGTACGCCGAGGACGCTCCGTCCATCGACCCTGCCATCTTTGACCTGGGCCTTCCCGTCCTGGGCTTTTGCTACGGCCATCAGATTACGGCCGTGACGCTCGGCGGCAAGGTCGGCCACTCCGAGGTGGGCGAGTACGGCCGCGCCACCATCACGCGCACGGCCGGCGCCAAGCTCTTTAACTCCACGCCCATGGAGCAGACCGTGTGGATGAGCCACCGTGACGCCGTTTCCGAGATGCCCGAGGGCTTTACCGTTACCGCCAGTACCGACGTGTGCCCGGTCGCTGCGATGGAGTGCCCCGAGCGCAAGATCTTCACCACGCAGTTCCACCCTGAGGTCAAGCACTCCGAGTATGGTCAGCAGCTGCTGAGCAACTTCCTGTTTGAGATCTGCGGCCTGGAGCCCAACTGGAGCATGGACAACCTGGTCGAGACCATGACGACCGAGTTCCGCGAGAAGGTCGGCGACGACCGCGTGATTCTGGCCCTGTCCGGCGGCGTCGACTCCTCCGTCGTGGCCGCCCTGGGCGCCCGTGCCGTGGGCAAGCAGATGACCTGCGTGTTCATCAACCACGGTCTGCTGCGCAAGGGCGAGCCCGAGCAGGTGGAGGAGGTCTTCACCAAGCAGTTTGACGTCGACTTTATCCACGTCCACGCCGAGGACCGTTATGCCGAGCTTCTAGCTGGTGTCACCGAGCCCGAGGAGAAGCGCCGCATCATCGGTACGCAGTTCTGGAAAGAGTTCTTCGCCGTGGCGCAGCAGCTCGAGACCGATGGCAAGCCGGTCAAGTATCTGGCTCAGGGCACCATCTACCCCGACATCATCGAGTCCGGCGCTCGCAAGACGGGCGGTAAGACGGCCACCATCAAGAGCCATCACAACCTGATCCCGTTCCCCGAGGGCGTGCACTTCGACCTCATTGAGCCGCTCGACCACTTCTTTAAGGACGAGGTCCGCGCGCTTGGTCTGGCGCTTGGCCTGCCGGGTCACATCGTGTTCCGTCAGCCTTTCCCGGGTCCGGGTCTGGCCATCCGCATCATCGGTGCGGTCGATAAGGAGAAGCTCGAGATCCTCAAGAACGCCGACGCCATCGTGCGCGAGGAGCTCGACGCCTACAACCAGCGTCTGTTTGAGCAGACCGGCGAGCGCAACTCCGAGCACAGCTGCTGGCAGTATTTCGCGGTCCTGCCTGACATCAAGTCCGTTGGCGTTATGGGCGACGAGCGCACTTATCAGCGCCCGATCATTCTGCGTGCCGTCGAGTCCAGCGATGCTATGACCGCCGACTGGGCCAAGCTGCCCTACGACGTGCTGGCCCGCATCTCTGGCCGCATCGTTGCCGAGGTCCCCGGCGCCAACCGCGTGTGCTACGACATCACATCCAAGCCGCCCGCGACGATCGAGTGGGAGTAGGCTGACAGGGTTCTGACCTGCACTTTTGAGTGCCGCACTGTGCTCCTGAGTTTCGTTTCGTACGAGAGTTACGGCAAAGCCACCAGCGACATTGGTGAGTAAACTCGATTATCGAGCCTCCGTTCCCATGTTGGAACGGAGGCTTTTTCTTTGCCTTTTTACTCTCTTTCACCTGCGATTTCGCGATTTACTCTCCGTATTTCAAGACGGCAAGGCACGGAGCGGTATTCGGAGGAATGGGAGTAAGGATTCATCCCGAGTGAGTAGACGCGCTATTTTTGTCCCCGAGGGCGAAACAGGGCCGTTTCGGGGCCCGTGAAACTCAGATCGAACTCAATGGGCATTTTTGCGGTCTCCGTACGGCGTTTCCCCACGTGGTTAATGGGGAGTAAAGAATCTAGCTATTTCAGGGAAAACTGAAGCAATCAGGTCCGGCTGGTTGATTTACGATCTCAGCCGAACACATTGAGCTGATGGCTCGCTCCCGCAGTTAGCCGAACGCCCCCGCGGCCCCTCCTGGGGTCCGGGGGCGCCGTTTTCCCAGTTGAAGGAACGGTGGAGATGTGTTTCGATGGGTCCGGTGGCCATGCTCCGCCCGCCGCCCGGCACCTCTTCCCAGACTCAGCCGGACGGTCGGTCCGTCTATTCCGTTTTCTTCCAGGCT
>DBGBCW010000012.1:0-27393 GCA_048478035.1 Collinsella aerofaciens | reverse complement strand
AGTTACGGCGTTTTACCAAACGCCGTAACTGCTCGACGCTGCGCGGGCCGCATTTGGACAATCTGACGTTCAACTTCAAGGGCGCGACCAGAAGGTCAGCGCCCTTTCGTTTCACGTCACCTTGTCTCAAATGCGACCCGCTCGCTGTCCGTTCTCTACCTGCGGCGTCGTCTTGCTCCGAATGCGGCTCGCTCGCTGTCGTTGCCGAAACATCGGCGTTGCCGGACTAGTCATTGGGGACGTTCATAAATGACTACTCAGGAATGAGCGTGGATAATCTCCCGTTTTTGGCCTGTGTGCGGGCTCAAAGTGGGAGATTATCCGCGCTCGCTTTAATTTGCTTGGGCTGCGGTGCCTATCTAATCGGCTCGGCGTCTTCCCTGAGAATCGAAAGATACTCTTCATACCCGTACTGCCGGTATCTCTGTCTTGACTCGTCGAGCGGACGGAGGATACCCAATTCTTCAAATGATTTGACGAGCGAGCTCGCGGTACTCCTGCCGATATCGAGTTGGGCAGCGATGAATGCGGTGTCGACGATGGGGTGCTCTTCAAGAATGCCCAACAGCCTTTGCCCGTTTGCAGCAGTCCTTCCGAGATTTTCGGTAATGGTTGCTGTGGAACGGTTATGGAGGTCAACAAGGTTTTTTAAAGACCCTACCGAGTCCTTCGCACTCTCGAGAAGACTGTTGCAGAAAAACTCTATCCATTCCTCGTAAGTGCCTCTCTCCCTTACGGATGTGAGTTGCCGGTAGTACTCGCTTCGGTTTTTCTTGAACTGGAACGATGGATAGAACAAGCAAGAATGAAGAACGCCATCATTGATGAGCATAAGTGTAATGAGAAGCCTGCCCAGGCGACCGTTTCCGTCTAGGAATGGATGGGCAGTTTCAAATTGGTAATGGACGAGCGCCGCCCGCACAATCGGATCCATTTCGACTTGAGGCTCGTTGATAAAGCGTTCGAGGTCCTGGAGCGTGTTACTCAAATCTTCAATGTTTGGAGGGACAAACGATGCGGTTGCAATGGTGCAGCCTGAGGGGCCAATCCAGTTTTGTGAGGAGCGCAGCTCGCCTGGATTCTTCTCCGTTCCGCGCACTCCGTCCAGCAGGACCGCATGAACTTGCCTAAGAAGTCTCGTGCACAAGGGCATCTTTTTGAGCAGTTCTACGCCGCGGTCGACAGCACGGACGTAATTCACGACGTCTGCGACATCTTTATGATGGAGTTGTGTTTGCGATGGACTAAGTAGGTCGTCAAACGTGCACTGGGTTCCCTCAATTTGCGAAGAAAGGAGTGCTTCTTTGCGCACGTACATTGTCAGATACATGTCGGCGTTGGGAACAAAGTAGAGCATGCCTTCAAGCTCTCCAAGCTTTCGTGAGCATGCGGAAAGCGTGCGATAGGTTTCCTCGGTGAGGTTTAGCCGCCTCAATGATTGCAAGGGCGTTGGAAAAAACGAATAGTAAGCTAATTTCCCCGATAGATTATTGCGGAGCGTTCCCTGGCCGTTCTCCTCGATTTGCATCGCGCCCTCCATATCTTTAGTGCCGGAAACTCGTTATTAGGCTAATCATATCAATTCTAATAACGAGTTTAAGGATTAAATAGTTATTAGAATTGATGTAAACAATCTAATGATGAGAAGTCGTTATTACTTGACCATGGAGCTCGGCTTGGTACAGGGGGGGGGTTGTCCAAAATGAGAGCGGATAATCTCCCGTTTTTGGCTCGGTGACGGCCTCAAAGTGGGAGATTATCCACGTTCGCTAGTTAAGCGTCCAAAAATCCACACTCGCCAAACCTGCCAAAAAGGACAGGTTTATTTTGGCACGTTTCGGTCGGTGTCAGGAAGTGTTAGGGACAAGGCGGCGGCAGGACTCGAGAGCGAAAAGAAGCATCGGGTTTGGTGCGCCCGCTTCTGCCCGTCCCGTGCGCAGGCGATACTCGGCTTATCGAACCGCGATGCAAAGGAGATGCTCATCCCACGAGCACTACCGGGAAGGGCTTGCGATTCGAGCCCTCGCCTTAGTATTTTGGCCATTTAGCACTATAATTACCGTAGGCATGCGCACAACGTTGCGCTTAATCAAGAGGAGAAAACGTATGGGTCTGTTTGATATGTTCAAGAAGAAGGCTGAGCCCGCGGCTGCCGCTGCTCCGGCCTCCATCTCTGCTTCTGCCGGCGCCGACGTGCTGTGCTCGCCCGTCAAGGGCAAGGTCATCAAGATGGCCGACGTGCCCGATCCCGTCTTTGGTGGCGAGGTTCTGGGCAAGGGCTGTGCCGTGTGGCCCGAGGACGATCTGGTCTACGCTCCCTGCGACGGTAAGGTGACCGTCACCATGGGTCACGCCGTGGGTCTGCAGTCCGATAGCGGCATCGAGGTTCTGGTGCACGTTGGCGTCGATACCGTCAACATGAACGGTGACGGCTTCGAGGGCTTCGTCAAGGCCGACGACGTCGTGAAGGCCGGCCAGCCCATCCTCAAGATCGACCGCGCCAAGATTGCTGCCGCCGGTTACAAGGACTGCGTCGTCGTGGCCGTGTCCAACACCGCCGAGTTTGCCGATGTCGAACTCGCCGTCGAGGCCGACTCCGCTGTCGCCGCCGGTGACGCCATCGTTAAGGTCGTCCGCAAGTAAATTGCGGCATCCAAAGGATGTGCAAGGGTGGTCGGGTTTTCCGGCCACCTTTTTTATTGCACCGCGGGAAAGCGTTTTATTGCACGTTGGGCGGGCTTGCAAACCGTTCGGACGCTAAAACGAACCGACCGTGCCTTCGCGTTGCCGAGGGTGTTCATAAGCGGATAGTATGGGCTTACTTATTACAACGTGCGCCGCGTCTGGGAAGCGCAGTGCCGCTCATTGGGAGGAACAACATGAAAAAGAAGCTGCTGCTTGCGCCCCTCATGGCCGTCTTGGTTGCATGCGTGGTCCTGCTTTCCGGTTGCGGAGGCCCTTCGGTCGAGGAACTCATCACCGAGGATCTTACGACTCAGTTTGACGAGGTCAAGAACGGTGGCGACGACTTCCTCTCTGGTCTGGAGGAGGCTTCGGGCGACGAGTTCGAGCAGCTGGGTATCGATCCCAAGGAGTATGCCAAGACCTATCTCGAGGGCTTTGACTACAAGATCGGCGACGTGACGGTCGACGAAGACAAGGGTGTCGCGACCGCCGAGGTCTCCATCACCTGCAAGTCTATGAACAAGATCGTCGAGGACTTCTCCACCCAGTATCAGGAGAAGGTCGCCGCGCTTGACACGGTTCCTTCCGATGACGAGCTGTACAAGATGGCCGGTCAGGTTATGGTCGATGTGACCAAGGCCACCGAGCCCAGAAAGACCACGGTTATCTTCAAGTACACCTGCAACGACGATGGCGAGTGGTCTGCCGACGACTCCGTCAACTCCGAGATGATGGATGCAATGCTGAGCTAGGGGGTTACGCGGTTCTACGAACCGCGTAACCAGTTGACGCTGCGCGCCGCCCATCCTCTACCTGCGTCGTTGCCATGGTGCGGCACTTGTAGTCATTGGGGACGTTCTTAAATGACCAGGCGGCAGTTGGGGACACTCCTTGTGCCAGCGTTGCATCGAGTGCTTGGGAAACCGCGACCCGGTTTTTGGCCGAATAGTGGGTCGCATTTTCCGGATGGGGTGGGTTGCGGAAAGTGCGACCCGGAATATTGCTCTGAAACGGGATGCGGTTTCCCTGATGCGCCTCAAACGGAAAGCGCATCCCATTCCGGAGCTCCAAAACGGGATGCGCTTTCCGCGCGGAAGAATTGTCGCAGCTGCGTTAAGCAGTGTCGCTCGTTACTCGCCCAGGATCAGCGCTGCGAGCTCGCCCTGGGTGTCCACCACGTAGTCGGCGCCGGCGGCCTCCAGCTCTGCGCGGCCGCGGAAGCCCCAGCTGACGCCCGCGCTCTTAAGGCCGGCGTTGTGGCCGGTCAGGATATCGACATTGGAATCGCCTACGTAGAGTGTGGTCGCCGGATCGGCGCCTAGCTCTTTCATCACATGCAGCGTAACAGGCGCCTCGGGCTTGGGGGGAAACGCATCGATGCGGCCCTGCACCAGCGCAAAGCGCTCGGAACCAAAATACTTCTCGATAAGCGGAGCCGCCGAGACGTGGTCCTTGTTAGTGAGCACGGCAAGCTGAACGCCCGCGGCGCGCAAGCGGTCGAGCATCTCGATCGTGCCGGCATAGGGAGCGGTGTGGTCTTCCTTGTGCTCGCCGTAGTAAGCCCTAAACTCGGCAAGCGTCTGCTCAAACATGCGGCCGTCGCCTGCGTACTCGGCGGGCATAAAGCGCTCAACCAGCTTGAGCATGCCGTTTCCCACCTTGTAGCGGTACTCGTCAACGGCAAACGTGGGCCAGCCGTGCGCCTCGCAGGTATGGTTGCCGGCGGCCGCCAGGTCCTCGAGCGTGTTGAGGATGGTGCCGTCCAGGTCAAAGATCACATGGGAAAAAGCTGCTGCCATGGGTGCTCCTGCCGCTTGAGTTGTAAAACGCACCCCATGATACTGGGCATGCGTGCCGGGCATGTTTGGAATCTGAATATCTTTAATAGCCCTGAGCCTTTGTCGTTAGCAAATTCTCGGCAGCTGCTCTCCTACGAGCATGTCGAGGATGCGGGTCGAGCCCCAGCCGGTGCGCACGCGCACGGCGGGATGGGCGCCCTCGGCAAGTGGCAGCACGCGACCGATGACGGCGGCATTCTCGCCGTAGCGGGCGGCGCGCATGGCGGCCAGCGCGGCATCGGCTTGCTCGGCAGGCACGACGGCAACCATCTTGCCCTCGTTTGCCACCTGCAGTACATCGTAGCCGAGCATTTCGCAGGCGGCCTGCACGTCGGGACGCACGGGCACGGCATCTTCGTCGACCTCCATGGCAACACCGCTGGCCTGGGCAAACTCGTTGAGTGTGGACGCCAAGCCACCGCGCGTGGGGTCGCGAAAGCAACGCGTGCCGGGCGCTGCGGCCAAAACGTCGGCAATCAGGTGGTTGAGCGGCGCGGCATCGCTTTCGATGGTGCTCGAAAACGCCAGGCCCTCGCGTTGGCTCATGATGGCGATGCCGTGGTCGCCCAGTGTACCCGAGACCAGGATGACATCGCCGGGCTGGCAGTTTGCGCCGCTGAGCGCCACGCCCGCAGGCACCTCGCCCACGCCGGCGGTATTGATATAGACGCCGTCGGCCCCGCCGCGCTCGACCACCTTAGTGTCGCCCGTGATTATGGACACGCCCGCCTCGCGCGCCGTCTCGGCCATCGTCTGCACAATCTGGCGGAGCTTATCCATGGGATAGCCCTCTTCGAGGATAAAGCCGCACGATAGGTAGCGCACGTTGGCGCCCGAGGTCGCGACGTCGTTGACGGTTCCGCATACAGCGAGGCGGCCGATGTTGCCACCGGGGAAGAACTGCGGCGAGACTACAAAGCTGTCGGTCGACATGGCGATGCGCCCGCTCGCGGGCAGCGTAGCGACGCCGGCGTCGTTGCCCTCGAGCAGCTCGGGCGACCCAAAGGCATCCAAAAAGACCTCATCGATGATGCGTTTCATCATCTGACCGCCGGAGCCGTGGCCCAGCAGGACGGTGCTATCGGTAACGCTATGGGACATATCGAAAACTCCAATCGTGGGTGGAATTATATGGGTGAGGCGCAGCGTCGACCGGTCCGCCGTTCGTTAGAACGGCGGAACCCATTAGCCTCGGTAGCGGAAATATGCTGCGCAGCTGCCCTCGGAGCTCACCATGCACGGGCCGACGGGGTGCTCGGGCGTGCAGGTGCGGCCAAAGAGCGGGCAGCTGCTTGGCGTAATGGCCCCGCGCAGCACGTCGCCGCAGCGGCATCCACGCGGCTCGACCGTCGCCTCAACGGGCACGTCAAAGCGAGCACGGGCATCAAAACGCAAGAACTCGGGGCGGATTGCGAGGCCCGAGTTGGCAATCGGCCCCAGACCGCGCCATGTGGTGCCGCATGGCTCAAACACCTGCTCGACCAGCTGGCGCGCCACGGGGTTGCCGTCTGTGTTGACGCCACGGCGGTAGGCGTTGTCGATCGCGGGCCTGTCCTCGACAACCATCTGGATCAGCATGCAGATGCCCTGCAGGATATCGACCGGTTCAAATCCCGTGACCACGCCCGGGGTATCGAACTCGTCGACCAAAAAGCTAAAAGGCGCCAAGCCCGTGATGGTGGCGACGTGCCCCGGCAGGATAAATCCGTCGATGGCGGTCTCGGGATCGTTGGCGATGGCGCGCAACGCCGGCGGCGTGGTCTTGTGGGCGCAATAGACCGAGAAGTTCTGGAGCCCGCGTGCATCGGCCTCCAAGATGGCGGCGGCGATGGTGGGTGTTGTGGTCTCAAAGCCCACGCCCATAAAAATGACCGGGCGATCGGGGTTTTGCTCGGCAATGTCGAGCGCGTCGAGCGGGGAATAGACGATGCGAATATCGCGCCCTGCCGCCTTTTGCGCAGCGAGCGAGGTGGACGATCCGGGCACGCGCATCATGTCGCCAAAGGTGGTGATGATGGCGCCGTCTATGTTGGCGAGCGCGATCGCGTGGTCGATGTCGCGGTTGGCGGTGACGCAGACGGGGCAGCCCGGGCCGCTCAGCAGCTTGAGTCCGGCCGGCATAATGGAGCGAAAGCCATAGCGCCCGATGCTCACGGTATGCGTGCCGCAGACTTCCATAAGGTTGATGGCGCGGTCGCCGACAAGCTCATGAATGCGCTCGATGAGCTCGCGAGCCAGCTTGGGATTGCGGAATGCCGAGAAGTCGATACCGGAGCGAGCCGGTTGTTCGGGCGCCACTAGTAAGCCTCCGCCGGGTTGGTGGCAAGCTGGTCTTCTTCGACCAGCTCGGACATGGCATTAACAAGCTCGAGCGTTTCCTGTGCTTCCTGCTCGTCGACAATCTGGATGCCAAAGCCGGCGTGTACGAGAATATAGTCGCCAACCTGCGCCGTCGGCACGAGTCGCAGCGACACGGGGCGCTCGATGCCCATCATGTCGACGGTGGCCTTGAGGTCGTCGTCGCGTTTGACTACTTTACCGGGAACGGCAAGGCACATATTGTTCCCCTTTTATACGCTTTGCGCTGGACGGGCGCTCAATAATCCATCAGTTGATGGTAGCGCTCGCGGGGTTCGCGGGCAAACGCGTTACGCCTGTGAGACGGCTGGGCGCGGCGGCGTGCGAGGGCGAGCTACTGCGACGCAATCTGCGCAAGACGAGCGCGCGCGACCGCCGCCTGACCGTAGGCGATGCAGCCGTCGTTGATGGGTACGGAGTGGGGAACCAAGACAGTGAGACCCATGCTTTTGAGCTCGCGGGTGAGGAGCTGGAGCAAAAGTCGGTTCATGAACACGCCACCCGAGAGCGCGACGGTGCCGATGCCCTCGTGCGCGCAGATATCGCTGGCGATGCGCGCCGAGGAGCGCGCGACGGCGACATGGAAGTCGAGTGCGAGCCTGTCGGCGGGCGCTCCGGCTTCAATTCCTCCCAAAAGTGCCTCAAAGAGTGCTTTCTGGTCCAGAACATAGGGGCCGTCCAGCCACGATGGGCCAGATGCGAAATAGCCGGCGTTGTCGTCGGGAAAATGGGCGATTTCGTTGTCGAGCGCGCGCCAGGCGGCGGCTTCGAGTTCTATGGCGGGTTCGCCCTCGTAGGTTGCCTGGCCGCAGATGCCCAAAACCGCAGCGGCGGCATCAAAGAGACGCCCCATGCTGCTGGTGCGCGGGCTGTTGATGCCACGCTCGATCATGGTGGCTGTCACGCTGCGCGCTTGCTCGTCGAGGCTGTCCAAAAGCCGAGCGGCACCTGGGTGCTCGAGCAGACCGAGCTCGCTGAGCAGGGCAAAGGCGTTGCGGCGGGCGTCGCGCACGGAGGCCGCCCCACCGGGGAGCGCCCAGGTGCGCAAATGCGCGACGCGCTCAAAGCCGCCAAGGCTGGCAACAAGAAACTCGCCGCCCCAAATGGTCCCATCGGTGCCGGCGCCGGTGCCGTCAAAGGCGATGCCAAGGACACGCGCGACGGTTGTAAGCCGGCCCGCGGCGATGACCTCGGCTATCACGCTCGCGATATGTGCATGATGGTGCTGAACTTCGATAAGCGGCAGGTTGTACTCCCGTGCCTGTTCGCGGGCCCATTGGCTCGAAAGATAACTCGGATGCAAGTCGCAGGCTAGGGCAGTGGGCGCCAAGTCAAAGAGATCTTCCAAGCGCGTGCGCGCAGCGTTCCAGGCATCGAAGGTCCCGCCGTTTTCAACATCGCCGATATGCTGCGACACAAAACAGGTTGCCTCGCCGTTCGTCCCTTCACGCGTGAGCGCAATCGTGGCCTTTTGTTGTGGCCCGCAGGCGAGCACGCAGGACGGAGCGCCGTCGAGCGCCGGCAACGGCAGCGGCTGGGGTGCATATCCGCGAGCGCGGCGCACGGGCATAACGGCGCCGTCGACCACGCGCACTACAGAGTCGTCGTAGCGCGAGAGGATTGCGCGGTCGTTACCGAGCAACGCGTCGGCGATGCCGGCGGCAACGAGGTGTTCCCGGGCAAGATCGTCATCGGTCTCGATGGGCTCTTCGCTCAGGTTGCCGCTGGTCATGACGAGCGCGTGCATATCGCGGGCTTCTGCCGCGGCAAGCAACAGATGCTGAAGCGGGGTGTAGGGGAGCATAACGCCGAGCTCGGGCAGGTTGTGCGCGACGGACGGCGCGAGTACGAGGGCGTCGGGAGAATCGCCGTTGCCCTCGCCAACAGTGCGCCGGCGCAGCAGCACGATGGGGCGGATGCTGCCGGCGAGAAGCTCGCGCTCAGCGTCGTCGATATGGCACAGGCGCCCGGCATCGGCAAGACTGCGCACCATGACGGCAAGTGGTTTGTTGCTGCGGCGTTTGCGACGGCGCAACTCGGCCACCGCCTGCTTGTTGGCAGCGTCACAGGCTAGATGGAATCCGCCCAGGCCCTTGATGGCGACGATGCCACCGCTGGCAAGCAGCTCAACGCAGCGCTCGATGATAGCGTCGCTGGCCTCGCGCGTGGTGCCGACGGCCGGTGTCGCGGACGAATTCCCGCACGCATTGCCGTTTACAGCCTCGCGCCACGTAATATGCGGCCCGCAATCAAAGCAGGCATCGGGCTGTGCGTGAAAGCGACGGTCGAGTGGATCGGCATACTCTGCGGCGCAGGCGGGGCACATGGGGAAACGGTCCATCGAGGTAGCCGCTCGGTCATACGGCAGCGATCGGATGATGGTAAAGCGCGGCCCGCAGTTGGTGCAGTTGATAAAGGGGTAGTGGTAGCGTCGGTCGGCGGGATCGAACAACTCGCGCAGGCAATCGTCACAGGTGGCGATATCGGGCGAAACGAGCGTCGTGTGCGCGGTCTGGTCCTGCGACGCCACAATGCGAAAGCCCTGCTCGTTAGCGGCATCCCAGTTGCCGGGTGCTAGGTCTACAACCTCGACATGCTCCACGCGAGACGCCGCAGGCGCATGCTCGGAAAGTGCGTCAACAAATTCGTCGAGCGACTCGCTTAGGGCGTGCGCCTCGATATGCACGCCGTCGCCCGCGTTGAGCACCCAGCCGCAAATGCCGTGCGCCATGGCCTCGCGATACACAAACGGCCGCATGCCAACGCCCTGCACAATGCCCGTTACATGGATATGCGCATGCCGCATGCGACCCTCCTTCGTTGAAATGTGTGCTGTTACAGCCCCAGGCTCTGCTTGGTGGCGGCGCACGTGAGCTCTCCGTGCTTAACGCCGCGCAGGCCCAGCAGGCGGTCGGCTAGTTCGTAGACGCGCTCGCCGCGACCCTTGAGCGCCAGAATCTCCAAGCAGTTGTGGTGATCCAGATGCACGTGCATGGTCGATACGATCTCGTCGGTGTAGTCGTGCTGCACCTCGTCCAGGCGGCGTGTCAGGTCGCCGGTATGGTGGTCGTAGATCATGGTGAGCGACCCGATAACATGCTCATCGGGCATGCGCATCTGCTCCTTGGCGATCGAGGCGCGTATCAGGTCGCGCACGGCCTCGGAGCGGTTGGCCACGTCGCCGCGGCGCGCGATCTGCTCGTCAAAGCGGCGCAGCAGGTCGTCGGGCGCGGTGACCGAAAAGCGGACCAGCTCGGAGCCGGAGCCACTACAGTGGCAGCTCGCATCACCGTCCGCCCCGTGCGGATGCTCGTGCTCGTATCCGCTGCCATGCTCGTGTCCGGCCACTTTACACCAGCTTCACGGATCCGACGGAGTTGTGGTCGGCCTCGATGGCCTCTTCGTAGCCCTCGAGTGCGTCGTGGGCCTCGTGCAGCGCGGCCATGGCTGCCTCGAGCTTGGCGCCGATGCGCTCCATGTCAAAATTCTCGGTCGCATGCAGCAGCTGATGGCTCCACTCATGAGCGAGCTCGATGGTGTCGTCGACCTGTTTGACGCTCATGGCAAGCTGACTCATGTTCATTCCAACATCATGCATGGGAAATCTCCTTTTGTATGGGGCAGTTCAGTGGTTCAGATTTTACTACGCCCGCTCTGCGCGCAGCTGCATAAGAAAACGGGTACGAGTCTGTGCGACCCGCACCCGTTCACTGGGGGCTGTTTGTGATTACCATACTATCCGTGGTTGCACTCGGTGCATCCAGAAGTCCGGCGAGCGGTGCAAAAGCGCTCATAGACGGCGGGTAAGTAACAAGCGTATTACAGATGCTTCTCCAGCAGCGCCTGCAGCCTCGCCTTGGGCAGAGCGCCAACCGAGCGGTCAATCTCCTCGCCGTTCTTAAACACAACCAGCGTGGGGATGCTCATGACGCCATACTTCATGGCCAGGTCCTGGTTGTCGTCGACGTTGCATTTGGCAACGGCAAGCTTGCCCGCCAGCTCATCGGCAACCTCGTCAACGATGGGCGAGAGGGATCGACAGGGCCCGCACCACGGTGCCCAAAAATCGACCAGCACGGGCAGACTGTCGTTAACGATGGAATCGAAATTCTCGGGGGTAATCTGCTTAATGTCAGCCATGGTGACCTCCATAATGTGACGCGGCTCAGCCGCGTAAAACTCAGTACGACCGTGCTTATACCCAGCCGCCCGCAAAGCAACCACTCGCGGGCAGCTCTTTTATATAATGGTGGGCACGCAAACGATTGGAGAGCGCATGCCCACGTCACAAAGCCAGAAAAAAGAAGCCATCGCCCAGGCGACCGAGCAGGAGCTCGCATCGCTCGCGGGTCGTGGCGTGCGTATCGCGGGCAACGCGTGCTCGCCGATCGTGCTGGTCAAAGGCGATCTGGACGAGGCCGAGCGTTCGGGTGGCGAGCTTGCCGCCGGCCCGGATGGCGCGGCGTTGCGCAAGGCGCTTGGGGCCATCGGCTACGCGCCCGAGGATTTTTGCGTGCTGGCAAGCGTCGCCGGCGTGGGTGATGGGACGGTCGCGGTGGGCGAGACTCTGCCGTGCGAGCTGTTCCGTGAGGCGCTTGAGGCTTTGGACCCCGAGGCGGTGCTGCTGCTCGACAACAACGCGGCTGACGCCATGCGCGAGACCTACGCCGATATGCTCGTGGCGATCGATGACTTCGACACCGCCATGCTCAAGCCCGGCCTGGTCGCCCATGTGCAGGGCCGCCGCGTGCTCGCGCTCGATGGCTTTGAGGCGGCGCTGACCGACAAAGCGGCCAAGCAGCGCATGTGGGCCTACATCAAGCAGCTGACCCCGGCGGCCGCTCCGCTGTAGCGGATTGGCGCCGGTGAGCGATTGCCTGGCGGGCAAGACACGCCGCGAGATCGGCGCCGCACTTCTACATCACAGCGCGCAGCTCAAACCGATCGCCGTTAATGCGGAACTGGCAGTTGCCGTTCATGCGCTCCACGGCAAGTTTGATGCTCCTGGTGCCAAAGCCGTGGCCCGCATGCCGGGTCACGGGCATGCCGTCGACCATGCGCGGCGCGCGGTCAAACGTATTGGAAACTAACAGCAGCAGCTGGCCGTCCTCTAATCGCAGGTCAAAGTCGACGAATCGCTTTCCTTGGGGTGCGGCGCTTGCGGCGGTGATAGCGTTTTCCAAGGCATTTGAGAGCACGCTAAACAGGTCGGCGTCACCTACGTGGATGGTTTCGGGTACGGCGGCGCGCAGGTTGGCGGTAATGCCGTTTCTATTGATATCCGAGTTAAATGACGAAAGCGCGATGTTTACGGTCTCGTTGGCGCAGAAGCGGCGTACGGCGGTGCGATCGCCGGCTTCGCAGAGTTCATCGATGCGTTTGAGCGCCTCGTCGGTGTGGCCCTCCTCAATTAAAGCGGCCAGGCCGCGTAGGAAGTGGCGCATATCGTGGCGAAGAATCGACAGCTCGCGCCCAGATTGACGCCAAGCCTCGAGCTCTTTGATGGCGGCGCTGTCGCGGGTTTCGAGCATCCAGCGCTCTCGCTCGGCGGTTTCCTTTTCTTCGTATTCACGCAGGTAGACGGCGAGGAACATAAGGTAGAACGCGCAGAGCGCAAAGGCCAAAAACTCAACCGTCACCACCGAGCCCGAGTGGAACAGCGTGGTGTAGACGTTGGTGGCATAGTCAAAGACGTAATAGACGAGCGGCAGGATTAAAAGGATGCCCAGCTCGGTGGTGCTTTTAATCGCCAAGCGCGGACCGATGTCGCCGGCCCAATGCAACAGGACGGCAAAGACGGCGAGTGTGGTCGCGATGCGCGCCAGATAGTACGCAATCTGAGAATCGGTTGCGGCAAATGCGGCGATGCCCATCCAATTGCTGAACTGGCAGCTCAGATAGGCACTCGTAATGCCGAGCACGGCAAGCAGCGGGCTCAGGCGGTAGCGCGCGCACAAATAGATGATGAGCGGCAGATGCACGACGAGCGGATATACCTGGCGGGCGAAAAGCTCTCCGCCGACGGCATTGGCGAGGCCAAATGCGCATCCGGTTACGGCACCGACCAGCACCAGTTCAAGCGCATGACGCCGGTTGATCTCGATACCGCACAGCGCCGCCGAGGCAAAGACGCCAAAGAGCAGCGTCGTGGCGTGGTGGATTGCCCAAAGGACCATTTCGACCGAGGAGACCATCAGCGCCTCCCGCCCTCAAAGCGCGCCGCAAAGTAGGCGTCTTGGAATCCCTGCTTGCAGCTGCGCGAAAGCGGGATGCACGCGCCCGAGCGCATGACGATGTCCGTGCGGTCAAAGTGATCGATATTGTGCAGGTTGACCTGGTAGCTGCGGTGGCATTTAAAGAAGACCGCGTTTTGCTCCAAGCGGTCCTCGACGCTGCGGAACGACTCGAGTGCCTCGATATCGCGTCCGTCGCGCAGGTGGAAGACCACGTGCTTGTTGCGCGCCTCGGCATATTCGATGTCGGACAGGCGCAGGGCGTGGTAGCCAAAGGAAGTTTTGATCACGAGCTCGTCGGTTGCCGCCGGGCGCATGCTCGAAAGCTCGTCGAGTAATCGCGCCAGGCGTTCGTAAGTCACGGGCTTGAGCAGATAGTCGAAGGCGCGGACCTCGTAGGATTCCAGCGCGAACTCGGGCGACGAGGTGAGGAACACCAGGCGCACGGCGGTGTCGGCCTGGCGCAGTTCGCGTGCGGTGTCCATGCCGTTGACGAGCGGCATGATCATGTCGAGCAGAATGATGTCGGCGCGCGATGCGGCATGGCGGGCCAGCAGGTCCTCGCCGCGCGTGACGAGCGCAACATCGACCGCCGTGCCCGTCTCGGTCGACCAACGGTCGATCATCCGGTGCAGTCTATCTAGAAAAGCGACATCATCGTCGCAGGCAATAATCTTGAGCATTCGGCCCCCTTAAGTAGTTCGATTTTGCCACATCGGGCACGCGCCGCTTGCGGGGGTGCGGACCGTTTGCGCCCCACGGCGTGCAGCTCGCGCCAAGCGGTGTTGCGGTGGCGAAAGATGCCTCCTGCGCCATCGAGAGCTCAGCTATCCTCAGCTTGCCAGTTCGAAAATGGACCTGCCACATGATTGAATCTTTATTTCAACTTTACACCTAGGTTTACAGCTGTCTTGTCAGCTGTAAACCTAGGTGTCATACTAAAGCCCCAAGATTCGCCAAAAGAGAGGGGCCTTGATGGCGCAGAGCGCGAACATGGATGCATCGGAGCTTGCACGCGATATTGCGGCCGGCCTGGCATCGGCAACGACGGCAACGGAGCGCGCGGCGCTGGTGCCCGCAGAGCTCGTCGAGGCCATTCAGCAACTAAAAACCCAACGTGACGCGGTGATCCTAGCGCACTATTACGTGGCGCCCGAGGTGCAGGCCGTGGCTGATTACGTCGGCGACAGCTTCTACCTGGCTAAGCTCGCTAAAAGCCTGCCGCAGCAGACCATCGTGCTGTGCGGCGTGGAGTTTATGGGCGAGAGCGCCAAACTGCTCAATCCCACTAAGACCGTGCTGCTGCCCGAGCCGGGCGCGGACTGTCCCATGGCGCACATGGTCAAGCGCGAGACGGTCGACGCGGCGCGCGCCGAGTACGGCGACGACCTGGCTGTCGTCTGCTACGTCAACTCCACGGTCGAGATCAAGAGCTGGAGCGACGTGTGTGTCACCAGCTCCAACGCCGTCAAGATCGTGTCCGAGCTGCCGCAGCAGCATATCCTGTTCATCCCCGATCAAAACCTGGGCCGCTTCGTAGCCGAGCAGGTGCCGCAAAAGCACGTCATTCTCAACAATGGCTACTGCCCGCGCCACCACATCATTACCGTCGAGCAGATCGTCGACGCGACGGAGGCTCACCCCGACGCGCTCGTGCTGGCGCATCCTGAGTGCAAGGCTGACGTCCTGGCCGAGGCCGACTACATCGGTTCCACCGCCGGCATCATCAAGTACGCCGAGGAGTCGGACGCGAGCGAGTTCATCATCGTGACGGTCCGCGGCGTGCTCTACGAACTCGAGCGCCGCTGCCAGGGCACCGGCAAGAAGTTTTACTTCCCTGCGGTGCAGCCCACTTGCGTCAACATGGATCTCATCACGCTCGAAAAACTCGTGCACTGCCTGGAGACGGGCGAGGGCGAGGTGCAGATTGGCGTGTCGGAAGAGGCCGCCGATCAGGCCAAGCTCACGCTCGACCGCATGCTCGAGTACGCGGCGCGCTAAGCCAATGTGACATGAGGGACCATCCCTTATGCCACATTACAAGGGAGAGGATTCCTGTGGAAACCAAACAATACCCCGATATGGAGTGTGACGTCGTCATTGCCGGTTGCGGCGTGGCGGGCCTGTATGCGGCTCTCAATCTGCCGACGAGCACGCGCGTAATCATGCTCTCCAAGGGCGCCATCGACGAGTGCGATTCGATGCTCGCGCAGGGCGGCATCTGCGTACTGCCCGAGGGCTCTGACTACGATGCCTTCTTTGAGGACACCATGCACGCCGGCCATTACGAGAACCGCCGCGAGAGCGTTGACATCATGATCCGCTCGAGCCGCTCGGTCATCAACGACCTGCTGGCCATGGGCGTTGACTTTGAGCGAAAGGCCGACGGCAGCCTCGACTTTACCCGCGAGGGCGCGCACAGCCGCCCGCGCATCGCCTTCCATGCCGATATTACGGGCAAGGAGATTACGACCAAGCTGCTCCAGGCTGTTCGCAAGCTGGATAACGTGCAGATTTTGGAGCACGTTGCCATGACCGACATCCTGACCGCCGAGCGCGATGGCGCCACGGTGTGCACCGGCGTCGTTACCGTTCCCGTGGATGAGGACAACTCGGTTCGTCCCGCCGACGAGCTGGCAAACGCCGCCGAGGGCGTGCATGCCAGCGAGCCGTTTAAGATCCATGCCCGCCATACGCTGTGGGCAACGGGCGGTATCGGCGGCGTGTACGACCACTCGACCAACTACCCGCAGCTCACCGGTGACGCCTGCTACATCGCGCAGGAGCACGGCATCACGATGGAGCACCTGGACTACGTGCAGATCCATCCCACGGGACTGTTCTCGCCGCAGCCGGGTCGCACGTTCCTGATCAGCGAAAGCTGCCGCGGCGAGGGTGCGATTCTGCTCAATGCCGCCGGCGAGCGCTTTACCGACGAGTTGCAGCCGCGCGACGTTGTCGCCGCCGCCATCCGCGAGCAGATGAAGCAGGACGGCACCGAGCACGAGTGGCTGAGCTTTGCCCCCGTCGAGCGCGACGTGGTGACCGGGCACTTTGCCAATATCCGCGCGCGCTGCCTGGAGGACGGCCGCGACATCCTGGACGAGCCCATTCCCGTCACTCCCACGCAGCACTACTTTATGGGCGGCGTATGGGTCGACAAGGACGGCCGCACCTCGATGCCCGAGCTCTACGCCGCCGGCGAGACGGCCTGCAATGGCGTGCACGGCAAGAACCGCCTGGCTTCTAACAGCCTGCTCGAGTCTCTGGTTTGGGGCCGCCGCGCTGCTTGGCGTATGCGCACCGGCGAGTCGCTTGCCGTGGAGCAGGCGGGCGAGCCCGCGCTCGATGGACGCCATCGCGCTCTGAGCGCCGATGCCCTGGCAATCGATGATTTGGCCCGTGCCGCCGGCACGCAGGCCGTGGAGGAGTAGACCATGAATCCCATTACCATGAAGCTCGTCGTCGATGATCTGATTTTGCAGGCTCTGCGCGAGGACATCACGTTTGAGGACGTGAGTACGGCGAGCGTGTGCCCCACGGCGCGCCCCGCTACCGTTGAGCTCATCGCCAAGGCCGACGGCATTATCGCCGGCCTGGACGTATTCGCCCGCACCTTTGAGCTGCTGGATCCGCAGAGCTCCGTGTTGTTCGATGTCGCGGACGGCGACGAGGTACACGCTGGCGACCATGTGGGCCAGGTGCGCGGCGACGCGCGCGTGCTGCTTTCGGGCGAGCGCGTGGCGCTCAACTACCTGCAGCGCATGAGCGGCATCGCTACTTACACGCATCGGATGGCGGCTGCGCTCGTGGGCACCAAGACCGTGCTCGTCGACACGCGCAAGACCACGCCGGGCATGCGCGTCTTCGAGAAGGCCGCGGTCGAGATCGGCGGCGGCAGCAACCACCGCTATAACCTGTCGACGGCTGTCATGCTCAAGGACAACCACATCGACGCCGCCGGTGGCGTGACACGCGCGATTGAGATGGCGCGCGCCCATGCGTCGTTTACCGCGACGGTCGAGATCGAGTGCGAGAACCTGGACATGGTGCGCGAGGCCGTGGAGGCCGGCGCCGATATCATCATGCTCGACAACATGACCCACGACGACATGGCCGCCGCCATCGAGCTTATCGCCGGTCGCGCCAAGACCGAGTGCTCGGGCAACGTGGATGCCAGCAATATCCGTGCGCTCGCCGACCTGGGCGTTGACTTTATCAGCTCGGGGGCGTTGACGCACTCTGCGCCGATCCTCGACCTCTCGCTTAAGCACCTGCGTCTGCTGGACGGTAAATAATGGACGCCCGCGAGCGTCGCCGTGCCATCATGGGCGTACTCGAGGGGGCCACGGAGCCCGTTTCGGGCAGCGCGCTTGCCCGCGAGGTGGGTGTGAGCCGCCAGATTGTCGTGCAAGACATCGCCCTGCTGCGCGCCGACGGGCACGATATCGTCGCCACCAATCGCGGCTATGTACTACAGGAGGCCCCCAGCAGCCCGGCTGTGCCCACGCGTCTGGTCAAGGTACGCCATGGCGTGGAGCAGGCGGGCGATGAGCTCACGAGCATCGTCGACGCGGGCGGTGCCGTGCTCAACGTGATCGTCAACCACCGCGTGTACGGCAAGATCACGGCCGACCTGGACATCCGCAATCGTCGTGATGTTGAGCGCTACCTGCACGATATCGAGAGCGGAAATAGCTTTCCGCTACTAACGGTGACGAGTGGCTATCACTTCCATCGCATTGCGGCGGAGGACGAACAGACCCTCGACGAGATCGAGGCTATGCTCAAGGAGAAAGGTTACCTAGTAGACCTGATGCCTTACGAGGACGATCTATCGTAGCCGACGCTGCAAACGCCCCTAAGCGGCAATCTGACGTTCAATCGTCGGTCGCGTACAAAAGTACGCTTCCCTCCTCTTTCACGTCACCTTGCTCGCTTAGGGGCGTTTTCGCTGACGTGAGCTCAA
Organism: Collinsella aerofaciens; assembly: GCA_048478035.1. Classification (GTDB taxonomy): domain Bacteria; phylum Actinomycetota; class Coriobacteriia; order Coriobacteriales; family Coriobacteriaceae; genus Collinsella; species Collinsella aerofaciens_CN. Next base: position 9,310 of record DBGBCW010000012.1, on the reverse strand, counting down.
CCTGCGACGGTGCCTAATTGGTTATCCGCACAAAAAAGGAGGCCTCCGCGGCGATGCGGAAGCCTCCTTTTTTGTGCACGGTGTACTTTTGAGTGTGCAAGTGGGGGAGTTGTTACTCCTCGACGATCTCGGTGATCGCGCCAGCGGGGCAAGCGTCCTGGCAAGCGCCACAGGCGACGCAGGAGTCCTCGTCAGCGACGGTAGCGACGTCCTGGAGCTCCAGAACGCCAGCGGGGCAGGAGTCGACGCAAACGCCACAAGCGATGCACTCGTCGGCATCAATTACGGGATGAGCCATGGTAGTTTCCTCTCTGTTGACCGACGCTACAGGCGATGCGCGCCGGTTTGATTCGGGCAAAAACATACCACGGGAGCGACCGTTTGCAATACCCTCTGACCGGCATCTTCATACCGTTCGCCGAGTATGCCAAGGTTTACTAAAAAATGCGCAGGTGGGGCCGTTGAGCTGCGCAAATGTTAGCTAAAGGTGACTTGAAATATTGAGCTATTGAGCGCGCCTGCGGAAAGGGCATCCCGTTATTTGGCCGAAAACCGGGTCGCAGTTTCCGGTTGGGCCGCTAGAGGAAACTGCGACCCGGTATCAGCTCTCAAAACGGGATACGGTTTCCGGTTGAGCCTTCAGACGGAAACTGCGACCCGGAATCCACGCTCAAACCGGGACAAGCTTTCCGCAAGGCAGCCCCAGGCACCCTCGGACCCAAACCTCAGCCATCTCTACATAGATCTCGATAGATTTGCCGAGAACTCAATCAGCGCATCTACCTGCACATTTAAGAACCTAAACTCTCAGCAATAAGAAATCTTATATGAATTGACTTAGATTTTGTATATTCCGGCCCATAAGGGGATACACTACATCCTGAAAGACAAGCCGAAGCGCCACGCGGCAGACCGCCGAGTCGGTGCAAACGCACAAGAGAGAGGGAATTTCTAATGGGCAAGATTCTTGGTATCGACCTTGGTACTACTAACTCCGCAATGGCCGTCCTCGAGGGCGGTTCTCCGACCATTATCGTGAACGCCGAGGGCGACCGCACCACCCCGTCCGTCGTGGGCTTCCGTGTCGACGGCGACCGCGTCGTGGGTAAGGCCGCTAAGAACCAGGCTGTCACCAACCCCAAGAACACCGTGTTCTCCATCAAGCGCTTCATGGGCCGCAAGTACTCCGAGTGCACCTCCGAGATCAAGACCGTGCCGTACGAGGTCAAGGAGGGCCAGGGTGGCCGTGCCGTCGTCGACATCGAGGGCAAGGATTACACCGCCGAGCAGGTGAGCGCCATGACGCTCGCCAAGATGAAGGCCGACGCCGAGAAGTATCTGGGCGAGACTGTCACCGACGCCGTCATCACCGTCCCGGCCTACTTCAACGACGCCCAGCGTCAGGCCACCAAGGACGCCGGTAAGATCGCCGGCCTCAACGTCAAGCGTATCGTCAACGAGCCGACCGCTGCTGCCCTGGCCTATGGCCTGGACAAGCAGGGCACCGACCAGCGCATCCTGGTCTTCGATCTGGGTGGCGGCACCTTCGACGTCTCCATCCTCGACCTCGCCGACGGCGTGTTTGAGGTTCTGTCCACCTCGGGCGACAACCACCTGGGCGGCGACGACTGGGATCAGCGCGTCATCGACTGGATGGCCGATAAGTTCCAGCAGGAGAACGGTGTCGACCTGCGTCAGGACCCCATGGCCCTGCAGCGTCTGAAGGAGGCCGCCGAGAACGCCAAGAAGGAGCTCTCCGCCGCCCAGCAGACCACCATCAACCTGCCGTTCATTACCATGAACCAGTCCGGCCCGCTGCACCTCAACTACACGCTGACTCGCGCCGAGTTCGAGAAGATCACCCGCGACCTGCTCGAGCGCTGCAAGCAGCCTGTCACCAACGCCCTGCGCGACGCCAAGCTTAAGCTCTCCGATCTGACCGAGGTCATCCTCGTCGGCGGCTCCACCCGTATGCCCGCTGTCCAGGAGCTCGTCAAGACCATGACCGGCAAGCAGCCCAACATGTCCGTGAACCCCGACGAGGTCGTTGCCGACGGCGCTGCCGTCCAGGGCGGCGTGCTCACCGGCGACGTCGAGGGCATCCTGCTGCTCGACGTTACCCCGCTGTCGCTGGGCGTCGAGACCATGGGCGGCATCATGACCAAGATGATCGACCGCAACACCACGATCCCGACCTCCAAGACCGAGGTTTACTCCACCGCTGCCGACAACCAGACCAGCGTCGAGATCAACGTGCTCCAGGGCGAGCGCGAGCTTGCCCGCGACAACAAGTCGCTCGGTAAGTTCCAGCTGACCGGCATTCCGGCTGCCCGCCGCGGCGTGCCGCAGATCGAGGTTACCTTCGACATCGACGCCAACGGCATCGTCAAGGTCTCCGCTAAGGACAAGGGCACCGGCAAGGAGCAGCAGATCACCATTTCCGGCTCCACCGCTCTGTCCGACGACGAAGTCGATCGTATGGTCAAGGACGCCGAAGCTCATGCCGAGGAGGACAAGAAGCAGAAGGAAGAGGTCGAGGTCCGCAACCAGACCGACAGCCTGTGCTACTCCACCGAGCAGACCCTCAACGAGCTGGGCGACAAGGTTTCCGCCGACGTGAAGTCCAAGGCCGAGGCCGCTATCGCCGACGCCAAGAAGGCGCTCGAGGGCTCTGACGTCGAAGCCATCAAGGCCGCCGGCGAGTCCCTGCAGTCCGTGGCCTACGAGCTGGCCCAGGTTGTCTACGCCGACGCTCAGCAGCAGACCGACGGTGCCGCCGGCGCCCAGCCTGCCGACGATGACGTCGTCGACGCCGACTACGAGGTTGTGGACGACGAGGACAAGTAATCATGTCCGCCCGTAAAGCTCGCACGGAGGCGGCCGCCGTTGGTGCCGCCCCCGTTGACTCTGAGGAGAAGGACGTGAAGATTCCCGTAGAGGCCGTCGACGATACCGAGGCCAACGAGGCCGCGGCCGCCGAGGCTGCCGAGAACCAGGTAGAGGATTCCAACAAGGAGGCGACGATGACCGAGGACGAGATGGTGGAAGCCGCTATCCGCGCCGGTGAGGAAGCCGCCGACAACGACTTTAAGCTCAAGTTCGAGCAGGCCCAAAAGGAGCTCGCCGACGTGCGCAATGAGCTCGATGCTGCGGCAGAGGCTCAGAAGGCCGCCGAGGACAAGGCAAAGGACGCCACTGAGCGTACCGCCCGTCTTCAGGCCGACTGGGAGAACTTCCGTCGCCGCACCGCCAATGAGCGTATCGCCGAGCGCGAGCGCGCGACCGAGAAGCTCGTCACCGCGCTGCTGCCGGTGGTCGACGATATCGAGCGTGCGATCGACCATGCCCGCAGCCAGGAGCTTGCCGACGACTTTAAGCAGTTCGTCGACGGCGTCGACGCGGTGCATGCCAAGCTGCTCGATGTGTTTGCGCACGAGGGCGTTGAGCCCATCGACCCCAAGGGCGAGGCGTTCGATCCGCTCGAGCACCAGGCCGTGGGTCGCGTCGAGGACGCGTCGCAGTACGACGAGACCGTCAACGACGTGTACCAGAAGGGCTACCGCATGGCGGACCGCATCCTGCGTTCCGCGATGGTGACGGTGACCTACGGTGGCGAGAAGCGCCCCGCACCGGAGCCCGAAGCGGCGCCCGAGGATGCTGCGGCCGATACGGCCGAGAGCACCGAGGAGTAATTGAGAAGGGCCCCGGGGCAACACCCGGGGCCCTTTCTGGCCTAGTGCCATATGAAAGCATGAGCCGCCGCCCGCTGGGCGGCGGATGAAACAGGAGAGGAGCTACGATGGCTGCAGGCAAAACCTTCTATGACATCCTGGGCGTATCCAAGAGCGCCTCCGATAAAGAGATCAAGAGCGCGTTTCGCAAGCTCGCGCAAAAATATCACCCCGATGCCGGCGGCGACGAGGCCAAGTTTAAGGAGATCAGCGAGGCCTACGAAACGCTTTCGGACGAGAAGAAGCGCAAAGAGTACGACCAGATGCTCATGTTTGGCGGCATGCCGGGCGCAGGCGGCGCGTATGGCGGCGGCTACGGTGCCGGCGCGGGCGCCAGCGGCTGGGGCGACATCTTCGACAGCATCTTTAGCGGCAACGGCGCCTGGGGCAGCGATTGGGGCTCGGGCTTTGCCGGGGCTGCGGGCGCTGCCGGTGCCGGCGCGGGTCGCAGCCGTGCTCGCAAGGGCGGCGACCTGTCGCTGACCGTCGATGTGACGGCTGAGGACGCGTTTCGCGGCGTGACGCACAAAGTCACCTATCGCATTCCCTCGACAGGCGAGCAGCAGACCATTACGGTCTCGGTGCCCGCGGGCGCGGTCGACGGCGGCAAGCTACGCTACAAGCGTCGCGGCGAGTACGGCGTTGCGGGTGGCGAGCGCGGCGACCTGGTCGTGACCACGCATGTGGAGGAGCACCCGCTGTTTAAGCGCAAAGGTGCCGACGTGACCATGGAGGTACCGGTCTCGGTCTACGAGGCGGCGCTCGGCTGCACGGTGGACGTGCCGACGCCCGGTGGTGCGACGGTTCGTCTGAAGGTGCCCGCGGGTACCCAGACGGGCAAGAAGTTCCGCTTTAAGGAGATGGGCGCGCCCGACGTTAAGCATCGCGGGCGCACCGGTGCACTGCTTGTCGAGATCAAGGTGCAGGTCCCCACGAACCTATCCGATGATGAGCGCGACGCCATGGCCAAGTTGCGTGAGGCCGACACGCGCGACTACCGCGAGAAGGTCAACCGTTACAAGGCGACGTACTAGGGCGGTCGTGGCGCACGCCCGCGCCCGCGGGCTTATGATGGACGATAACGAGACGGAAAGGGGTCAGGTAGCATGGCCGAGGACAATAGGAATAAACCGCTGTACATGATCAGCGTGGCGGCCGAGTTGACCGGCATGCATCCGCAGACTCTGCGCGTCTACGAGTCCAAGGGCCTGGTGAACCCCCAGCGCTCGGGCGGCAACACGCGTCTGTATTCGCGTGCCGATATCGAGCGCCTGGAGCTCATCAACCAGCTGACCGACGAGGGCATCAACCTTGCCGGCGTGGTGCGCATCCTCGATATGAAGGAGCGTGCCGAGGAGCGCGAGCGCGAGAACGAAAAGCTCCGCGCCCGCGTGCGCCAGCTCGAGGACGAGCTGCACGAGTACAAGATGCAGAAGAAGATCACCGCCCTGGCCCCGCGCGACGGCTCGGTCAACCCCGAACAGGTCATGCGTAAGCTGCTGGGCGCCGGCGGGGATTTGTAGTTACGCGGGTTTACCAACCCGCGTAACGGGCCGACGCTGCGCGACGTCCAGAGCGACAATTTGTCATTCAAAAGGCAAGGCATGACCAGAAGGTCTATGCCTTGCCTTTTTCATGCCAACTTGTTCGCTCTGGACGTCGCTCGCTGTCCGTCCTCTACTTGCGGCGTTGTTTTGCTCCGAATTGGTGGGCTTTCGCTGTCCGCGCCAAAACATCGGCGTTGTTATGGGTAGTCATTGGGGACGTTCTTAAATGACTAGTTGAAAGGGACACACTTGCACCAAATCCGCCGGTCCTGCACCGGGCTCGTCCTATGCTTTACCGAGATAAAGTGAACGTGTAGATTCGTAACCCGCTCGCAACCGTTCTATGGCACGATATTGAACGAATGTATGCTATGCGCCCAAATCTTTTGGGCAGAGTGGGAGACAGTATGGTCAAGCTGTACGAGGACGGCATCTACCTGCGTAACGGCAGCGAGGTTGTGCCTGAGGCCGAGGCCGCTGAGCGCGGCATTACGCAGACACCCGAGGATGCCAAGCGCGGCACCATCGCGTATTCGATCCTTCAGGCACACAATACGTCCGGCGACCCCGAGGCGCTCAAGATTCGCTTCGACGCCATGGCGAGCCACGACATCACCTTTGTCGGCATTATCCAGACGGCGCGTGCCTCGGGCATGGAGCAGTTCCCGCTGCCCTACGTGCTCACCAACTGCCATAACTCGCTGTGCGCCGTGGGCGGCACCATCAACGAGGACGACCACGTCTTTGGTCTCTCGGCTGCCAAAAAGTACGGCGGCATCTTCGTTCCGCCGCATATCGCCGTCATCCACTCCTTTATGCGTGAGAACTTCGCTGGCTGCGGCAAGATGATCTTGGGTTCCGACTCGCACACCCGCTACGGCGCCCTGGGCACCATGGCCGTGGGCGAGGGCGGTGGCGAGCTGGCAAAGCAACTGCTGCGCGACACCTACGATGTCGCCTATCCCGGCGTCGTTGCCATCTACCTCACGGGCGCCCCGCGCCCCGGCGTCGGCCCGCACGATGTGGCGCTCGCCATCATCCGTGCCGTCTTTGCCAAGGGTTACGTTAAGAACAAGGTCATGGAGTTCGTGGGCCCCGGTATCGCGAGCATGACGACCGACTACCGCAACGGCGTCGACGTCATGACCACCGAGACCACCTGCCTTTCTTCCATCTGGGCAACCGACGAGGATACGCACGCGTTTTTGACCATGCATGGCCGCGGCGATGATTATCGCGAGCTCAAGCCCGCCGATGTCGCCTACTACGACGGCTGTGTCGAGGTCGACCTGTCGAGCATCAAGCCCATGATCGCGCTGCCGTTCCATCCTTCCAACGGCTTTGAGATCGACGAGCTCAACGAGAACCTCGAGGACATCCTGCACGAGGTGGAGCTCGAGGCCGCCAAGATCGGCGAGGGCAAGACGCACTTTAGCCTGCTCGACAAGATCGTCGACGGCAAGCTGCACGTGCAGCAGGGCGTTATCGCCGGCTGTTCGGGCAGCAACTACGACTCCGTGGTCCAGGCTGCCCGCGTGCTCAAGGGCGCCAACACCGGCTGCGGCGAGTTTTCGCTGTCGGTCTATCCCACGAGCCAGCCCGTGGCGCTCGAGCTTACACGCCGCGGCTACATCTACGACCTCATGGAGGCTGGCGCGATCGTGCGCACGGCGTTCTGCGGTCCGTGCTTCGGTGCCGGCGACACGCCTGCCAACAACGGCCTTTCGATTCGCCACACCACGCGCAATTTCCCCAACCGCGAGGGTTCAAAGCCAGGTAATGGCCAGCTGAGCGCCGTGGCCCTGATGGACGCCCGCTCCATTGCGGCGACGGCTGCCAACGGCGGCGTCCTGACGCCGGCGACCGACCTGCCCGAGGAGACTTGGGACGAGGCCTGCGAGTACACCTTTGACGACGCGCCGTACAAAAAGCGCGTGTACTGGGGCTTTGGCAAGGCCGAGCCTGCCGACGAGCTGGTCGAGGGCCCCAACATCAAGCCGTGGCCCGCGATGGAGCCCCTCGGCGACGATATCCTGCTCAAGGTGTGCTCCAAGATCATGGACCCGGTCACCACGACTGACGAGCTCATTCCCTCGGGCGAGACGAGTTCCTTCCGCTCCAACCCGCTGGGTCTGGCCGAGTTTACGCTCAGCCGTCGCGACCCGGCCTACGTGGGTCGCTCCAAGGAGGCCGCCGCGGTGGAGAAGCGTCGCGTGGCCGGCGAGTCCGCGGGTGACCTGGCGGCGCTCGATGCCGAGCTTGCGGGCGTGTTTGAGGCGCTGACCGGCGCCGGCGTTGTGGCCGATGCCAAGGCGACTGAGTACGGCTCCATGCTCTATGCCAAGAAGCCCGGTGACGGTTCTGCCCGCGAGCAAGCCGCGAGCTGCCAGCGCGTAATTGGCGGCCTGGCCAACATCGTCCACGAGTACGCCACCAAGCGCTATCGCTCCAACGTGATGAACTGGGGCATGGTGCCCTTCCAGATGGAGGCCGAGCCCAACTTTGAGGTGGGCGATTATGTCTTTGTGCCGGGTATCCGTGCCGCGCTCGATGGCGACCTGAAGAACATCGCCGCCTACGTGGTGCGCGCCGACGGCACGGTCGAGCACATTGAGCTCTACATAGCCGATATGACGGCAGAGGAGCGTGCCATCGTCAAGGCCGGCTGCCTGATCAACTATAACAAGTTCAAGGCCGCTGCCGAGTAACGCACTTAATTGTCCGCCCGGGGCTTACCCTTTCCCGCCCGCTCACGCGCTTCGCGAGGGTCGCCCGAGGGAAAGGTGTGGCCGGGGCTACCGCGACGTTCTCGTTGGGTCTTGAGGGGCGCTAATAATTGACCGGGACCATCACAAAGTTGCCTGCCCGGCGGGTCCTTATTTCGATGGGGTCCAGGTTATTTCATCGTCAAATAGCCAAGTGCGTGCCGAGCCACTGTTGCGCGCTGTCTGCGGATCGGGCTCGCAGGTTTGTTCGTAGGCATCCTCGGTACACCGATCCATAAAATCGACGACTGCCGTCTGGTCGCCCTCCATGACGTAGATTACGTCGCCATCCGAGATATAGACCCCCGGTCCTTCATTGTCCACGCAGCCGGGGTCGTATGAGACGTTGCACAATTTGCTCCCGTTTGCCGCATCGAGCTCAAGGGTCGAATAATATCCGCCAACCATTTGGCCATTCTTGGCTCGATATATTGCGGCGCCGTACCACCGCTTAAACGTCTTGCCTTTGAGTAAACTGGTTGCCTTGCCGATAAGCTGCTCATCTTTGGTGTAGCGTCTGGCCCCAAGTTCGATGCGGGGATAGTTGCTGACACCAAGCGCTGCGGGCGTACCGTCAAAATCGACGGTGACCGAATCGGGTTTGACGATATCGGTGAGGACCTCGATGGGATAGCTTACGGTCTCAACCGCCGCCTGCGTCGCAGAGGCGGGGAGAAATGCGAGATAGATAATTCCTACGCCGACTGCGGTAATCGCAAACGCTAAGACGAGCAGGCCGATATAGGTGGAGCGTTTCACGGCGGGTACCTCGCAAATAGTATGCATTCATTAAGATAAGTGATACCAGCTTACGACAATCTTCAAAAGAAAGCGATCGATCGAAATGACGGGGTGAAAAGGCCCTATTGGGCTTCGATTTGACCTCTAATAGAAATATTTGCCCCACTCATTCTGGGCGTGAGGTCAATAATTGAGTCCACGAGTTTTGAGCGATACTCTTCTCACTAAACTCACTATTTTCACTATAAGCACTATAAATATGATAGGGGGACGACGAGAACAATGTGACGTGCGATAGCTAAGCCGTTTAAGCCGGACTCTGACCTTGAATCTCTGCCTCTATCTGTGCGAACGGGCTATTGTCGGTTCTCGATTCCATCGCTGCGGTAATGTCGAGAAAGTTGGTGTAGCGCCCGATCCGAAGTGAGTCGGCCCGGCGTCCTGGAATCTGGAATACGGTTGATATCCTATGCCGCCTCGACCCTGTCCGCAAGCTCGAGGCCGGACTCGAGCATCTTCCTGGCCT
>DBGBCW010000011.1:0-11144 GCA_048478035.1 Collinsella aerofaciens | reverse complement strand
CTGGAGAAGGCGGCCAGGAAGATGCTCGAATCCAGCCTGGAACTTGCCGACAGCGTGGAGGCGGCCTAGGATATCAACTGATTCCGGATATCGGACACAGGGGCCGCAAGGGCCCTTACACCAACTTTCTCGACACTACCTCCGGTTGATTTCTGATCTCAGCTGAACATACTGAGCGGATAGGCCGTTCCCGCAGTTAGCCGAAAGCCCCCGGGGTCCCTCCCGGGCTCCGGGGCGGCATTTTCCCAGTTGAAGGAACGGTGGAGATGTGTTTCGGTGGGTCCGGTGGCCATGCTCCGCTCTCCGCCCGGCACCTCTTCCAAGGGAACCGACGAGGGCGCCGGCGCCCAGTATGTCTAAGTGAACGGTTCTTTGGGCAATACTGCTTATGATTTTACGACTGATGATAAGGGCGAAATCAGCGTCAAGGGCCTCGATGCTGGCGCTTACACGGTCGAGGAGACCCATACGCTCCCCGGCTATAACACCGTGCCCAAATTCACGTTCACCATTACTGCCACGGGTCTTAATCAGAATGAGGGCGAGAATACGTTGACGGTGACCACATCCAAGAATGGTTCTGGTCTCGTCACCAATTCCTCTTCTGGTGGCGGCACCGTTACCCTTACCGTCAAGAACAAGAAAGGCTCCGGCCTCCCGCTGACCGGTCTTAACGGCGTGACCTTCACTTGGATCGCTGGCAGCGCAGTGCTGTGCATCGGCGTGGCACACCTCATCCGCAGCCGTAAGCAGGCTGAGGAGTCCGAGCACGAGTAACGCTCGCTCACCCATCACTTTGGCAGGTGGGATGTGATGGCCATGAGACTTGCGGACACTTTTCTCGTCCATCCACGTTCTTGCTTTGCCATTCTCTTTTCGGGGCAGACTCCGCACTGGAGTCTGCCCCGTTTTTTTGGATAACGCAGCCAGCCTCCATCGTCCGATGTGGGCTCGTTCGTCATCGCGTTTCTTGACTCGTATGAGGTTCGGTTTAAGGTCCGTAGGCGCACGCGCGGTGCGGACGGTAGAAGGCATTTGCGCCGTAACAAGCGCAAATAAGAATGCCCGGGGTTAGAGGCCCGGGCATTTAACAACGTCGGAAACTGGTCGCCCGCGCTTTCGAACACTTACGCGGGATGCGTCGTTTCCTATTGACATTGTATCCCGAATCGCCCAACCGATTCGGGACATTTTGAAAACGCAAATGCGGGCTTATCCTCGACTGGACGGTGCAGTCTAGCGGCGTTGTCCGGCGCGGAAGCTTGCTAATCGGCTATTATTTGTTTAGACAACTTGAGTTGTAGAGGAGTGACCGGCGATGGTGCAGGGCGCCAAACATATGAAGAGCAATAACGCCGCGACAAACGGTGGCTCAAGCCCTCAGCCCAAACCTCAACCAAAACCCAAGCGTCGTCGCAAGCGGTTGCCGCGCTGGGCCGATCGGCTCATCACCATCGTCATCATCCTTATTGGCGTGGGCCTTATGACCTGGCCGTGGATCTTGGACCGGCTCGAGGCCTCGGGCGTGTTCAACCAGATCAGCACGGTGTCCAGCACCGTGGACGCGCTGTCTGCCGAGGAGCGCGAGCGCATCCTACTCCAGGCGCGCTCTTTTAACGAGCAACTGGCGGGCGAGGCCACCGAACTTCCCGCCGACCAGATCGAACTCTACGCCCAGCAGCTCATCTTTGACCGCGACCCCATGATGAGCTGGGTCGAGATCCCCTCCATTGACGTGAGCATGCCCATCTACCACGGCACGAGCGAAGAAGTCCTTATGGCGGGCGTCGGCCACCTGGAGGGCACGAGCCTGCCGGTTGGCGGCACCTCGACGCACTGCGTGCTCACCGCGCACTCGGGCATGCGCAACCTGAGCATGTTCGACGACATCCACTCGCTGGAGCCCGACGACCTGGTGCTGCTGCACACCATGAACAAGACGCTCGCCTACAAGATGGTGGACTCCGAGGTGGTGCTGCCCGAGGAGATGGAGTCGCTGACCATCGAGCCGGGCGCCGACAAAGTGACGCTCGTCACCTGCACGCCCTACGGCGTGAACGACCATCGCCTGCTGGTACATTGCGTGCGCACCAAGTACAACAAGAAAGACGTCGACAAGCAAAAGTCGCTGGCCGGCCGCCACTGGGGCAAGCGCGAGTTTGCCGTGCTTATCGTGGTCGTGGCCATTGTGCTGTTGCTGCTGGACATCGTGATCCACGCGGTCCGCAAGCGCCGCAAGGCCAAGGCCTCGGCATAAGACATTCTCCAGAACCGCCGCAAAGGGGACAGGCGCCTTTGTGGTGGTCGGGGCTTCCAAACCATCACAACATTCGATGAAAATCGCGATTTTGACGATAAGCGTCGAATGTTGTGATGGTTTTCGTTGTGGACGCGACGGTTTTCGCTGTGGGTGCGACAGTCTTCGTTGTGGGCGAGACGGTTTTCGTTATGGACGGTGCGGTTTCGCTGTAGAACCGCCGGCCCGCCGCCTGCCAACCGCCGCCCTCGTTACGTTTTCGCTGCATTTGGGTAAAGCACCTGCTCCAAGCGGCGTTGCCTTGTATACTAGAGCGGTTTATCTGTTATGCGGAAGGGAGCGCCTATGGCACTCAGCGAGAAAGACGTGCGCGGCATCGCCGAGTACGCAAAGATCGCACTGACCGATGACGAGCTCACCCAGATGACGTCCTACCTGAACGACGCCGTCCAGATGCTCGAGCCCGTCTTGCAATATGACTTGCCCGACGTGGAGCCCACGTTCCATCCCATCGGAAGCCTGTCCAACGTGATGGGCGACGACCTGCGCGAGCCCGAGCGCGACCTGCCGCTCGACGTCGCGCTCGAAAACGCCGGCAGCGCGCGCGACCGCTACTTCCGCGTGCCGTCCATTTTGGGAGAGGGGGAGAGCGAGTAATGGCGCAGAGCTTCGATTCCCTTACCGCCGCCCAGATCGCCGCGGGCGTTGCCGCCGGCGACTTTACCGCTACCGAGGTGGCCCAGGCCTCCCTTGCCGCCATCGAGGCGCGCGAGGGCGGGGTCCAGGCATTCCTGCAGGTGGCGCCCGAGCTCGCGCTCGAGGCCGCCGCGCGCGTGGATGCCGACCGTGCCGCAGGCAAGCCGCTGCCCCCGCTCGCGGGCGTGCCGCTGGCCATCAAGGACAACATGAATCTCGTGGGCACGCGCACCACCTGCGCTTCCCGCATGCTCGGGGACTATCAGAGCGTCTACACCGCCACCTGTGTCCAGCGCATGCTCGATGCCGGCTGCCTGCCCATGGGCAAGGCCAACATGGACGAGTTCGCCTTTGGCAGCTCCACCGAGAGCTCGGCGTTCCACCGCACCAACAACCCCTGGGATACCGAGCGCGTGCCCGGCGGCTCCTCGGGCGGCTCCGCGGCCGCTGTCGCCGCGGGCGAAGTCGCGCTCTCGCTGGGCTCGGACACCGGCGGCTCCATTCGCCAGCCGGCGTCGCTGTGCGGCGTGGTGGGCTTTAAGCCCACGTATGGCGCCGTGAGCCGTTACGGCGTGGTTGCCTTTGGCTCGTCGCTCGACCAGGTGGGCCCCTTTGGCCGCGCGGTCGAGGATGTCGCGCTGGCCATGAACGCGCTTACCGGCGCGGGCCACGATCCGTACGACTGCACCAGCCAGGATTGCGCCGTCGACTTTACCGAGCATCTCAACGACAGCATCGAGGGCAAGCGCGTGGGCATCATCCCTGCGTTTATGGAGGCCGAGGGCCTGACGCCCGAGGTCAAGGCCGCTGTTCAGCGCGCCGCCCAGGAGCTGCAGAACCAGGGCGCCGAGCTGGTCGAGGTCGACCTGCCGCACCTGGACGCCGCTATCGCCGCCTACTACGTCATCGGCCCGGCCGAGGCGTTCTCCAACCTGGCCCGCTTCGACGGCATTCGCTACGGCTACCAGGAGGAGGGCTGCGCCAACCTGTCCGACCAGAGCTCGCTTTCGCGCGCCCACGGCTTTGGCGCCGAGGCCAAGCGCCGTCAGATGCTCGGCGCCTACCTGCTGAGCTCGGGCGTGTACGACAAGTACTACTACGCTGCGCAAAAGGCCCGCACGCTCATCACGCAGGACTACGACGCCGCGTATGCCAAGGTGGACACCATCCTCATGCCCGCATCGCCGCGCACGGCCTTTAAGTTTGGCGAGATCAGCGATCCCACGCAGATGTACCTCTCCGACCTGTACACCATCTCGCTCAACATTTGCGGCAACGGTGGCATCTCGGTGCCGCTGGGCCTGGGCGAGGATACCCAGCTGCCCGTTTCTGCCCAGCTGGTGGGTCCGGCCTTTAAGGACCGTCAGCTGCTCACGTTTGCCCGCGCCCTGGAGCGCGGCTTTGCCGATGCCGCCACGGGTGCGCCCGCGCTTTCCGTCGCGCCCGATTTTGCCGGGAAGGGAGGCGAGCTGTAATGAAGGAGCTTTCCGAGGTCCTGCAGGATTGGGAGGCCGTGATCGGCCTGGAGATCCATACCGAGCTCACCGCACTCGACACCAAGATGTTCTGCAACTGCAAGCTCAGCCACGATGACGAGCCCAACGCCAACGTGTGCCCGGTGTGCCTGGGCCTGCCCGGCGCCCTGCCGGTGCCCAACAAGCGCGCCATCGAGAGCATCGTCAAGGCCGGCCTCGCCACCAACTGCGAGATCCAGCGCCACTCGATGTTCTACCGTAAGCACTACTTCTATCCCGATATGGCCAAGAACTTCCAGACCACGCAGGGTCCGGTCGCTTTTGCCATGTACGGCCACCTGGATCTGGACGTGACCGGTCGCGGTGCCGCCGAGCGCCCCGACTGCGCGTTTGGCGAGGCCGAGGCCCAGAGCCTGGCGAGCGCCTCGGCCAACGCCGAGGGCCTGTCCACGTCCATGACGTCGACCATGCGCGAGGGCAATCAGCGCGCTGGCCACCTGGCCAGCTATGACGCGTCCAACCTGCAGATGCCCGAGCGTCGCGAGGACGGTTCCTACACGGTGCCTATTCGCATCCTGCGCATCCACATGGAGGAGGACGCCGCCAAGATGGTCCATGTGGGCGGCGCCGAGGGCCGCATTACCGCCGCGGCCGAGTCGCTCGTCGACTACAACCGCTGCGGCACGCCTTTGATTGAGCTCGTGACTGAGCCCGACCTGCGCACGCCCGAGGAGGCTCGCCTGTTTATGGAGAAGCTCCGTCGCATTTTTGTGACGCTGGGCATTTCCGATTGCTCCATGGAGAAGGGTTCCATGCGCTGCGACGGCAACGTGTCGCTGCGCCGCCGCGGCGAGACCAAGCTGGGCACCAAGACCGAGCTCAAGAACCTCAACTCGTTCAAGAGCCTGCACGACGGCCTTGCCTACGAGATTTGCCGCCAGGCCGAGGTGCTCGAGGAGGGTGGCATCATCTATCAGGAGACCCGCCACTGGGAGCCCAGCCGCAAGCGCACCGTTGTCATGCGTGTGAAGGAGACGGCCGACGACTATCGTCTGTTCCCCGATCCCGACCTGGCTCCGTTCGATCTGGACGATGAGTTCATCGACCGCTGCCGCGGTGAGATTCCCGAGCTGCCCGATGCCAAGCGCGCCCGTTTTGAGGCCGACTTTGGCATTAAGGCGGCCGACGCCGAGCAGATCGCCGGCGACCCCGAGTTTGCCGAGTTCTTTGAGGCCGCCGCTGCCGGTATGGCTGGCAAGGAGGCCCAGACGGTTGCAAACTTGCTGGTGAACGAGATGATCGCCTACCTTAAGGGCGCGGGTGTGTCGCTCACCGAGTCCGGCATCGCGCCGGCTCAGGTGGCAGCCCTTGCCAAGCTGCTGGCGACCGATGCCATCAGCTCCAACCAGGCGCACGAGGTCTTTGAGGCCATGGCCCAGACCGGCGACGACCCCAACAAGATCGTCGACGAGCGCGGTATGCGTCAGGTGAGCGATGCCGGCGCGCTGCAGCCGATTGTGGACGAGGTGCTGGCAAGCTGTGCTGATCAGGCGCAGCAGTATCGTGACGGCAACCAGAAGGTCATCGGCTTTTTGGTGGGCCAGTGCATGAAGGCGAGCCGCGGCAAGGGCAATCCGAAGCTCTTCAACGAGTTGCTGAGAACGTCGCTCTCGTAAACGGGAACCGAGGGGCCCCGGCAGGACGGGTGCTTCCTCAAAATTTCGAACAGTCCTGCGCAAGACGAAGGCCACATTAAGTGGCCTTCTTTGCGTGCGGAACTCATTTTGAGCAAGCACCCGTCCTGCCGGGGCTCCCGGGTTCTACAACGACTCGGCCGTTCGGGTCAGGCGGGGCTGAATGGAATAGAGTGAATGGACGCGCCGTTGGCGCGCCCATTGTTTTGTGGATGTGGCGCAGGGACGGTCCCCTTGGTCACATCGCGCCTCAAGATTTCCAAAAAGTTAACCTTTGTTGACCTCAATAGTTAGATAAACTAAACTATTTTCCAAAAGTGTGCTCGAGCAAACTTATTTACTCGGGCGCTGAGGCACCGTGCCGCGTCCAATGCGGCAAAAGGGAGAAGCAACATGAAGAAGTCGACGTTCAATACCCTGCTTGTTGGTGGCGGTTTTCTGCTTGGCACGGCCGGCATCAAGCTGCTTACCAGCGCTCCGGTCAAGAATGCCTGCGTGCAGGGTATCGCGTGCGGCATGCGCATCAAGAACGGCTACCAGGACATGGTCGAGCAGGCCAAGGCTAATGTCGACGACATGGTTGCCGAGGCGGCCTACATCACCCAGAGCGAGGCCGCTGCTGACGAGGCAGCCGAGTAACGCTCCCAGGCACAAACTATGAGATTCTCGATTATTAGCGAGATCCCCGGCAGGACCCGTCTTCAATTGGCGGGTCCTGTGCCAGAGAGCGATCTCGATGCACTTCTTAAGCTCAGCAGCGAAATCGATGGCGTGCACAAGGTGCGCGTGTATGGCCGTATTGGCCAGATGGCGCTGGAATACGACGAGCCGCGCCGCGTAAGCGTGCTCGACGCCTTGGGCGCACTCGATGCTCAAGCTATCGCCGATGCCAAGTCGGGCTACGTGATGCAACTCGAGCCGCGCAAGCACAAGCTCGTCATGGATCTGGCGACACTCGTCGGTGCCCATTACGCACGTCGCTGGTTCTTGCCGACGCCTCTGCGTGCGGTGTTTGTCGTGGCCGGTTACATGGCATTTTTGCGCGCTGCCCTTCATGAGCTGGCGCAGCCGCGCCTGACCGTTCCTGTGCTCGATGCTTCGGCCATCGGCATTTCGTTCGTCAAGCGCGACGTCGACACCGCGGGCCAGACGATGTTCCTGCTCAACGTGGGCGAGCTGCTCGAGGACTACACCCGCGCCATGAGCGAAAACGAGCTCATCAACTCGCTGCTCGACGTGCCCGATAAGGCGCAAAAAGTCGTCGGCGACACCGAGGTAAGCGTTGCAGCGACTGAGCTCGAGCCCGGCGATTTGGTCGCCGTGCGCACCGGCATGTCCATTTGCATCGACGGCGTGGTCGAGCAGGGAAGCGCTATGGTCAACCAGGCGACCCTGACCGGCGAGCCGCTGGCCGTCGAGCGCAGCGCAGGCGACGACGTGTTCGCCGGTACCGTCGTGGAAGACGGCAGCATCTTGGTGCGCGTGCGCGCCAACACGGCGCAGACCAAGCTGCGCTCGATCGTCTCGCTCGTGCAGACGGCCGACTCGCTCAAGTCCGAGGGTCAGTCGCACATGGAGGACCTTGCCAACAAGATCGTCCCGTGGAACTTCCTGCTCGCGGGCCTGGTTGCGCTTACCACCCGCAGCCTCATCAAGACCTCGGCGGCACTGATGGTCGACTATTCGTGCGCACTCAAGCTCACGGGTTCCGTTGCCGTCATGACCGCCATGAGCGATGCTGCCAAGATGGGGGTGATGGTCAAGGGCGCCAAGTACTTTGAGTCGTTTGCCAAGGCCGATACCATTGTCTTTGACAAGACCGGTACGCTGACCGAGGCCCAGCCGCGCCTAGCTTGCGTGCTCACGACCGACGGCTGGAGCGAGGATGAGGTCCTGCGCCTTTCCGCTTGCTTGGAGGAGCATTTCCCGCATCCGGTGGCGCGTGCCGTGGTCAACGCCGCCCGCGAGCGCGGGCTCGAGCACCGCGAGCGCCATGCTGCCGTCGAGTACATCGTGGCACACGGCATCGCTTCGTCCATCGAAGGACGTCGCGCGATTATCGGCTCGGCACACTTTGTGTTTGAGGATGAGGGCGCGCAGCTCGAGTCCGACATAAAGGAGCGCATCGAGTCCCAGATGCAGGGCCTGTCGCCGCTGTATCTGGCGGTCGACGGCACCGTTGTGGGCGTGCTCGGTATCGAGGACCCGCTTAAGCCCGGGGTCCGCGAGGCCATCGCCGACTTGCACGCGTTGGGCGTTAAGCACGTGGTCATGCTCACGGGCGACTCGGAGCGCACGGCCGAGCGCATTGCTCGCGAGGCAGGTGTCGACGAGTTTAAGGCCGAGCTGCTGCCCGAGGACAAGTACGCGTATGTGGAGCGCATTAAGGGCGAGGGGCGCCACGTTGCCATGGTGGGCGACGGCGTCAACGACTCACCGGCGCTGGGTCTGGCCGATGTGGGTCTGGCCATGGGCGGTGGAAGCGACATCGCCAAGGAGGTCGCCGATATCATCCTGACCGATACAGATCTGGCCGCAATCGTGCGCCTGCGCCGCATGAGTCAGGGGCTTATCGACCGTCTGTCGAGTTCGTATTCCAAGGTGATGCTCACCAACTCGGCGCTGTTGGCATTGGGTATTACCGGCATGATCACTCCGCAGACGTCGTCACTGCTGCACAACGGCTCAACGATCGCCTACAGCTTGGGCAACGCAAAGGCTTACCTGCGTTAGCAGACGTGTTCGCCCACGTTATCTGGCCTGCGCCCAGACGGCATCGGTGTCGTCCGGACGCAGGCCTTTTGCATTTGACCATTTGCTAGCTTCTCTATATAGTGTTGCTAGCGGTGCTAGCATTTGAAGGGAGCGGGATCAACGTGGGTGCTGTTGGCGGCATGGCGCAGGTGAACGTTCGCGTGGATCGCCAGGTCAAGAACCGTGCCGAGGAGGCACTGCGGTTTTCGGGCGGGTCACTGCCCGAGCTCATCAAAAAGGTGGTGGCCAAGGTCGCGCAGGGTGGCGGGCAGTGCGAGGAAGTGCTTGCGGCCGTCGACGACCGGCAGCAGACCGTCGCGCCCGATACTCCGTTCGCCGCATCATGGGCAGCGGCAGACCGGCTTTATGCAGACTTGGGCATCGCTCCGTCACCCGTATCCGACGATCGCGGTTGGGACGCAATCTATTCCGAAGCCATGGATGAGCATTATCGCCAAAAGGGGATGATCCAGTGAGTGGGGCTCCCCTCAAAATAATGGTGGACGCCAACGTATGGGTCGATTCGTTTTGCGCCGACCATGCCGAGTCGCTCGCTGCCCGTGCCTTTATCGGACAGGCGGCGGAGGCGGGGGCATTGCTGTTCTTTCCGGTGCATATCGCCAAGGACGTGCTGTACGTTGTCCAACACGAACTGAGGCGTAGCGTTCTTGCCAGCGGGGGAGCGCTCGACGAGGCATCTGCCCGTGCAATTGGCGATGCGGCGTTGGCGTTTGTTCGGAACATGACCGAAAACGCCACGGCCGTGGGTGCAGATGCGTCGGACCTTTGGCTGGCCGACAAATACTTAGCGCTCCATCGCGATTACGAGGACAACTTGGTGCTCGCCGCGTGTAAGCGCGCACAGGTCGATTACTTGGTGACCAATGATCGCAAGCTGCTCGAACATGCCGATCTTGCAGCAAAGACACCTCGTCAAATGATGCCGATTCTGGCTTTGGCCGAACGCGGCGGCGCGGCTATCGGCTGACGCGAACTGTTTGTGGGCCTCTTGGACGACGATGCACCAAGGGGCCCGCGTCTGCTATTTACAAAAGCTCGGCCTTGATGGCGGGACTTTCTGCGAGCTGCTCGGCTGCCTTTTCGTCGGAGCTGTCGAGTGCTGCCAGACTGCGGTAGACCCACTCGTTGACCTGGGTGTTCTTGACGCCTGCGGTCTGCATAAGGGCGCCTACCTCGCGGATTGCTGCGAGCAGATCGGCTTTGGGACCCGCGAGCTCGACCTCGATGCCGTGGTAGGCGGCCACGCCGCGGTTCTCACTCACGTGGTCGATAAAGCCCTCGACGGTCTCAAGCTGCTGGGCGAGAGCTGCATCATCGTCAGTGTCCAGCGCGACGAGTGCGTTCGATACCGTGAGGGCGGGATGTCCGCACGGTACAAAGCCTTCGATGACATCCATGGCTTCGGTAATGGTTGAGCCCAGGCCTGCGAGGGCATTGACGAGTTGCTGTTTGGTATCCATAACGGTCCTTTCGACGGGTCAATTTTGCTTGGCGAAAATATACGTGACGAGATCGGTAGCAAAAGTGCGAAGTACGGCGCACATTGGGGTCTTCACAGCTCGTGCATAGAACAGCTGTCCGCTTTCAGAACGTGGTAAGATAACACTTCGCAAGCGGGGCTCGCCCCGCATGTTCCTTGAAAAGTCGACGGGTGTTGGGTGCTCGTGCCCAATGCCATCCAGACTTTCCCGACATTCGGGGGCGACTGGTTTCGACACGATAGCTCTGAGAGAGGAAGCAAGCCGAGGTCTCCTCGCCTCGTTAAACAGGGGTACCGTCAAATTGAATTGACAACAACTCTTCTTTTGAGCCTATGGCTCTCGCTGCTTAGTTTATAGCGGCGCGTCAACCCGGTGATTTCCCCGACACCGGCGCGACGTCATTTTAGGGGAATGCTCCCGCGCACGTAATCGGTATGGCGCGGGCTAAGACCGAACCGGTTGGGATGCCGCGAGCGTGTCGCTGCGCGCAAAGCGTCCGAGACTAAACCAGCGACTGAGCTTGGAGATGCCAATCAGGGGGCCTTCGTGGACCGGAGTTCGATTCTCCGCGCCTCCACCAATAGTTGCAAGCAGGTAGGTAAACGCACCTACCTGCTTTTTTTATTGGCTCTGTTAGACCAGGATTGACATACATATGTCCTCACGGTGCCATATCGTTGACCCCATAGACCGCGATGATGGGAGCAGCATGAACGCCGAAGACCTGGTCCTCAACTTCAAGAAGGGCATGGCGAACCTCAGCAAG
>DBGBCW010000010.1:0-32045 GCA_048478035.1 Collinsella aerofaciens | reverse complement strand
AGACGGAAAGCACATTAAGTGCTTTCCTTTGCGTGCGGAACTCGCGACAAACTTAACCCGCGCCCGCCCGGCAGGCGAGCTGCGGAAACTCGGTCGGTCCAGAGTAATATCGTGCGAACGGAATTCTGGCTGATGATCTGTTCGCAACAAAGACTCGATAGGCAGTTCCCTCTATGCCCTTTTGTAAGTTGTGGTGAAATAGGGGCTGAATTTGGGGTTGAATCGTTTAAACAGTCCCTATTTCACCGCAACTTATGGGAGGGATAGAAAAATAGGCGGAGGCCCTGGAGAGGGTCTCCGCCTTTGTTGCAAGGGGCGATATTATTCGCTAACTGCTGGATTAGACCAGGCGGGCGTTGATCGTCTTGGCGATCTCGGCGGCGTCGGTGGAACCCTTGACGGTGGCACGGAAGTCCTCGTCCATAAGCGCCTCGGCGACCTTGGACAGGATCTTGAGGTGCGTGGTTCCAGCCTGAGCGCCCGGGATGAGCAGGGCAATGGCAACGTTGACGGGAGCGCCGTCCATGGTGTCCCAACCGGTCACGCCAGAGTCGTCCTTGACGACGATGACAGCAGCCTCGGTAATGGCGTCGGACTTGGCATGCGGAATGGCGAAGCCCTCCATCATGCCCGTGGTGCCCTCGGCCTCGCGGGCCAGGAAGGCGTTCATCACGGCGTCGGCATCGCCGGCGATACCGGCCTTAACGGCCTGGTTGGAGACAAAGCTCAGAGCCTCGTCACGAGAAGCGAAGTCCTCGGCGACAAAGACGTTCTCGACCTTCACGAAGTCGGAAGCCTCGGCCTTGGGGGCCTCGACAGCAGCGGCCTTAGGGGCCTCAGCCGGCTTGACTGCAGGAGCGGGCTTCTGGTTCTTCTCGAAGTCGTACTTCTTGAAGGCCACGAACAGGATGCCACCGACCACGGCGCCGATGAGGATCGCGAGGACCCACTGCGGGCCGTTCTCGACAACGGGCAGGACCAGGAAGCCGCCGTGAGGCGCCGGATCGTGAACGTTGAAGAAGATGGTCAAGATGGAAGCGATGGAAGAACCGACCATCATGATAGGCATGACAGGCCAGATGTTCTTGGTCATGAACGGAATGGCGCCCTCGGTGATGTGGGTGCAACCAAGGATAAGGTTGACGATACCGGCGTCATGATCCTCCTGGCTGAAGTACTTCTTGCCGACAACGACGGCGAAGGTGGTGATCAGCGGCGGAACGATGCAAGCGGCGGAGACGGCAGCCATGAAGTTGGTGCCGAAGTTGTAGGTCTCGGTGCCGACGCCAGCTTCGAGAGCGGTACCGAGCAGGAAGGTGCCAGTAGCGTAAGCAGCCTTGTTGACCGGGCCGCCCATGTCAAATGCGCACATGCAGCCGATGGCCAGGCCAAGGATCACCGGACCGGAGTTACCGAGGCTCTGCAGGAAATCCATCATGCCCTGGTTAATGGCAGCCATGGGGCCGGAAATACCGAGCATGACCAGGCCGACGATGGCGGTAGAGCACAGCGGATACAGGAAGATTGCCTTCAGGCCATTAAGGCTCGCGGGAATTTTAGAGAAAACCTTCTCGAGCAGCAAAATGACATAGCCGGCGAGGAAGCCGCCGACGATGCCGCCCAGGAAGCCAAAGCCCACACCAGAGCCTCCAGCGTCGATCATGCCGGTATCGGCGTTAACGGGCAAGCCCTGGATGGCAATCATACCGGCGACGAAACCGGGGACGAGCGCCGGGCGCTTGCCGATAGACTCGGCGATGTAGGCGGAGAGCACCGGAACCATGAGGTTCATGGCGATACCGCCGATAATCTTGAGCATCGCGGCAAAGCTGTTGTAGTCGGCAGCCGTTGAATCAAATGACGTGATGCCCCACAGGAACGAAATGGCGGTCAGAACACCACCGGCAACGACGAAGACCAGCATGTGGCTGACGCCGTTCATGAGGTGCTTGTAGATGACGTGACCGATGGACTCCTTCTCCTCGACCTCGTCCTCGACATCGGCGGCAGCGGCAACCGTGTCGTCGCCCTTGGCGGCGAGCGCGCGGTCGATCAGCTTTCCGGCGGCCTCGACGGACAGGGCCTTGGAAACACCGACGGAAACCATGGGCTTACCGGCGAAACGCTCAGCCTGGACATCCTTATCGGCTGCGACGACGACGGCCTTGGCACCGGCGATCTCGCTCTTGGTGAGCTCGTTCTCGACACCGACCTGGCCATGAGTCTCGACCTTAATGGTCAGACCTCGCTCGGCAGCTGCCTTCTCCAGCGCCTCCTTCGCCATGAAGGTGTGCGCAATGCCGGTCGGGCAACCGGTCGCGGCGATGATGTCAAACTTAGCCATGTGTCCCTCCTTTTTAAGTTTTGCGCCCGCAGGCGCTCCCCTACACGCGCTTCAATGCGCGTTTTTCCACACTTGAAAGATACCAACCTACCGTCCGCGTGAGAAGAGACAAGGCGCAATTCTCCGGTGAAAGGTTCTTTCATAATCGTAAACGGTAAGTGAAAGTTTACCATCAACACTTGAAACGGCAAGGTGTATCTTGTAATTAAAAATGCCCGTATACTATGGCATTGAAAAACAAGTCCGATTTTCCATGCCAACCAGGAGACATCCATGACCGATAGCAGCAAGAGCGCGCTCTCCCTTATTAGCACACACAAAGGGTACAGCGATTCCGAGCAGCGCATTGTCGACTATATATTGGAGCACCAGTCCGAGGCGCCGCGCCTGACGGCCGCCCAGCTCTCGCGCGCCGCTGCCACGTCCGAGGCGACGGTTTCGCGCTTTTGCCGCAAGCTGGGCTTTGGCAGCTTCCGCAGCTTTCAGTTTTCGTTGGCTCGCGACTTGGAGAGTCAGCGCAACGAGGGCCTGACCGACGAGGTCTCGCTCGACAACATGGAGCAGAGCCTAAAAAATATCCTCGCCGCCAAGGTGAGTGAGCTTAATGCGACCATCGACGGCATTGATCACGACACGTTGGCCGCAGTTGTGCACGCGCTTAAGAATGCCGGCGTTATTGAATTCGCCGCCGTGGGCAATACGAACGCGGTCGCGCTCGATGCGACATTTAAGTTTTCGCAGCTGGGCCTGCGCTGTATGGCGAGCACCATCAGCGAGACATCAATCGGCTTTGCGCTCACGTTACGCCCCGGCGACGTTATCGTGCTGATCTCGAACTCCGGCAAGTCGCTCCGTTTGAATCGCATGGCAAAAGCGGCTCGCGACTGCGGTGCCACCGTGGTCGTCATCAGCAGCGACAGCAAGTCTCCGCTTGCGCGCCTAGCCGACTACACCTTTAATACCGTCAATCACGAGGCGCTGCTGACAACGGGCGACTTCGCGTTCTCCAAGATGAGCGCAACGATGATCATCGAGGTCATCTACAACTTCCTGTTGCCCGAAATTGAGGACGCCCGCGAGCATATCAGCTACTACGAGGAGCTCATCCAGCCGGATAAGGTCGTGGAGTAGACATTTTGGGGAGCCGGCAAACGCCATTCGCCGCGAAACCGGCCTATCTACTACGTTTTATCCGTATGGCCCAACCACATGCCGAAAATAGAAAAAACCGCAGGCGTTCTACCTGCGGTTTTCTTTTTGCAATTCTTGGCGTGGTAGCCGATAGCCTATTAAACGTAGTAGATGGGCCGGTTTCGTGGCGGCCGGGTCGAAAATACATGTGGCGGTTCGGCCTAAGCACGCGCTTCTTCCAGCATCTGCCTGGCGTGCGCTAGGCTTGCCTCCGACTGATCGCCGCTCAGCATTCGGGCGATCTCGGCGGTACGGGCAGCGCCAGTCACCTCGTCCAGATGGGTTTGGGGAACGTCGCCGGGCTCCTTGCTCACCACGTAGTGTTTGTCGGCCATGACCGCAACCTGTGCCAGGTGCGTTACGACGATGACCTGATGCGTGGCGGCAAGATCGGCCAGCACGCCAGCAAGAGCACGGGCGGTGGAGCCGCCGACACCGGCATCGACCTCGTCGAACACCAGCGTATCCACGCCGTCCGCATTACCGAGGACAACCTTACTCGCCAGCATCACGCGGCTCAGCTCGCCGCCCGAGGCGATGCGGCGCAATGGACGAGGTGTCAAGCCGGCGCCACTGCGATATAGCAGCTCGTAGCTCGAAGGGCCTGCCGGCGTCCATTCGGCACGCGGAAGATCGCGCGACTCCCAGACGAGCTCGGCGCCGTCCATCTCCAGGCGCGCCATCTGACGGCCAACCTCGTGACAAAAGCGCGGGGCAGCGGTGTTCCGCGCGCGCTTAAGCACCTTGGCGGCAGCAAAAAGATCGTGCTCAGCGTTCCCGAGTGCCTCGCGAGCCTTCTTAATCTGCTCATCACCATCATCGACTAGGGACAACAGCTCTTGCGAGCGATCACGCATGGCAAAGACATCATCCATAGTGGGCCCCCACTGACGCAGCAGGCCCCTAAGATCGGAATAGCGCTCGCGCATGCGAGCGAGCTCACGAGGGTCAAACGCAACGCCATCGCGATAGGCACGAAGCTCGTTGGCACAATCCTCAAGCGAGATACAGGCATCCGAAAGCGCATCGGCAATGTCGCCCAGCTTGCGATCGACGGCAGCCATGCGTGAAAGCTCGGCCACGGCGCCATTCACGGCATCGAGCGCTCCCCCTTCGGCAGCAAGCGATGCATGGGCCTCGTTTGCCGTCGCCACCAAAACCTCGGCATGCTCCGAGCGAGGCAGCAGCTCCTCGAGTTCCTCGTACTCGCCTGGCTTGGGGTCGACCTCGGCGATACGCTCGAGGGCAAAACGCGCTTCCTCGACGCGACTCCCCTGCGCACGCGAGGCTTCCTCCACACGGCGAAGCTCCTTGGCGGCGGCACGCGAAGCCTTAAAGCAGGTGCGATACTTCTCGAGCGCCTCAAGCGCCGCGCGCCCAGTCCAAGCATCGACCATGGCAACATGGTGCGCCGGGTCGAGCAGGCGCTGATGTTCATGCTGGCCACATAGATCCATCATCACGCCGACGCACTCCGAAAGCTCGCGCACGCTGGCAATGCGGCCGTCAATTTTTACGCGGCTGCGGCCCTCGGCAGAAAGGCTGCGCTGCACGGTGAAGCCATCCGTGTCGTGCGGGCCGTCGAACAGGCGCGCCTCGACGCTGGCAAGCGCCTCGCCCTCGCGAACCGTCGACGAATCGGCGCGCTCGCCCAAAATAAGCTTGAGCGCCGAAAGCAGCGCGGTCTTGCCAGCACCGGTCTCACCGGTCAGGACGGTCAAGCCGGCACTCGGCACCAACGTCGCCTCGCGAATGAGTGCAATGTTGGAAACCTGCAGCTCATCGATCATGACGCACTCCATAGAACACGCGGCTCACCGAGTTATAGAAGCTCTCGGGGCCGTAATCCAGCAGCAGCACATCACCGGGACCGCGACGCACGGCCACGCTCTCGACCGTGCCGTCGCAGGTAATAAACTGTCCGTCGATAGCGATGGCAGGCACGCTCGGGCGATCATCGGACATAAAGATTTCGACGACATCGCTCGGCGAGGTCAAGAAGGCGCGAGCCTGAATGGTATGCGGAGCAATCGGCACGCATACCATGCCCGTGTAATCAGGGCTGACGATAGGGCCACCGGCGGAAAGCGCGTAGCCGGTGGAGCCAGTCGCCGTCGAAACAACGACACCGTCACCGCGCAGGCGATCGATATGATGGCCGGACACCGTGATGTCAAACTCGACCATATCGGACAGGGGTCCGCGCGTAAGCGCCATATCGTTGAGGGCAAACGTGCGCACGACGTCCTTCGTGCCATCATCGCGCACCGAGACGATATCCGCGGCGATGGTGGCGCGGCGGCTCACGTGGAGCTCACCGGACAGGGCATCGTTCACAACCTGCAAAATATCGCGTTCCTCGGGACTGGCCGCCGTCAAAAAGCCCAGGTGGCCATAGGAAAGACCCAAAATGGGAATCTCGCGGTAGTTGAGAATGCGGGCGGCGCGCAGC
Organism: Collinsella aerofaciens; assembly: GCA_048478035.1. Taxonomy (GTDB): domain Bacteria; phylum Actinomycetota; class Coriobacteriia; order Coriobacteriales; family Coriobacteriaceae; genus Collinsella; species Collinsella aerofaciens_CN. The sequence continues at coordinate 26,058 of DBGBCW010000010.1, read as the reverse complement.
AGTGTGCCGTCGCCGCCGAGCGTAATGACCAGGTCGGCATCGTCAACATCGGGCGTGCTCTGGATCTTGGAACGCTGGTCGGCAGCCCATGCAACCTCGTAGCCCTGGCGCGAAAGCCAAAGCTCGAGCATCAGGCCGCTCTCGACTGCCTCTTGCTTGTAGTAATTGGGAACCAGAAAGACCTTCATAGCGTTGCAGCTTTCTCGCTCAAAACCGATACCTGGGATTGCAGCTCATCGTCGGCGCGCTCCCCGGGGGCAAACCTCGTGCCGTACAGGAAAAACTCGACGTTGCCCTTGGCACCATGGATAGGCGATACGCACACGTCGACCGGGAACAGGCCCTTAGCGGCAAAGAGTTCAATCGCCGCCACAAGCGTATCGCGGCGGACGACGGGGTCGGTAACGATGCCGCCCTCGCCCACCAGCGCAGCCGGCGCCTCAAACTGCGGCTTTACGAGCGTGCAAAACGAACCCGAAGGCTTCAGACACGCCAGCACGGCGTCGATGATATTCGCGATACTTGTAAACGACACATCGCACACGGCCAGATCGATAGCGCCGCCGTAGCCGAGCTCGGGCAGCTGCGTCACATTCGTGCGCTCGTGGAGCGTCACGCGATCGTCCTGACGAAGCGACCAATCGAACTGAGCACGGCCCACGTCGACCGAAACGACCGTGGCGGCGCCGCGCTTGAGCAGGCAATCGGTAAAGCCGCCCGTGGAGCATCCCACATCGAGGCAAGCAAGGTCCGTCGGATCGATCCCAAACGCATCGAGCGCGCCCTCGAGCTTGAGCCCGCCGCGCCCAACATACGGGATGTGCCCCTTAACGTGCAGTGGCAGGCCCGGCGTCACCTTGAGCCCCGGGGAGGTCAAACGCTCACCGCCACTCGAAACCAAGCCGGCCATAAGAGTGCGAAGGGCATCCGCGCGATCGGCGCAGATGCCCTGTGAAATCAGTTCGTCATCGAGACGCACGCGTTTCATGAATGCCATCAACCATTCGTATCCGGAGATGCAGCCTGTCTATCTTGGGACTCGTTTGCCGCATCCTCATCGTATTCCTGCTCGAGCTTGTCGGCCTCACGCGGCGTCAGCTCAAACTTGTCGACCATATCGACCGCACGGGAGCCCAGCTCAATCGCCTCGTCAAACAAATCGAGCGAACGCTCCAAGGACGTATCCTTGGAGCGAACGGTGGCGATAATCTGGTCCAGGCGATCCGAGATCTCATCGAAGTTGCGGACGGAACCCTCTGGCATGGCTACTCCTCGATGGAGTCGGCCTCGACGGCCTCAGCAGCGTCCGCATCCTCAGCAAGTACACCGGCGGCAGCCTGAGCGGCAGCGACCTTGGCGGCCGCCTCGGCAGCCTGTGCCTCCTCGCGAGCGCGATCCTCGGCCAGCAGCTCTTGGTACAGGTCCTCGCCCGGCAGCTCCTCACTGCGAGCGATCTTGCCCAGCACGCCGTTGACAAACGACGCGGACTGGTCGGTACCATAAGCCTTGGCAATCTCGACTGCCTCGTTGATCACGATAGCGTCCGAGACCTCCTCGTCGGTGAGGAAGCGCATCTCGTAGACGGCGATACGCAGAAGGTTGCGGTCGGCACCGGGCATGCGCATAAGATCCCAGTTCTTAGCGACGGCGCGCAGGGCACAATCGATGCGATCGATGTGCTCGTAGGCACCGCGGCAAAGCTCCAGCGCATAGGGGTCGAGGGGACCCTTCGAGATCAGGAAATCGCCCTCGAGGACGCGCTCGAGCGGGCTGTCCGTGGCCTCGGCCTGGAACAGCAGCTGCAGCGCCTGACTGCGGGCAAGCGTGCGCCCGCGATAAACCTTAAGGCTCAAAGGTTACTCCTTGGGGAAAACGAGGCCGTCGATGCAAACGTCAACGCGTTCGACCTCAACGCCCACCTGGGCATCGATGGCGGCGACCACGGCGGCGCGAACGGCCTCGGCGAGTTTCTTGAACGGATAGCCAAAGAACACCACGACACGCACGGTGAGTGCGAGCTTGTCGCTGACAACCTCGGCCTCGACCGCCGGCTCGGAAGCCGGGGCCTTGGACGAGAGCATCATGGAGACAAGGTTGGTGGCAAGGTCCTTGACGCCAACGGAGGCGATGCCCTCGACATCCGACACGGCGCGCGAGACGATGGCGGTCAGAACATCGGGCGAAATGCCGATGCCGTCAATCTTGATTTCCTGGGGCATGAGTCCTCCTAGAAGAGTTGGTTGCTAGACGCGGGAGACGAACTTGCCGTCGCGGGTGTCAACCTTGATGACCTCGCCCTCGTTGAGGTACATGGGGACCTGGATGACAGCGCCGGTGTCGATCGTGGCCGGCTTGGTGGAACCCTGGACGGTGTCGCCCTTAAAGCCCGGGTCGGTCTGGACGATGGTGGTCTCGATGAACATCGGCGGGGTCACGCCCATGAGCTCATCGTCGGCAAAGAGCAGCTGGCAGATGTCGTTCTCACACAGCCACTTGGAGTTCTCGCCCACCATGTCCTCGGGAACGGGAACCTGCTCATAGGTCTCATTGTCCATGAAGATGTAGTCGGCACCATCGTTGTAGAGGTACTGGAACTCACGGGTGGTGAGCATAACGCTCTCGAACTTGGTGCCGGCGTTGCAGGTGTTCTCGACGACGCGGCCGCTCTTGATGTCGCGGGTCTTGTAGCGCACGAACGCGCCGCCCTTGCCCGGCTTGACATGCTGGAACTCGACGATGGTGTAGACCTTGTCCTTAATGCGGAGACCGAGGCCGTTCTTGAAGTCGGCGGTAGAAATGGTAGGCATAGCGACCTTTCTTGTTATGGGCAGAACGCACAAGCGTCCAAATTACATACGACCGAAATTATACACTTGCAGAGCTCGCCTGCAGCGAGCGCATAAAAAGAGAACGCGGGGCGTCCGAATCGAACCGGACGCCCCGCCCCAAAAATCTATCGAAATGGGCTAGCAGTCGATGACGTGCAGGTCGTGCGGGGTCTTGGTGAAGGGCTCGTAGCCGTTCTCGGTGACCACGCCGTAGTCCTCCAGGCGCACGCCGCCCACACCGGGCAAGTACACGCCGGGCTCCATGGTGACAACCGAGCCGACCTCGATGATATTCTTGCTGCGGTTAAAGTTGGGCAGCTCGTGGATGTCGATGCCCACACCGTGACCCAGGCCATGGTTGTAGTAATCGCCATAGCCGGCATCACCGATGATCTTCTTGGAAAGCTTGAAAATGTCGTTGCCCTCGACGCCCGGATGGATGGCGGCGACACACTCCTCGTGGGTGCGGCGCACGAGCGCGTACAGGTCGAGCTGCTCCTGGGTAGGCTCGCCCATCACGACGGTGCGCGTCATGTCGGAACGATAATCGCAGTAGCCCGCACCGTAATCCATGAGGACGAAGTCGCCCTTCTCGATCACGCGGTCACTCGGCACGGCGTGCGGGTTGGCGGTGTTGGGACCGCTCGCCACGATGGAGCCGAAGGCCAGGCTGTCGGCACCGTTGGCGAACATAAAGTTCTCGAGCTCGTTGCGAACCTGCTTCTCGGTCATACCGGGCTTAATAAAGCCGAGCATATGCTGGAAGGCGGCGTCGGTGATCGACTGCGCATGGCGCATGAGCTCGATCTCCTCGGCGTCCTTGATGGCGCGCATCTTGCGAATGTCGTCATGCATCAGCGGCAACATGCAGGCAACGGAACGGTCCTCCAGTCCACGCTGAATACCCTGGTAGAAGTTGATCTGCATGTCGTCCTCGACAGCGCAGACGCGGCACTTGTTGGCCGCGATCTTGCCGGCGACCCAACCGGGGATGGTGCCCTCGTCCATGTCGTAGACCCAGGGGCTGCCGGCGGGCGTGTTCTCCTCAAAGCTGTTGAGGTAGCGCGAGTCGGTATGGAACAGGCACTGGTCAGCCGTAATAAACGCCGCGTGCGGGAACTCGAAGGTGTAGTCGAAGACGCCCTTCACGCCCGTGAGCCAACGAAGATTGGCCTCGTCGCGCACGACGATAGCGTCGTAGCCGCGCTCAGCCATCAGGGTACGGACACGCTCGATACGACCGGCAGGACCGGCAGCAAACTCAGACATGCAGATTCCTTTCTTATTGTCTCAAAAAGTGCGGGACGGGTCTCAACCGAACGACGGAATCGCATGCGATCCGTAACCGATTGAAAACCCGCCCCTCAACATGATACGAAAGACGATGGATGTCAATAAATCTTAGAGAAGTTCTTTGCGAGAAGCCAAGTAGGCGTGAGCATGACGCTCAAGAACCTCGTCCTCAACGCTCGTTAGACGAATGGCGCCGAGTGCCGCGGGCAGCGGCAACATACTGCGGTTCGAGCGGACAAACTGCTGCCTGCGGAACTCCTCGATATATGCGGCAGGCTCCAGATCGAAGGCAAGCTCCTCGATACCAAAGTCCTCCAGGCAGTCATCGACCTCAAAGACGTAATCGATATCGAAGTCGCAGGCGTCATGTGCTAGGCGCGCCTCAAAGCGCATGCCCTCGGACAACAGCTGGTAGGCAGGGACCTGCGAAGCGGCATCGCCCAAGCAGGCGCGCAGGGTACGCTCCCCCGTCTTGCCAAAATCGAGCGCATGGCGGGCGCTCGGGTTCGTGGCCATCAGTACGTCCTTGCGGGCAGTCTGAGACCACTGAATGGCATTGACAAGCGCGACCTCCTCACCCGCGAGAATCTCGGGGACGGTCTCAGTAAACTGATTCCAGCGGGACTTGCTGCTCGAAAGCATGGTGCCAACAAGTACCGCATAGCCGAGCTTGAGGTCCTCAGGGTCCGCCTCGCGAACAAGGTCGAGGTCACACACGACCAAGCCTGGCTCGGGACGGAACGCGATAGCGGGAAGTGCATTCGCCGACGAGGCGACGAGCGGCTTCATGGTCGTCGCAACCGTGAGCATGGCGTCGAGCGTCGTCGGCAGCAAGGCGCACTCGGTGCGACCGCACCACTGATTGGCACACCAGCAAACGACCGAACAGGTCGCCGTGTCACCAACAGCGACAACAAGATCGTCGCAGGTAATACCGTTAGCCGACAGGGCGCCAAAGACGGTATCGGCATCGGCCAGCATAGCGCCGGCAGGAGAAACCTCGAGGGCGAGCAGCGACACGGCAAAACCGGCGTCGACCAGCGCATGCTCGACGACCTCGCCAAAACGCTCGGATGTGGCGTCGTTCCAAACAACCATCGCGCGCTTAGGCTTGCCCACAGCCGAGGCAAACATGCGCGACAGCTCCTCGAACGCGCCCAATCCGACGCGGACATCGACACTGCGGTTTTGGAAATTGATAAGTTGACGGCGAATCATAGCAGTCCACGCTCCAAAAGCTTCTCGGCACAAAGGTAGGAAACGTCCTCGAAGGACTTGTTGCGAATATCAAGGGTAATATCGGCGGCTTGGCGATACAGCGGACGGCGATGCTCAAACAGGCGCGCGGCGTGCTCGGGCGAGCGGAAATCAGGCCGGGTATCGGAGCGGCGAATCTGGCGCAACGAGTCCTCAAAGTCGCCTTCGAGGTACACACAGGTACCCATCTCGTGCATCAGTTCAATGTTAACCGGCGTCTCGACGATGCCGCCCCCGCACGATACCAGCAGACTGCGCTCGCTTTGAAGCGAACGGAGTGCCGAGGTCTCGAGCTCGCGAAAACGATCCTCGCCCTCGGTCTCAAAAATCTCGGTCACCGACTTGCCGCAACGACGCACAACCAAACGATCGGTATCGATGAATCGACGCTTGAACATAGTGCCCACGTTGCGCGCAAGCGTCGACTTGCCCGCGCCCAAAAAGCCGATAAAGAAGATATGGTCGCAGCCGTGTTTGATGTGCTGAGACATGGCGAAACCTATTCCTCGCAGGGAAGGTCGCGCAGGGCCCGGCGCTCAAAGATACGGAAGATCTGCGTGTACCACAGGTCCTGGGTTGCCTGCGGCTTGACCAGAATAGTGTCAACACCGGCAAAGTTACCGCTCCACACGTCCGTGTAAAGCTGATCCCCGATCAGCACGGCCTCGTCGGCCGTGGCGCCCAGACGTTTAAGACCCGCTTTGAGGGCAAATGGCGCCGGCTTCATGGCATGGCTAATGGCCTCGAGCCCCAGCTCGCGCGCCGACGCCATGACCTGGTCGCGATGCCAGTTGTTGGACACCATGCACAGCTTAAAGCCCTTGGCATGGGCGGCCTCGAGCCAAGCGGAGACCGCGGCAGGTACCTGCTCGGTATCACGCGGCACCAGGGTGTTGTCGCGATCGAGCAGAATGGCGCGCTTGCCGTCGGCCCAGAGGGTATCGAGGTCGATGCGGTCGACCGAGGCAACATATCGTTTGGGGCTAAAAATCCTCATGATCAATTCCAAGACTGTTGGTGCTCTTCGTAGGTCTTCGAGAAATACTCCTCGTCCTGCGTAATGTAGAAATACAGGTCATCGGAGTCGGTCGGCTCAAGGGTAGCCTTGAGCGCCTCGAGCGACGGAGAGCAGATGGGAGTGGGCGGCAGGCCCTCGTGCTTATAGGTGTTATACGGGCTATCGCTCTGCAGGTCATCGGCGGTAACCTCGCCGCCGGTGACATACATCATGGTCGCATCGCTGTTGAGGTAACGCAGACCATCGAGCTTACCCGCCAGACGGTTATAGAAAACCGATGCCACGTGCGCGCGCTGGTCGGCGTTAAGGCCCTCGCGCTCGACGATCGAGGCAAGGTTAACGATGTCGTAATCGGACATCTCCACGCCGTAGCGCTCCTTGATTTTTGCCTCGCAGCTGGCAAAGTCAAGCGACTTATACTCGGCGTTGAACTGGTCGAGCATGGCGAGAATCACATCGTCGGCAGACGGGTCCTTGCCCAACGAATAGGTCTTGGGGAATAGAAAGCCCTCGAGCGAATCGTTTGCAGCGCCCTTAAGGAAGGCGTAATCATTCACATAATTGCTCGCCTTAGCCTGGTTAAGGAAGTCTTCCTTAGAAATGCTGTCGTACGCCTTGGCCACGCGGTCGGCAACCTGATCGACCGTCAGGCCCTCAGGAATCGTGAGCGCATCGGAGCCGGCGTTGGGACCTTCCATAAGCTGCTGGACGACCTTCGTGGCATCCATAAGCGTGGTAAACGAATACTTACCCGGCTTGAGCGACATGTCGGCGTTGAGCTTTTTGACCGCAGCGTAATAATCCTTGGGATTTTCGACGATATGGTTCTCGGAGAGAATCGAAGCGATGGTGTCACCCGAGGCACCATCGGGAATCGTGATAGTAACTTGCTGGCCAGCAGCGACGTTCGCATCCTCGCCAGCAAAGAAGCCCTTGACGGCTGGCACGACAAAGAAAACGATCGCGACAAGCGCAAGCACGGCGACGACGCCACCGATAATCATAGGCACCGGGGAGCTTTTCTTTTGGGCACCACGGCGGGCGTGCGAGTTATAGCTCGAGCGCGTGGCCGGAGCAACGCCGTGCGAGCCATGAGCATGATGTGTGTGGGGGCGTGATTGCCGGGCCTGGCCCTGCGTGCGCTGGGCAGGAGCCTGCTGCTTAAAACGAGCGCCGCCAGCGGGTTGCGCGGGACGAACGGCGGACTGTTGAGCAACACGCTGAGTAGGCTGAGCCGAACGCTGCGTCGGCTGCGCCGGGCGCTGGCCAGGCTGAGCAGGACGCGGCACGGGCTGCCGCGTACGATTCTGCTGGCGCGGATCGGAAGCGCTAGGCATGCTGAACCTCCTCGTTTTTACGATCGAGCCATGTCTGCAAGAACAGGCTGGCGGCGATCATGTCAATCTTGCCCCTCATCTGCTTTTCGTTGAGCCCCTGCTCTCGCAGAATTCGCTTGGCCTCCTGCGAGGACAGACGCTCGTCCTCAAACTCCAGCGGAAGTTCGAGCTCGTCGGCAATCTTTTGGGCCACGGCGGCGACGCGCTCGGCTTGGGGGCCGGGCTCACCGGCCATGGTCAAGGGACGTCCGCTTACCAGGATATCGGGCTCATAGTCCTCGACCAGGTAACGGAACGTCTTTGCCATGCCAGTGACCTCGGCAGCCGGAAGCACCTTGACAGGCATCGCCATCTTGCCATCACGGCTCGAGACGGCGATGCCAATCCTGGTCTCCCCTATGTCCAGTGCGAGCGCGACCACAGCGACTACTTAGGTTCTTAGGCGCCGAGCGCGGTCTTGGCGGCCGCGAGGGCATCGGCGATACCGGCGGCGTTCTTGCCACCGGCCTGGGCCATGTTGGGACGACCGCCACCGCGACCGTCGACCAGGCCCGCAATCTGCTTGATCACGTTGCCGGCGTGGAAACCGGCCTTCACGGCGTCATCGGAGCCGGCGGCGAGCAGGGCCGGGGTGCCCTTCTCGGTCACGCTGGCAACAACGCAGGCGACGGGGCCGGCGACCTTCTGGTGCACGGTATCCCAAACGTTGCGCAGGTCGGCGGCCTCGAGACCCTGAAGCTCAGCGACAACGAGCTTGTAGCCGTTCAGCTCGACAGCGCCGTCGATGGCGCTGGAGATCGCATCGGAGGAGCCACCGGTGAGCGCCTTCTTGAGCTTGTTGGACGTCTCGCGCAGCTCGGCCTGCAGGTTCTCCACGCGGGCGGGAACCTCGTCGACGCGGCACTTAAGCGCAGCGGCAGCGGCATCAACGAGCGCCAGGCGGTCGGCCATGTAATCAAGAGCGCCCTTGGAGGTCACGGCCTCGATACGGCGGACATTCGAGCCCGTGGAGGACTCGGAGATGATCTTGAACAGACCGATCTCGGCGGTGTTGGCGGCATGCGTGCCACCGCAGAGCTCGCGGGAGAACGGCTGGTCCTCGGCGCCTACGGAGACGACGCGGACGACGTCGCCGTACTTCTCGCCAAAGAGAGCGACAGCACCGGCGGCCTTGGCCTCGGCGATGCCCATAACACGGGTCACGACCGGCTTGGAAGCGAAGATCTGCTGGTTGACCAGGTCCTCGACAGCCTTGAGCTGCTCGGAAGACAGGGCCTCGAAGTGCGTGAAGTCAAAGCGCAGGTGCTCGGGCGTCACCAGCGAGCCGGCCTGGGAGACATGCTCGCCCAGGACCTGCTTAAGGGCGGCGTCGAGCAGGTGGGTGGCGGTGTGGTTGCGGCGCAGGAAACCACGGCGCTCGGCGTCGAGCGCGGCGGTCACGGTGGCACCGACGGTCAGCGTGCCCTCGGCAACGTGCGCGACATGGGCATACAGGCCGTTGTGGTTTTTGGTGTCGGCAACAGTCAGCGCAACGCCCTCGGCGGAAAGCTTGCCGGCGTCGCCCTGCTGGCCGCCCATCTCGGCGTAGAACGGGGTGCGGTCGAGCACGACCTCAACGTCCTCGCCGGCGGCAGCGGACTCGACGGACTCGCCGTTGCGAACGATGGCGACAACCTTGGCGCCCTCGATGACGTCGTTGTCATAGCCGTCGAACTCGGTCGCGGCAACCTTGTCGGAAAGCTCGACCCACACGTCGTTGAAGCTACCCCAAGCGTCGCCCTTGGCGTTGGCGCGGGCGCGGGCCTTCTGATTCTCCATGCAGGCGGTGAAGCCGTCCATGTCGACGTCATGGCCAGCGGCGCCGGCGATCTCGACAGTCAGGTCAATGGGGGAACCAAAGGTGTCGTGCAGCTTAAAGGCGACATCGCCCGGAAGGACGGCGCCGTCGGCGAGCGCGGCCAGGGCCTCGTCCAGGTACACGCGGCCGTTGTCGAGCGTCGTGGAGAAACGCTCCTCCTCGGAGGCGACGATGCCCTTAACGAGCGCGACGTTCTTGAGCAGCTCGGGATAGGCCTCTCCCATCTGAGCGTTGACCTCGTCGATAAACTTGGTCAGGAAGGCGCCCTCGATGCCCAGCAGGCGGCCGTGGAACACGGCACGGCGGAGCAGGCGGCGAAGGACGTACTCGCGGCCCTCGTTACCGGGAAGGATGCCGTCCGAGATCATAAAGTCGACGGCACGGGAGTGGTCGGCGATGATGCGCAGGGAGCGGCTGGCGCCGGAGTAATCGTCGGCGTCATAGGTCTTGCCGCTGATCTCCTCGCCGAGCTTAATGAGGTGCTGCATCAGATCGCCGTCGTAGTTAGCGGTCTTGTGCTGCATGATAGCGGCCATGCGCTCCAGACCCATGCCCGTATCGAGGTTGCGGTGCGGCAGCTCCGGCATGGAGCCGTCCTCTTGGCGGTCGTACTGGGTAAACACGAGGTTCCAGAACTCAAGGAAGCGGTCGCAGTCGCAGCCGGGCTTGCAGTCGGGGCTGCCGCAACCGACCTCCTCGCCCATGTCAAAGTAGATCTCGGAGCACGGACCACAGGGGCCGGTGGGGCCAGCGGCCCAGAAGTTGTCGTCCTCGCCCAGACGCGAGATGTGGTCCTCGGCAACGCCCAGGGAGCGCCACACGTCGTGGGTCTCATCGTCCTCGGTAAAGACGGTGAAGTACAGGCGGTCGAGCGGCAGCTTGAACTCCTTGGTGATGAGCTCAAAGGCCCAAGCGCAGGCCTGCTGCTTGGAGACGCCGCCAAAGGAGAAGTCGCCGAGCATCTCGAAGAAGGACAGGTGACGGCCGTCCTCGCCGATGCAGTCGATGTCGTTGGTGCGGACGCACTTCTGGCAGGAGATCGCGCCGATCTCCTTCATGGTCTTCTTGCCCTGGTAGTACTCCTTAAACTGGTTCATGCCGGCGTTGGCAAGCAGCAGCGAAGGATCGTCGGGGACGAGGGACGAAGAAGGATAGAGCTTAAGACCGCGCTCCTCAAAGAAGTTGAGGAACTTGGAGCGAATCTCGGCCGTAGTCATTGACGGGTAGTCAGCACTCATAGAGGGAATCTCCTCGGTTTCATATCGAAACAGTTCAAACGTAACGATATTACCATCCCACCGCGCCTGTGCAAAAAAGAGGGCCGCCAAACAGCGACCCTCCAGCGAAAGTGCATGTTATTTAGGACTAAGCAATCCTTTGAAAAAAATGGGTTTGGTAAAATGCTATATAAGAACCATCCGGAAGGAGCGATCGATGAAAAGCAAACGATTTGTCCTGAATGCACTTCTGGTAGTGGCACTTTTAGCGCTCTTGGCCTTCTCCCAATGGTACGCAAACCAACCAGCATTTGGCTACGTACTGTATGCAGTGACGTCCGGCGACAACGCTTATTGCACTCTACGCGCAATTGACGTTCTCTATTTCTATGTAGCCGGCCCCTTATCAATCGCTTTGCTCGTGTTTCTTGTCTTTTACAACATCAAGAAACGCTAACGGGACCTATTTGGAATCCGAATCGTCCATGGAGCCGTCGATGCCGGTTTTGGTGTCGTCGTCCGTATTGGAATCGTCATCCTTGGCGAAGGGGTTCTTGAAAAAGCCTGTCGCGTCGGGCTGAAGACCCGACAGCTTAATCCAGGGATTATCGAGTTCTGGTTTGGGCATAGCCTTAGCCTCCGGCGCAGTCTCGTTGCCGATGAGCTCGGACTCATAGATGAACGTATCGTCTCCAAGCGCGTCATAGGCGGCGACCGGGTTGCCCTCGGCATCGCGATACGGCGTTCCCTTAAACACGGCGCCGTCGTACGCCACGAGCTGGCGGCCGGTCTCGTTCTCAAAGTAGTAGACGAAAATGCCCTTGAGGGCCGCGCACAACGGGATGGCGATGACCATGCCGATGGGGCCCATGAGTGCCGAACCAATAACGAGGGCCGTCAGACTCATGATGGGATGCACCTGGACCGAGCTCTGCATGACCTTAGGCGAAATGACGTTGTCGGTGACATTTTGTGCCACCATAGTCACGATCAAGGTCCATAACGCCAGCATCGGGCTGAACATAAAGCCGAGCACCGTGGCGATCGCCGCGCTCACCCAGGGACCGACAACCGGGACCAAGTGCATGATGCCGGTAAAGATGGCCATGAGTGCCGCATACGGATGCCCGATGATCGTAAAGCCGATAAAGGCGAGGATGCCACCGCAGATCGACGTTACGACCATGCCACGCATGTAGCCGCCGACCGAGCGCGAAAGAATCGCGACCATAAAACGGTACGAGGTCTCCTTTTCCTGACCGATGATGGTGCAGACCTCGTGGTGCATGCGGGGATAGTCGCAGGCCAACCAATAGGCAAGCACCAAGCCCAGAAAGATAACAAACAGCTGCGACGCGGTATTGGTGATGAGGGGGAATACACCACGGCCAAGCTCGGCGGCAATCTGTGAGACATACTTGGACGCCACCGTAACGAGCGAAGAAAGGTTATCGTCCAGATACTCCTTGAGCGGCGTGTTGTTGAGCGTCTTGGCATGCGAGATCATCTCATTGAGGTCGCCACCGGCAACACGAAGCTGCTCGGGTAGGCGGCTCAGGACTTCCATGATCTGACCAAAGAGAATCGGCGACAAGATGCAAACGACGCCGACGAGCACGGCAACGACCACAATAAGCGCGATGAGCGAACCGATGCCGCGATTCACACCATGGTGCTCGAGCCAGTTGGTGATCGGCGACATCACAAAGGCGATGATGGAGCCGACTGCCAAAAACTCGATAACCGGTGCCAGGATGCCCATAAGGTTAAAGATGACGGCGGCGATGACAATGCAGCCGACGACGCCCAAATGCGCAGCGTCAGAATACGGGTATCGCGAAGCGTGCGGTCGGTTTGTTGGGGGGTGCTCACTCATGAACGAACCATCACTCCGTCGGGGTCGATCTTATCTTGAATCTTCTTAAGGGTACGGCGCAGCAGGCGCGAGACCTGCACCTGCGAGATGCCCAGTTTCTTGGCAATCTCGATCTGGGTCATGCCCTTCACAAAACGCAGCTCGATCACCTCGCGCTCGCGCGGCGAGAAATCGCGGATGGCTTCCTCGATTACCAGGCGGTCATCGGTAAAGTCGAGCTCGTTGTCGTCGTCGGCGTAGCGATCGAGAATCGAAGGCGCATCGTCGGAGTCGGACGCGCCGGGAGCCTCGATAGGCACCGAGGTATAGGCCGAGGACGATTCCATGGCTTCGAGCACCTCGTCGACGGTCACGCCCAGGTAATCGGCGATTTCCTCAACCTTGGGCGAACGCTGAAGCTCGTTAGTGAGCTTGTCGGTAGCCTGATTGACCTTGGCAGAGAGCTCCTGCAAGCGACGGGGCACGCGCACACTCCAGCCTTTGTCGCGGAAGTGACGCTTAATCTCACCCAGAATGGTAGGTGTGGCAAACGTCGTGAACTCGAGTCCGCGCTCGGGGTCAAAACGGTCGATAGCCTTGAGCAAGCCCAGATAGCCGACCTGCAAAAGGTCATCGAGCGGCTCGCCGCGGTTCTTAAATTTGTTGGCAAGAAACCTTACCAGGTTCATATGGGACATGACGAGCTGCTCGCGGGCATCCGGATCACCGGTCTCCTTATAACGGCGAAACAGCTCGCGGGTTTTCTCCTTGTCCCAAGCGGTCTTGCCGCTTCGGGAACGTTCGGTCATATTAGATATCCGCCTTGAGGTCGAGGGAAAGCGTTAGGGGCGCCGCAGTCTTTTCGTAGGAATCGCACACGCTCGCCAAAATGAGCTCGGCATATACGGCAGCCTGGTCATCCTCATCGACAGTCGCCTGATCGCCAAAGGTAAAGGTCATGCCCACATGCGATTCGTCGACATCGAATTTAATCGAGATATCGTCGGAATCAACGGCCGTGCAGCCAAAGATGAAGGCTTCCTCGGCAGCCATACGGATGTCCTCGATTCGATCGACGGACATAGAGCACAGGGCGCCGACGTTGGCGGCCGTCATGCGCACCAAGCGCGCGAGACGCGGATCGCCGGCAACGCTCAGCGTAATGGGGCAGGTTGCTTCGCTACTCATCGCAGGACTCCTCGGAGGTCTCGGCGGGCGTATAGGTGTAATACTGAGCAGGCTTGGCTGCGGGCTTCTGAGCCGCATCCGCACCATCGGCGGCCTCATCCTCAGCCTCACCAATCAGAACGCGCTCGGTAGGCTGCTCGGCCTCGGCAGCAGCGGCGAGCTTGCGATCGGAGTCGGCTGCAGGAGCCTTCACCTTATTGAAGAGCTTCTGCACGGCACCAGCCGCAGAGTCGGTCACGCTCGACACGGCGTTGCTTGCCTCGGCCACGCTACCCGTGACCTCGGAAATGTCGCGAACCACGGCTTCGACCTCTACAAGATTGGAGGTAAGGGCGTCAACCGCGGTCTTGCTCGACCTGAGCAGCGGCTCCACCTGGGCAAGTGCCGGCGTAAGCTCGTCTACGGCGCCATCGAGCTTTGCCACCACAGGCTGTGCCTCGGCGAGTGTGTTGTTGAGGTCGCTCACCGTCTTGTCGAGCGAGTCGACGACAGTGCGGGTCTTGCGCAGCGTGAGCGCGAGCTCGATAACAGCCCACACGCCGGTAACGGCAAGTAGCAGCAGGGCGATTTGAATGGGACTCATACAAGCCTCCCAAAGGAATCGAAATACAGACGTTGTTCATGGTACCCCAAAGAAGGGGAAAGTTACCCAAAGGGAATGCGCGAGGCGCCAATGACCTACTTAGGAGCGTTGCCGCTACGATCGCGCTCGCTTTGCTCCACACGCCACTCTTCCCAACCGCGGCCGGCAGGCTGCCAGAATGCGCCACGCTCCAGCCCCTCGGGCAAATAGCGCTGGTCGACCCAGCCTTCGGGATAATCATGCGGATACTTATACACACCATATTCATCGCTGCCCGGGCGATGGCGATCGCGCAGATAACTCGGCACCTCGCGAAGCCCACTAGAATGAATATCGGCCAGCGCCGCATCGATCGAAGCCTCACACGCGTTGGATTTAGGCGCCAAGCACACATAGAGTGCTGCCTGAGCCAGGTTAATGCGGCACTCGGGATAGCCAATGACCTCGGCAGACTTAAACGCGGCATGCGCCACCAAAAGCGCCTGCGGATCGGCGTTGCCAACATCCTCAGAAGCCTGAATCATAATACGGCGTGCAATAAACTTGGGATCCTCCCCTGCATCGATCATGCGCGCGAGCCAATAAATGGTGGCATCGGGGTCGCTGCCGCGCATGGACTTAATGAACGCACTGATAATGTCGTAGTGCATGTCACCGTTTTTGTCATACGAAAACCCACGGCGCGGATTGGCGATCTTCACATCGTCGACCGTGATGGGATACCGCTCCCCCGCCGCCGGAGCCGGCGTCCCCTCGGTATCGGGACGCGTGACGGCAATCTCGCTCGCAAGCTCGAGCGTCGTGAGCGCCGAGCGAGCATCACCCGCGGCCAGCGTGCAGATGGTCTTAACCGTATCCTCATCGGCCGAGAACTTGCCGTTCAGACCCTGCGGTGCCTCGAGCGCACGCTCGATGAGCGTCGCGATATCCTCGTCCTTTAAGTGCTCAAGCTCCACCACGCGACCACGCGAGAGCAACGCCGAGTTGACCTCGAAGTACGGGTTCTCCGTCGTGGCGCCAATCATAATGACGGTGCGGTTCTCAACCGCATGCAGCAGGGCATCCTGCTGCGACTTAGAGAAGCGATGAATCTCGTCGATGAACAAGATGGTGCGACGGTCGTAGGTATTCAGGCGCGTCTTGGCCTCGTCAATCACGCGACGCAGGTCCTTCACGGTACCCGTGACGGCGCTGACCTCAACAAACTCGCTCTTGGTATGGTTGGCGATGATATGCGCCAGCGTCGTCTTGCCCGTACCGACCGGCCCATACAGAATTACACTCGACAGCACGTCATGCTCAATCGCAGCACGCAGCCACGAGCCCTTACCGACGGCCTTTTGCTGACCCACGTACTCGTCGAGCGAATTGGGTCGCATGCGCACCGCAAGCGGCGCATTCTGAAAGGAACGCTCGCGCGTCGAAGCAAAAAAAAGGTCGTCCATAGCCATCCCGTGCATCAATCAAAAACGTTTTTCGCAAACAGTATACCGAATATATACGAACTACCGTTCGTTAATATAGGTACGGTGTGGAAACTTCAATCCCGGGAACAACTTGCTCGTGAGCTCGCAGAAATAGCCGTCAGTCATGCTCGCGATGTAGTCCACCACCGCTTGATCCTTGTCGTCCTGCCAGGCATAGGTGCGATCGTAGTAGGAAAGCTGCTGCTCAATGCGAGAAATATGATGCTTAAAGATGTACGAGGACTCGTCACCTTCGTTTATATCCTGCAGACAATGGTCGTAGAGCTTTTCGAACGCCTCGCGCAGCTCCGCTTCGGAGTCGCCTTCGATGCCGCCCTTGCTATAAATCTTTACGTAGTTCTCGCGCTTGGCCCGGCGGATTTCCTCAAACAGCTCCTCGCTCATCTCGATGCGCGGTTTGCCGTAGCTATGCTCAACGATATCAATGGAGGCATGCGTAAGGATCCAGCTGTTGTATGCCCCACCCAGGCCATCGTCAAAAGCATCGGGCGACAGCAGGCCCGCCGCAATGGCGTCTTGGCGATCGCGCCCAACGTAGGCAAGGATATCCGAGATGCGGACCACGCAGCCTTCGAGCGTCATGGGACGCAGGTGCTCGATTGCGCTATAACCCGTGGCAATGCAATCCTCAACCGTCTGATCGAACTGGTCAAAGGAGCACATGTCCGACAGCTCAAACACGCGTTGCTCGTACTCACCGTTATGGCACAAGACGCCGTCGAGCGTATGGAGCGACACGTTGCGGCCATACAGCGCATCGAGCACGCGGACCGACTGCACGTTATGGAAAAAGAAGCGCCCGGTGCGCTCGTGGTAAATATCGTTGAGAAAGCGCTCACCGGCATGGCCAAAGGGTGTGTGTCCCAAGTCGTGACCGAGGCCAATCGCTTCGATCAGATCGCAGTTAAGCCCCAAGGCGCGACCGATATCGCGTGCGATGCGCGATACAAGCTGCACGTGCAGGCCGCGGCGAGACAGATCATCATTGCTGCGAAAACTGAAGACCTGCGTTTTGCCTGCATAACGCGTGTATGCCGGAAGATGAAGAATCTTTTCGGTATCGCGCATAAACGCCGGTCGCATAAGCGTGCCTTTGTCCGCAGCGCGATCAATACGACGAATGACCTGGTCGTCGTTGCAACGATACGGGTTGACGGCACCCGAAGCACGATCGGCGGAAATGCGCTCGACAAGCTCGGGCGACAGCGCCGAGGGGATACGGTCCATGCGCGCCTTAATGACGGCCGTTTCTTGATTAGTTGCCATGGCATGCTCCTTAAGAAGGATGCGCAATCGGTTACAATGTGCAGCCCACGACCTCGATTATGGCAAAAATCGGCACTAAAAACGGGAGCAATGGCAGGGAGCGCGATTTTGTGAAGAGGCAGGAGAGGGCAAGGACCAGGAGCGCGACGGCAAATGCCACGATGCCGCCCAGAGGGTCAAGCGTGCAAAGCGCGAAGAGCGCCTTGACGTCCCCCATACCAATGCCGGGGGCATGGCGGACACGACGCCAGAGTGACTCAGTAAGCACAAGGGCAAGGTAGACGATGACCGCAAGACCGGCATGGTCAAGCGCAGTGTTAACGCCCTTGTCGAGCAAAACGCCCGCTAACGCCGCCACCGCACACACGCCGGCAAGCTCATTGGGAAACCGTCGCTCACGGGCATCAACCACCGCACCGGCAAAGATGCAAATCCAAAATGGGATGTAGGGCATCGTGCACCTCCTTGGGCAGCTACTCGAAAGCAAAAACCACCACAAAGGTGCCTGTCCCCTTTGTGGTGGTTTTGGTGGTGGTTATTTGGCGCCTTGCATGACCTCGTCGAGGGTAACGTTGACGGCGTGCTGCGTCGGGACCCAGTCGACCTTTAGGAACAGGGCCGCCACCGTGATGGGGATATAGCTGAACATAAAGATCGGGAAGGTAAACAGGTTGGTCACCAAACGCCACTTTTGCGCGCAGTGAATATGCTTGTACTCAAAGATGGTCGTGAGCAGTGCCAGGATAAAGAAGGTCTGGTACATCATCGCGAAGGTCATGATGAGCGAAGCGGCACAAGCTTGCATCTCGACCTCGGTGGCCAAGAAGCCGTGCGAAAGCCCGCCCACGATGAGGAAGGTCGCGTTGGCGAGCATGGAGATCAGGGACAGCAGCATGCCCGGAGCGATGGTCATAAACATGTCGTAGGCAGCAAAGCGATGATAGCGGAACATCGACTTGACCAGGTGCTTACCGTAGGTAAAGAACACCTGGTAGAAGCCCTTGGTCCAACGCATGCGCTGTTTCCAGGACGCCTTAAACGTCACGGGCTGTTCGTCAAAGAACTCCGCCGGTGCATAACCGATGCGAATGCCATGGATGGCGCAGAACGTGGTGAACTGAATGTCCTCAGTCAGCGTGTGGAACTGCCAGCCGTGCATGCCTTCGATAACGCTGGCAGAAATGAGATAGCCCGAACCCGAGACAGCGCAAGACGTCTTGCAGATGTTGCGCGCGTTGTTGAGGAAGCGCGCCTCGCGCAGATACCAGGTGGCATTAGCTGCCGAGATCCACGAGCTGCCGAAATTCTTGGAGTTGCGATAGCTCGTGACCACATGGAAACCCTGGTCAAAGGCATCGTTCATCTTGGATACGTAGTCGCGGGAGATAACATTGTCGGCGTCGAAGATAAAGTAGCCCTCAAACGTATCGGGATACTCGTTGAGAATGCGATCGAAACCAAAGTCCATGACCCAGCTCTTGCCCTTACGGGCCAGGTCATTGCGCTCATAGACGATGGCGCCCGCCTCGCGCGCGAGCTGTGCCGTGTTATCGGTACAGGCATCGGCGACCACAAAGACCTCGATGAGCTCGGACGGATAATCCTGGTCCTTGATGGAGCGAACAAGATTGGCGATAACGGCTTCCTCGTTATGCGCCGCGATAAAGAAGGCATAGCGGTGGAGTTTTTTGGCCTTGGGAGGCGCGACCTCGCCACGAAGAGCGCCGATGACAAAGAAGACCACCTGGTACAGAAAGCAGACCGTGAGCAGCGTGACGACAATCTGATTGAAAATCACGATGGGTGTGTTGGTTTGTAAAAAGGCGAGCATGCAGGCTCCCAGGAACGCGTTACGTAAACAATCGTATATCTTACCGCAGGCTTACCGAGTTCAAGAAACCACCTAATACCGGCTAGGCTTCGAGAAGACCGAGCTGCGGAACGATGTCGTCGCCAGCGGCAGTACGACCGAGTGAGCGCGGAGCCAGGTCGTCGAGAACCGCAGCGAGATCCCACGGCAGCTCATCGCGGCACTCAATACGCTCCCCCGTCACGGGATGGTCGAATGCGACGCGCCAGGAATGAAGGAATTGCCTGGTCAGACCCTGATCGGCGCGTGCATCGCACTTGCCGTAGAGCGGATCGCCTACGCAAGCGTGGTTGATATGACGCATGTGTACGCGAATCTGATGCGTACGGCCCGTAAACAGGTGGCACTCGACGAGCGTATAGCCGTCGTCAAAACGCGTGGAATCGTAGCGCTCAAGGACCTTAAAGGTCGTAATGGCCTGGCGCGCAAAGGGGTCATCAGAAACCGCCATCTTGACACGGTCGCGCGTAGACCGGGCAATGCCGGTGTTAATGGTGCCCTCATCCATAGCGATATGACCGTGAACGAGCGTAATGTAGCGGCGGTCGAGCGTGCGCGTACGGATAAGGTTTTGGAGCGCGCGCTGGGTGTCGTCGTCCTTTGCCGCAAGCATGAGACCCGAGGTATCGCGATCCAGGCGATGCACAATACCGGGGCGGTCCTCGCCCTGCACGGTGCCCAGATGGTCGATACCACAGTGATAGACCAGGGCATTCGCGAGCGTACCGCTCTCATGACCATGTGCAGGATGGCACACCAGGCCGCGCTGCTTGGAGAGCACAATGAGATAGTCGTCCTCATAGCGAATATCGAGCGGGATGGCCTCGGGAATCACATCGGTGGGATCGTGTGGCTCGGGCAGATCGACCGAAATACGGTCGCCGACTCGCACGGCGTACTTTTTGGACAGGCAGGTCTCGCCATTGACACATACGGCACCGCCCTCAATCAGATGCGCGCAGGCAGAGCGCGTGGGACAGCCATCGTTGGCGCCCAGATAGGCGTCAAGACGCTGACCAGCGGAATCATCGGCAACGAGAATATGGATGTCGGCCATTAACGCTCATTCCTTTCGCGAATCTTGCGGGCACGCTCCCCACGCTGCTGGGCCTTGCGCTTGGCGCGGGCCTCGTCACGGGCGTTAAGCTCGGCGGTCGCATCGACCTCACGGGCGGCGGGACTCAAGAACATGTAGCCGAAAAGGGCGAGCACGACGCCCAAGGTAATGCCGATATCGGCCACATTAAAGACGGGGAAGTCGATGAAGGTGGTGGCAATAAAATCGGTCACGAAGCCAAAGGCCAAACGATCGATAGCGTTGCCGATAGCACCGCCCGCAACCATCGCCATGCCCACAACCTCAAGATGGGCGAGCTGGGGTGCACGAACGAGGTACACGGCAATAGCGATAATGACCGCCAACGCCAGCACGGCAAACGCGATGCCATGCCCCTCACCCATACTAAAGGCAGCGCCGATATTACGGACAAACATAAAGTCGATGACACCGGGGATGACAGTCACATGCAAAGCTTCGCCCACGGCACGAACCGCAAGCTTGGTCAGCTGGTCAACAAGCAGCACAACCAGCGCCACCCCACCAGCAACACCCAACCGCCAACGCAAAGGCGGCGTCATATCCCCAGTACGACCCAAATCAATCCCCTACCCTCAAGAACATCGAATTCCGTTTAACGCAAGTAATCATCTTATAGTGACAAACGCCAAACGCGCAGCATATTCACCAACGCTAGCGAAATAACCAGCTAAAAACGAAAGCGGCATTCCGAAAAACAGAATGCCGCTTGAATGTGACAAAAGTAGACGTTGGGGACGTTCTTAAATGATTAGTCGTTTAAGAACGTCCCCAACGGTTAGTTCAGCGCATCAGCGCAGCGCTTGCAGATGTGAGCGTGGCCGTTGTACTCGCCGACGGTGGTGCGGTAGTTCCAGCAACGGTCGCAGCACTCGCCCTCGGCAGCCTCGATGGCAACGGAAAGATCCTCGCCCTGGGTCAGCTCAACATCGGAGACGATGTAGAACTCGGCCAGGTCGACGGCCTTGTCGCCGGTCAGCAGCGCGTACATCTCGGCGGGAACGACCGCCTTGACGCGGACCTGCTGGCTCTTGGTGAAGGTGCCGGCAGAACGGGCATCCTCAAGGGCCTTGGTCACGGCGCTACGGAGCTCGAGCGAAGCCTCGAGCACGCCCTCGAACTCATTGGCCTCGTCGACCGTGATGGGCGACTTGTACCAATCGAGCAGCGCGGCGTACTTCTGGTGATCGACGCAGCCAGCGGGCGCATATGCCATGGCCTCGTCAACCGTGTAGGACAGGATCGGCTGCAGGTCGCGCATGAGCATCGAGAAGAGCTCGGCCAGCACGGTCTGGGCGCTGCGACGCTCGAGCGAGCCGGGCTTGTCGCAGTACAGTCGGTCCTTCAGGGCGTCGAGGTACACGTTGGAGAGCTCGGTAACCACGAAGTCGTAGAGCGCACGGTAGGCGCGCGGGAACTCGTAGCTGGCGTAGGCATCGTCGACCTCGGCCTGAACCTGGGTCAGGCGGGCAACCATGAGCTTGTCGAGCGGCAGCAGGTCGGCAAAGGCGACGCCGTCGGTCTCGGGCTCAAACTGGCCCTCGAGCTCGGAGAGCAGGAAGCGCAGCGTGTTGCGGAAACGACGGTAGGCATCGGACGTACGGGCAAGGATCTCGTGGTCGATGGACACGTCGGAGCTGGTGTCGACGGAGGCAACCCACAGGCGGATGATGTCGGCGCCCATCTCGTCGCAGACCTTGTTGGGGTCGATGACGTTGCCGAGCGACTTGGACATCTTGCGGCCCTGGCCGTCAAGCGTGAAGCCCTGCGAGACGACTGCCTTGTACGGAGCGTGACCGTTGGCACCCACCGAGGTAAGCAGCGAGCTCTGGAACCAACCGCGGTGCTGGTCGGAGCCCTCGAGATACACATCCGCCGGATACTCCAGCTCGGGACGGTACTCACAGACGGCCTTCCAAGACACGCCAGAGTCCCACCACACGTCGAGGATGTCCTTATCGGCCTTGAGGTGATGGCCGCCGCACTTGGGGCAGACGCAGGCCTCGCCCAGATAGCTCTCGGGAGCGTCGGTGAACCAGGCGTCGGAGCCCTTCTCGTGGAAGAGCTTGATGACGGCGTCGAGCGTAGCGTCGTTCATGACCTTCTCGCCGCAGTCGGCGCAGGTGTAGCTCGGGATGGGCACGCCCCAGTTGCGCTGACGGCTGATGCACCAGTCGGGGCGCTGCTCGACCATGGCGCCAATGCGGTTTGCCGCGTGGGCCGGATACCACTTGACGTTCTCGCGGACCTCTTTGCCAGCCTGCTCGCGCAAACCGGTCTTGTCCATCGAGACAAACCACTGGTCGGTAGCACGGAAGAGCACCGGGTGCTTGCAGCGCCAGCAGTGCGGATAGCTGTGCGTGATCTTCTTCTCGAGGACGAGGCTGCCGCGCTCGCGCAGGAACTCGATGATGTGCGGGTTGGCCTCGTCGGTATCCATGCCGCTGAAGGGGCCACCGGTGCCGAACTCCTCGCCGGTATAGAACTTGCCGTCGTCATCGACCGGCATGCAGATGTCGGTGATGCCCTCCTTGAGGCAGGCAAAGTAGTCGTCGACGCCGTGGCCGGGCGAGTTGTGGACGATACCGGTACCGTCATCGACACCGACGTAATCGGCCAGCAGCGCCACGCCCTCGACACCGTCAAAGATCGGCTGCTTGTAGTGGATATGATGGAAGGTCTCGGCGGGAACCACGTAGGGCTTGCCGTCGACCATGACCGGGGTGTACTCCCAGCCAAACTCCTCACAGCACTTGGGAGCCAGGTCCTCGAGCATGACCTCGGCACGGCCATCGTGCTCAACGGCGACATAGGCGGCGCCGGGCTTGAGGGAAACGGTCTGGTCGGAGGGGATGGTCCACGGGGTGGTCGTCCAGATGATGAAGTCAACCGGGCCGTCGAAGTTCTCGAGGCCGGCGGGCTTGGAGGTCATCTCAAAGCGCACGAAGATGGACGGACTCGTCTCGTCGGAGTACTCAATCTCGGCCTCAGCGAGTGCGGTGTGGCAGTGCTTGCACCAATGGACGGGCTTGTGACCGCGATAGATCATACCCTTATCGAACATGGCCTTGAAGACCTCGATGTCGGCAGCGTCATGCTGGTGATAGAGCGTCAGGTAGGGATTGTCCCAGTCGCCAAGCACGCCCAGGCGACGGAAGCCGGCCTTCTGCAGCTCGATGTTCTCGACAGCGAACTTGTTGCACAGCTCGCGAATCTTGGCAGTGGAAGTCTGGTTGAACTTCTCGGTGCCGAGCTTCTCCTCGACCTTATGCTCAATCGGCTGACCGTGGCAGTCCCAACCGGGGACATAGGGAACTTCGCAGCCCTGCATCATCCAGTAACGGTTGATCATGTCCTTAGAGATCTTGTTCATGGCGTGGCCGATGTGGATCGGGCCGTTGGCGTACGGAGGACCGTCGTGCAGAACGAACTTCTTGTGACCCTCGTTCTTCTTTAGAACTTGCTCGTAGACCTTGTTGTCCTGCCAGTCCTTGAGTCGCTTTGGCTCGGACTTGGAAAGACCGGCACGCATGGGAAATCCGGTTTTGGGCAGATTCATCGTCTGCTTGTACTCGTTTGCCACGGTACCCCTTTCTTGTCATGGGCGCGCACGCCCTCTGGGCACCAAAAAAGCGCCCGTCCCTACAAGCTGGGACGAAGCGCCACAAAACGGACAGTCTGTCCGTAAAAGCTCTTCGCTTAACCACCCAGCTTAGATGCCCTCGCTCGCGTCGCCGCGCGCTCGCATCCGTTACTCGGCTGGTCTGTATCGACGACCATCTCGGCGATGTCTACTAAGACGAACCTGCGCGGCACGTCCGTTGGGACCGCAGCTCCGGGGTGATTTTCATCGGTCGCATGCACGGGTTCTCAGCGCTTCCCGCTCTCTGTAGCATGCGGACGGCCGACTACTCGTCCCCATCAACGCTTATGCGGAGTATGCTAGCACGTTCCGCGCCGGCGAAAAACCCTCAACACTGGTTTTATACGTTCGAAATTTCTCGCGGCTGTGGACCTTCTCTTGGAGCAAAATACCTGAAAGCACTTTATCGAACGAAAGAAGGTTGCTATGCGCACGATTGGAATGAGCGACTACACCGTTGGCGAGGATTGCTTTGACGAGCTGCCCGGCGCGCTGGCCGAGTACGGCGCGAAGAAGGTCGCGATCATCGGTGGCAAGCGGGCACTGGCCGCAGCACTTCCCGGTATCGAAGCTGCGCTGGCGGGTACCGACGTCGAAATTCTCGAGACGCGCGTCTACGGCACCAACAGTACGCGTGCCAATATCGCCAAGGTCGTAAACTCCCCCGCCTGCCAGGAAGCCGACGTGCTCATTGCTTGCGGCGGCGGCAAGGCGCTCGACACCGTGAAGACCGCAGCCATCGAGCTCAAGAAGATCGTCTTTACGGTGCCGACGATTTGCTCCAACTGCTCCGCTGCGACCGCCATTGCCGTCGTGTATAACGACGACGGCTCGCTCGAGGGCTATTCGTACCCCAACCGACCGGCGCACATCTTCATCAACCCCAAGATCATCGCCGAGGCACCGGCGGAGTACTTCTGGGCCGGCGTGGGCGATGC
The DNA here is from genome assembly GCA_048478035.1 of Collinsella aerofaciens. Taxonomy (GTDB): domain Bacteria; phylum Actinomycetota; class Coriobacteriia; order Coriobacteriales; family Coriobacteriaceae; genus Collinsella; species Collinsella aerofaciens_CN. The sequence goes on along the minus strand of DBGBCW010000010.1, from coordinate 1,324 downwards.
CCTGTCTAAGCAGCCCGAGGTCGAGTACGCCACGAGCGCCGGTAATTTAGAGCACACCGCCGGTCTTGGCCTGGCACTCGCCCACACCTGCTCCGAGCCGCTGTTTACCTACGGCGTCCAGGGTCTTGAGGACGTGCGCCAGGACCTGTCGAGCGAGGCCGTCAAGCAGATCGCGCTCGACATCGTGGTCAACACGGGCTATGTCTCGAACCTGACCAACCAGAACGATTACTACTACAACTCGAGCGTGGCGCACGCGTTCTACAACGCCACCTGCAGCATTCCGCGTGAGGGCACCTACCTGCACGGCGAGGTTGTGAGCCTGGGCGTGCTCGTGTTGTTCGCCTACACGGGCGACACCGAGAACCTTGAGCGCTATGCCGCCTTTAACAAGCAGATGGGGCTGCCCGTGACGCTGAAGCAGGTCGGGCTTTCCGTGGCCGACATCCCGGCCCTGTGCGAGTACGCGCACGCCACCAACGAGTGGAAACAGGGAAACCCTGAGCCCTTCACCGACGAGAAGTTCGCCGCCGCCATCAAGGCCGCCAACGCCTACGGCCACACGCTCTAGGGCTGGCCCAAAACCACCACAAAGGGGACAGGCACCTTTGTGGTGGTTTTTTATTGCTCCACCATTCAGTTCGTACTCGAACCCGGTTCTTTACGAGAAAGGGTTCGGGTACGTTTTTTTATCGGAAATTCTGCGGAAGGACTACTCGGAACGGTAAACAGGAACGAACAAAGGCAGGGTATCATCGTGGTGATGGCATCCTGCCTTTTGTTTTGCGGAACCAAGGTCGCTTTATACGAACTTGATCGCCACTTATATGGCGCATTGATGGCAATTGCTGCGTACGTGCGTACCGGGAGCCCGTACACCTCTGGCAAGGCGAAACACACTAGACTTTGTTCCAAAGTCCGTGTGCTAAGGGGGCAGGCCCCTTAGAATTCCTGTGGAGTGTGTACGCACGTACGCAGGAAAACGGCAAAATTTCACTATATCGGGGCGTTCTTTCATCGGAGCGTATGGTATACACGGCTTAGTTCAACAAATAAGAATTTATATATAAAGGAGAATACTGATGAAACTGTTTTTATGTTCGCACTTTTCAAGTGTAGGAAGTCTGATAAAGGAAGAAATTGATAATAAAAAAGTCGCATTTATCCCAACAGCCTCGCTGCCTGAAGGCTACACCGGTTATGTCGGCTCGGCTCGAAAATTATTCAAAAAGTTGGGAGCAATCGTAACTGAAATTGATATTTCAACGGAGGCTTATTCAACGATACAGTCTGTTTTTGAAGAAGCAGATGTGATATATTTTAC
>DBGBCW010000009.1:0-24767 GCA_048478035.1 Collinsella aerofaciens | reverse complement strand
CTGGAGAAGGCGGCCAGGAAGATGCTCGAATCCAGCCTGGAACTTGCCGACAGCGTGGAGGCGGCCTAGGATATCAACTGATTCCGGATATCGGACACAGGGGCCGCAAGGGCCCTTACACCAACTTTCTCGACACTACCTTTCTGGGCTGGCTCGGGCTTTGAAGACAAGTTATTGCAGGCCCAGGGCGATTTCTCGCTCAATGCAGGCCAGCACAGCGTGACCTATTTGCCAAACGACGATACGGTAACAACCGGTCGCTACCAGGTACTGCTGTACGACAACAACTTTGGTGCGGCCGAGAGCTATCCCAAGTTCGACTGGGGCCAGCTGGGCGCCGCGGTGGTGACCGACTACAGCAAGGGAACGCATTCGTTTGGGCGCATCTTTACGGTGGACGAGACCGCGCGCACCTACGAGCTTGTGGACCAGATCGCCGTGCCGTTCTCGGGCTACGTCAGCAGCGCGCAGCGCGTCGGCGATTCGAATAGTATGCTCGTGGCTTCGGGCCAGGCCAAGACCTTCACCGAGTACGATCGCTACGGTCTGGCCATCGCCACCTACGAGATGGAAGCCGAGAAGTACATCTACCGCGTGTACAAGTACGAGCTATAGGGCTTGGCTGTGCCTGTGCCCCGCGGCTGCGCGCACTCGCGCCGGGTTTACCTCACGTTCCGCATTACTTCACGTCAAACTCCACGCGATCGAGTTCGGGCACGTTGAGGTCGATGAGCTTGCGGGCGACGTGACGGTCGTGCGCCCCGAGCGCCTCGCGTGTCGTCACGTGGGCGACTATCTCGCGCTCGACAATACCCTCCTCCTCGCCTCCGCTGGCCGAGGTCTCGACGGCGACGGTGTAATCCTTAAAGCCTGGCAGCACCGCGGCAAGCTCGCGTGTGGTCTCGGTGACGCCGTAGCCGTCCTGCACGCCGGCCTGCGCCGAGCCAATGGAACTCGCGGTCATAACGATGCAGGGGATGGCAAAGACTACCGTGCCCACAATAATGCGGCGGCGCACCTTGCGTGACAGCTCGTCGACCTCGGCATCTTCTTCGGCGGTTACAATGCCGTCGCCGTTGAGGTCGCGCTTGAGCGGCACACGCAAAAGAAGCAGCACGGCTTCGGCAGCCAGTGCGATAAAGACCACGTTGATGCCAAACTCGTAAAGCGCCGAGAGAAATAGCGACCCGCTTGCGATGGCGATGCCGTAGCCCGCCGCGCACAGGGGCGGCATGAGCGCGGTCGCCACGGCCACGCCGGCGATGAGCGTTGCGGGCTCCTGGTCGCGCGAGTTGCCCAGGCCACCCGCAAAGCCGCCGGCGAGCGCGACGGCAAGGTCCCACACGGTGGGCGTCGAGTTGTCGATAATGGCGGCCGTGGTGGTGCCAAGGGGCGAGAGCTTAAAGTACAGCGTGGACGTGACCAGGCAAAAGGCCATCTGCAGCGCAAGGCTGGCGACGGCTTCGACGGTAATCTCGCGGTCGAGCGTGGCGATGCCGTATGCCATGGCAAGGACCGAGCCCATGAGCGGGCAGATGAGCATGGCGCCCACGATGGCGATGTCCGAATCGATATCGAGGCCGATGCTTGCGATGAGCATGGCGATGATGAGGATGCATAGGTGGGAGCCAGTCAGACGCGCCCCGTTTACAAAACGCTTGCGGATCACGTGATAGGGCGCGCGTCCCTCGCGAATGTTGAACGCGCGCTTTAAAAAGCGACCAGCCTGCTCGGCAGCCTCACTATGGGCAGGGCGGATGCCGTGGCGCCGATGATGACGCTCGCGCAGTCGCTTGATCTGTTGTTTGTCGAGTTCCATGTCCACCTCGTTCCAGCGCGGTCCGCGCAACGCGCCCGTTGTCCTAACTCTACACCGTGGCGGGCGGGGTGTCTGTTGGATGCGGAATCCGATAGGGCGGATGACGCGGGAGCAAATGCAAATCACAGGCTCAATTCCATCCCGCGAGAATATGATGCACCAGCTCCTTCAAATGTGACGAAACTGTGAAGCACGAGAGCGTGAATTTCAAAAAATACGCTGGTCGCCAATGTTGCGCAACAGAATTCAAAAATCGACAGCTACCGTTTGATACGTATGGATACATCCGTGTCAAAGGGAGAAAGCCATGGCAAACTACAGCCCACAACACTTTGAGCCTCGGGCCAAGGCCGTCAACGTCAAGGGCGTTGCCAACCGCGCCGTCGCAACCGTTTTGACGGCGGGCCTCATCGCTCAGCCGCTCATGTCGCCGCTGGCGGCAATCGCTGCACCGTCAACCGATAACGGCGATTCTGTTCGGGGGGGGGGTAGTTCTGTAGAGAATACCGTTGCCGCCGGTAACCAAGCGGTCGTAAAGACGGCTGCCCAGCTGGCCGAGGAGTCGGCAAAGCAGCTCAAGGACGCTCAGGCCGCCTACGATGCCGCCCAGAAGAAGGCCGACGCGGCGGGCCAGTCTCAAAAGCAGGCGCAGCAGCAAAAGAATCAGGCCTCGCAGGCTGTGAGCGACAACGAAATCGAGCAGAACGCAGCAGAAGTCGCCGCGCTCCAGGAGAAGATTGACGAGCTCAAAGCCGCCGTCGAAAAGACCGAGCAGCAGCAGAAGAAGCTGGGCGACCTGAACGATCAGCTTGAACAGGCCAACAAGAGTGTCGAGGATAAGACCCAGGCGCTCAAGGACGCCAAGGCAAAGCAGGATGAGGCCAAGAAGGCCCTCGACGATGCGCAGGCCAAGCTCGAGGCCATGGGTATGGACGAGTACGAGGCCGCCAAGAAGGCCGTCGAGGACGCGCAGGCAAAGCTCGATGACGCCAATAAGGCCGTTACTACTGCACAGGCCAATCTGGACCAGGCCAAGGCTACCGAGGCCAACGCTCAGCGGGAAAAGAAGGACACTGAGGCCGCTCTGACTTCCGCCCAGGCCAAGAAGCAGGAGACTGCCGCTGCTCTCGCAGCCGCAACCACCGCGCGCGATAACGCCCAGCAGAAGTTCAACCAGGCGCAGGCCGCGCTCGATGCTGCCGTCTCGGGTACGGGTGTCGACCTCAGTGCGCTTGAGGCCGCCAAGAACGCTGCTGCTGGTGAGCTCAAGACCGCGCAGGCCGCGCTCGAAGCCGCGACGACTGCAGACGCCACCGCACAGGCGAACCTGCAGGCGGCCCAGAATACCGTCGACGCCGCCCAGCAGAAGGCCAACGCCGCCAACGCTGCCGTGGCATCTGCCCAGTCTGCATACGATGCGGCAAACAAGGAGTACAAGGACGCGGCCAGTAAGCGTGACGCCGCGAAGACGGCATACGAGCAGGCCCAGCAGACCGAGGCCGACAAGAAGGCTGAGTACGATAAGCTTGTCGAAGTTCGCAAGCAGAAGCGCAGCGAGTGGGAGGCAGCCTGCGCCGCTTCGAACGCCGCGGAAAAGGCTTATGACGCTGCTAATGCCCAGGTTGAGGCTCTTGAGCAGCAGATTGCCGACCTCAAGTCGAACATGACCGTTGACCAGGAAGTCATCAGCCAGGGCATATTCGGCTTCATGAATTACATCATCGGCGGCAGCCAGTTCACAGCCACACAGAAAAAGAACGCCCAGGAAGCCGTATCGATGCTGACCGGTGCCGCTGACAAGGCCGAATGGTATGACCAGTACGTCGATCATGACATGTCTCGCGACACCAACCCGCTCTCCCTGGAGCAGATGCGCAACGCCTTGACATATCTCGACACCCAGAACAACCTCCGCAAGGCGAACGGTCAGTCGGCGCTCAGCGTCAGCCTCCGCATGACTGCGGCAGCCGCCCTTAATGTATCATATTCATCGAACATCTGGGGGCACTCGGGCTGCTACTGGGACAATGGAGAAAATCTTGCCGGCGGCGGCGGCGCATATACCGGCGGCGAGACCGAGGATACGCTTGGCTGGCCATATACCGGTCTCTACACTCAGGAAAAAGAGGCATTCGATAAGTACGTCGAGAAGAATAGTGACCTTGGAAACCATCGATATGATTCCTACTATATCTACCAGCACTACAGCAGCATCTACCATGAGTGCGGGCACTATCTCAACATCATCGATGCCGGCACGAAGGCTATCGGCATCGCGACCGGTAGCGGTAAGAACACCGATTCCGAGGTAACAATCTTCGATTACAGCTCTTTTGACAGTGAGGCTGATTTCACTGTCTCCGAGTTCAAGAAGCTCCTGAACGACTACATCGATTCTGCCTATAACGCTGGCGGCACGCAGGCGCAGAAGGCGCAACTCAAGGAGCTTCAGGGCAAGCTCGCCGAGGCGCAGAAGAACTTTGGAACTACTAGGGAAGCTTACTTCGCAGCTGTAAACGGGCAGGATGCCGCCCAGGACGCTTTCACCGCAGCCGATGTGAACATGAACACCGCCAAGGGCGAGTACGAGAAGGCTAAGTCCGGCACCGCCGCCGCGAAGACGGCATACGACGCCGCGAAGGACGCGCTCGGCGGAATCGACATCGAGTCCCTCAAGCAGAACCTCGATACCGCCAAGAGCAAGGCCGCTACTGCCCAGGCAGCTCTCGATAAGGCAAACGCCACGCTTGCTGACAGCAAGGCAAAGGCAACCGATGCCGCTGCTCAAAAGGCGAAGGCTCGCAGCGCCCGCGATGCTGCCAAGGTAAAGTCCGATCAGGCCAAAGAGGCGTATGACAACGCTACCGCTTCGGTCAAGGACCTTGCCGCCAAGTGCGATGCCGCCAAGACGGATCTTGCGAACAAGCAGGGCACGCTTGACGATGCCAAGAAGGCCGACGACACTGCCCAGGCTGGCGTTGACAAGGCTCAGGCCGCAGATGTGCACGCCGCGACCGCTCTTTCGGGCGCCAAGCAGGCAGTTGCCGCCAAGACGCAGACCCTGTCCGACGCACAGGCGAAGGCCAAGGCCGCCGAGGACGAGCTTGCCACCGCAAACAAGGCCTTCGAGCGCTTCGCCGGTGCCCAGAAGGCGGTCGACGACGCCAAGGCCGCCTATGACGCTGCCGTCGCCGGTGTCGCCGATGCCCAGAAGCAGTTCGAGGCCGCCAACGAAGCCGTCGTCGATGCGAACCTCGATATCTTCAAGGCCAAGGCCGAGCTTGCCAACGATGAGGCACTCAAGGCCGATCTTGAGGCTGTCGACCACAAGGCATCCCTTGCCGCGGGCACGACGGGCAACGAGAAGCTGGTCAAGCTGAACGCTGCCTACGCTCGCTATAAGGCTGCCGTCGATGCCGCCGCTGGTCTCAAGGCTGCTCTGAGCGATGCCGATGCCAAGCTGTCCGATGCCAACGACGCCTATGCCGCCGCGCTTGCCGAGCTTGACGATGCTAAGGATGCCCTGGCTGCCGCACAGGCCGAGTACGACAAGTATCATCCCAAGGCTGAGCCGCAGGCCAAGCCTCAGGTTGCGCAGGCTGCTGCAAAGGCTCCTGTTGCCAAGAAGAAGGCCACGTCGGCCGCTCTCGCCCAGACTGGCGATGACTCCGCTCTTGCGGGCGAGGTGTTCGTCATCGGCGGTATCACCCTCGTGGCCGCTGGTGTGACGCTGAGCGATCGTCGTCGCAAGCAGATGTAGCGTTTCGAGCGTAGGTTCCTCAACGAACTTCGGTTCAGAGCAGGAACGCTTCGATAGCTTAACCGATAAGGCCGGCGCGCTGTTAAACGCAGCGCGCTGGCCTTTCTTTGTTTCGATATCAAAAAGCCCGGTCGGTAGCCGCGAAAGCTACCGACCGGGCAAATCGTAGGCAATATGGTTGCTGTCGAGCAGCTGCTCAGCTTAGCCCAGCAGGCTTAAGCCCACGGAGACAAACGCCAGGATAACGCCGACGATGGACTCGCCGCCGAGCAGGCCGCTGGCGACAACCAGGCCCTGTTCCTGGAAGGCGGCGTCCTTGGCAGCTCTCTCCTCGTCAGAAAGACCAGCGGTGGCGTCGCGGTGGGCGGACCACTTGTCGTAGGCGAGCTTGACGCAGGAGCCCAGGAATGCCGTGAGTGACATGTAGAACGGCAGGTACACGCCCAGGCCGATCATCATGGCTGGAATGCCGAGCCAGTACATGACGATGCCGGCGATAAAGCCGCCCGCAAACCACGGCACGCTCGGGATGCCCGAGACCATGGTGGCGACGACGCTTGCCTGCGCGGCAACAAAGCTCTTGTCGGGACCAAAGGCGTCCGGACCATAGGCAGTGACGAGCGCGACCATGACGGCGGCAGCGACCAGGGCGCCCACGATGCCGCCGATGGCCTGGCCGATCCACTGCGCACGCGGGTTGGTGCCCAGCACGGCGCCGGCCTTAAAGTCGTTCATGACGTCGCCCGCAAGGCCGCACGCCACGGCTACGATGCCGGCGATAAAGAACAGCTTGACCTGAGCGATCTGTGCGAAGGCAGCCACGATGAGCATGACGATGAGGCCAAAGATCTCCATGGGGTCGATACCCGTCTGGCCGCAGCTCTGCGCGCTCATGATGGTGGTGACAAAGGTGAACAGCGTGACGATGACGGCCGGGACGGGACCAAGGTCGAGCGCGATGGCAACGATCACGGCGATGGCTGCGGTGCCCAGGCCGATGATGCCGGTATCGAGCTTAAGGGAGCCCGAGATGAGCGACTGCTCGTCGGTGTCGGTGGAGCTGTCGGCGGTAAGGCCGCGGACGATGCCGGTGACCTGCGGCAGGATGTCCTTAAGGACGACGGCGACGCCAAAGCCCATCATAAGGCCCATGCCGAGGGACTTGACGATGCCCTGCGCGGTCACAACATCGAACAGACCGGCAGCGGTGCCGCCGACGATGATGCCAAAGTTGCCCAGCAGCGCGCCGGCAAACCAGAACGCGACGGGGGCGAAGCCCACCAAAAAGCCGATGGACAGCAACATGGGCGAGTTATAGATGGCAAAGGTCACGCCGGGGATATTGAGCGTGCACAGCATGCTGGGCACCACGCCCAGAGCGTCGCGAAGCATGCTGTAGATGCCTGCGATGGCCATGGAGCCAAAGAGCTGCTTGCCGGTTTTGCCGCCAGCCTCGGTCGCGCGCAAGGTCTGAGCTGCGGCGTTGCCGGTGGGGAACTCAAGTACGGCGTCCACGATAAAGTGACGGTGGATGAGCGCGGTGGCCAGCAGGCCCAGGATGGTGCCGGCGAGCGCCACGATAAACATGTCGAGCCAGCTGATCTGGTCGGCATAGCCCAGCATCCAGGCACCCGGGATGGTAAACGCCAGGCCGCCGGCGACCATGGCGCCTGCGGACATGATGGTGTGGGTGACGTTTGCCTCGTTGAGGCTGGCGTTGCCCATGAGCTTCAGGAAGAACAGCGAGATGACGGCAGCGAAAATGATCGGCCAGGGGAGGGCGCCCATCTTGAGGGCCGTGTAGGCCGAGCTTGCCGTGATGATCACGCAGCCAAGGACGCCGATGACGACGCCGCGCAGCGTGAGTTGACCGCGCATCGAGGTGCGGTTCGAGGGATTGCTCATATAGAACTCCTTTGCGTATATCCGCTTCCCCCGGGAGCGCCGCTACGGATACGACGCGGGAAGTCGGGTTACCAAGGGCCGTCGCGTGAGCTCGCAAACGACCGCGCACCAGTATAGCCGCACGGCAGCTCATTTGGGACGGGGCTTTTTTAGCTGCCCCAGGCTCGGCCAAAGGATGATTATTCTGGGACGGGGATTTAAAAATCATTAGGTACGCAATGATTTTTAAATCCCCGTCCCAGAATAATCATCGGGATATACTGCTGGGCAGACGAAAGGAGCGCTGACGATGCTTGATGGGTGCGAATATATATTGACGGTCGACGTGGGCAACACGTTCATTCGCTTTGGCCTATTTGCCGAGGATTCGGCTGCGGCGCAGGAATGTCCGCTTGCGACGTGCGAGATCACGACGCCATCGAGCATCACGGCCGATGAGGCGCGCATGCGTCTCGTGCAGGTCATGGCCGCACTGGCGGCCGATGCGGGCATGCCGGGTGCACTTGTGCCCGCGGCTGCTGTGCTGAGCTGCGTGGTCCCGGCGCTCGAGCGCCCGTGGAAGGCGGCTCTTTCCCGTACCTGCACGGGGCGCGTGCTCACGGTGGGGCCGGGCCTCAAGACCGGCATGCCCGTGCACTACGATGACCCGGCCGAGATCGGCCCCGACCGCATCGCCGATGCCGTGGCGGCTCGCGCCGTCTACGGCTCGCCGTGCATCGTGATCGACCTGGGCACGACGACCAATATCGAGGTCATCGACGCGCGCGGCACCTTTGTCGGCGGCGTTATCGCGCCGGGTCTGGCGCTCGGCGCCCGTTCGCTTTCGGCGGCAGCAGCGCGCCTACCCCAGGTTGAGCCCTCGGCGCCGACACACGTCATCGGCCGCAACACGCGTGAGGCCATGCGCTCGGGCGTGGTTTTGGGCGAGGTGGCCCGCATCGACGGCATGCTCGACATGGTGCTCGCCGAGATGCGCGCGACCAAGGTCGCGGGGGAGGGCGATGTACCCATCGTCATTACCGGCGACGATGCCGAGGCGCTTGCGGCGCTGGTCGGCCATAGCTTGACGGTCGACGATGCGCTGACGCTGCGGGGTCTCGCCGAGCTCTACCACATCAACCAAAAGCCTCGCCGCGTGTAAAGGTGAGGGCGCCGGTGGGACAAACGCCTCCACCTTTCACCTGCTACAATGGGTCAAACTATTGCGATTACGGAGGTGTCTGCCATGTCGGACGATCTTCATCAAACTTCGTCAGGCAAGCGCCTGGACGTCATTAGCTGGGACGAGTTCTTTATGAGCGTGGCCATTGCCGCGCAACGCCGCAGCAAGGACCCCAACACGCAGGTGGGTGCGTGCATCGCCAGCACCAACCACCGCATCCTTTCGGTGGGCTACAACGGTACGCCCTCGGCGCTCAACGATGACTTTTTCCCGTGGGGCACGAGTGACGACCCGCTGCAGGACAAGCACAACTACGTGGTCCATGCCGAGGCCAACGCCGTGCTCAACTACCGTGGCTCGCTCAAGGACCTCGAGGGTTCCACGGTCTACGTCACGCTGTTCCCGTGCCACGACTGCGCCAAGATTTTGGCGCAGGTGGGCGTGGGCGAGGTTGTCTACCTGGACAACAAGTACGCCGACACCGATGATGGGCGCATCAGCCGCCGCATCCTCGACTCCTGTGGCATCAGCTACCGCCAGGTTATCGTCGATGTGCACATCGGCACCGAGGGGCAGGCTCAGCAGTAGCGCGTGGCAACGCCAGCTGGCGGCAAAAGCAGCTAAAAGAGCCCCGTTCCAAATTGACTACTCGTGAAAGTCGCGTCTGCGCGCATGGACGGCTCGTGAGCGGGTACATGGCTGTAGTAACATAGCTTCTGTCCGCGGGCGCGCCCGCGTAATTGTGAGAAAGGAGCCCCTGTGGCTGTTAACGAAGAGCTGCTTAAGAAGGTTCTTGAAGAGATCCGCCCCAACCTGCAGGCCGACGGCGGCGATATGGAGTATGTGGGCGTCGACGACGAGGGTGTCGTCAAACTGGAGCTGCAGGGCGCTTGCGCCGGCTGCCCCATGAGCTCGCTGACCCTGTCCATGGGTATTGAGCGCATCCTGAAGGAGCATGTGCCCGGTGTTACCCGTGTCGAGCAGGTCAATGCCTCCGGCGAGACCGATGACCTGTACGACGAGTATGCGCCGTTCTAAGAAGTGAAAGCTGCGGGCGATATGCTCCGCATAGACGTCACGCCCAAATATGCGGCTGCGAGCGCAAGGCCCGCGGCCGCATTTGTATGTAGGGAGTAGGAGGGTCGACATGCTCAACGACTTCTACCATATGCTTGATCCTGTCGCGATCTCGGCGGGCCCCATCACTATCTACTGGTACGGCCTGGCCTACGTGGTCGGCGCTCTGCTCACGGCGGTCGTCATGTACCGCACACAGCGTCGCTGGGGCTTTAACATCACGATTGACGACCTGACGAGTGTCGTGGTCGGCGTGGTCTTTGGCCTCATTATCGGTGCGCGCCTGTTCTACGTCGTCTTTTATGGTGATGGCTACTACTGGGCGCACCCGCTCGAGATCTTTGCCACCAACGAGGGCGGCATGAGCTTCCATGGCGGCTTGGTGGGCGGCATCATCGGCGGCATCATCGTGTGCCGCATGTATAAGCTCGATGCCTGGACTTTGGCAGACCTTGCCGTCGTCGGCGCGCCGCTGGCCTTGTGCCTGGGCCGTTGTGCCAACTTTGTCAACGGTGAGCTGTGGGGCAAGCCGACCGATCTGCCCTGGGGCGTGGTCTTCGGTGGCACCGCGGGCGATATGCCGCGTCACCCCTCCCAGCTCTACGAGGCATTTCTTGAGGGCATCGTGCTCTTTTGCATTCTGCAGGTGCTCAGCCGCAAAAAGCCGCTGCTGCCCCAGGGCACATTTATGGGCGTGTTCGTGATGGGATACGGCATTGTCCGCTTTCTCGTTGAGTTCGTGCGCGTGCCCGATGCCCAGCTGGGTTATCTGCTGGGAGGCGTCATCACCATGGGTCAGCTGCTGAGCCTGCCGCTCGTAATCGCGGGCCTGGCGCTCATCATCTTCGCTCGTCGCCGCAACCAACCCCAGCGCGTCTACCTGGACGCCTAACCACCAAAACCACCACAAAGGGGACAGGCACCTTTGTGGTGGTTTTGCCGAGTTTGATAGGTTTCTAGAAAGGCTTTCGGACTGTGAAGGATTCCGACCTCTCCACAACGGCCGCGCGCGACGCTGCCCGCATCGTCTGGTTTAAGCGCTACCCCGCCAAGCAGACGCTCATCGCATTTTTGCTTGCGCTGTTGGCGACCACGGCGTTTTCCATCGATCCCGCCCCGGTGTCGAGCAACGCAGTCTTGGCGATTGACCCCAAAGCCTCGGGCATGCTGTACGTGTGCTACGAGGTGCTCCTCTCGTTTGCCGGCCATACCGACGCGGTCATGCTACTTGCACTTGCCTGCCTGCTCACCTTGCCGTTTCGCTACGTGTTCTTTGGCCGTGGCGACACTTGGCGTCCATCGATCATTCTGCCGTCGCTGTTCTTCGCCATCTGCATGGTGTTCGGCCGCAGCTACGATCTAACCGACTCGGCCGAGATTGTCCTTGGCGACAAAGCCCGCATCATCTGCGCCTGGATTGGCGGCGCGGGCTGGATGCTCTTGGCGGTCGTTGCCTTCTACCTTGCCTTTGAGTGTCTAGATTGGCTGAGCTCTCGGCGCATTCCGTTTTCCGAGGCGCACTTTGGCCGCGTATGGCGTGTGACTCACGCCGTGCTCTCGGTCCATCCCTTTGCCGGGCCCTTCCTGGTGCTTATGATCGCCTGGGCGCCCACGCTCGTCGCTTCGTTGCCCGGCCTTTTTATGGGAGATACGGGCGCGCAGATTCGCCAGTGGTTCAACTATCCCAACGGCACGAGCGACTACCTGCGCCTACTCAACCCCAACGTGCTGCTCAACGGGCATCATCCCGTAGTGCACACGGCCATTATCGGCTCGTGCGTTCAGCTGGGGCTTTCACTGTTCAACAGCGCCAACGCAGGTCTTGCCATCTACACCTGTGCTCAGTTCGTCATCACGGCCGCCTGCATGGCCTATTCCATTTCGTCGCTGCGCAAACTGGGCGTGAGCCTGCCGGTTCGCGGTGCGATCCTGCTGTTCTTTGCGTTTATGCCGATGTTCTCTAACTACGCGGCGTTGCTCACCAAAGACGTGCTCTTTGCCGACGCGTTCTTGGTGCTGCTGGTACAGACCGTCAAGCTCGTGGCATGTGGCTTGCCCCGTCGTGATGCCAATGTCGAGCGAGCGGGCGAGAAAGCCCCCGTGCTCTTTGCGCGCCACGACTGGCTTCTGCTCGCTCTGGGCGCCATGGGTTCCACGTTCCTGCGCAACGGCGGCTTGGTGTTTCCCCTGGCGGCATGCGTAATCGCGGTGGCGTTTTGCGTATGGGACGTGCATGTGGCACGTCGTGCAGCCAAGCAGGCTGGTGCTGCGCCTTCGGGCGCCATCCCGCGTTTCCGCTGGGTTGGCGTTCTCGCGGTGCTCGCGCTCTGCCTTGCCTCTAATATGTACTTCACCAAGGTCTTTATGCCGGCGCACGATATCACGCCTGGTTCCAAGCGCGAAATCCTTTCGATTCCGTTCCAGCAGACGGCTCGTTTCGTCCAAAAGCACGACGGCCTCAACTCGGGCGTCAACCCTACGGTTAAGGAGGATGGCACCATCGTGGAGGCTCCTTGCGACGGTTTGGTGACCGACGAAGAACGTGCCGTGATCGATTGCGTACTCAAGTACGAGAACCTGGGTCGCCGCTACAACCCCGACAAGTCCGATGCCGTCAAGAACTGCTTTAACGAGTACGCCTCGCAGGAGGACATCGATGCCTATTTTGAGGTATGGGCTCAGATGTTTAAGAAGGATCCCGAGTGCTATATTTCGGCGCTTATCAATAACTACTATGGTTATTTTTATCCGAGCGCGCGCGATGCCTGGGTCTACAGCACGGCGCGTAGTGCCGAGATCATGGCGCGTCCCGACAACCTCAAGTACTTCGACTTCCATCCGGTTGACAGCAACGTGGTGCGCTGGTGCGACCACCTGATCAATTTGTACCGTGTGGCGGTGCAGCGTGTTCCCTTTATCTCGCTCACCATGAGCTCGGCCACCTATGTGTGGATCATGATCGCCGTGGTGGTCTACTTGCTGCGTCGTCATTCATGGCGTGCGCTGGCGATCTGGGTGCCGCTGTTGGGCGTGCTCGCTGTGTGCCTGATTGGCCCGTGCAACGGCTCGACTTACATGCGCTACCTGTATCCGGTCATCGCCTGCATGCCCTTCGCCATCGGCGCCACCGTCACCCGCAGCGACTTCTTCTGGTTCTAACTTGGTGCATTGAGGGTCAGGTTTCTTTGCACCAAAGGGGACATCATCACGACGCCTTCATTTTGGGGTTTATCTCGCAGGCCAGTAGGTATATCATAACGACGTTTGTTTATATTGCCCGAGCATCTGCGCTGGGCTTTAGGTCGAAACCGATAGGAGACACGTATGTCCGGACACTCTAAGTGGGCCACAACCAAGCATCGTAAGGGCGCGCAGGACGCCAAGCGTTCCGCCCTCTTCTCCAAGCTCAGCCGCAACATCACCGTTGCTGCCCGTCTCGGCGGTGACCCGCTGCCCGAGAACAACGCCAGCCTCGCCGCTGCCGTTGCCAAGGCCAAGGCTCAGTCCATGCCTAAGGACAAGATCAAGTCCGCTATCGACAAGGCTTTTGGTTCGGGTGCCGATGCCGCCGTCTACGAGAACATCGTGTACGAGGGCTACGGTCCCGCCGGTGTCGCCGTCTACGTCGACTGCCTGACCGACAACCGCAACCGTACCGCTGCTGATGTCCGTTCCGCCTTCTCCCACGCTGGTGGCAACCTGGGCACCTCCGGCTCCGTCGCCTTCCAGTTTGAGCGCAAGGGCCAGATCGTCGTCGCCAAGGAGATCCTGGACGAGAACGCCAAGAAGGAGACCATGATCGCCAACGGTGCTGCCGGTGACGAGGATGAGTTCATGATGGCCATCGCCGAGGCCGGCGGCGAGGACTACGAGGACGCCGGCGAGGAGTGGATCGTCTGGACTACTGCCAACGAGGTCATGGCTGTCTCCAAGGCGCTCGAGGAGCAGGGCGTCCAGGTCAAGGGCTCCGAGACCACCATGGTCCCGACCACCCCGACCGAGGTCTCCGGCGCCGACGCCAAGAAGGTTCAGCGCCTCATTGACCGTCTTGAGGAGCTCGACGACGTCCAGGATGTCTACAGCACCATGGACATGACCGACGAGGTCATCGCTGCCCTCGAGGAGGAGTAGCGCCCGCACGGGTTAAGCCGTGCATATCTGGGCATAATGAAGCGAGCATGCAAGCCTCGTGGAATAGATGAGCCGGATCCGCGTGCGTAGAGCACCGGACCCGGCTCTTTTATAATGATGCGAACCGTTTTGCATTTCGAGAGCCGAGATTTGAAGGGAGCGCCGCGTGCGCGTACTCAAACGAGCCCTAGCGATCGTGTATCTTGCCGCCACCATCGTGGCGCTGGGTACGCTTGTCTGCCAGTTTTGGGGGCCGTATACGTATCGCTTTATGCTGCTGATGCGCGACCCCATGCCGCGCATTGTCGTGACGGCATGCGGCGGAGTTGTGGCGATTGGCGTGCTGGTAAGCTTCTTCCGCCTGATGTTTGCTCGTCGCGAGCCGTCCTGCGTGCATCCGGCGGGGGAGCGCAATATCGAGGTCACGCTCGCGGCGCTTTCTTCGTGCGCCAGGGCTGCTGCAGAGCGCGACGATCGCGTGATGATCGAGCATGTCGAGGCCCGCGTCCAAGGTTCCGACGATTCGCATGTCCGTTTTAAGGTCGAGGCTATCGCGCTTGACGATAAGGACGTGGCATCTCTGGCTACCGCGATGCAGCAGCGCATCGAGGAAGCTTGCGACACCATGCTCGGCACGCCGGGTACGACCACGCGCGTCCGTTTTTTGCCGTCCAAGACTACCGTCCAGACCGTGGAGGTTTCCGGTGAGTGATACCAATCAAGATAAGACCGCTCGTACGCCGCGCCTGACGATTGACCAGAGCGCCACGCCGGCGAACGAACCTGTTGATTCCAAAGCAGAGGCAACTGAGTTACAAGACGCGGCGGCCGCGGATTTTGACGAGGCTATGGGTCTCATCAAGGGTACGGGCGCTGCCATCTGGAGCTATGCTGTGCGTCATCCCAACACCACGCTCGGTGCCGTCGCTGGCTTTATCCTTGCCGTGTTGGTGCTCACGCTCGGCCTGTGGGACACGCTCGTCATTGCATTCTTCGTGCTGATCGGCGCCGTGATCGGCCAAATTCGCGACGGCGAAAACGGGATCGTCAACTTCTTCGGCCGTCTGTTTAGCGGCCGCTAATATGTATTCGACTGTCGCATCCGCGGCAGGCATAAGGAGGAACCATGGCTTTTAATACGAAGGTCGATGTGGCCGATACCGAGCTCGAGGAGAACGAGGCGGCCGTCGCCGAAGCCGAGGATGTGACGCTCGAGGATGAGGCGCTCGTCGAGGCCGAGTCCGCCGATGACGCGGACGAGGATGATGAGGAAACAGACGAGTCCGAGGACTCGCTGACCTATTCCAACGGTGTGATCGAGAAGATCGTCGCCATGGCCACCCGCGAGGTGCCGCACGTCCTGGGCATGAAGGGTAACCTTATGCACTTTGTGCAGGAGCAGTTTGGTGCCGAGAATCTGACCAAGGGCGTGACGGTTGAGGTCACCGATGACAATCGCGTGGTCGTCAACATCTCCGTCATTATCGAGTACGGCGCCTATGCGCCCGCGATCTTCGACGATGTCAAGGCACGTGTCACCGAGCGCCTTGCCGCGATGACCGGCCTTGAGGTGGCGGGCGTCAACCTGCGCATCGAGGACGTCATCACCCCCGAGGAGTACGAGCACCGCACCAGCCAGCACGAGTAACCTTCCAAAAAGGGACAGGTTTGTTTTGGCAGGCTTTATCTGCGAAAACGTTAAACGGCCGACCGCGCAAGCAAAAGCGTGGCCGGCCGTTATTTGTATGCCCCCCGATGTGGGCATACCGCTCGTCTAACTAGGGGTTGCAATCGTCGCGTTCCGCGTTACCCTAATGGGCGCATTGTTTCCAAATTGTTAACGAGGGGTTGCCGTAATGGCCGACGAGCACGAAACAGAAAGCAAGGCATGGGCGATTGAGGCCGCCGCGGCAGAGGCGGCATCGCGTGCTGCCGAGGAGGTGCATCGTCCTCCCGTGGTGCCGATGGAGCGCGTGGTTGATCGCACCGATATCGAGCGCGGCGAGCGTGTCGGTCAAAAGCGCAGCCAGGAGCCGGGCTTCCCGCGCTTTTTTGCCGAGCTCAATCTGGGCCTGATTCTTACGGCCTTTGCCATCGTTGCGTTTAAAACCCCTAATCACTTTGCTTTTGGCGGCACCTCGGGCGTGTCGGTCATTCTGTCCACGCTGTTCCCGGCCCTGCCCGTCGGCGTCTTTATGTGGATTATCAACGCGGTTCTCGTCGTTTTGGGCTTTATCTTTTTGGAGCGCAAGGCAATCCTGTGGAGCGTCTTCGCCTCGTTTGCGTTGTCCGCCTATGTTTCGCTGTTTGAGCTCTTTATTCCGACCGATGTCTCTCTGACGGGTGATATGTGGCTCGACCTGTGCTTTGCCGTCATCTTGCCGGCGCTCGGCAGCGCTATTGTCTTTGACATCGGCGCCTCGACGGGTGGCACGGACATTCTCGCTATGATCCTCAAACGCCGCACCACGCTCGAGATTGGTCGCGCACTGCTGTTGGTCGATATCGGCATCGTGGCCATCGCGGCCTTTTTGTATGGCCCGCGTGTCGGTCTGTATTGCGTGCTCGGCCTGTTTGCCAAGACGCTTGTGGTCGACAAGGCCATCGAGAGTATCCATCTTCGTAAGGTCTGCACGGTCATTTGCTCCGAACCCCTTAAGGTCGAGGAGTTTATCGTCAAGCATCTCAACCGCACAGCGACCATCAGCCGCGGCTACGGTGCCTTCTCGGGCAAGTGCGTGACGGTGATCATGAGCGTGCTGAGCCGTCGCGAGGCCGTGCAGCTGCGCCGTTATGCGCGCGAGGTCGATCCGGGTGCCTTTATCACGATCGTCGACAGCTCCGAGATTGTCGGCAAGGGCTTCCGAGGAACGAACTAGCACAGACGTATTCAACGAACCGCCTGCTGGCGCCGTGTATCTTGCAAATCGGTCATCTTTGAGTATTTGACCCCACATTGGGCAATAATGATGCTAAAGACATCGTTTGCGATCCAAGTGATTTGTTCAAGATACGAAGGGATGATTCTATGTTCTGCTCGCAGTGTGGCGCCCCCATGGGCGATAACGACAAGTTCTGCGGCGTGTGTGGTGCTCCTAATGCCGGTGCCGCTGGCCCCGCTCCCCAGGGACAGCCTCAGCCCCAGCAGTTTGTTCCGCAACCGCCCGTGGCGAATGCGCCAAAGGGCTGTGTGGCTCAGGCGTTCCAAGATATGACCAAGACTCCGGGTGTGCTTCAGCGTGTATGCCAAATCGCGTTTTTGCCGGCGCTGATTTGCGTTGTGTCGGTGCTCGTGTTGTTTATTCCCGTTATTGGCGGCATTGCGGCTGCCATCGGCTTTTTGGCAGCTTGCATTGCGAGCGTGTGCGGTTCCGGCTTTGGCATCGAGTGGGGTCGCGATCTGTCGCTTAAGATCGATGACGGCATGGATCGTCCGCTGATGCGTTCCACGTCGTTTGGTCTCGGAGTCTTTTCGAGCGTTATTTCGGTCGTGCTCGAGGTTATCGCTGCCATTCCCGTTATCGGTGTAGTGCTTTCGCTGGTGGAGGGCGTGGTAATTGGCACTGCGGGCTCGTATTCTTATTACGGCTCTTATGCGCTCGAGGCTGCGCTGTTCGGTTCGCTTGGCCTGCTTGTCCTGGCGCTAATTGCCTCGGCGATTCTGGGTGTCTTCTTTAAGATGTTCGCCGACATCGCCGTGATGCACTTTGCGGCGACCGGGCGTGTCGAGAGCGCGTTTTCGCTCGATAAAGTCTGGGCGGCGTTTAAGCACAACAAGACCAAGCTGTTCTGTGCTTCGTTCCTTCCCGAGTTTTTGACGGGCCTGGTCGCCAACGTTGTCACATGGATCTTGACGGTCGTCTTTGGCGCCATTGCCTCTGTCGGTATGTATAGCTACTACTATCGTCCTACGGGTATTGAGGCAATTGTTACCGGCGGTGGCGTCACGCTCGCGCTGTTCTTGGTGCTGGTCGCTTTCGTCACCGTATTTCTTACGGTCTTTGGCAAGATGCTCAAGCACCGTGCCGTTGGCTATTGGGCCGCACGCTATGCAAGCGAGTGGGCCGATGAGGATAAGGACGACGTCCTGACTTTTGTATTGCCCTTCGAGAAGAAGTCCGCTGCTTCGGGTTACAGCGCTCCGGATGCCGAGCCCGCACCTGAGTCCGAGCCCGCGCCTGAGCCCGAGCCCCAGCCCGAGCCCGCACCTGAGCCAGCGCCCGAGCCGGCGCCTGCACCCGAGCCGGTGCCTGAGCCTGCGTCGGCGCCCGAGCCAAGCTCCGACGAGGATCATCAGGACGAGTAACCCTGCCGCCTGCCATTTGGGGACGGGGTAGAATTGGTAGAAATAGCGTTTGACAAATGAGCGGGGGCGGACGTGTCGAAACGTCCGCCCCCGCTTTGCTTTAGCCAGGCTGTTATGGATGGGTGTGACGACTACTCGTCGCGCTTTTCCTCGTGACGAGCGGCGGCGCGAGCTTCGTGGATGCCCTTGATTGCGGCATGGCGAGCCGTGCGGGCATCATGGATGGCGTCGCGAGCCTCGGCGGTCGTCGCCTTGGCAGAGCGCAACTTGGCGGCCAGATCGGGGTTGGTTTCGGCGACCGCGGTAATCGCGGGGCCGTCGAGCTCCTCTTGCGTGGGCTCGGCCAAAAAGTCGATAGCATACTGGGCGGCCACCATGGAGCCCTTTGCCAGCACGGTCTCGTCGATCTTGTAGAAGCAGGAATGTTGGGCGTATGTGGCGCCAATCTTGGGGTTGCGCGTACCTACAAAGGCGAGCACGCCCGGTACGCGACGCAGGTACTCCGAAAAATCCTCGCCCGAAAGCGTGCCGCGATAATGGCCTTGGCCGGTGGGGCCCAGGCACTTGATTACAGCCTGACGGCAGCGCTCGCTCGAGGCGGCGTCGTTTTCGACCTTGTAGTTGGCGATGGTGTAGTCGGTGAGCTCTGCCTCGGCGCCCAGAGCTGCCGCGGTATGCTCCACGATGCGGCGCATGAGCTCCGGCATTTCCTCGTGGGTCGAATCGCCGTAGGTGCGCACTGTGCCGGCGAGGTAGGCCGTGCCGGCGATAACGTTGCGCGCGGTGCCGCCGTGCAGCTCGCCGACGGTGATGACGGCCGGCTCGTAGGGGCTGATTTCGCGCGAGACGATGGTCTGCAGGGCGTTGACAATTTCGGCGGCAACCATGACGGCGTCGTGACCTCGCTGGGGCATGGCGCCATGGCACGAGGTGCCGCGGACGTCGATGCGGAACCAGTCGGTATTGGCCATGCGCGGACCGGGCTCGCAGCTCACGGTGCCGGCGTCAACCTCGCTCCAGATATGCGCGGCGTAGGCGCCATCGACGCCGTCGAGCACGCCCGTGCCGATCATGAGTTTGGCGCCCTGACCGTTTTCCTCGCTGGGCTGGAAGACGATGCGGACTTCGCCGTGGATGTCGTCGGTCATATGGCGCAGGATTTGCAGCGTGCCGAGCATCATGGCGATATGGCAGTCGTGGCCGCAGGCGTGCATGCAGCCCTCGTTGACGCTGGCGAACTCTTCGCCGGTCTGCTCGGTGACGGGCAGGGCGTCGATGTCAGCGCGCAGCAGGATGCGGCGGCGTGGCGTGCCGTCCTCGCGATAGGCGTCGGGCGCGGTGCCGCGAAGGGTCGCCACAAGGCCCGTCTTAAGGGGACGCTCGTAGGGGATATTCATGGCGTCGAGCTGGTTGGCGATGTCGGAGGTCGTGCGCTCCTCGGCGAGGCTCAGCTCCGGGTGCTTATGGAAGTGCCGGCGCTGCTTGATGATATAGGGTTCAAATTCGGTAGCGATATCTTTGATGGCTGCGGTGACGTCGTCAGCCGCGCGAGCCTCGGTCGCCGCCATAATCTGCTGTGCCTTGGTCTTCGTCATGGTCGATTTGCTCCTTGCTGGGTTGATCGCAAAATCGTACAGGCTCTCTCCAGTATGCCACCTGCCGCTAGGGCTGGTAAAGTTGCCGTTTGCCGCTTGGGGTTTTGTTACAAGGGCGGGGGAGTACACTCGGGGGTGTTGAATTTCCTGCCAGAGATGGGGATGCCCATGCAACATATCGATCGGATTATCCGCTCCAAGAACGTCTTTACCGCGCAAGACGGCATCGATACCGCCCGCGAGCTGGCGATTGCCATCGCAGGCGACCGTATCGTCGCAGTCGGTGCGCCCGGTGACGTGATCGCCGCCGCTCCCGCCGCCACGTCGGTTATCGACTACGGCGAGCAGTTTGTCTGCCCCGGTTTCCATGACGCTCATCTGCACTTCTTCCATACCTCGGTCGGTTCCTCGCCGTACATGCTCATGGATATGGGCACGTCCGAGGCGGCGCTGGTGCAACATGCGCTCGAGTTTTCCCAGGACCTGCCCGACGACGCTTGGGTTGTGACGCAGGGCTGGCGCGACTATCGTTGGGACCCGCCCGAGCATCCTACCAAGGCGTCGCTCGATGCGGCATTCCCCGATCGTCCCTGCGTTATGTACTCGGGCGACGGGCACACGCTTTGGCTCAACAGCCGTGCACTCGAGGCGCTCGGCGTCACGCGCGACAGCGAGCCACCAGCAGGCGGCAGCTACGACAAGGACGCAAACGGCGAGCTCACGGGCATTGCTCACGAGGCGGCTGCCATGCAGCTGCTACCGCGCTGCCTTGAGTGGCTGGGGGAGGATCGCATCGCAAGCGCTTACGCCGATCAAATGAGGCGTATGGCCGAGCAGGGCATCACCTCGATCTGCGATATGTCGCTCATGCCCATGCCGGGCTGCGATTTTATCCGCGACGACGTCTACGACAAACTACAGGCAGCCGGCAAGCTGGGCATCCGAGCCCATCTGTTCCCCACGCTGCTGGATGACCAGTCGCGCTTGGAAGAACTCCAGACCCGCTACGCAAACAACGCGCTGCTCTCGGCGCCAGGCTTTAAACAGTTTTTCGACGGTGTGTCGAGCGAACACACGGCATATCTCACCGAGCCCTATACCAACCCGCGCTTCCCGGGCGATCAAGGTCGCCTGACGGTTCCTGCCGAGCGTATGCGCAAGCTGGTCCTCGCTGCCGCGGAGCGCGGCCACACTGTGCGCATCCACGTCATCGGCGACGGTGCGATTCATGCCGCGCTGGATATCTTCGAGGAGGCCGCCGACCTGTACGGCCTGCCCCAGCACGGCCATAACACGCTCGAGCACCTGGAGAACCTCTTGCCCGAGGACATCGACCGCCTGCGCAAGCTCAACGTGGTTGCTTCGAGCCAGCCCTGCCACATCACGCTCGACCCGGGTGGCCCGGAGCGCGACCTGGGCCTGGAACGCAGCCGCATCATGTGGCCGTTTGCGACCTATAAGCAGCGCGGCATTCGCCAAGCTTTCGGTACCGACAGCCCTATCACGCCCGTTACCAGCATGAACGTGCTCTACACGGCTATCACGCGCCAGGACCCCAAAAGCCACTGGCCCGAGGGCGGCTGGTTACCGAGCGAGCGCATCGATGCGGCAACGGCCCTGCGCAACTACACGCTTGGCAGCGCGTACGCAGCGGGCGACGAGCAAAACCTCGGCAGCCTGGAGCCCGGCAAATACGCCGATCTGGTAGTCCTGGACCAAAACCCGCTCACCATTGACCCTCAAGACCTCCAGGCCACCAAGGTTCAGGCCACCTACCTGGCGGGCAACTTGATTTACGAGCGCTAATATTCATGTCGTACCGTTAAACGCGGCTCGTGCAGCCTATTTTGGGATGGCGCTCGAGCCGCGTTTGTTTGCCAATGGGGGTCCGCTAGGAGCGTCCCCGCTCTGCTGGATTTGGGCGCGGGGCGGAGGCGCCGCTGCCCCGCGCTCAATTCGGACATCAGCAATGCTGTTTCTTGGTGTTTTGCATACTTCCCATTACAGATTGCATAAAAAGGCTGGGATGTCCTTCCTGATCCTGATGTACCCCCGCCCGTGCCGTGCAAAAAACGGAGTATTCAGCACCGCGAGCTCTGCCGGTGCCGCTGCGGCTGAGTAACGTTGCGGAGATTGACGTCATTTTGGGCTCCGGTACGGCGCGAAGCATGCCTTTTTGTCCTGGCGGGGTTTGCCTGCCGACTCAAATCGCCGGTCGAAGGCGTCCTTGGGACCAATATGGTGTGTCCGGCGTGTATGCAGCCGTCCTGGCTTGCTGAATACTCCCAAAAATGCACGGTGCTCCCCAGGGGACCCGTGCGCGCAACGAAAACCATGCCCATGTCGCTATCCGCATCGCCATTTTGCTGCACTGACTTTTCTGAATGCCGGGCTCGAATTAGTTAACCTGCCTCCCGTGTGGCTCCGGAGGGGCGGGGCATAAGGTTTATCGCGAGTTCCGCACGAGCCGAAAGCCGCTTAATGTGGCCTTCGTGCGAGCAGGACTGCCCGAACAGGAAACCTTATGCCCCGCCCCTCCGGAGCCACACGGGAGCCACCGCTAAGTTATCCCCCGGCATTCAGAAAATCTAAGTGCCAAAAAATAAGATTTTTTGACTCCGTGTTGTATAACCCGCCATTCGTGGGTACCATTCAACGCGTACGCAAACAAAAAGGGTTAATTCGCGTGGTATAACCGCGCGGCCCAAAAAGGAGGAGACAAGCATGTCGTCTTTGAAGCCGCTTGCAGATCGTGTTCTGGTCAAGCCCGACGAGGCCGAGCAGAAGACCGCTTCTGGTCTGTATATCGCCAGCAACGCTCAGGAGAAGCCGCAGCGCGGCACCATCGTTGCCGTGGGCGCCGGCAAGGTCAACGACAAGGGTGAGCGCATCCCCATGGACGTCAAGGTCGGTGACGTTGTCATCTACGGTAAGTTCGGTGGCAACGAGGTCAAGGTCGACGGCGAGAAGTATCTGCTGATGCGCGCCGACGACATCTACGCTGTCGTCGAGGCCTAGTCTCGTCAGAATCTCTGATTCGTCTTTGAACGCGTCCGCCGCATAGGACTCGGAAGCGGCGACGCGAGTCACATTTCTTTTGGAGGATTACCTACCATGGCAAAGAACATTACGTTCAACACCGATGCCCGCGCTAAGCTCGCCAAGGGCGTCAACACTCTGGCCGACGCCGTTACCGTCACCATGGGCCCCAAGGGTCGCTACGTTGCGCTGCAGCGCACGTTCGGTGCCCCGACCATCACCAACGACGGCGTTTCCGTCGCTAAGGAGATCGAGCTCGAGGACAACATCGAGAACATGGGCGCTCAGCTGGTGAAGGAGGTCGCCACCAAGACCAACGACACCGTGGGTGACGGCACCACCACCGCAACTCTGCTCGCTCAGGCCATCGTCAACGACGGTCTGCGCAACGTCGCCGCTGGCGCCAACCCGCTGGCCATCCGTCGCGGCATCGACAAGGCCGTTAACGCCGCCGTCGCCGAGATGAAGAAGCAGGCCAAGCCGGTCGAGACCAAGGAGCAGATCGCTTCCGTCGGTACCATCTCCGCTGGTGACCCCGAGGTCGGCGAGAAGATCGCCGAGGCCATGGAGGTCGTGGGCAAGGACGGCGTCATCACCGTCGAGGATTCCCAGACGTTCGACATCACCATCGACACCGTCGAGGGCATGCAGTTCGACAAGGGCTATGTCTCCGCTTATTTCGTCACGGACAACGACCGCATGGAGGCCGTGATGAAGGATCCGTACATCCTCATCACCGACCAGAAGATCTCCAGTGTTCAGGACATCATGCCTGTTCTCGAGGCTGTCCAGCGCGCCGGCCGTGGCCTGCTCATCATCGCTGAGGACATCGACGGCGAGGCTCTGCCGACCCTGGTCCTCAACAAGATCCGTGGCGCTCTCAACGTCTGCGCCGTCAAGGCTCCGGGCTACGGCGATCGCCGCAAGCGCATCCTCGAGGACATCGCCGTCCTCACCGGTGGCCAGGCTGCCCTGGACGAGCTGGGCGTGAAGGTCGCTGACATCACCGCCGATATGCTCGGTACCGCTAAGTCCGTTACCATCTCCAAGGACAACACCGTCGTCGTCGGCGGCGCTGGCTCCAAGGAGGCCATCGACGCTCGTATCGCTCAGATCAAGGGTGAGATGGAGAACACCACCTCTGACTTCGACCGTGAGAAGCTCCAGGAGCGCCTGGCCAAGCTCTCCGGTGGCGTTGCCGTCATCAAGGTCGGCGCTGCTACCGAGTCCGAGCTCAAGGAGATCAAGCATCGCGTCGAGGACGCCCTGCAGGCTACCCGCGCTGCTGTCGAGGAGGGCATCGTCGCTGGCGGCGGCGTCGCCTTCATGGACGCTGCTCCTGCGCTCGATGCCGTCGAGATCGATGACCCCGAGGAGAAGATTGGCGTCGACATCGTCAAGAAGGCTCTGACCGCTCCGGTCGCCACCATCGCCAAGAACGCTGGCTTTGAGGGCGCTGTCGTGGTCGACAAGGTTGCCGAGCTGCCCGCCGGCCAGGGTCTCAACTCTGCCAACGGCGAGTGGGGCGACATGATCGAGATGGGCGTCCTCGACCCCGTCAAGGTCAGCCGCGTCACCCTGCAGAACGCTGCTTCTGTCGCCAGCCTGATCCTCATCACCGAGGCTACCGTCTCCGATGTCCCCAAGAACACTCAGCTTGAGGACGCAATCGCTGCTGCTACCGCTGGTCAGCAGGGCGGCGGTATGTACTAAGGCCGACAAGGTCTAGAACTCCCACCGGGAATCCGGGGGCGTGACGGGGCTTCTCTCCGGAACGTCCTCGGACATGCAAAGAGGCTCCGCATCGCGCTTCGCGCTGCGGAGCCTCTTTGCGTCCTGACGCTCCTATTTGGCAAGGTGTTTTTTAGAATCCATTTTGCGCTCGGCCTTGAAGGCCTGCCTGTCCCAATCGAGCGGAAGTCCGGCCTCGACCCATGCCTCGTAGGCCCTCCTTATGGGCTTGAGCCCCCTTT
>DBGBCW010000008.1:0-25831 GCA_048478035.1 Collinsella aerofaciens | reverse complement strand
GCGGGTCGCATTTGAGACAAGGTGACGTGAAACGAAAGGGCGCTGACCTTCTGGTCGCGCCCTTGAAGTTGAACGTCAGATTGTCCAAATGCGGCCCGCGCAGCGTCGAGCAGTTACGGCGTTTGGTAAAACGCCGTAACTCTAGTAGTTAGCTTCGTAGCCGTTGCCGTCGCCGGTGGGCTCTTCGTAGTAGTCCGAATCGCTCGAATCGCTTGAGTCATCGGAATCGTCAGAGCTGACCGATGAGGTTGCGGTACCGTTTGCGTAGTCGTCAGACGTGTTGTTGTTCAGGTCGACGATCGTAGAGCTGGAACCGTCGGAAAGACCCATGGTGTTGGGACCCTTGGGATCCTTGCCGGCATCGACGCGCTCCATCATTTCCTTGAGCTCGTCCTCGTAGACAAAGACGTAGCTCACACCGTCGATCATGGTGCTGTCGTCGGCATACGAGGGCAGGTTGGCCGAGTAGATGCCGTCGACATCCATACCGCGCATGGCATTGACCGTAGCCACGATATCCTGAACGCTCATATCGGTCACGAGCATATCGGACAGCGAATTAACCAGGCCAAAGATCTTCGTGGCATCGAAGTTATTGAGAATCTGGTTGGCAAGGGCGCCAAGCACCTGACGCTGGTGGCGCATGCGCGTGTAGTCGCCGTCGGCATAGGTGTAGCGGCAGCGGGCATAGGTAAGGGCGGTGGCGCCGTCCATATGCTGCTGACCAGCGGTAATCTTAATATCCAGGTGCTCGGGGTCGTCAACATCATCGGTTGCGTTAATGTCGATACCGCCAACCGAATCAATCAGCGCCTGCATACCGTCGAAGCTGACCTCGGCATAGTGGGAAATCTGAACACCGCACAGCTCGTTGACCGCCTCGACCATGGCCTCGGCGCCGCCAACGGTATGGCAGGCGTTGATCTTCATGGTCTCGCCCTTGTACTCGACCTTGGTGTCGCGCGGAACGGAAATGAGCGTCGCCTGCTTTTGCGTGGGGTCGATGCGTGCCAGGATAATCGAGTCGGCACGATACGTATCCTCGCCCGGACGGCCGTCGGTGCCAAGAAGCAGCACGTAGAACGGATCCTTTGCCTCATCGGTGTCAACCAGAACCCGACGCAGATTGTCGGTAATGACATTAGAATCGCCGAGCTTGCCCATAATGGTGGCAAACCACAGGCCGGCAGCGGTAGTGGCACTCAGCAGCACGCCAAGCACGACAATGAGCGCGACGTGACGAATCGTGTGGCTACGACGACGTTGACGAGCGCGCTCGGAATAGCGAGCCACGTTATCGCGACTGTAGATCTTGGCCTGCGCACCAGTTGAGGGTCTTCGGGCGGTGGTATCCGCGAGGGGCTTTTTATTAAACATAGGCAACCTGTATTAGTAGATGGCGGGATCGGGGACGGTAGCATGCTCGACATGCGCGCCGAGCGCCTGCAGCTTTTCGACAAACTGCTCGTAGCCGCGCTTGATGTGATGGATGGCCGAAACCTCGGTCGTCCCGTCGGCGATCAAGCCCGCTACGACGAGGGCCGCTCCGCCACGCAGATCGGGCGAGGTAACCTGTGCACCCGAGAAGCCCTTGACGCCATGAATCATGGCATGATGGCTCTCGATACGAATGTCGGCACCCATGCGCACCAGCTCAGAGGCAAACATAAAGCGATTCTCGAAGATGTTTTCGGTAATAACGGAACTGCCGTCGGCAAGGGCGGAGAGCACCATAATCTGCGCCTGCATGTCCGTCGGGAAGCCGGGGAACGGAAGCGTCTGGATGTCGACCGGCTTGATACGCTCGGCACGGTTTACATGGACGCCATCCTCGACGCGCTCGCAGTCGATACCCATGAGCTCCATCTTCTTGAGCACCATGCCCAAGTGAATGGGGCAAAAGCCCGTGACATCGACACCACGATCGTCGGCCATCAACGCACCGGCAACGATAAAGGTACCGGCCTCGATGCGGTCGCCCACTACGCGATGGGTAACAGGATGCAGTTCTTCCACGCCCTCGATGGTCACGACGGGCGTACCCGCGCCGACAATCTTGGCGCCCATCTCGTTGAGCATGTTAGCGAGATCGACGATCTCGGGCTCGCGGGCGGCATTATCGATAACCGTGGTGCCCTGTGCGCGCACAGAGGCCATGATGAGGTTCTCGGTCGCACCGACGCTGGCGAACTCGAGCGTGACGGTGGTACCGCGCAGACCTTGGGGCGCATTAGCGTTGATGTAACCGTGGGCGGTATCGAACTCAACGCCCAGGGCCTCAAGACCAAGAATGTGCATATCGATCTTGCGAGCACCCAGGTTGCAGCCGCCCGGCATGGCAATTTTGGCGCGATGGAAGCGGCCCAGCAGGGGTCCCATGACGGCGGTGGAAGCGCGCATCTTGGCAACGAGCTCGTAGGGGGCCTCCCATGAATCGACCTGAGAGGTATCAATCTCGAGCGTGTGCTCGTCGAGAACATCGATCGTAGCGCCCATGCCTTTGAGCACCTTGCCCATCACGTGGACATCGGAAATATCGGGCACGTTCTGCAGCGTCGTCTTGCCCGGCGCCAGAAGCGTTGCCGCCATGAGTTTGAGCGCGGAGTTCTTGGCGCCCGAAACGGGCACGGAGCCTCCGATGGCGTGGCCACCCTCAACGCGGATAATATCCAAGGTCTACCCTTTCAAAAAGCATGCCCGGGGTGGCTGGGCCATCCCGGGCATGATGTGTTCGCAAATGGTCGAACGCTAAATCGTTTGACTATTGGGCAAGCTTGAGCTTACACCATGCGATTTCATTATAGAGGTAGGCGCGGCGTGCATCATCCTCCGACAAATTACCCAGCTTCTCTTCAAAACCTTGAATATCAGCTTTAAGCTTGTCGGCATCGACGGTCGCCAAATCGCAAGCGCGCTCGGCGAGAACGGTCACGACATCGTCCGCAACCTGGGCATAGCCGCCGGCCACGGCAAACGTGTGGTCGACAGTGCCCATGGCCTTATCGGAAACGCGAACGTAACCGCGGTCGATCGTGCAGATCTCGCTGGAGTGAGCAGGCAGAACGCCAAACTCGCCATCCGTGGACGGAATCGACACAAACGCAGCGTCGCCCTCATAGGCGCAGCTCACGGGGCACACGATGCGGATACGCATAACCTACTTCTCCCCCATCTTGCGGGCGCGCTCGCGCACGTCCTCAATCGTGGAAGCATAGCGGAAAGCCTGCTCAGGCAGGTCATCGGCCTTGCCGTCGACAATCTCGGCGAAAGAGCGGACGGTATCCTCGACGCGGACGTAGACACCGGGGTTGCCGGTGAACTTCTCGGCGACGTGGAAGGACTGCGAGAGGAACTGCTGAATCTTACGGGCACGGTTGACCGTAAGGCGCTGCTCCTCGGACAGCTCGTCCATACCCAGAATGGCGATGATGTCCTGAAGGTCGGAGTACTCCTGCAGGAGCTCCTGGACCTTGACGGCGACACGGTAGTGCTCCTCGCCAACGATCGAGGGATCGAGAGCGTCGGAGGAAGACGCAAGCGGGTCGATAGCCGGGAACAGGCCGAGCGACGAAATGCTACGCGAAAGAACCGTGGTGGCATCGAGGTGCGTAAACGTCGTGGCAGGCGCCGGGTCGGTCAGGTCGTCTGCGGGGACGTAGACAGCCTGGACGGAGGTAATGGAGCCCGTCTTGGTCGAGGTAATGCGCTCCTGGAGGTCGCCCATCTCGGTTGCCAGCGTGGGCTGGTAACCAACGGCGGACGGCATACGGCCCAGCAGTGCGGAAACCTCGGAACCTGCCTGAGAGAAGCGGAAGATGTTGTCGATGAACAGCAGAACGTCCTGGCCGCGATCGCGGAAGTACTCAGCGGTGGTAAGGCCGGCCAGACCGATGCGCAGACGCGCTCCGGGCGGCTCGTTCATCTGACCATAGACCAAGCAGGTCTTGTCGATAACGCCAGACTCGCTCATCTCGAGGAACAGGTCGGTGCCCTCGCGGGTACGCTCGCCGACGCCGGTGAACACCGAGGTGCCGCCGTGCTCCTGGGCGAGGTTGTTGATGAGCTCCTGGATCAGAACGGTCTTGCCGACGCCGGCGCCGCCGAACAGACCTGTCTTGCCGCCGCGGATGTAGGGCTCGAGCAGGTCGACGGCCTTGATGCCGGTCTCGAAGATCTCGGTCTTGGTGGTGAGCTCGTCGAAACGGGGCGCTGCATGGTGGATGGGGTAGAACTCCTCCACCTCGGGCATGGGCTTGCCGTCGACGGGCTTGCCCATGACGTTCCAAATGCGGCCGAGCGTCTTGGGACCAACGGGCATCTTCATGGGCTCACCGGTATCGGTGGCGATGAGGCCGCGCTGCAGGCCGTCGGTCGAGGACATGGCGACCGTGCGGACGACGCCGCCCGGAAGCTGGCTCTCGACCTCGAGGATCGTGCTCAGATGACCGATCGGGGTCTCGGCCTCGACCGTGAGCGCGTTGTAGATCGGGGGCACCGCGCCGTCAAACTTGACGTCGACGACAGGGCCGATGATTCGCACGATGCGACCATCACCGGCAGTCGTCTTCTTGGTGGCTTCCTCGACCGCAAGCTTTACGGTGTTATTAGCCATTACTGTTCCTCCAATGCTGAGGCTCCGCCGACGATCTCGTTAATCTCGGTCGTGATCGAAGCCTGGCGCACGCGACTATACGTGCGGGTAAGGGTCGAGATGATCGCGGTGGCGTTTTCCGTCGCGGAGTGCATGGCCTTGCGGCGTGCACCCTGCTCGGCAGCCGCCGAATCGATCAGGGCCTGGTAAATGACCGTCAGGATATAAGACGGCACAAGCTTGCCGAGAACATGCTCGGGAGAGGGCACGAACTCGAACGTGGACGAGATGCGCTTAGGGGCGTCGGTCTCGTTCTTACGCGGACCGTGGGCCATAGCGATCATCTCGGGGTCGAGCGGCAACAGATGCTCGACGCGAAGCTCCTGATCCACGCGGTTCTTGGCGTGGTGGTAGACAAGCTCGACACGGTCAAGCTCACCGGCACGATACGCATCGCAGATATGAGAGGAGATCATGCGGGCCTGATTGAAATCGGGCTCAGAGGAGTTGCCCTCAAAGTGCATGACAACGTTTGCGCGGTCACGGAAATACGTGGCCGGCTTACGCCCGCACGCGATGATCTCGTATTCGATGCCGTCGTTCGCCCAAGAAGCGGCGAGCTTTTCGGCCGTGCGCTCCACCGTCGTATTGAAACCGCCGGCAAGGCCGCGGTCCGAGGCAATAACGACAATCAGGCCATGCTTGACGCTCTCATGCTTCTGCAGCATGGGATCGGTGCCCGAACAGGAGGCGTCGCCGGCGACCGTCAACATGACGTCGGTCAGCGCCTCCTTATAGGGCTCGGCCTGCTTGGAGCGATCGAGGGCACGACGAATCTTGGCCGTAGAGACCATCTCCATCGTGCGCGTGATCTGCTTGGTCGTGGTAACCGAGGAGATTCGCTTCTTAATGTCGCGAAGGTTGGCCATGGGGCTTAGTTCTCCTCTGATCCAGAAACATCCGAATGGTGCTTGGCCATGAACTGCTGCTTGAAGTCGCCGATGACGCGCAAGAGCTCAGCCTTGGTGTCATCATCGATCTTCTTGGCGCGAACCTTGTCGAGCAGCGAACCAAAGCCATTGTCCATGTACTCGATGAGCTCGGCACGGAAGGGCAGCACGTCGGCGATCTCCAGGTCATCCAGGAAGCCCTCGTTGCCAGCGAACAGCGTAACGATCTGCTCGCCAACCTCAAACGGCTTGTAACGCGGCTGCTTCAGGAGCTCGGTCATGCGAGCACCGTGGGTCAGCTGCTTCTGAGTAGCCTCGTCGAGGTCGGAGCCGAACTGCGTAAAGCCAGCGAGCTCCTGATAGGAAGCGAGGTCCAGACGGAGGTTGCCGGCGACCTGCTTCATGGCCTTGGTCTGCGCATCGCCACCGACGCGGGACACGGAGATACCCACGTCGACTGCCGGGCGCTGACCCTGGAAGAAGAGCTCGGACTGCAGGTAGATCTGACCATCGGTAATGGAAATGACGTTGGTCGGAATGTAGGCCGAGACGTCGCCGTCCTGGGTCTCGATGATCGGCAGTGCCGTCATGGAGCCGTAACCGTTCTTCTTGGACATCTTGACGGCACGCTCGAGCAGACGAGAGTGCAGGTAGAAGATGTCGCCAGGATAGGCCTCGCGTCCGGGCGGACGATGCAGCGTCAGCGACATCTGACGGTAGGCCACAGCCTGCTTGGACAGGTCGTCGTAGATGACGAGCACGTGGCCGCCGGGGTTGGTCTCGCTGGCGGGCTTGCCGTCCTCGCCGTTGTACATGAAGAACTCGCCAATAGCGGCACCGGCCATAGGCGCGATGTACTGCATAGGGGCGGAATCGGCAGCAGTGGCCGAAACGATGATGGTGTAGTCGAGCGCACCGTGCTGAGCGAGGGTCTCACGGATGTTGGCAACCGTGGAGGCCTTCTGGCCGATGGCGACATAGATGCAGACCATGCCCTTGCCGCGCTGGTTGAGGATAGCGTCGATGGCGATGGCGGTCTTACCGGTCTTACGGTCGCCGATGATGAGCTCACGCTGACCGCGGCCAATAGGCACCATGGAGTCGATAGCGAGCAGACCGGTCTGAACCGGCTCGCACACCGGGGTACGATCGATGACGCCGGGAGCCTTGAACTCGATGGGGCGACGGTGCGTGGCGACGATGTCGCCCAGGCCGTCGATGGGCTGGCCGAGCGGATTGACGACGCGGCCGAGCATGGCACGGCTCACGGGGATATCCATAATGCGGCCAGTGGTGCGGCACTCGTCGCCTTCCTTGATGGAGTCGACGGCACCAAACAGAACGGCGCCGACCTCGTCACGGTCAAGGTTCTGGGCAAGGCCGAAGACGGTCTCACCGGTATCGGAGCTCTTGAACTCCAGAAGCTCGCCTGCCATGGCGCTCTTGAGGCCGGAGACGCGCGCGATGCCGTCGCCTACCTCGTCGACCGTTGAAACCTCATGCGTATCGACCGTCGCGGAGAGGCTCGTGAGCTGCTCCTGCAGTTTCTTGGCGATATCCTGGGCATTGAGGGTTTCGGACATTAGGCTTCACCTCCGTACGAATTAGCAGAGTTTGCGAGGGTCTCCTGCGCGATGCGCAGCTGCGTCTTGACGGAAATGTCACGACGCTCGCCGCGGGCCTCGAGCACCAGGCCGCCCACGATAGACGGGTCGACCTGCTCGATAAGGAATACCTTGCGGCCGAAGTCCTGCTCGCATTTCTTAGTGATGGTTTGACGCAGCTCGTCGTCGAGCGGGATCGCCGTGGTGACGGTCACGCCCACTACATCCTCGTCTTCCTCGGCAACATACTTAAAGGCAGCTGCCACCTTGGGAAGAAGGTCGAGCTGGTCGCGCTTGGACATGGTGTCGAGCACGGCGATGATCTCGGGGCTGGCAGAAGCCAAGCGCTCGACCATCTCGAGGTCCTCGAACACATGGTTCTCGGCCTTGGCGGCTTCCAAAAGGGAACGCGCGTAGGTCTCGAGCACCTTGTCCTGATAGCGGCTAGTCGGCATTCAGGCTACCTGCTTCCTGGATGTAGCGCTCGATGAGCTTCTTCTGCTCGGCATCGTCCTCGAGTGCCTCGCCCACGATCTTGGTGGCGACGGCAACGGACAGGTCGGCGATGGAGCTCGCGGCACCGGCGTAGATGGACTTGCGCTCGTCCTCGACGGTCGTATGGGCCTTGGCGATAATCTCCTCGGCCTCCTTGTGAGCAGCCTCGATGATACGGGCGCGCTCGGACTCGGCGTCCTTGCGGGCCTCGAGAACGATGTCGGCAGCCTGACGACGGGCGTCGGTGACGATCGAGTCGGACTCAGCGCGCTTGGCGATAGCCTCCTGCTTGGTCTTCTCGGCCTCGTCGAGGCTCTCCTCGATCTTCTTGCCGCGCTCCTCCATGGTTTTCATGATGCCCGGCAGGGCGACCTTGGCCAGCACGATCCAGATAATCAGGAAGGCGATAAGCGCCGGGATGAACTCCGCCATCTTAGGGATGAGGATGTCCGCACCGGCAGCGCCGTCCTCAGCGAACGCGGAAACCGGCATGAGCAGCGCGGCCGCGGACGCGGAGAGTGCGATCGCGCTCTTCTGGGATGAAAGATTCATACTTGACGCTCCGTGCTATTTAACGATCAGCGCGACAACGAAGCCGATCAGAGCCAGAGCCTCGCCGAAGGCGGAGCCCATGATGAAGACGGTGAACACGCGGCCCTGGACCTCAGGCTGACGGGCCATAGCACCCGTAGCACCCAGAGCAGACAGGCCGATAGCAAGACCAGCGCCGATAACACCGAGACCGTAACCGATAACTCCCACGATTCCTCCTTTGTCGTGCGTGTCTTATTTCACGCAGGATAACCTTTTTATAACTGCCGGGCTCCATGGGTACGGGCACCGGCGGTTTAACGAATTGCCTTACCTTTAAGGCACGAACGGAAGACTACTCCTCCTCCGCGACCTCCTCTGCCTCGGAGACATACACGGCGGTAAGGACCGTGAAGACGTAAGCCTGGATGGCGCCGACCACAAGCTCGATCGCATAGATCAGGATGAGGATGGCAAGCCAGGCCAGCGAAGGCAGGGCGCCGACGGCGTGGGCCGCGGAAACCTGCTGAAGCAGCGGCTGCATGAACATGCTCGCCATGATGGCGAACGAGCCCATGACCACGTGTCCTGCAAACATGTTGCAGAACAGACGAACGGCGAGCGTGATGAGGCGCAGGAAGGTCGAGAAGAGCTCGACGACCCACACGAGCACGTTCATCGGGAAGCTCACGCCCTGCGGGGCGAGGCTCTTGATGTAGCCGATCACGCCGTGAGCCTTGCATCCGTAGTAGATGAAGTACACGAAGGCGAAGATGGCGAGCGCGGCGGTGGAGCCGATTGCACCGGTGCCGGGCTTCATTCCCGGGATCAGGCCGATCATGTTATTGATCAGGATGAACAGGAAAAGCGAGCACAGGAACGGGAAGTGCTTCTTCCAGTTCTCACCCACGACACCCTTGCCGATATCGTTCTCGACGTACTCGATGATGTACTCGAAACCGTTGACGAAGAAGCCCTTGGGAACCAGGGTCTGCTTCTTCTTGAACACGGCCAGGACGATCAGGAGCACGATCGTGGAGACGATCAGCCAAAACGAGTACTGCGTGATGCCGCAGCTCAGATCGCCCACGACAGGGGTGGAGCTGAACTCGCTGACCAGATGATTAATCTCATCAGGCAGCTTTTCAAAAATTTCCACGACTTACCTTTCGACCTCATGAGGATCTCGCAGCGCCTTGGCGACGCGAACCGCGCAGGCGGCCATAAAGGCCACGAAGCCGATCGCCTCGCCCAGGAGGAACATGCGAAATGCCTCTCCGAACAACACAAACACAACCAAGGTAAAGACAAGCAACGCGATTGCCGAGACCGCGAGACTCACCATACCCTTGAGCATGTCCGCATTCTGCTTATCGTCAAGAACCGGCTTGAGCGTAAAGACAAAGGGAAGGAAGGCAATCGCGCCCGCGATGGCACCTGCAACGATAGCGAGCAGATCGGCTATCTGAAACACTGGCGTCCTCACTTTCCTTTTTTATCGCCTCACAGGACAGTTCCCGCCAAACATTGGTGACTATTGTACGAGCCAATTGCTAAAGTACAACCGAAAAAGCATCGGTTAATACGCACCTGTTCGTTTTCTTAAGACCTTCTTTATGCCGCAGGTACGGTAATACGTTTTTCTCGAACCCTGCAGGGCAAAACGTCCGTTAACAGGAGTGCGCGCGGTCGTCTTTTGTTCGACCGCGCGCACCATTTCTTCGTATTTTCGACGTTAGCCGGTATGGCCCAGAGATTACAGCGTGCCGTAGATGCGGTCGCCGGCGTCGCCCAGGCCGGGAACGATGTAGGCAGCCTCGTTGAGATGGTCGTCGATGGCGCAGGTATAGATATGCACATCGGGGTCCTTCTCAGTCAGCGACTTGAGGCCCTCGGGGGCCGCGACGATGCACAGCATGCGGATATCCTTGACACCGCGCTCGCGCAGGTAGCTGATGGCCATCTCGGCCGAACCGCCCGTGGCGAGCATGGGGTCGACGACCAGGCAGATGCGCTGGTCGATATCCTTGGGCATCTTGCAGTAATACTCGTGCGGCTCGTGGGTGACCTCGTCGCGCTCCATGCCGATGTGGCCCACGCGAGCGGAGGGCACCAGGTCGAGGATACCGTCGACCATGCCAAGGCCCGCACGCAGGATGGGCACGATGGCGAGTTTCTTGCCGGCAAGCTGTTTGAACGTGGCAGTAGTGATGGGGGTCTCGACCTCGACGTCTTCCATGGGCAGGTCGCGCATGGCCTCGTAGCCGTCAAAAAGTGCGAGCTCGCGCACGAGCTGGCGGAACTGGTTGGTGCCGGTGCTCTTGTCGCGCAGGATCGACAGCTTGTGCTGGACGAGTGGGTGATCGACAAGGGTCACACGGGACGTATCGTAGGTGACGGTCATGGGTTGATGCCCCTTTCGTTGCGGCTGGAAGATGGCCTTGCTGACAAGGCGCATGGCGTCGTTGTTACCGCGCGCCGTGCATAAATGTAACGGTTTGTTATATCGAGCAGCTCGTCGCAGCCCTACCGTACGGTACTGAGCGAGCGTTTGACGGCATCACGCCAGCCCGCCAGGTTTTGCTCGCGGCGCTCGGCGGACATATGGGGAAGGAAGGTCTTAACGATCTGAGCGTTTTGCTCCAGCTCCTCCAAATCCCCCCAATAGCCGACGGCAAGACCCGCCAAGTACGCGACACCGATCGCCGTGGTCTCCACCGTCTCGCACTGCAGCACGGGGATATCCAGCAGATCGGCCTGGAATTGCATGATGAACTCGTTGCGCGCGGCACCGCCATCGACGGACAGGCGCTCAATCGAAAGTCCCACGTCCTGCTCCATGGCGCGCAGCACGTCATAACTCTGGTAAGCCATGGACTCGC
Organism: Collinsella aerofaciens; assembly: GCA_048478035.1. Taxonomy (GTDB): domain Bacteria; phylum Actinomycetota; class Coriobacteriia; order Coriobacteriales; family Coriobacteriaceae; genus Collinsella; species Collinsella aerofaciens_CN. The sequence continues at coordinate 14,778 of DBGBCW010000008.1, read as the reverse complement.
AGGCCGCACGCACAATGGTCGCGCGACTCGAGGCACCGGTCAGGCCGCACACGATACCGCGAGCATGCGGGTCCCACCAGGGAGCACCCAGGCCTGCGAATGCGGGGACGAAGTAGCAGCCCTCGTTATCGTTGATCGAAGCGGCGAGTTGCGCGGACTCGCTCACGCTCGAGATGATGCCCATGTTCTTGCGCAGCCAGTTCATGGTTGAGCCGGCGGCAAAGATAGAACCCTCGAGCGCATAGCTGATCTTGCCGTCCGCGGCGATGCCGATCGTGGAGACCAGACCGTTCTTGGATTCGACGACCTCGTCGCCGGTGTTCATGAGCATGAAGCAACCCGTGCCATAGGTGTTTTTGGTCTGGCCAGGATGGAAACAGCAGTGGCCGAACAGCGACGCCTGCTGGTCGCCCGCCACGCCCATGATGGGTGGCATGTTGGTCATGATGTCGCTCGCGACACGGCCGTAGTCGCCCGAGCTCCAACGAACCTCGGGCATCATGGAACGCGGGACGTCGAAAAGCGCCAGCAGATCGTCGTCCCAATCGAGCGCATGGATATTAAAGAGCGCGGTGCGGCTGGCATTGGTGAAGTCGGTGGCAAAGACCTGACAGCCAGTGAGGTTGTAGATGAGCCAGGTGTCGATGGTGCCGAACATAAGGTCGCCCGCCGCCGCGCTCTCACGCGCACCGTCGACGTTGTCGAGGATCCACTGCACCTTGGAAGCCGAGAAATACGGATCGAGCGTGAGTCCAGTGCGGGAGCGCACCAGCCCTTCTGCGCCCCGCTCGACCAGCTCGTCGATCAGGGGTGCGGTTCGACGGCATTGCCACACGATGGCGTTATAGATGGGTTGGCCGCTTATGCGGTCCCACACCACCGTGGTCTCGCGCTGGTTGGAGATACCGATGGCGGCGATGCGGTCAGAATGGATGCCGCTCTTAAACTGGACCTCCATCATCACGCCGATCTGGCTGGCAAGCACCTCCATGGGATCCTGCTCCACCCAGCCGGGGCGCGGGAAGCTGGTTTTGACGCTACGACGCGCCTGGGCGACGATGCAGCCGTACTCGTCTACGATGGTCGCGAGTACCGAGGTAGTGCCGCAGTCGAGCGCCATGATGTAGGAACAGCCAAAGCTAAACGAGGCGTCTTCCACACCCAGGCTACCTAGATTCAACGACATCGCTTACGCCTTTCTATTGCATCGGGTCGGACAGAACCCGTTCGATATCTAATGCGGGAAGCGCGCCTTGGCGCAGGATCTGGAGCTCGCCGTGCTGAAACGACACAATGGTTGAGGCATCGCGGCACGGGGTCTCGCCGGCGTCGACGGCCACATCGACCCCCTCCAGGATGCGCTCCTCCACCGTGGCAAAACTTGCGGGCGCGGGCGCGCCATGCGTGTTGGCGCTGGTGCAGGCAAGGGGGCTGCCGCAGGCGCGAATGAGCGCTTGTACCACGGGCGAGGCCGAAGCGCGAAGTGCCACCGTGTCGTCGGCGGCGCGCATAAAGGTCGGCACGCAGGGGGCCGCCTTGACCACGATAGTCAGGGCGCCCGGCCAGCATCGTCGGGCGAGCGCGCGGGCCTCATTAGGGATATCCACGCCATAGCGGTCGAGCGCCTCGGCATCATCGACCAACCAGGCAACCGTTTGGGTGAGCTCGCGCTGCTTGAGGGTAAAGATACGACGATAGCCGGTACCGAGTGCGGGGACCGCGGCGCCGTTGACGGTGGCCTGTGGATCGCGCGGCCACGGCAGAGGTTCACTTGTATCTTGTGGAACGGCACCCGAGAAGGCGTTGACCGCCACGGCGACACCGTAGACCGTCTCGGTTGGAATAAGCGCCAGGCCGCCGCGACCGAGTAGCTCGGCCGTGCGCTCGACTGCAAGCCGATGCGGCTCGCACGCTCCCTCGTATACCCGATAGACCGTCTGCATGTGTATGCCAGCCCCTCACGCTCTGATGCAAGTTTGTTTACTGTGGGGCATTCTCGCACGAAACGTTCAACCTATTTGCCCAAAGCGCATGTTGGTTTGGTGAGCGGCTCTAGTAGTCGGTGAAAGTGAAGGGGTTATTGGACGGCCACGAACTTCTTTGGTCTTCCGGCGTGGCGTTCTTGGGCAGCGTAACGCTCGATGCTGTCTATCGTTATCATCCGACGGCCGTCGACGAGTTCAACATCGAGCTTTCCGGCTTTGACCAGCGCGGTAATCCGCGGAGCGGAGACTTTGAGGTCCTGCGCTGCGTCTTTAAATGTTCGGCACGCCGCTTCCCGAGCGTCCTCGTGGTCGATTTCGACTGAAAGGGCCACGACCTCGGCCGAGCGTTCGTACCCTGCCGGAGTCAAACCGTTGTTGAGGTCGTCGGCCAAAAACGCCATCAGTGCCTCGGTGGCATGGACAATCGCTTCTTCGCGCGTATCGCCATCGGCAAAGGCGCCGGGAATCTGCGGGAAGCTGGCGCAGTAACCGTCGTCTTCTTTTATGAGAACGCAGTCATAGGTAAATCGCTGTCTCATTTTGCCTCCAACTACCATCCAGCTTGGCGTCGAATACTTGCCCACGTGCCCTTCTTTGGTCGATCACCACCAGAGCCGTTCACGGTGACAACACGGTCACCAGAAACATACTTAGCGTGACTACCGACTTGCGCGACCTTCACGAATCCATCGTGCTTGAGTAGGGCAATGATTTCCCGAAAGGTAGGAGGTTGCATGGGCCGACCTTTTTCAGACGTCCTAATTATAAACTAATTTATAATTTTTGTTATCCAGTTAATAAATATTACTGGCGCTGTTTGGGCTCGGTGACGACAGCTCGGACGATGCGAGGGCGATCGGTGAGGTCGTGGACGATGCGCACGTCCGACAGACCCGCTTGACGACAGAGCTCGGCCGCTGCGTCGAGCGCGCCCTCGTAGAGCTCGCAGGCAAAGAGGCCGCCGGCGCGCAACATGTAGGGCGCCGCGTTGAGCAGGCGGCGGAAGATATCGAGGCCGTCGGCGCCACCCTCGAGCGCCAGATCGGGCTCAAAGTCCTTGACCTCGTGCGGCAGCGAGCGCATGACATCGGTGGGGATGTAGGGCGGGTTGGAGACGAGTACGTCAAAGGTGCCCCACTCCTCGCGGGGAATGGAGCTCACCAGGTTGGTGAGGCTGAAGGCAACCTCATCGGACGTGAGGCCGAGGGCGTCGCGGTTTTTGGTGGCAAGGTCGATAGCGCGCGGTTCGATATCGGTAGCGGTGCAGGTGACGTGGTCGCGGCGCTCCCAGGCAAGGGAGAGCGAGATGCAGCCGGTGCCGCAGCCGACCTCGAGAACGCGGGCGATGCGGGGCTCGGCTGGGGCAGGCGCAGCGGCATCCTGAGCTGAAGCCGTCTCCTGGTCGGCACCCTCGATGGCGATGCCGTATCCGTCGAGATCGGGCTCGGCGGCTTCCGCGGCTTCGGCTTCTGCTGCCTGCGCGGCGGCTTCCTCGGCCTCGCGGTCGGCCAGCTCCTCGGCATAGGCACGGCTGCCCAGTACGTCGCTGCCTAGCGCCGCCTCATCGGCAGCCGTCAGGTTGGCGGCACGGCGCTCGGCGGTCGCGCGCTCGTCTGCCAACGCGGCCTCGGCCTTGCGCGCCTCCTCGACCTCATCGTTCCAAGGCAGCTCAACACGCTGGCGGGCAGCAGCCTCGGGGCTCAGCACCTCGGCATCCAGATAATTGAGGACTTCCTCGACGAGCATCTCGGTCTCGGGGCGCGGAATGAGCACACCGGGGGCGCACGCGACGTCAATCATGCGAAACTGCGTGCTGCCCGTGATGTATTGCAGCGGCTCGCCTTTGGCGCGACGAACGACGGCCGCATGCATGGTTTCGAGCTGCGCTGCGTCGAGGGTCTCGTCCATGCGCATATACAAGTCGATACGCGCCAGGCCCGTGGCCGCGCACAGCAGCCACTCGGCAGAAAGACGGGGATGCTCCTCACCGCGCTCGGCCAGGTACTCCTTGGTCCACTCGAGACAACGCTTGATGGTCCAGATCTCGTTTGCCATGGGGTCCTCCCCTCTTAAGCGCCGGGCGGCGCGCGAATGTCGGAGCAGATTGTACGCGAGGCCAGCGCTTGGCAAGGGACGATTGAAGGCGATTATCGAGAATCAGCCCAGATTTTTGCACCGAGCTCGCTCAAAGTGTTCATTCGCCGACGTCTAGATTTGCATTCGTCAAGCTTTTGGCAAGGTTGCCCCAAAACTAACCAATATCTAACCAAGAACTTGCCAAATCACTTGACGCGCGACGCATCAAAAATCGCCCCGCGACTTCTTGAACGATTTTTCGAGCATTATTTTCAATAGCAGATGAATGCCGCTAATTTCTTTGAGCAGGTAGCCGACTTCATGGCCATCAAAGCCGATTGAATAACATCTCAAAGCAATGTGCCCAACCTAGTCATTTAAGAACGTCCCCAATGACTACCATGGAAACCCCGCAGGTTGAGCATAAGTCAGCGAAAACGCCCCTAAGCGAGCAAGGTGACGTGAAAGAGGAGGGAAGCGTACTTTTGTACGCGACCGACGATTGAACGTCAGATTGCCGCTTAGGGGCGTTTGCAGCGTCGAGCCGTTACGCGGTTTGGTAAAACCGCGTAACCCGCTACACAGCCTGTGCCAGCTTCTCGGCTCGCTCGGCGGCAGCGAGCGCCTCGATCACGGTGCCGAGCTGGTCACCCAGAAGGACGCCGTTGTAGGTGGAGTTGAAACCGATGCGGTGATCGGTCACGCGGTCCTGGGGCTGGTTGTAGGTACGGATCTTCTCGGAACGGTTGCCGTGGCCGATCTGGCTCTGGCGCTCGGCACCGAGCTCGGCCTGCTGCTTCTCGAGTTCCATCTCGTACAGACGGGCGCGCAGCATCTGCATGCAGACCTCGCGGTTCTGGATCTGGGAGCGCTGTTCCTGCGACTGCACCACGGTGTTGGTGGGCAAGTGGGTGATGCGCACGGCGGAGTAGGTAGTGTTAACGCACTGACCGCCAGGGCCGGAGGCGCAGTAGGTGTCGATGCGCAGGTCGGACTGGTTGATCTGGACGTCGATTTCCTCGGCCTCGGGAAGTACGGCGACGGTTGCCGTGGAGGTCTGGATGCGGCCCTGGGACTCGGTCTTGGGAACGCGCTGGACGCGATGCACGCCGGACTCGTACTTCATGACGGAGTAGACGCGGTCGCCCTCGACCTTGAACTCGATGGACTTAAAGCCGCCGGCCTCGCTGGGGCTGGAGTCGAGCACGGTGGTCTTCCAACCGCGCGACTCGCAGAAGCGCTGGTACATCTTGTACAGATCGCCGGCAAAGATGGCCGCCTCGTCGCCACCGGCGGCGGAGCGGATCTCGACGATGGTGTTCTTGTCGTCGTTGGGATCGCTCGGGATGAGCATGTACTTGATGTCTTCCTCGAGCTGGGGAAGCTTCTCCTCGTTTTCGGAGATGTCCATCTGGAGCATCTCCTTCTCGTCCGCATCGGTCGTGTCGCGGAGCATCTCCTTGGCGGCCTCGATGTCATCGAGCGCGCCGATATACTCACGCGAGGCGGCAATGAGGTCGGACTGGTGCGCGTACTCCTTGTTGAGGCGCGTGAACTCCTTGATATCGGAGGCGACGGCCGGGTCGGAGAGCTTCTTCTCGAGCTCCTCGTAGGCCTTGATAATCTTTTCGAGCTTGTCGCGCATGACGGGACTCCTTTATATGCGTGAAGGTGAAAATCGGCAGAGTTGATGGGGCGCACGGCGCCACTGCGGGGGTAAGCCCGGCTAGAACATGTCGATCTTCAGATACATGCGCATCCCTTCGCGTATGGGGTACATAGTTGCGGTCTAACCCATACATGATAGCGTGCGCAGGCAAACCTGCATATAACCCGCACGGAATGATTGGTGCAAACAAACCTGACCCCATTGCACCAAGGGCTCACTTTTTGGCTAGAGCGTTTGGAGTAGAGCGACGAGGAATCGGATGCCCTGGAGGTAGGCGCGGCGGGTGATGCGCTCGTTGGTGCCGTGGACGCCGCGATCGCACTCGTCGTCATCAACTACAAAGGCTGAGAAGCGAATGCACTCAGGGCAAATGTGCTGGTAGTTGGCAGCGTCGGTCGCACCGATCACGGTCGAGGGCACAATTGCCACTGGCTCGAATGATCCGTTTTCCTCCGCCCCCTTTGAATCACGGAAATAGCGGGCGGCGATGGAGTGAACCGCCTCGAGGCCGGGACCACCGATGCGCGGGGACGGCGAGGGTTCGGAGCTGCCGGGACCCAGCTCCACTTCGACACGACCGGCAGGGTCCGCCCCGGCAACCGCCTCACGGCAGCGCGCCACAACGTCGGCCACACTCGTGCCCTCGAGCATGCGGAAGTTAATATTGGCCCACATATCCTGCGGCATTACGTTGGCGCCGGTGCTGCCACCCTCAATCTGCGTGGGCGCGCAGGTGGTCGTCACCAGCGGATAGAGCTTCTTGCTGGCAAGGCAATCGCGGACAATGGCATCCCCGTTATCGGCAATTTCATCGGCCGTGTAGAGCCCCAACTCGACGAGCTGGGCGGCAAGCAAGTCGGTCACGCGCGTCGGCCACTCGATATCGCAGATTGCAGTGATGGCGCGGCTGAGCACCTCGAGCGACGTGCCACCGTAGGGGTTGGAAGAATGTCCACCCGCGCTCTTTGTCTTGAGCACAATGTCGGCATAACCTTTCTCAGCCAGGTCGGCGTGCATGAGCCAACCCTCGCCCGCGCTGTACTCGGCAGCCGAAACGATACGATAGTCACCCTCGTCGATCAGGTACTCAAGCTCAACGCCACGCTCCTCGAGCGCGCGACCAATGGCACCCGCGCCGTACTGCGTGGTCTCCTCATCCTGGCCAAAGGCCAGCAGCAGGGTTCGTTCGTGTTGCCAGCCGTGCGCCAGCGCATACTCAACCGCCTCCAGGATGCCCGCAACCTGGTCTTTCATATCGATGGCGCCGCGACCCCAAATATAGGTGTCGTCCACGTGCCCGCTAAAGGGATCGTACGTCCAGTCTGTCTGGGTGCCCGGCACCACGGGGACCACGTCCATGTGACCCATGAGCATGACCGGCTTGAGGGCGGGGTCGGTGCCGGCAAGCGTCACGAGCAGCGAATGGTCGATGAGCTCGACCTCGCCCGCCGCAAACACGCGCGGCCAGGCCTGCTGCATATAGGCGCGCAGGTCGTCGAACGGCTGCCAGTCCACTGCCTCGGTATCCATGCTCGAAATGGTCGGAAACGACAGCACGCGGCCCAGGCGCTCGCACGCGCCGACCTCGTCGATATCGGCAAAATCATCCTCGTGCGCAAAGAAGCGCCAAACCTCGGCCATGCCTTCCTCCAAAAACAACGTGGCAAAGAGGCGGTCCCTTTGCCACGTTCGCTTGCATTATTTGTCGTTGAGATAACGCGAGAGGAACTCGCGGGTGCGCTGGTGCTTAGGATTGCCGAAGAGCTCGGCCGGCGCGGCGTCCTCGAGGACCACGCCCTTGTCCATAAAGACCACGCGGTCGGACACCGTGCGGGCAAAGGCCATCTCGTGCGTGACGACGACCATGGTCATGCCGTCGGCAGCGAGCTTGCGCATGACCTCGAGCACCTCTCCCACGATCTCGGGGTCGAGTGCGGAGGTCGGCTCGTCGAACAGCATGATCTGCGGATTCATGCATAGGGCACGAGCGATGGCAACGCGCTGCTTTTGGCCGCCGGACAGGCGACCCACGGCGGCGTGCGCGAACTTCTCGAGCCCCACGCTCGTCAGATGCTCCATCGCGACCTTCTCGGCCTCGGCCTTGCTCATCTTTTTGAGCGTGACGGGCGCGAGCGTGCAGTTGTCGAGCACATCCATGTTGTTGAACAGGTTAAAGCCCTGGAACACCATGCCGATGTCCTCGCGCAGCTTGTTGATGTTGCAGCGCTCGGCCGTGAGGTCCTGGCCGTGGAACCAGATGTGGCCCGCGTCCGGGGTCTCGAGCAGGTTGAGGCAGCGCAGGAAGGTCGACTTGCCCGAACCCGAGGCGCCGATGATGGTGACGACCTCGCCGGGATTGACGGACAGGTCGATGCCCTTGAGTACCTCGAGCGAGCCGAAGCTCTTGCGCAGGCCCTCGACGCGGATGAGCGGCTCATTGGTCTGTGCGGCGGCCGCAACGCCGGTAATGGCGGTATCTGCCATGATGATTCTCCTCGTCTTGAGCCTAGTTGGAGCTGGGCAGCGTGACCGGAGCCTCGGCGCCGAGCTTTTTGCCAAAGGCCTCGAGCAGGCGGCTCGCCACGAGCGTCAGGATCAGGTAGACCACGAGCGCCACGCAGTAGATCTCCATCTGGCGGTAGTACACGCCGGCGACGGTGGTGGTGGCGTACATGAGGTCAAACACGCCGATGACCGAGAGCACCGACGAATCCTTGATGTTGATGATGAGCTCGTTGGTGAGCGCCGGGATCGCGTTTTTAATGCCCTGGGGGAACACGACTTTACGCATAGCTTGCCACTGCGACAGGCCCAGCGAGCGCGCCGCCTCGGCCTGGCCGGGATCGATGGACTCGATGCCGCCGCGCAGGACCTCCATCATGTAGGCGGTGGAGTTGAGCGAGATGGTAACGAGGCCGGCGGTGAAGGTGCTCCAAATCTGGTTGGCCTGGGCGGTCTCGAAGCCCATGCCGCGCAAAACGGTGAAGCCCGCGTAATAGATGAGCAGGCCCTGGACCATCATGGGCGTGCCGCGCACGATGGTGGAGTAGATGGTCGCAAAGCCGCGGCCGATACTCTTAAAGAAGCGCACCAGGTCGTTATCCACGCGGTCGAAGGTCTGAATACGCAGGAACACAAAGAGCAGCGCCAGGAAGAATGCGATGACGGTGCCGAAGGTGGCAAGCGCGATGGTGATCTCGATACCGCGAATGAAGATGTCACCGCTCTTGTAGGTCATGTAGACCAGGCTCGACAAAAAGTCGCTGGGGTTGGAATCCGAGACAATGCTCACCTGCACCAGGTCGATAAACGACATGACGCAGCGGTCCACGAAAAAGATCGCCGCGATGGCGACCACGACGTAGCTGCCCAGGCGTGCGCCACGACGGCAGCGCTCGGATGCGAACGGCGACTTTTCGCGATAGTCGTTCCAGTGCATGAGCTTGGTGACCAGCGCCGCCGCCGACACGACGAGCCAGGCCCAAAGGATTGCCCAGAGGCAGTCTTGGAACACGCCCGTAGGCGCCAAGAAACTCATCGGCGTGGGGTTGCGCTGGCTAAACGCCAGGCCGAGCGCCGCGATGACGCTCGTGCCCAGGTATACATAACGGTGGTCTGCCTTGATAAAGGAGGCCAGGCGATTGATGGTTTTCATGCTGCCTCCCTATGCCGGCTGACGGTCGAGGCACGCGTCCCACATTTGGTCGCGCTCCTCTTGGCTAATGCCCTTGAGTGTCTTGTCGATGAGCTTAAGCAGTTTGTCCGAGCCCTTGCGGCAGCCGACGTTTGCCGTGACCTCCTGCTTAAAGCCCTCGCCCTCGGCAAATTGAATGGGGACGATGCCCGGGTTTTGGGCCATATAGCCCTTCTCGTTCTCGGTGTTGTAGGTCACGGCGTCGCAGGTGCCCTGCAGCAGGTTCGAAAACACCGTGGGGACCGAATCGACCGGGTTCTTGTGCACAACGCCCGGGATCTCGTCGATGACGGTATCGAGCATGGTGTCCTTTTGGCCGAGGACCGTTGCACCGCTAAAGTCGCTGAGCTTGGTCGCATTTTGGTAGGGCGAGCCCTCTTTTACGAACAGGCCAAAGTAGCCAATAAAGTACGGATCGGAAAAGCCGACGGACTCCTCGCGCTCGGGCGTGGCGCTCATGCCAGCGATGATGAGGTCGATTTGGCCGTTGTTGAGCGAATCGATAAGGCCCGAGAAACTCTGCTTGACGGCAACGGGCTCGCCACCGAGGGCCTTGCAGACGATCTTGGCGATCTGCACGTCGTAGCCATCGGCATAGGCACCCTGCACGTTGTCGATGGGGATGGTGTACTCGCTGGCCTCGGAGACCTGCCAGTTGTACGGGGCGTAGGCCGCCTCCATGCCAATGCGGATCTTATCCTTGCCGATCACGGAATCGGACAGGTCGTCGCGACCGCCGCCCGTCGTGGGCTGAACCACCTTGAGCGTTGACGGGCGCTGACAGCCGGCAAGCGCGCCGGCGACGACGGAAGCGCTCGCAGCGAGGGCGCTACCCAAAAAGATGCGACGGCTGCATACCGGCTGGCGCTGCGCATCGCACTGTTGGGGAGAATGCATAATCTGCCTTCCCTGTTGAATCGTATGCTGACGACTTAACAGGATATACGCCAGCGACCAGCAGCGCAGCACAAGCTCGAAAAATTAATAGACACACGGTAATCATTGGGGACGCCGATGTTTTGGCAATGCCGGCGAGCGACGTCCAGAGCGAACAAGTGGCATGAAAAAGGCAAGGCATGACCAGAAGGTCTATGCCTTGCCTTATGAATGACAAATTATCGCTCTGGACGGCGCGCGGCATCGACCGAGCGGCGGAACCTCTAGAGCAAGGTGACGCTAAAGCTGCGTTTATCGGTAGCGCCGGGGGCCAGGGTGATGGTGTTGGCCTTGTGCTCAAAGACATCGTCCTCGGTGTCCATGGTGGTGTGACCGGTCCAGGGCTCGAGCGCCACAAACGGAGCGTCGTTGGCGGCAGACCACACGCCAATGTACTTAAAGCCCTCAAAGTCGATCTTGACGCCGTGACCCGACTTGCGGCCGCGCAGCGTGAGCGTGGAGCCCGGGGTATCGGTGAACATGATGGCGTCGTTATCGAAGCTGCGGTGCGTGATGGGCAGCACGTCCGAGTTATCGGGAGCCTTGTAGCTGCCCTCGAACGTCATAAGACCGTCGGGCGTGATGATGGGAGCCTCGTTAGTCCAAGCCTCGGTAAACGCCAGCTCGTAATCCTCGAATGCCTCGTCCTCGGCACCGGGAGCCGGTACGTTAAACGCAGGGTGGCCGCCCACCGAAAACGGCAGGTCCACGTCGCCGGTATTGGTGACGGCAAAGGTCTGCGTGAGGATGGCGTCGCCGGTCAGGGCATAGGTCATGTTGAGCTTAAAGTGGAACGGAAAGGCCTTGAGCGACTCGGACGTGTCGGTGATCTCGTACGTTACCGAGGAGCCGTCCTCCGAAACCTCGACCAGCTTGTGCTCGACGATGCGCGCGAGTCCGTGGCGCGGCATCTCGCAGGTGCCGGCCGCAGACGTTGCCGTGTTGTTGCGCAGCGAACCCACAATGGGGAACAGGATGGGCGCATGCTTGCCCCAAAAGGCGGGGTCGCCCTGCCACAGATACTCGTTGCCGTTGAGAGCAAGGCTCGTGAGCTGGGCGCCCATGGAATCGATGGCCGCGGTGAGGCCGCCGCGCTTGATGGTAGTGACGGTAGACATGCTACTTCCTCCAAAAGTAAACAATAGTGTCGAGGGCTATTGTCCCACTCTTGGCGGTGGGACGGGACGGCAGGCGATTATTGAGTAGCCATAGCGGAATGAGCGGCGAGCGCCTACTGGGTATCTACGTAAAGGTCGAACCCGCCCTGCGGTGTGGTGTCGACCGTGTCGGGCGCCTGTGAGTTAAAGTTCACGGGAACCATGCGCTTTGAGGCGCGGAAGCGCGTGCCGTCGGTGGCGACGGGCGGTTCATCGACCGTGAGCTCGTAGTCGCCAGGCTTGAGCTCGATGCCGTCACCAGCGGAATTGACGTATTGATACTCGTCAATCGTCTGCCCTTTGAGCGTGCGCCCCACGATGTGGATGAGCATTTGGCTGTCGCCGCGCGCGGTGTCCCACGTCGCGCCGTCCTTGACCTCGACCGACACATGTACCGAGCGCGTGCGGCCGAGCGATTGCTCGACAGACATCTCGACCTTGGCGGCGTCTTTTCGCTGCTGCTCGACATGGCTCCAGACGTTTCCAATTACCGAGCAGGCGATAACGCCGGCCATAAAGGCGATAAGGATGGGGCCGAGCGGCGAGCGGCGTCCTGCATCTTCCTCGCGAGACAGATTGGGGCGACGTGTGGGTGCGGGCGCCTGAGCGCCCTGCGAGGGCACGTCGAGAATGCTGAAGGATGCCGTGCTGTCGGGATCGATAGTGTGGCGCGGCTGCGGGGTCTTTGCCGGCGAGATCGACATGTCGGCTGGCTCGCCGAGCGTGGCCGTAGCGTCGGCCTTGGCCTCGTCTGCCTCGGCCTGGGCCCAAGCTTGTTCGAAGGTCAGGGGCTCGACGGGGTCGAGGGCGGCGTCCGAGTCGGCGGCGGCGTTGCCGGTCTCGTCCTCGTCGCTCGACACGTCACGCGGCGCGGGCTCGTCCCACCCCTCGTCCGGAGCCTCACCCTCGCTATACCACCATTCAAAGTTATCGATATCCATACGGGGCGCCCCTTAGGCCTCGCAAATAAACACTTGCTAGCCTTATACCCCCAGACGGCGCTGGAGCTCACCCGCGCCGGACACGAAAACCGTCACAACATTCGACGCTTTTCCTCGTTTTCGAGATTTTCATCGAATGTTGTGATGGTTTGGGCGACTGGCCGGCAGCGCAATGTGACAAAGGGACTGCCCCTTTGTCACATTCTGTTAGAGTTGCAGGGATTGAATCCCGCTTATTAATGCGACATTGGAGTGACAACCTTGATCGCCGCAACCACGCCTAAAAGTAAGTCAACCGCCGCCGCGCTCTCCCCTGCGCGCACCAAGCTCTGCCTGGCGCTGCTCGTGCTGTTGGGATTCTCGCTCGGCTGCTCCGAGTTCGTGGTCATCGGCATCGAAAGTGACTTGGCAACGGAACTCGGCGTATCGCTTGCCACCGCAGGCCAACTTATTAGCGTGTTCGCACTGGTCTACGCTATCGCGACGCCGGTGCTCGCGCTCAGCACGGGGCGTTTTCGCCGCTACCAGCTGCTCGTGTGCTACAGCATCGTCTTTGTGCTCGGCAACCTGGTCATGGCGTTGGCGCCCAACTTCCAGGTGCTCTTTATCTCGCGCATTGTCCTGGGCTCCGTCTCGGGCGCACTGCTCGCCGTAGGCGTGACGTACATCCCTGAGCTTCTGTCCCCGCAGCAAACTTCGCTTGCCATCTCGGTAGTGTACGGTGCGTTTTCCGTGGCGATGGTCTTTGTGACCTCGATTGGCAAATTTGTGGCCGACACGCTCGATTGGCACGTGGCCATGTACGGCACGCTGGCCTTTGCCGTTTTGATCTGCGGAGCGCTCGTGGCGTTTATGCCGCGCGCCGGGCAAACCGACGAGCCTGCCACCTTTCGCGAGCAGGCGGGTCTGCTGCGCGAGCCGAGCATCATCACTGGCATGCTCATCTTCTTGTTTGGCGTGGGGTCGGTCTATGTGTTCTACGGCTACGTGACGCCTTATCTTGAGCAGGTGCTGGGCATGGGCACGGTCGAAGCCAGTACCACGCTTATGGCCTACGGCGTGTTCTGCCTGGTCTCGAACATCCTGGGCGGATGGATCGATGCGCGCTTTGGCATGAAGGCGCTGCTTGTGACGTTTGTGCTGCAGGCGGCGGCATTGTTTGGGCTGTTTGCCGTAGGCGCTGCCATGCCGCTCGCACTTGTCTTTGTCTTTAGCCTGGCGATGCTCATGTACCTGTTCTCGGTGTCGTGCATCACGCACTTTATGGACGTGGCACGCAGCCGCCACCCCAAGTCGATGGTGCTCGCGAGCTCGGTAGAACCCATGGCGTTTAATGTCGGCATTTCGTTTGGCACCGCGGTGGGCGGCGCCGTGGTAAGCGGAGCTGGCATTGCCTACGTTGGCGCGGTCGGTGCCGTGTTCTCGCTTGTGGCCTGGGCGCTCACGCTGGTGACGATTAAGTTGGCTCGCTGGGAGCGCAAGCGGGCGAGGGCGCAGGCGTAGATGCGATACTCGAGCTCGATGATGGCGATCGAAAGGAAACCGCATATGCAACGCGTACTGTTTATCTGCCATGGGAACATCTGTCGCTCGACGATGGCTGAGTCGGTGTTTACCGAGCTGGTGCGGCGCGCCGGGCGCGCGGGCGAGTTTGTCATTGATTCCGCTGCGACCTCGACCGAGGAGATCGGCAACCCGCCACACCACGGTACCGTTGCCAAGCTGCGCGAGGTCGGGATTCCCGTCGTCGCACATCGTGCACGTCAGGTGCGTCGCGCGGAGTATGGCGACTGGGACCACATTGTCTATATGGACGACGAGAACGCCCGCGGCCTGTACCGAATTTTTGGGAAGGACCCCGATGGCAAGATCTCGCGCCTGCTCGATTGGACCGATCGCCCTGGCGACGTGGCCGACCCCTGGTACACTGGCAATTTCGACGCCACCTACCGCGATGTACTCGCCGGTTGCACCGCTATGCTCGAGCAACTGTAGACAAGCGAGGTCGCGAGCCGCGTCTCCGGCGCGAAACGAGCGTTGATTTTCTCCCGCTTTGAGCGTTCGAGTGCGCTCTAAACGGGAGAAAATCCACGCTCATGAATGTGACAAAGGAACTGCCCCTTTGTCACATCCGGGACTGGCCCTAGACCGGCTTGACCTCCAGCTTTATCCCCTCGGCGCGATCGCGTCGAAAATGTTGGTGTAAGGGTGACACCCTAGCGCCCGTTTAACGAAAAACGGCCTTCGTCCTAGAATCTGAAATCACCACAACAACAGGTTCTAGGAAAGGACGAAGACCGCTATGGGAATCTTATCAGAC
>DBGBCW010000007.1:0-80399 GCA_048478035.1 Collinsella aerofaciens | reverse complement strand
CCTGGGCTTCGGCGCCGTCACGAACCTGTGCGACGCCACCTCGGCGCCCACCGCCGAGGGCGACCTGCACAGCTCCCTGGCGATCTCCCTGCACGAGGCCCTGCGCTCCAGCATCCTCTGGACCGTGTCCCGCTCGTGCCTCGTGAGCCTTCCGTAGGCCCTCGGGGCCGCTTTCGCGGAACCCTTCTTCCTCTTTCCGGACATACCGTCCTCCGATCTTCCGGGGCCGGCCGGTCCGGCCCTCAGGGTATCGGGTTCCCACATTCATCCGAACATGTGCGGATGAATGTGGGAGGTGTTCGGATGAAGTCGATAATCAAGGGGCGGGAAACCCGCCTGAAATCTTTTCAAAAAAGATTTCCCCGCACACACTTTGCTGTGCTATAGTGCAGCGCAACAGCAACAAGGTGCGACCGCGCCACGGCATCACGAAAGGAGCCACCAACATGAAGAACACGATGAAGTCTCTCAACAATTGGTGGTGGCGTGATGCGAATACGATCGGTCGACAGTGAGTCCCTCACGCCTGTTTTTGCGCTCTAGGTGATTGAAAGGCCTCCGGTTTCGACCGGGGGCCTTTTTCTATCTCGAGCCCGATCGCATTCGCATCACGCGCCTCCGCTTTTCTCTTGCACTCCCCTTCCGAAAGGATTTTCACCATGTCTCAGAACACCACCGCCGCCCAGCCCCGCACCGTCCAGACCGCCGACCGCGGCAAACTCGACGTCCGTGCCCTCGTCCTGCTCGCCATCCTGCTCGCTGCCGGCTTCATCCTCAACTTCACCGTCGGCAAGGCCATCTCGGGCATCTCGGGTGGCATGATCAGCCCCGAGTTCATCATCTCGGCCTTCTGCCTCACCATCCTGGTCGTTCGCCCCAACATCGGCCAGGCGCTCGTCATTGGCCTTATCTCGGCTGCCGTGATCCAGATCACCACTACTTCGCCGTTCGTTGATTTTGCCGCCGAGGGCATCGCCGCCATGCTCATGGCCGGCATCGTCAACGCCGCCGGCAAGAACGGTCAGGTCAAGCCCGCCATCGCCATTGTCGCAACCTTCCTGACCACCTTTGTCTCCGGCGCCATCTTCATGGTCATCAAGATGGCCATGCTCGGCGTGGTAGGCGAGCTCGCCGCCGCCATGCTGCCCGTCGTCGCCATGACCGCCGTCTTTAACGCCATTCTGGTCGGCGCCCTCTACTTGCCCATCCAGAAGGCCCTGAAGCTCAACTAGCCCGTTCGACTTTACGAGCCACCCCATCTTGGCGTTCATTCGTCGCTCGCGTACCCAAGTACGCTTCGCTCCTCTTTCT
Source organism: Collinsella aerofaciens (assembly GCA_048478035.1). Lineage (GTDB taxonomy): Bacteria > Actinomycetota > Coriobacteriia > Coriobacteriales > Coriobacteriaceae > Collinsella > Collinsella aerofaciens_CN. Next base: position 79,088 of record DBGBCW010000007.1, on the reverse strand, counting down.
CGCGCCAACCTGGGGCCCCTCGTAAAGCCGTTTCCGTGCTTCACCACCAAAGACTGTCCCAAACAACGAGCTTTTGGGGACGTTCCTAAACGACTTGTCATGTAAGAACGTCCCCAATGACTATGAAAGGTATCCATGGAAACGATCATCAACGTCGACGATGTCTCGTTCTCCTATGGCACGCAAACCGAGCAGGCGCTCAGCCACGTTTCGCTCAGCGTGAACAAGGGAGATTTCATCGGCATCATCGGGCCCTCGGGCGCCGGTAAGTCCACACTTGCCGCCTGTCTGTCGGGCGCCGTGCCTCACCACTACACCGGCGCCTTTTATGGCTCCGTGTTAGTTGACGGCCACGACACCTGCGAGGTCTCGCTCACCGACATATCGCAGATCGTCGGTAGCGTGCTGCAAGACATTGACACGCAGATGGTCGCTTCGGTCGTTGAGGATGAGATGCTCTTTGGTCTCGAGAACTTTGGCGTTCCGCACGACCAGATCGAGCAGCACGTGAGCGAGACGCTTAAGACCGTCGGCATTAGCGACCTGCGCGACCGCGAGATCGCCACCCTCTCGGGCGGTCAAAAGCAAAAGGTAGCTATCGCCGCCATCCTCGCCATGCGTCCGCGCGTCTTAGTGCTCGATGAGCCAACCGCAGCACTCGACCCCGCCAGTTCCACCTTGGTCTTCGAGACGCTGCGCGAGGCAAACCGCGCGCTCGGCATCACCATCGTCGTCGTTGAGCAAAAGGTCGCTCTGCTTTCGGAGTACTGCAACCGCGTGTTCGTGCTCAACCATGGCGAAATTGCGCTGCAGGGCGAGCCACACGAGGTCTTCGCGCATACCGACGAGCTCCGTGCCATCGGCGTCGACTGCCCTCGCGTCACGCGTATCTTCAATAGCCTCGAGGCCGATGGCCTGGTAAGCGGTACCCCCTGCTTGGATGTCGATGAGGCTGAGCGCCTGATTTCGGGCATCGTCGACCCCGCACACGCGGCCATCGAAGCCCAGGCGCCCACCGGTTCCCCGCATGCACCGTCGTTGCGTCCTCATGCCAAGGACGCCGAACCCGTACTCACCTTCGACCATGTTGAGTTTGCCTATCCCAATGGCGGCGCCGCCGTACACGACCTTAGCCTGACGCTCTATCCTGGCGAGCTCGTGGGCATCGTCGGCCAGAACGGTGCCGGCAAGACCACGCTCACCAAGCTGCTCACGGGCCTGCTTAAGCCCGCCTCGGGCAGCGTGCGCGTTACGGGCCTGGATACTGCCGCGGTCCCCACGAGCCGTATCGCCCGCGAGGCCGCAACGCTCTTCCAAAACCCCGACCGCCAGATCTGCAAGGATACCGTGCTCGACGAGGTCGCCTTTGGCTTGGAGCTGGGCGGCATGGACCGTGCCGAGGCTCTGCGTCGCGCCCAGCTGGTCATCGACCGCTTTGGTCTGCCCGCCGACGAGGCACCGTTCTCGCTTTCGCGTGGCCAGCGACAAATGGTGGCACTTGCCTCCGTCGTAGTGGTTGAGCCCAAGATCGTCGTGCTCGACGAGCCCACGAGCGGCTTGGACTACCGCGAGTGCATGACCGTGATGGAAACGGTACGCACCATGGCCGAGCGCGGTTGCGCCGTCATCATGGTCTGCCACGATATGGAAGTCGTCTCGGATTTTGCCGAGCGCATTGTGGTAATGGCCGACGGTCGCATCCTCGACCGCGGCCGCACGCACGAGCTGTTCTCGAACATCGAACTCATGCAGCATGCCTACGTTGAGCCGCCCCAGGTCATCGAACTCTCGCGCCGTCTGGCATCTTCCGTCTCGCCCGCTTTTGCGCAGGTGAGCGAGGTCACCGATGTCGTTCGAATTACCAAGGAGATGGTCCACCGTGGTTAACGTCATCGACTACATGCCGGGCGATACGCTGCTGCATCGCCTGAATCCCGTCGTCAAACTGGGCCTCGCCGCCGCCATCATCGTCGGCATCTTCTTGTCCGACACCTACGTGGCGCTGCTGGGCTTTTTGGCACTCACCCTTGCGCTGGGTGCCTATGCCGGCGTCGTCGACCGTCTGTTCTCGCTGCTCAAGTTGCTGATTCCGCTCGCGCTTATCATGCTGGTGCTCCAGCTGGCCTTTATGCGCGATGGCAACGTGGTGTGGGGCTTTATCACCGACACGGGTCTCATCACAGGATCGAAGGCCTGTCTACGCCTGCTGGGTGTGGCGTTACCACTCATCCTCATGCTCATGGTGACCAAGCTCAACGACCTTGCCAACGCCTGCGTCGAGGTGCTGCACGTACCGTATCGCTATGCCTTCACCTTTACCACGGCGCTGCGCTTTGTGCCGGTGTTTGGTCAGGAGATGAACGCCATCATGGAGGCGCAGACCGCACGCGGCGTCGAGTACGACACCAAGAACCCCATCAAGAAGCTTAAGCTCATGCTGCCACTGTGCGTGCCACTGCTCATCTCGAGCGTGGGCAAGACCGATGCCACAGCCTTGGCGGCAGAACAGCGCGGCTTCTATCTGCGTACGCGCGCCAGCTCGTACAAGCGCTACCCCATCAAGGGTCTGGACATCGCCGTGCTCATCGTCAGCATCGCCCTCATCGCCATCGGCTTCCTGTTCTAGTTCACCACCGACAGCAACCGCCCAACGCAAAAGGCCTCGGCTCGCACCAAACGAGCCGAGGCCTTTACTGTTTCACCAGATAAAACCTACCAAAATTAACCTGTCCCTTTTTGGCGGGTCGGAAGCTAGAGGCGGTAGGGGGCGCCGCTGCGGATGATGGATTCGCGCACCAGGACATCCATGGCGTCGAGGGTGACCTCGGGCATCTCTCGGTACTTTTGCAGCACCGAGAGCTCGGTGCAGGCCAGAATGACGCGGTCGCAGCCGCTACGGGCGAACTCCCACATCACGCGGTCGAACTTATCCATATCGGGCTCACGTCCGGCCTTCATATCATCGTAGATAAGCGACATCACATCGTTCTGACGTTTCTCGCTGGGATAGACAACCTCAACACCCGCAGCCTTACATTCGCGGCCGTAGACGCCCGCGCCCACGGTTCCGTCGGTGCCCATGATGCCAATCTTGTGCACCGGCTCGGCCGGCATACTCAGGTTGGGGTCGAACTCGCACTCCCCCATCACCGCACCGGCCAGAGCATAGCGCACCGACTCACGCGGCATGTGGATAATCGGCACCTTCGTAAACGACTGGATCTGGTCGTAGAAGTAGTGTGACGTGTTGCAGGGAATAGCAATGTGCGCACAGCCCAGCGACTCGAGTGCCTGGGCACACTCTTTCATGGTCGCCAGCAGCTTGGCATGCTCGCCGGTCTTAATGGCCAGCGTGCGGTCGGGCATGGTCGACTTGGAGAGCACCACCATGTCGATATGTTCCTGATCGCAGGCAGCAGCCGTATGACGCACCACCTGGTCGTAGTAATACGACGTGGCCTCGGCGCCCATGCCGCCGATAACTCCCAGCTTTTCCATCGCCGCCTCCTTGGTGACGCTTGCGCAATTGCGCGTATCGTACCCGCGCCCGCCCGATGCAAACCGGACGGGCGCCGCACTCATCTACTTGTAATACGTCTTGAACAGCTTAAAGTGGCGCAGCTTAGTGTGCCACATGCGCAGCCAGCGGTTAAAGACAAAGTCGCCCTTCATAAACGAAGGGTCGGCGCCCTTGCCTTCCTTGTCCAGGCGATGCACCTTAGCGCGCAGCTCGGGATCCTTGACGTATTTGTCGACGACGCCCATGGGGACGACCATCCACAGAGCCTCGTCCTGCGCCGTCACAAACTCCGGCGCAAACGGGCGGTTGAACACATACTCGTCCACCACATACTTGGCAACGTTAAAGCCGCTGTTGGTAACGTAGTAGTTGCTGCGGCCCTGGCGCGTGTTGAAATCGAAGAACTTAAACGAGCCATCGCGCTCGTCGTACTTAACGTCAAAGTTGGAATAGCCCACAAAGTGAAGGTCCTCGAGCAACTTGCGCACGCCGCCCATAAGCTCGTCATTAGGCTCGGTAATGATACAGGCATGGTTGCCGACACCGTGGGGCTGATGCTCCTCGAGCAGTACGTGACCCAGGCACATCATGCGCACCATGCCGTTGCGGTCGGAATAGCTGGTGAGCACGCGCATGTACTCGTCGTTACCGGGCACGCGGTCCTGTAAGATCAGGTCGTCGGTGTAGCCACTGGCATACGAGTCGCGAATGACCTGTTCCAGCTCGGCACGGTCGGCAATCTCATAGGCCTTTTTCTGGCCCTCGAACTCGTGCTGCCACCACATGATGCCGTCAGAAGGCTTCAGAATCATCGGGTAAGGAAAATCGATCTGGTCGAGCACTTCGGCAGGCGCCTCACCCTGGGCATTGAGCATCGCCTTGGTAAAGGTAAACGTGTGCGGATAGGGCACGCCATGTTTCTCGCACAGCTCGTAGAAGATCTCCTTCTTCTGGCACTGCTCGAGCATGCTGTAGGGCGCGTAGGGAGCGACGATGTTGTCCGCCAGCTCATGAGCATCCTTGGCCTGAGCCACGAGGGCAACATAGTTGTCGCCACAGCCCACAAGGACAATCGTCTTGTCGGCATGCGCTTGGGCAATGCCGTTGACGGTTTTGAGCATCACGGGCATGGTGTCGATATCCACGTTGGGAGTGTAGTCGATAATCTGGCTGCGGTACGCGGGACCCGTCTGATACTTGCCAAAGACCAGACTCTTGACCTGGTACTCCTCGTAGAAGGCGCGCGCCACCGAATAGGCGTTGATGTCGCCACCGAGCAGCACGGGAATGAACTCGCGCTCTGTAAATTGCAATGCCATGGAAACTTCCTATCATGAACTGCCCACACAATGGGCGGTCTTTGCGCAACTGATTTATTCTAGCGTGCCAAGCCGCCGGCGCCCAAAGCTCCACCGTATCTATGGCAATCGACGTAATCGTCCAGCACGAAGGCCAGCACGAAGACGGCGCTCACCGTTGTATGACAATGGGCAATGAACCTACCATTGTTGTAGGATTCAGCGTATTGACATCCTCGAGCGAAAGGCGCACACGTGCCCCAAGACCATCCGACCGATAATCCCATCCTCAATGCTGCGAAGCGCGAGCTGGTGGAACGTGCGAAAGCGACCGCTCCCCTGTGCACGGCAAACGACGCCTACAACGGACCCGCCCGCATCGTCTCAATCAACACGTCGGCACACAAGGGCACGCGCAAGTCACCCGTCGCCGATGGACACGACACCGTTATAGAGCAATTTGGTCTCGCCACCGATGCACACGCCGGACATTGGCACCGTCAGGTTTCCTTTTTGGCCGCAGAGTCCATCCAGACGGCGCAGGCTCGCGGACTCGATGTGCGCGAGGGTGACTTTGGAGAAAACTTCACCACCCAGGGCATCAATCTACTCTCGCTCCCTTTGGGTACGCAGCTCAAGCTTGGCAGCGAGGTGCTCGTCGAAATCAGCCAAATCGGCAAGGTCTGCCACACACGCTGTGCTATCTACTATCTCGCTGGCGACTGCATCTTTCCGCACGAGGGCATTTTTGGCGTGGTACTAAAGAGCGGAGAGGTCCATATCGGCGACGATATCCAGGTAGTCAAACTCGGCGACGGCACCTGTTCGTTCACCCCTGCCGAGGCGCTCGAAGAGATTGAGCAGGCTCGTCAGGAGGGCGCGCTGTAGCTGTAAAACCCCACGTTGAGATAGCTTTATAGCCCAAAACTCCTCTCAAACAGACCCCTGTAACGTTAAAGTTGAACTCTATGGTTTCTCAACAATTCATCATAACTGCAGGTCAAAGCCAAAGCCTCAAGTTCAACTTGACCCTTTGGAACCTTTAAGGTTCAAGTTGAGGTCGAAAGCAGTAGTAGAATACCGTTCGAACCATAACCTACGATTGATTGCAGAGGGACTGGATGCAGCATTCGAATCATCGCACCGCAGCGCTCATTGCGTCGAAGCCGGCTCGTATCATCACGAGCGCCGCGCTCGCCGTTGCGCTGACGGCCACGCCGATGCTCTCCCCCGTTGCGGCGTATGCCGCCTCGCAGGCAACGCAGGACCAGCTTTCCGCAGCCCAGCAGAAGATCGAAGCCGCCACGAGCGCCTACAACGACGCCCGCACCAAACTCGATGACCTGCAAAAGCAGATTGACTCCAATGAGGCAAGCATCGAGGAAATCGAGGCTAAGCTTCCCGAGCAGCAGGCCAAGGCAAGCTCCGCCATGCGCGATCTGTACAAGTATCAGAAGGGCACCAATCCCATCGTGAGCTTCCTGGTCAACGCGCAGAGCCTGGGTGAGTTCATCACGACCTGCAAATACACCAACCAGATCACGAGCTCGAGCGTCGACGAGATCGAAGAGCTCAATAACATGCAAACCGAACTCGAGCAGAACAAGGCTGAGCTCCAGCAGGCCAAGTCTCAGCTTGAGGCTGAGCAGAAAAACGCCGAGGATGCGCTGGCGCAGGCCCAGCAGCTCCGCAGCGAGGCACAGGCAAAAGCCGAGCAGGAAAATGCCGCCGAGCTTGCCAAGCTTGAGGCCGATAAGGCCGCTGCCGCCGAGAAGCTCTCGGGCGAGGGCGTAAGCGGCAGCAATTCCAGCAGCCAGGCCAACAACGCCAACACCACCATCGACACCACGCCGAACAACTCGAACAGCGGCAACTCCGATTACGACTCGTTCATTAATGAGTGGACGAGCCGCATCGACAACTACCTTGCCGGCTCCCCCATGGCAGGTCAGGGCTATAACTTTGCCGTTGCCGCCTGGAACACCGGCGTCGACCCTCGCTGGTCCCCCGCCATCGCCTGCATCGAGAGCACCAAGGGTGCTTATTGCGCCAATTCTTACAACGCCTGGGGCTGGAGCGCCCGTGGCGGCGGTTGGCGCAGCTTTGGCAGCTGGAGCGAGGGCATCTCCGCTCACGTTGCCTATCTGGGCGCCAACTACGGCTCCACCCTTACCCCGGCAGCGGCCAAAAAGTACTGCCCGCCCACGTGGCAGGACTGGTACAACAAAGTCGCCGCTCAGATGAACCGCATCTAAGTGCAACTGCAAAGGGCCCCAATGGGGCCCTTTTCTTTTAGGTAGCGGAGGTATCGACGACGCCGGTCGCATTGGCAACCGCGACTATGACGATCATGCATAGGAGCAGCACACCCAATGCCTTGAGCCAGAGTTTCGCGAGCTTCTTGCCGCGATAGCTGTCGAGCAATGCGAATCGCCGACGAAGACGGCGCTTATCGAGCAGCGCAAAATGCATAAGCACCATAAGGCTATCGACAAAGAAAAAATACTCGATGATGAGAAGCCACGTCGGGTAGCTTTGGTTTGCTCCGGTGGGGTGAAAGACGGCAAAGTGACTTCCGACAAAGAACACAAGCAGCGAGAAGCAGACGAGCGTATTCCAAATGCGCCCCAGAGACTCCGGAACGCGAGAGAGCAGACCACATGCAGCGGAGGCGGCGGGCCTAGGAAGCCCTGCGGGGTTTCGGGGCCCTTGGGGCGTCAACACCGTCTCCGAGGCCGGAGTACGGACAGGCGCAGGAGGCCGCACGGGGCAACTCAGATCGTATGCCGCGCGCGTCGCCCGTCCCAACGCTTCCGCACTCGCAAAACGCTTGACCGGGTCGAGCGCCATCGACATGCAGACGACATCGGCAAGTGGAGTGGGAATGCCGCGCGCCTCGCATTGCTCGCGCATGTCGAGCCCTGGTTTAGGGTCGACTCCCGTCAAGCAGAAGAACAACAGGGCGCCAAGCGCGTAGACGTCGCTGCGCACACTCGTCTGCCCAAACCCATACTGCTCGGGCGGCGCATAGGGTCGCGTCCCAAACTTGACGGTATCGGCATCGGCGCCGTCGCGCCATACGCGAGCGATCCCCAAGTCGATAATCACCAGCGATGAAAATGTCAGGCCGTCATCAGGCGTATAGTTGGCACCTGTCAGGATGATATTCGACGGCTTGAGGTCACGATGGATCACCGGCGCCGACGTCTCCCCCGCTATTGCAAAACCGGCGTGGAGCTCGCCCACGGCATCGCATAGGGCAGGATACAATTCACGCGCATAATCGGGGGTGGCTCCCAGACGGTCCACCAGCGCCCCGAGCGTCTCCCCTTCGATGTATTCCATAACCACGTTGAGCTCGTCGCCCACACGACGACAATCGACGATTCTGGGCAGGTGCTCAAAACGCCTGCCTGCCCGCTGAGCGGCAAACAGACGCTCGTATGCCCCGCCGATTTGAGCCGAAGCATCGATGCGTTTACGGACAAAGGGGCCGAGCGAACCACCGCCGGTTCCTTCAAAGTACACGAGCTCGGTTGCTTCAACGGACGAGCGCTTAAGTACACGCTCCACGCGATAGCTGTCGTCGCGATCGAGCGACGCCAGGTGCTCGGCAAGCGCTGCGGTCAGCTCGTCATCGGAATATGTTGGGCTCTGAGTATCCATAGCCTCCATCATAGCGCAGGGCGCAGACACCCCATGGCATCCGCGCCCCGTTCGTTTGCATCGTTGTTCGACAGCTCTACCGGCTCAGATATCAGCCGCTAACTCACCGTCTCCTCGCCAAAGCGATACAGTTCCTCGTTGACCTTTTGGAGACTGCACCCGCGATCGATGCAAAAGATGATAATCGCATCGCGGCGGTCCTTGCAGTTAAGGACGCTTACCCCGGCAGCCGTCAGCGCACGGTTGGTCTCTTTGAGCGTCAGCGCCATCGCAAAGGCAATCTGCAGCACCTTATTGCGACTCGGATGACGCGCACCGGTAAAGATCTGATAGCCAAAGGTCTCATTGAGATCAGCCATACGGACCACGCGCGAGCGCTCCAAGCCCTTTTCCTGCAGTAGCTGCTTCAGGTAGTCCGAAAGCGACGGGGCGGCAAAGTCGTGCTCCCTGATATAGCCATCGATGTTCGGCGCATCGAGAAGCTCATTGAGCAACTCCTCGGTCAGCTTTTTATCGGACATACGACTTCACCTCCCCCAGTGCATGCAACATGCTAGAAACCGCTTACGTCCGAACGCTCCCAGCTAGCAACCTGGTCGGGAGACACCGTACCCAGCGCCTCGAACTTCCAGGAGCCGCCCGCCTTCAGATGATTGGTGTTTGCAAGAGCCGTTCCAACCTGGTTGCCATCGGCATCATACAGAACATATTCAATCTGAATGTAGCTCTTTTCCTTGTCCGTGTTATTGGTCAGGGTGCCCGTGATCTTATAGGTAAACTGATTGGAAGTGTCTTCAGCCTCGTCAGCAATGGTATACGGTTCTTGCGGTTCTTTTTGCTCCTCAGCCTGCCGTGTCGTCTCGGCAGGTTTTGCCGAATCGCTCGCAGACGAATCGGTTGAGTTGCCGCCCATAGAGCCCACGGCACCGACAATAACCAGCACCACGATGATGCCTAGGACAATCTTGCCGATTGGCTTCTTTCCCTCTTTTGCCATTATTCATCCTTCCTACGATCCGGCTACCGTGCCGGTACACAGCACATCGTAGGAAGGATTGAACTTGAATTCATTAGCTGAGAGCTAAGGCTGCGGTAAACGACCAATGCAGTTATCCAAACGCCGAGCAAACGCACTGCGCGCGACCGTCTGCTGGCAGTGCATCAACCCACCGTGACGGATTCCCCGGTAAAGGCACTGATCATCAACAGGACAAAGAAAACAAGGTAGCTGGCACTCAGCAGGTACGCAATGATCAGAAAGACGACCCAGCCGACATTGGTTTTACCGTCGACACGGCGTTGCTCGCGATTGCGGCAGAGCCAAATCGTCACGCCGATGGCAGTGATAAACAGCACGAGCGCCGCCGCGGCAAGCCCGGCAAGCGCAAACATCACGCCAATGCTCACGGCAATAACCGGAAGCAGCAGCAAACCGCACCCGCATCCACCCGGACTATATACGGCAGACTGTCGGCGTCGCCTCATCGCCGCGCCACCCCCATCATCTTTGAGCACTACAGTGCGATAGCCTGCTGAACAGGAACGATCTTGTCGAGTTCCGGTTCGATCCGCCTTTTCTCGGCCTCAAGGTCAAACGCCACCTGAGCGCGCAGCCAATAACCATCCGTCAGGCCAAAATAACGGCAAAGACGGAGGTCGGTGTCGGCCGTCACGCGACGTTTTCCCAAGACAATCTGCCCGATACGCTGAGCCGGAATCCCAGTCTCTTTCGCAAGGCGATATTGAGAAATGCCCATGGGAACAAGAAACTCCTCTTTGAGAAGCTCACCAGGAGTCACCGGCGACAGCAAATCGGCCGAAGTCTCATCACTTGTGATAATCGACGATTTCGACATTCCAAGCCATCTCCTGTCTCCACTCAAAACAGACCCGATAGCGCTCGTTAACACGGATGCTATATTGACCGGCACGATCGCCCTTCAAAGCTTCCAGGCGGTTGCCCGGTGGAACGCGAAGATCATCAAGCGAAGCACAAACCTGCAGTTGGCGAATCTTCCTCAACGCAACACGCTCAAAGGGCACGAACCTCCTGACCCGCACACCCATGGCAAAGCGTTCGGTATCCTCATCTTTATACGATGCAATCATAGTATCGCCTTACGTTAGTAACGTCAAACGTTTCTATAGACTTACATCTCTATTACATCGTACGTTTGTTCGTGTTTTCTAGAACAAATAGTCCTTCACGCCTTAGTCAAGCGAAAGTAATCGTTTGTAGACATCGAGGCCTTTGAGTAGGATTTCCTCGTCGAAGAGCATGCTATCGGTATGCAGAGCGCTTGTTGCATAGGCGGGGCAGCCATCCGAATCACTCGGGTTGTCTTGGTCCTCTGGCACGCCCGTGCCTAGCAAGAAGAACACGCCCGGCAGATGGCGCTGATAGAACGCGAAATCCTCGGCGATTAGCAGCGGCTCGTCCACGAGCTGCAATTCGGACAGAGCGGGCGCGATTCGGGCAAACAACTCAGGATCGTTATCGACCGGTGGATAGCCCTCGGCAAAGTCGAGATCATACGTGCAGCCCGTTGCGGCACAGGCATCGTCCAGCACGCGGCGCACGCCTTCGCGCGCCCGGTCGAACATGTCGTCCGTAAACACACGCAGGCTTCCGGCCACATGGGCCTCCCCCGCCACCGCGTTGCAAACGGTGCCAGCCTGCAGCAGGCCAAACTTGCCGATACAGGGTTCGTCGGTGCCCAGCTCGTCCATCAGTTCGCGCTCGGCAACCAAGAACTTGGCAGCCGCCAGCGCCGCATCGTGCGATTCCTCGACCGGAACGCCATAGGTCTTAGCGATATGGATGCTCATCCCGTGAATATGAATGTGTGTCTCACTCGAGCGCGCCAGCAGCGGGCCGGAACAGCTCGCTAATGTGTTCGCAGTCAGATCGGGCCACACGTGAAAGCCAAAAATGCGGTCGACCCCGTAGCGCTCGAACACACCGCTCTCGCAAACTGTCTTGGCGCCACCAGTCGTCTCCTCGGCAGGCTGGAACACAAAGAGCACGTTGCGCTTGATGGCACCTGGCTGCTCACGAATCGTGCGATCGACAAAGGTTGCCGCCGCAAGGGCCATGGCCATGTGTCCATCGTGTCCGCAAGCGTGCATCTTTCCGGGATGCTTCGAGGAAAAGGCCGCACCCGTCGCCTCCGCGATGGGCAGTGCGTCCATATCGGCGCGAATCGCCGTGGCATGCGCGGCGCCCGTGCCAGCGTCGAAGAAAGCACAAACACAGCTGGGGCAGGGATGGGTCACTTCACAGGCAAGCGAAGCGAGCACGCCCTCGATATAGGCTATGGTTTGAGGAAGATCGAAATCGAGCTCCGGAATGCGATGCAGGTCGCGACGATAGCGACGAAGTTCTTGGAGCTCGGTCATAAAGGATCCTTTCATGGGGCATATCCATTCACACAATATTGTGATACAGGATTGTGGCACACATGTTTCCAGCATATTGCTGCATTTTTTAAACGTTATATACGAATACTCTTGTTTGGTAAAGTGCAACGTGGTAGGGTCTTTACCACTTGATAGAGGCGCGGGCACGAAGAGCCGCGGGCGAGCCGGCAGGCTTTGACCCCGCGGGGAGGCGAAACCCGCCGAACTGGGCTTTTCGGGCACGAACAACCTGGTGGGCCTGCGGGAAATACCCACAGGACTGTCTGCAGCAATGCGGGAGCGCTATCCGGACATTGGGTCCACGCTATGCGGATTCGATGCGCAGATGGCGCCGTCTGGATAGCGAGGTTTACGGGACATGGCATTGACCCCCAACGAGGCATATGCGGCCAAGCAGCCGTTTGTGGACAAGGAGACACTCGAGCATATCGTCGAGCAGTTCCCCACGCCGTTTCATCTATACGACGAGGCGGGCATCCGCCGCAACATGCAAGAAGTACGCGACGCCTTTGCATGGAACCCGGGCTTTAAGGAATACTTTGCCGTCAAGGCCAACCCCAACCCGGCGCTCATCTCCATTCTCAACGAATACGGCTGCGGCTGCGATTGCTCGAGCTATACCGAGCTTATGATCGCCCGCTCACTGGGTATCACGGGACACGACATCATGTTCTCGTCCAACGACACGCCGGCTGCCGACTTTGAGCTCGCCGACAAGCTGGGTGCCATCGTCAACTTTGACGACATCAGCCACATCGAGTTCTTTGAGTGCGTTGCGGGGCCCATCCCCAAGACGGTCAGCTGCCGCTTTAATCCAGGCGGTCTGTTCCAGCTCTCCAACGGCATCATGGACAACCCGGGCGACTCCAAATACGGCATGACCACCGAACAACTCTTCGAGGCGTTCCGCATGCTCAAGGCCAAGGGCGCCGAGAATTTTGGCATCCATGCCTTCCTTGCCAGTAACACCGTCACTAACGACTACTATCCCAAGCTCGCACGCATCCTCTTTAAACTTGCCGTGCGCCTGGAGCGCGAGACCGGCGCACATGTCGCCTTTATCAATCTGTCCGGCGGTGTGGGTATCCCCTACCTGCCCGAGCAGCAGGCTAACGACATTCACGCCATCGGTGAGGGCGTACACGCAGCCTACGACGAGATTCTGGTCCCCGCCGGCATGGGCGATGTGGCGATCTGCACCGAGATGGGTCGCTTTATGATGGGCCCCTACGGATGCCTGGTCACCAAGGCCATCCACGAGAAGCAGATCTACAAGGACTATATCGGCGTGGACGCCAGTGCCGTCGATCTGATTCGTCCTGCCATGTATGGCGCTTACCACCACATTACGGTGATGGGCCAGCCGGGTGGCGACGACAAGACCACAGCGCCCGTCACTGACACCTACGACATCACGGGCAATCTGTGCGAGAACAACGACAAGTTCGCCATCGATCGCGAGCTGCCGCATATCGACATGGGCGACCTGCTTGTGATCCACGATACCGGCGCGCATGGCTACTCCATGGGCTACAACTACAATGGACGCCTGCGCTCCGCCGAGGTCCTGTTGCGCCCCGATGGCTCGGCCGACCTCATCCGCCGCGCCGAGCGCCCGGGCGATTACTTTGCCACGCTCGACGTGCTGCCGAGCGGCCGAGAGCTGTTGGCCAAGTCGCGCGCCGAAAGTGCCCGCCGTCGCGCCCAAGACGAGCGCCTGGCAGTCGCCGCCCAATGGAACAAACGCATCCAAATCGCGGACGCGAAGGAGAAGAACATGGACATCCGCAATCTCGAGGGCTCAATCGTCGCCCTCGTCACGCCGTTTAAAAAGGATGGCAGTGTCGACTTTGACGCACTCGAGCGCCTTATCGATTTCCACCTGCAAAACGGCACCGACGCCATCCTCACCCTGGGCACCACCGGCGAGAGCGCCACGATGACCGACGACGAGGACAACTCCGTCGTCGCCGCCGTGGTCAAGCATGTTGCAGGACGCGTCCCCGTCATTGCCGGCTCGGGCTCCAACTCCACGCAGACCATGCTCACCAAGTCGCTTACTTACCAGGGCTTGGGAGCCGACGGCCTGCTGCTCATTACCCCCTACTACAACAAGTCCAACGAAGAGGGTATCTATCAGCACTTTAAGACCGTCGCCGATGCCGTGGACATCCCCTGCATCCTGTACAACATCCCCGGCCGCTGCGGCTGCGGTATCAGCGAGCGCAACGTAGAGCGCCTGGCCGCGCACCCCAACATCATGGGTATTAAGGAGGCCTCGGGCAACGTCGCCTACGCGGCCAAGATCGCCCACCTGCTGTCAGACGACTTCCGCATGTACTCGGGCGAGGACGCGCTTACCGTGCCGCTCATGAGCCTGGGCGCCTCGGGCACCATCAGCGTGTGGGCAGACGTGCAGCCGCAGCTCGTGCATGACATGTGCCGCGCCTATTTGGACGGTGACGTGGCGCGTGCCCGCGATATCCAAATTGCCGGCCAGCCGCTCATCAATGCCCTCTTTAGTGAGGTCAACCCCATCCCCGTCAAAGAGGCGCTCGCCCAGATGGGTATGATCGAGGCAAACTACCGCATGCCGCTGTGCCCCATGGCAGACGACACGCGCTCTGCACTTACCGATGCTCTGAAGGGGGCTGGTCTGCTTGATTAAGACCGTCATTATGGGAACGGGCCGCATGGGCTCGCTCATCCGCACCACCGCCGAGGGCGTTGTCGACGCCGCCGGTCAACCCGTTTTTGATATCGTCGCCCAGATCGGTTTTGATCTGTCCGAGCTCGAGAGCGCCCCGGCGGCCGACGTTATCATCGACTTCTCGAACGTCGTGACCTTCGATGCCGTCGTCGCCTATGTCGAGCGCACGGGCGCGGCGTTGGTCTCGGGCACCACGGGCTATACGCCCGAGCAGATGGACCGCCTGCGTGAGCTGGGCCAGAACACCCGCGTTATGCACTCGGGCAATTACTCCATCGGTATCGCAGCCCTGCGCCATCTGGTAGCGCAGGCTACACGCGAGCTGCCCGGCTTTGACTGCGAAATCGTCGAGACGCACCACAACCAAAAGGTCGATGCCCCCAGCGGCACTGCCAAGCTACTGCTCGATGCCGTCGTCGAAGCTGAGCCCGAGGCAGGCTACCACCCCGTCTATGGCCGCGAGGGCATGTGCGGCGCGCGTGACCCCAAGGAGATCGGCATGCACTCGCTGCGCGGGGGCACCGTCGCCGGCGTGCACGAGATGAGTTTCTTTGGCCAGGACGAGGAAGTCACGCTCACCCACCGCGCCACGAGCCGTCAGATCTTCGTCAACGGCGCCCTGGCCGCCGCCCAGAAGCTCGTCACCCGCGAACCCGGCTTCTATACGTTCGACCAGGTCATGTTTGCCCAACCAGGTATCAACCGAATCCACCCAAAGGAGAGATAGCAAATGAGCAACGCAGCCGAGATGAATGCCCAGGAGATTATCAACTACATCGCCACCGCGCCCAAAAAGACACCTGTCAAGCTATACGTGCGCGAGAAGCCCGGCATGAAGGTTGCCTGGGGCGACGCACATGTCTACGGCGGCCGTCGCGGCAAGACCGTCTTTGGCGACTGGGATGAGCTCAAGGCCATCCTCGATGCCAATGCCGGCTCCATCGACTACTACGATGTCGAGAATGACTGCCGCAACTCTGCCGTGCCCATGCTCGACCTTAAGGGCATCAACGCCCGCATCGAGCCGGGCGCGATCATCCGTGACCGCGTCGAGATCGGCGATCGCGCCGTCATCATGATGGGCGCCATCATCAACATCGGCTCCGTCATTGGCGAAGGCTCCATGATTGATATGGGCGCCGTGCTGGGCGGCCGCGCCACCGTGGGCAAGAACTGCCACATCGGCGCCGGCACCGTGCTGGCAGGCGTTGTGGAGCCCGCCAGCGCCACGCCCGTCATCATCGAGGACGATGTCATGATCGGCGCCAACGCCGTGGTCCTGGAGGGCGTGCACGTAGGCAAGGGCGCTGTCGTTGCCGCCGGCGCCGTGTGCGTCGAGGATGTCCCCGCCGGCGCCGTCGTGGCCGGTGTCCCCGCCCGCGTCATCAAGATGCGCGACGAGAAGACCGACAGCAAGACCGGCCTGGAAGAGGGCTTACGTCAACTTTAATAGTTACGCGGTTTTGACAAACCGCGCTTTCGCTGACGTATGCCCAACCTGCGGCGCAATGTCAGCAACCAAGCCGAAAACAAAAAAGGCCGAAGTCCCGAAGGGCTTCGGCCTTTGTTTTTCTGCAACGTCCAAGCACAGCTTATCGATTCTCAATACTTCCGATGTTCTTGAGCTCGATAGAGATGAGGCCGTTGGGTTCGTTGACGAACTCGATATACTCGGAGTTCGAACCCATCTCGGCCGGGAAGCTGATCTCGATGCCCGTGTCGGTACGAATCTTGTGATTGCGCACCGCCGCGCGTTCGACCTGCTTACGCTCCACGGGCACACGCTCAGGCACCTTCTCCTCGGTCAGTGCCGCGCGCACGCTCTCCTTGATAACCGGTTCGTCCTCAAAGACCTCATCGACGATATCCCAAGGCGGCAGCTCCTCGTCATCCTCAACCTTCTCGGCAACGGCGGCTTTGACCTTAGCGAGCGCTACAGCCGTGTTGGCGCCGTGCTCTTCAGCGACCTCCTCGACCACGCGCGTCACCGTGTCGATGACCTCCTTACCCGAAACGCCCGTGTCACATTGCAGCAGGCCATCGGGAATGAGCATGCGATCCTCGCCGGCAATCTTGCGTTTCTTATCCACATAGCCGATCTCCATGGTGCTTGCACGCACGATTGCATAGCTCGGCACCTTTTGCGAAGGGTTCGGCAGAATGGCATAGTGGCGCGCGATGTCGTTACGCACCTCGCCCTCTTCGCGACCCACCTCGTGCATGAATGCCTGCTTGGAGCCCAGCAGCATCACGGCAAACCAGCGGGCATCCTCATCGTCGTCAAAGTCCGCCACAAGCACGTCGGTGGACTCGGCTTTCTCAGCCTTGGTGAGTTCGGAAGAGATAAACTCCGCAATCTGCTGCGACAGGTCCACGAACTCGCGCTCGCCAAAGAAATAGCCCTTGAGCTCGCCGCCAAACGCAGAGTTCTCGGCAAACGTGGCGCGTTTATTGTCGGCCGAGGTACGTGCGCGGCGCAGATGCGTGGTCACGAAGTTGCGCACGGTACGGCTCTCGATATCGAGCTCGCGCTGGCTCATGACGTTGACGGCAGAGTCAAAGTCCAGGATATGCAGAATCGCGTGATTGATTTTCATATACGGCATTCCGTTCTAGATCGATTTCGGCACGAACCAGTATAGCGGTCGAGCCCGCCCCAAGCGTATCGAAGATTGGTGCATCGGGGACAGGTTGCTTTGCGCCAATGGTTAGCGCAGGAGCTCGGACTGCCAGGCCTCGAGCTGTTCTGCCAAACTCTTGCCGGCAGCGGGCACGTCGATCTGGGGTCGTTTGGGCAACAGTGCGCATTTAAGGATCGCCACGATGGTCTGCGAGATAAAGCGTCGCGTATCTTTGTCAAAGCCTTGCGCAGCCTGGAGCATCACGGGCAGACTCTCACGCAGATTTCCTGCGATATCCGCAAACCGTTCGGCGTCCGTAGCCTCAAACACGGAGAACAACGCATCTACAAAACGCTCGCGCTCGCTAGGTAACACTGCAAGCAGCATCTCGCGAATGGAGCCATCAACGTATCGAGCACCGGCGGACAGGCGCTCACAGTATACGAAGTCGCAACCATCAACCACCCAGCTAAAGGGATTGTGCTGCAGCAGGCTGAACTCGGTGCTCTCAACGATGGCATAGTCCTCCTGCGTCTCGAACATCATGCCGAAGATCGACGACCGAGGTAGCGTCTTGTCGATTCGACCGGAAAGATCGGCAAAGGCGTTGCCGCTCAGAAACTCCTCGACGAACCCTGGACCATCATGGGAATACGCCCGTTCGATTCGTTCACGGGCAACATCGGAGCACATCGCCGCACCGTACACCGCAAGGTTTCCACCCTTGGAATGACCTCCGCACAAAAGCGGCCCGTCGATCGCATCCACCGCCTCGTCCACATAACGCGCCGCGGATTCCTGGGCCGGCACAGGACACCGGAACGCCATGTTAAAGTCCTCTTTCCAGCCCACAATCGTGCTGTCGGTCCCCCGGAAGGAAAGATAGCTAAACCCCGCCGGAAACCGGAACGCCATGGCTGCAAACTGCTCCGTCGCCACCACATCGCTCACGGCACGATAGCCGCAAACGTGCACGCCGCGGTATCTGGGATTTGCTGCCACGGCCTCCAACAAGGCCCTGCTCCCCTCTGGATCCCACAAGTCGTCAATCATGTCCCGATAGCACTCGGCACGCAGCAGCTCGCGTACGTCTAGGCCCTGCCAGTTCGTCAGCTCCGCCATATCACCCGGCAAACGCAAATAGGACAACCACGCAAAGACCAGGCTGTCCACCGCGCAGAACGGCCGCTCCTCAAACGGATCAAACGCCGTCTGGGCATAGGTCAAAAAATTAGGCGAATCCGACATGGCCCTCCCATCAACTATGGTGTATTGGGATGGTGCATTGGGGTCAGGTTACTTTGCACCAAAAGGCGCCCGGGCCGTGTGGACCCGGACGCCTTCATTGTAGCTTTTCGCTCTAGCGAGCTTGATTTAGCAGGAGAAATCGACGCTGTCGATGATGTCCTTGAGGGCCTTGGCGGAGACGGTGAGCTCATGCCGCTCGTCATCGTTCAGCGGCACGGGGACGCGGCAGACAACGCCGTCGCGGCCAACGACGGTCGGCATGGAGATGGCAAGATCGGACAGGCCATACTCGCCCACCATGAGCGAGGAGACAGGCAGAACGGTCTGCTCATCGCGCATAACGGCGGTGCAGATGCGCTTGACGGCCATGGCGACGCCATAGTAGGTGGCGTGCTTCTTCTCGATGATGGTGTAGGCGGAGTTCTTGACGTCCTCAGCGATGCGCTTCTCGGCAGCCTCATGCTCCAGGTGGCCGTGAAGCTCACAGAAGGTGTTCAGCGGAACGCCGGCAACCTGAGCGCTGGACCAAGCGACAAACTCGGAGTCACCGTGCTCGCCCATGACATAGGCCTGGACATCGCGCGGGTCAACCTCGACGTGGGCACCAAGCATCTGCTGCAGGCGGCCGGTGTCGAGCACGGTGCCGGAACCGATGACGTGGCCCTCGGGCAGGCCGGACATCTTGATGGCGGCGTAGGTCAGAACATCGACCGGGTTGGAGACGATTAGCAGAATGCCGTCGAAGCCGGACTTCTTAATCTCGGGAATAATGGACTTGAAGATGCTGACGTTCTTGTTGACCAGGTCCAGGCGGGTCTCACCGGGCTTCTGGGCAGCGCCAGCAGTGACGACGATCATGGCGGCGTCGGCGACATCGGAATAATCGCCGGCGTAGATCTTCATCGGCTCGGCAAACGTCATGCCGTGCGCGATATCCAGGGCCTCACCCTCGGCACGGTTCTTGTCCACGTCGATGAGGACCATCTCGGAGAACAGACCACTCTGCATCAGTGCGAACGCCGAAGACGAACCGACGAAACCGCAGCCGACAATAGCGACCTTCTTCTCGTTAACCATTAGAAACTCCCATCTCTCTCCACAAACAAGCCGCCCGGGAACGACCCGAGCGGCTTGCCGTAATCCCAATACATCCAATCGGGACTTTGATTATGCTCCTATTCGCAGCCAAAAATCGACCGTTTACCGAAATTGTTTGCAGAATTCGTAAAATAACTGCACGAAATCGGTTTCGAGCTATTGACGAGTCGAAATAGGTTTCTAATACAGGCCCGCCTCGCGAATGGCCTCGACAGCCAAAGCGATCTGATCGGGCGGCAGGACCAGTGCCATACGCACGTGCCCCTCGCCCGAAGGGCCAAAGCTCGCGCCCGGCGTCACCACAACGCCGGCCTTCTCCATAAGCTCCTCGCAAAACGCCATGGAATCGGTGCGACCACCGGGAAGCTTGGCCCACACAAACATAGAGCCATGCGCGTTGGGACGCTCCCAGCCCAGGCCCTCAAGACCGTCGCACAGGGCATCGCGGCGTTCCTGGTACTTCAGACGCTGCGCCTCGACCTCATCGCGCGGACCGTTCAGGCACGCGATAGCGGCCTTCTGAATCGGGAAAAACATACCGAAGTCGATCTGACCACGCAGCTTGGCAAAGGCCGAGACAACATCCTCGCGACCGACCAAAAAGCCGATGCGGGCACCGGTGACGTTAAACGACTTGGAAAGCGAGAAGAACTCCACGCCCACCTCAAGCGCACCGGGATACTGCAAGAAGCTGCCGCCGGGCTCGCCGTCAAACACGATGTCGGAGTACGCGTTGTCGTGAACGATGAGCAGATCATGCTCGCGGGCGAAAGCGATAATCTCCTCGTAGACCTCGGGTGTGCCCACCGAGCCCACCGGGTTCGCAGGCAGCGACACGATCATATACTTGGCACGATCGGCCACCTCGGGATCGATACCCGCCACATAGGGCAGGTAATTATGCTCGGCAACCAGCGGATAGTATTCGAGCTTGGCATCGGCGATCTTGGCACCCGCCTCAAAGACCGGGTAGCACGGATCGGGAACCAGAATGGTGTCACCCGGATCGAGCAGGGCCAGGCCCAAATGGCCCACGCCCTCCTGCGTGCCGTTGCACGACTGCACCATAGACGGCGTAATGCCCGAAACGCCAAAGCGGCGCTCATAGTAATCGCACACGGCTTGCTTGAGTTCGGGCAGGTCACGCAGGGCATACTTCCACATCTCGGGATCATGAGCTGCTTGCGTGAGCGCCTCGACCACATGGTCGTACGGCTTAAAGTCGGGCGTGCCCACGCTCATGTTGTAAATGGTCTTGCCCTGAGCCTTCAGCGCGAGAAGCTTGTTGTTGAGCGAGGCGAAGACCTCCGCGCCAAAGCGGTCGAGACGCTGCGATGCCTGCATGGTGCCACCTTTCGATATGAAAAACGCGGCGCTCCGACAAGAGCGCCGCGCGATACGGGCCATCAGATTGCAAAAGTGTAACGCTTGCAACCCCCGTATTGGTTCAATTTAGCCAACCTTAGTCAACTGGATTGAGCGCGTCGATCTGCGCAAGCCACAGTCGCGAGCTGGCGTCACTCGGCATACGCCAATCGCCACGCGGGCTGAGCGTCACCGAGCCCACCTTGGGACCATCGGGCAGGCAGCTGCGCTTAAACTGCTGGGCAAAGAAGCGACGATAGAACGTACGCAGCCACGTGTGGACGGTCTTGGCGTCGTAGACGTCCTCGAAGCTCTTGAGCGCCATGCGATAGATCTTGCCCGGCTCAAAGCCAAAACGCAGCAGGTAGTAGAGGAAGTAGTCGTGCAGCTCGTACGGGCCCACCAAATCCTCGGTCTTCTGCGCAATCTCGCCATCGCCCGTGGGCGGCAGAAGCTCGGGGGACACCGGCGTGTCGAGGATATCGAGCAAGACCTCGGCAATACGCCCGCCAAAGACATCAGCCGCATAGCGTACCAGATGACGCACAAGCGTCTTGGGCACGCTCGCATTGACGGCATACATGCTCATGTGGTCTCCGTTATAGGTAGCCCAGCCGAGCGCCAGCTCCGACAGGTCGCCCGTGCCGATGACAAAACCGCCAGCCTGGTTGGCCAAATCCATCAGAATCTGCGTACGCTCGCGGGCTTGGCTGTTCTCGTAGGTCACGTCCTGCACGGCCGGATCGTGCTCGATGTCCTTGAAGTGCTGCTCCACGGCCGCGTGGATCGAAACCTCGCGGAAGCTCACACCCAGGTCGCGGGCGAGCGACTCGGCATTCGACTTGGTGCGATGCGTCGTGCCAAAGCCGGGCATGGACACGGCCGTGATACCGGTGCGCGGCAGCCCCAGTGCATCGAAGGCACGCACGGTCACAAGCAGTGCCAGCGTGGAGTCCAGGCCTCCCGAAAGACCGATGACTGCAGCCTTGGTACCCGTATGGGCAAGGCGGGTCTTGAGGCCGGCGGTCTGCAGGTCGAGGATGGTCTCGCAACGCTCGGCCAGGTCACCATGGTCGGCCGGCACAAAGGGCGCGCGGGGGAAGACACGGTCGATGTCGAACGCATCGCGCAGGACAGGCTCGTCTGCCAGCACGCCCTCAAACGAAAACTCAACGGTTGTGGCCTCCGGCGCATCGTCCGTGCGCGTCCACGTCGTCGAGCGGCGGCGTTCGGCAACCAGACGGTCAAGGTCAACATCGGCGACGGCCATATCGCAGGTAAGGAGCTTCGTTGCCGCCAGCTTAGAGCCGTTTTCGTAGACGAGGTTCTCGCCCGCAAAGACCATATCGGTCGTGGACTCGCCCTCGCTCGCGTCTGCATAGGCATAGGCACAGTACAGGCGCGCGCTCTGATTGGAGATGAGGCTGCGGCGATAGTCTGCCTTACCGATAATCTCGTCCGAGGCCGACGGGTTGAGGATCACCGTCGCACCGGCAAGCGCCATCTCGGTCGAAGGGGGCGCCGGCACCCACAGATCCTCGCAGACCTCAACGCCCAGCACCATATCCTCGGCACCTTCATCACAGCAGCGGTAGAGAAGCCCCGAACCCAGCGGAACCGGACCCTGACCGGCAAACTCGACCCACACAGGATCCGCAGGCGCCGGAGCAAACCAGCGGCGCTCATAGAACTCGCCATAGTTGGGCAGATGCTTCTTGGCCGTGAGGCCCAAAAGCTCGCCCGCGCAGCACACGGCGGCGCAGTTGTAGATATTCTCGGCAACTGCAACGGGAAGGCCGATGGTAAAGACAATCGGCAGCTCGCGGGTTTCATCGAGAATATGTGCCAGTGCGGACTCGCAGGCATGCAGTAATGTGCGGTTATGGAACAGATCGGCTGCGGTATAGCCAGTCAGGTTAAGCTCGGGCAACACCAGCGCGCGAACGCCGCGCTCGGCAGCATCGCGAACAGCCGCCAGCGCAACCTCGGCATTGCCCTCGACATCGGCAACGCGAATCCGCGGCGAAGCCGCCGCCACACGCAAAAAGTCATCGTTCTTATTAGCCGAAACGCAGCATTGCCTTGTTGATCTGGACACTGGAGGCCCCTTCTACCCTGAGATTCAGTCTAACGGACGTTCACATATCTCTAACTAGCCAAAGCAACCTCC
This sequence comes from Collinsella aerofaciens, assembly GCA_048478035.1. Lineage (GTDB taxonomy): Bacteria > Actinomycetota > Coriobacteriia > Coriobacteriales > Coriobacteriaceae > Collinsella > Collinsella aerofaciens_CN. The sequence continues at coordinate 55,972 of DBGBCW010000007.1, read as the reverse complement.
CAGTTTACTGAGAGGCCAACCTGTGCTAAGAGCATGTATTTCAAAAATATCTTTAATTAAAAAAGGAGAAATCGATAATCGACTTCTCCTTTAAGCGAGGCGAGTAAATTCCGAAACTAATGGCAGAATTTATCCATGTAGTCCTCAAAGTCGAACACTTCCACCACGACGCCCTCTTCCTGAAACTCTTTCAGTTGCTCCAAGAGATCTTTGTTAATAACGTCCATGCAGAAACCTCCTCTATCTAATCAATTGTAGTATATCTGCTTTCATGCAATTATCAACCAACTTGTTTAATTGCTCCTCGTTTGCCGATAGTCCCTCTTTTTTCAAAATGTCGCGCACCTCGTTCTTAGTAATCGGCTTTTCAAACAACGAAAGCAAAGCGAACGAAAAATCATTAACCGCACACATTCTATGGGTGGCACAACTCAGCAGTACTCTTAACCCCTCTTTTGAGCGTCCGACTTCTTTCACAAACGAACTTTTAACCAATTGAAAACCATTATCGTGCATTACATAATCGGCATCGATATTTGTATTCAGCAATCCATAATGCAACAGTTCTTCTATCGCCCTTGTCAGCTCGAGGTCGCCCTGATCAAGGATAAGAGAAATGCTACAATCGGCCTCCAATAAACGGGCCAACTTAAGGTATACCAACTGGGAAACAGCATAGACATGATGGTATTCAGAATTATAGAAGTAGGCAAATGGCTCAACGAGCACGACAGAGGTCTTGGAATCCAGCCAGATTCGATCAGCTGGATTTAGACTAGTTAGCCGTCGCTTTACTTTGGTCAAATGTCCCTTATACCTGACAGCGTGAATAGAATCTAGGATCCAGGTCACCTCTGAAATATGAAGCCGCTGGGGCAAGTCAATTGTGTCGCTACCGTTTATGACCTCTTGCATATAAAAATCAATATGATGCTCATCAGATAAGGATTTTGCTTCATTTAAAGTTAAACCAGTGCCTGAAACATAATCCACTTCGAGGCGCAAATCCTCATATTGGGACTTCGGCATTACAGAGACACCATACTTATCGGGATGATTCCAAACATCCGACCCCATAACGAGACCAAAATTCGTAAATCCTCTCGTGGAATATGGAACACCACATACCTGTTTTGAATAATTCAAAACATTCTCTGTATAAGCTAAGGTGTTCAGAGCCTCTTCTTTAGTTTCGGTCGGAAAGCCAATCATAAAGAATAGATGAACAGGAATACCCGCATTGAGACAATCATGGATATTGCGATCAATCCAATCAACTCTCGTGTTCTTCTTCATTAGATCAAGAACTCTTTGGTTGTATGACTCGAGGCCAAACTGAATCTGCCTACATCCACTTTGGTATATCTTGTTGAAAACGTCTGTACTTAGGGTTGGAGAGAACCTCGTTTCTCCATGCCAGAAAAACGTTTTTCCCGATGCGTTTATTTCATCCGCGAGTTGCTCCATTCTTTTGCCTTCGAATGTTTCATCCACAAAAGAGAAAACTCTCGTGCCGTATTTTTCATTTAACCGACACATTATTTCAAATACTCTCGATATAGGCATCTTTCGGTAACAACCACCGGTAGCACCGGGAATGGTGCAGAAGGCGCAATGATTAAAGCACTGCCTAGAGGAATAAACCGGCAATATTAACTCAGGCATGAAGTATTTAGAAAGGGCGAAGCCATCGAAATCGGGAACTGTATCGTTGATAAATGTTTGCTCAATCCGATGGTTTTTATATATCTTTCCACCTTTAGCATGGCAAAGGTTTGGAACACAGTCGAGATTGTCATCACCAGAGTCAAGAGCCTCAAGAAGACGTGCAAGCGGCTCTTCGCCGTCATACATCATTATCGAATCAATGTATTCAAAAAAGGGATGCCATTCTTTCATGCAGTCATCTGCTAAACGGGTAATGTAATTGCCGCCCAATGAGACGTGTTTAACAGATGGACATTCTTCTTTAATCAGTTTCGCTAACGTAACTGCAGAAATCAATTGGAAACAGCCACTCACCGAAATCCCAATAAACTCGATTTTTTCCCTTTGAATACGCTTAAGAAAGGCAGTTTCATAGAAGGAAATAAACGGATTATGCAAGGTATCCGCAAGCGATTTCATTATTTCTGGTGTCGAATAATAATCATAGGGCAAATCTATGGAGTTGAACGTGTATTTAACTCCATACAGACATGATTTATGATATAGAGTGCATTTCTAAAAATGTTTTCAGCATATTGTCTTTCTTTTAGATTAAAGTATCTCTTCGATCTGAAAATATCTTTTGCCTCGTCAACATTAAGTGCTGACTTTTGTATCAACTCGATTGTTAATTGAACATTCGAACTAAACGAATCCTTTGATTCCCGATACCTTTTACAGCACTCTTCGACATGTCTAAAAGATAGGAGGTCATCGTAAAATTCCACGTTTAAGTCAACAATGTCAACTTTATATTGTTCAACCTCTTGAAGATATGACTTCAAAACAGGCAAGGCAAGATACGGCCCCACTGGACTCCATCCTGGGGGAAATACTAAAAGCGTTTTAGGCATATCAACGTCACATCTTTCGCAAATAATTCAATTGAAACGCAGCTACCATCATAATTGAAAATACACCAAGTCCTGTAACGAGAATTGAGAACATCGCGATGCTCGTGAACAGCGAAACAAGGAGTGTTGAAATAACAACAGCAACCGATTGCAAAGACTCCCTAATTGAAAACAGGCTTATCGATTCAGATTCGTCTCTCGCCAAATCCTGCAGCGATGTTATGAGAAGCACATCTTGAATGGCGTTTCCGGCACCGACGATAAAAAGGAAAATAAACGATATCCCAGACGCATAGCGATAGCCAAACGCCAGATACGCACCGAGCGCAAGATACGTCACAAAACAATATGATTTAACGCAATCGGAACCACTAATTAAACGACCATATATTGTATTTCCGAACAACAGTCCGATTGTAAGACTACTCTGAAGGAATCCGTATTGTATCGATGACGAGTCAAATTGCAATTGCGCTATAGCTGGCAAAAGAGAATTCAGAGAGCCGAATGCCACGCCACTAGAAATATCGATTAATAGGAAACCAATTGCCAAGTGCTTCGCGCTAAGATCACTAAATGCAGTCCTGTTTTTTTCATTTTTGCTTATCCCCTCTTTATCATTAACCTCGATAACCGACGGAACATCTCGCAGCAACCAGAACGACGCGGCAAAAGAAAGCGCGTCTAATGCAAGAACAGCCTCCGCCCCAAATTGAGCGACAACAAAACCGCCGGCAACTGGCCCCAGAACCATCATCAAATTCTGCAGAAACCCAAACGAATTATTAATTACGTCGCGATTGATACTATTCGTATTGGCTCTTAACAACGAGTAAAAGCAGGGCATTTCAACCGTTCGGCAAAGCGATACCGCGCACGTAATAGCAAACATACTCCATTTACTATCAACAAAAATATAGCAAACGAATAATCCCGCGCGAATTAAGTCTGCCAATCTCATGGCCTGCAGTGTCCCGATACCCATCTTCTGAGGCAGCTGCGCGAGCGAAACTGAAAACAGAGAGGGGGCAAATCTGCAGCAGACCATCAAAGCAGTTGCAGAAACATCGTGAGTTACCTCGTAAATCAGCATTGGCAAAGCAATATTCGCACACCAATTGCCTATTTCGCTTATCCCTCTAGCAATATATAGGACCCGAACCGGATGGCTAGCTCTCAATACCGTGAACATCACGATTAACCTCGTATTTCAGGCCTCGTTCATCCCTTAATAGGAATCCATAATCAACCAAGTACCGCCTCAACACGGCATAATCAGGATAGAGCTGTGACAGCACACGATTAACCTGAAGCTCCGTATAACTTGTATTTAATTCAAAGAAAGAGACGGCCCATAGCAGCATGATTCTTTTATAGCTTTCCTTTTTTGGAATTGAAACCAGCTCGCCATTCTTGAGAAATCGTTTTTTAAAGTCTATTAGCTCATCCATTCACATCCTCCATTTCATACGCATCTAATACTAAAAATGCATACGCTTTAGGTCATCGCATTCGGCTTCTTTATTCGAACTAAACTCGAACTAATCTAAATGATTTGCTCAAACACTCTTCGAAAGCTCGTTTTTCACTCTGCGTAAAATGCCCTTCCCAGTCAGTCCACGAACAGGAAGGCAACTCACAGCGAGCGGAGTCGAAGCCCTCTGCCGTCGGTCGTTCAAAATGCACGACAACCTTTTCGATATCCTCATCTGCAATCAGGTCAGAATGAACGACCTCGGTACCGTCTTCGAATGTCATATACGGGTACATCACGTAAACCACCTCGCAATCGTAAATCCAGTTTAGCATCAAGCTATTGCACCAAAGACAGCAAGCCCCCCTTGATGAGTTGATGGTATCTGTTAAATGTCACGTACGATTCACATCTGGTGGGTACCCTGATGGCTACACGAAACGAAGCAGATTTACGCCGGGAGGACCCCGTATGACAACCAAGTACACCGACGCGCCGCGCACGCGCGTCATGACGCCGGCATCGCTCAACAACGGCGTGCACGAGAACCATTCCATCGGACAGACCATGGCCATCGCGCCCAAAAAGGGCCTGTTCGATGACATTTCCATTCCCCAGATCATCGCCGGCGCCGCAGCTGCTGCCACGAGCGTCGCGCTTGCCTCCAAGATCGGTATCGCCGGATCGGTGATCGGCGCCGCCGTGAGCTCGGTCATCACCGTTGTGTCCTCGCAGGTCTACCGCCACTTTATCTCTGCCAGCGCCGAAGCAATCAAGGGCACGCATGCCGCTGTCGACTACCCTGCCGGCGCCTACGAGCCCGTTGAGCCCGATGTCGAGGAGCACCTAGGTGGCGCCGCGACCACGCAGGAAATGCGCCAGGTTGCGGGACGCGCGACCACGGCGCGCGTCGCCCCTAACAGCCTACGCGCCAAGGCCGCGGCAGAGCGCAGCCAGACGCAAAAGAAGGTCATCGTCTTCTCGATCGCCATCGCCATCGTCGCAGTCATTGCCTGCGCTGGCGCCATCCTTATCACTACGGCCGGTGAGGGTCTGGGCGAGCGTCCCGAGTCAATCCTTTCGTCGCGCACGATCGAGAGCGATGCAAATGGCAACACCCAGTCGCAAGATCAGCAGGCACAGACGGACGGCACGCAAGACAGTTCTACCTCTGCCGATTCGTCCTCGAACACCCAAAACCAATCGCAGGGCACCGATTCCTCTACGGCCAACAGTGGCACGCCGTCCGACACGACCGACTCAAGCCAAACGACTGACGGTTCACAGCCGAACACGGGAGGCCAGACGAGCGACACCACGTCGGGAACGGGTGCAGCAGACAGTAGCAACACCAACAGCTCGAGCGGAACCGCGTCCGGCACGGCATCTGACAACTCGAGCCAAGGCACGGCATCGGGCAACTAAGCACATTTGCCTCTCATAGATAACCGACCTATACAACGGGCGCGAATCGAAAGCGGTTCGCGCCCGTTTGCCTTGGGCGCCGCCATGGCGAACGCCATACGATGGTAAGATGCTTTACATGTGTAAAGAGGAGATTTGCCATGAGCAAGACAATAGTTAGGCCCGCGCTTTCGCTGGGCAACCACATCTATCTGTATCGCCTGCTGCGCGATGCGATTGGATGCGGCAAGCAAACGTTTATGACGCAGGTTGAGGAGGCGCTCGCCGCCGGCGACATGACCGCTTATGACCTGGGCTTCGAGTCCACGCGCGAGCTGCTCGAGGAGCTCGACGACTGCATTAAGCTGACCGTCTTTAAGGGCGGCCGCCTGTATGCCACCGTCATCGCCAACGAGACTTGGGATGCCGCCCTTGCCAAGGGCGAGGACAAGCCCAAGGCAGCCAAGGGAGCCAAGCAGTCCTACAAAAAGAAAAAGCGCGGCGAGAAGGACCTCAAGGCCGTGCGTCCCAAGCACGTTAAACGTCCCAAGCCAGAAACCATGGTTGAAGCCGTGCCGGAGCCCGAGCCCGAGGCAGAGATCGAAGTCGCTATTGAGGTAACAGCAGAAACCGAAATCACCGCCACGACCGATCCCGAAGTCATATCTGAGCAGGAAACCACTGCGGAGCTCAACGAAGCTCCCAAGTCGACAACCGAAGAAGCCGCTGACCAGCCCGAGACGTCTGCATTCCAAAACAGCGATGTCTTTGGTGACAAGGCCGAGGACGATCAGTCCGACGAGCCCGCAGATCAAGACGCTACCGAGTCGGCGCCGGAGCCCGAGGCACCGCAGCCCGCTATCTCGCTCACGGTCGTCTATGACCCCGAGAACGCAAACGCCGGCATCACCACCATGGCATCCACGCCCATCGAGGCAAAGTCGAGCGTCGAGAATCAGAGCGCTCCGCAAGTCGAGTTCGACACCGCGACCGCAGACGCACCTGCCATCGTCGAACCCGCAGATTCCGCGGCGATGCCGAAAGCGGACACCGAATCAGTACTCGGCGCCGAACCCGCGCCCGTCATCGAGGTGACGCCCGTCAATGAGCAGGCCTTCGCACCGACGATGGTACCGGCCCCCGCACCCGTAGCGCCCGCCATCCCCGAGGACATCCCCATCGATTTCGCAACCGAGGTCTTCTGCCCCGGTCCATTGCTACACCAGCTGTCGACCTATCTCCCCTACGGCGCCGATACCCTCGGCATCGTCGGCGAGTACTACTGGATCGCCCGCGAGCGCGGTACCATCGAGGCCGCGCGAAACCGCGCAAGCTTCCCCCTGCGCTACACGCAGGCCGGCGAGCGCCACGAAGTCACCGTGCGCATCCGCCGCAACACCACCGGTGGTCTCGGATCCACCTGGGTCATCGATAAAGTCGAGCCTTCTACCAAGTAACAAAAAGGGACGATAACCCCAAGGTTATCGTCCCTTTCTCGTTAGGTCACCTGAGCTCGACTAATCGCGCGTCAGCTTGCGGTGAATACGATGCGGCTGGGCTGCGTCCTCACCCAGGCGCTCGATGCGGTTGGCCTGATAGGCCTCGAAGTTGCCCTCGAACCAATACCAGTTGCCCGGATTCTCGTCGGTGCCTTCCCACGCCAGAATGTGCGTGGCGACGCGGTCCAGGAACATACGGTCGTGGCTAATGACCACCGAGCAGCCCGGGAACTCGAGCAGCGCCGCCTCGAGCGAGGACAGCGTCTCGACGTCGAGGTCGTTCGTGGGCTCGTCGAGGAGCAGCAGGTTGCCGCCCTGCTTGAGCGTGAGCGCCAAGTTCAGACGGTTGCGCTCGCCACCGGAGAGTACGCCAGCGCGCTTCTGCTGGTCCTGGCCCTTAAAGCCAAAGCTCGCCACATAAGCGCGGCTCGGAACCTCGGTCTCGCCGACCATCATGTGGTCCAGGCCGTCCGAGACGACCTCCCACAGGTTCTTATCGGGGTCGATGCCAGAACGGTTCTGATCGACATAGGAGATCTTGACGGTCTCGCCCACCTCGAGCTCGCCCGAAGTCAGCGGCTCCAGGCCCACGATGGTCTTGAAGAGCGTAGTCTTGCCCACGCCGTTGGGGCCGATGACGCCCACAATGCCGTTACGCGGCAGGGTGAACGAAAGGTCGTCGATGAGCACACGGCCATCGAACTCCTTGTGCAGATGATGGGCCTCGAGCACCTTGTTACCCAAACGCGGGCCCACAGGGATGCGGATGTCGGTCCAGTCGAGCTTCTGGCTTGCGCGGGCCTCGGCCTCCATCTCCTCGTAGCGAGCCAGACGGGCCTTGTTCTTTGCCTGGCGAGCCTTGGGCGAGCTGCGTACCCACTCGAGCTCGGCCTCCATGCGCTTGGCGAGCTTGGCGTCGCGGTTGCCCTGCGCCTCGATACGGGCGGCCTTGGTCTCCAGATACGTGGAGTAGTTGCCCTTGTAGGGATAGAGGTGGCCGCGGTCGACCTCGCAGATCCACTCGGCAACGTTATCCAGGAAGTAGCGATCGTGCGTGACGGCAAGCACCGCGCCCTGGTAGTTGTGCAGGAAGTGCTCGAGCCACAGGATCGACTCAGCGTCCAGGTGGTTCGTGGGCTCGTCGAGCAGCAGCAGGTCGGGAGCCTCGAGCAGCAGCTTGCACAGAGCCACGCGACGGCGCTCGCCGCCAGAGAGCACGTTGACCGGCATGTCAGAATCGGGCAGCTGCAGGGCGTCCATGGCCTGGCCGAGCTTGGAATCGATATCCCAGCCGTCGGCGGCATCAATCTCGTCCTGGAGCTTGCCCATCTCGGCCATGAGGGCGTCCATGTCGCAATCCGGGTCGCACATCTCCTCGCCGATCTTGTTGAAGCGATCGACCTTGGCGATCATGTCGCCAAATGCCATGCGCACGTTCTCGATGACGGTCTTGTCGTCGTCGAGCGGCGGCTCCTGCTGCAGGATACCCACGGTGTAGCCGGGGGTGAGTCTGGCATCGCCGTTGGAGACTTCCTCGATGCCGGCCATGATCTTGAGCAGGGTCGACTTACCCATGCCGTTGGGGCCCACGACGCCGATCTTGGCGCCGGGATAGAAGCTCAGGGTCACGTCGTCAAGGATTACCTTGTCGCCATGGGCCTTGCGAGCCTGATACATCTGGTAGATAAACTCCGCCATATGTCTGTTCTATCCTTTCTACCTGCTGTTTCCCTATTCTTGATTCGCTTTAGTGGAAACGAAATGAGGGAACCAGCTCTGAAACGTAACGAAAAAGGGGCGTGGTTGCCCACACCCCCTAATACTACCTGGGAAAAGTCCCCCGGAACATACTATGAACTGCGTACGCTAGTTTTCCGCAACCTTAACGAGCGGCTCGCTGCGATTTGCGCCACAACAGATACGAGTAGACGTAGACGGCTCCAACCGAACCAAACGCCAGAACCGCAATCACCGCGGCGACGACTTCACTCGAAAGCACGCTGCCTGCCACGCCCATCACAATCAGGCCAATACCCAGCACCATAAAGCAGACGCCGCCAAAACGCTGAGTACGGCGCCAGTTCTCGGGATCGGCAAGCGCCCAAGGTGTCTTGATACCGAGCGTATAGTTCTGCTTCACACGCGGCAAGTAGTTGCCTACGCCGATGAACAGCAAACCGACAACACCGGAAATCAGCACGTTAACCGAACCGACCGCCGGCACCACGCCCCAGACCGTAAGCTCTCCCAGCCAGCTTATGGCGCACATGAACAAGGTGAAGGCGATTACGAAGCCCTGGTAGAACTTGCCCGAGGTTCGATATGCCTCACCTTTGGGGTCGATGCGCGGCACCACGCAGAACATTGCGAGAAGCGCCAGAGGCAGCACACCGAGCGCAGAGGCCATCCAGCTAGGACCCCAACCGTCGACGGCGCCGTTCGCGCCCCAGTGCGTGGGAATCTGCGCAAGCAAGCTCGGCATCACCATGAGGTGCGCTACGACATTGGCGACGCACAGAGCGACCAGCGCAATCCACACGCGCGACGATACCCCCGTGGGGTGAATGCCCTTGTTTTCGTTATTCATCCTTATCACCTTCAGTGTTTGTAAAGCCCATAAACCAGCCAATTAAATCCTGCATGACGGTGGTGTTTAAGCTGTATACGATGTTATGGCCATGGCGCTCGTCGGTCACCAACCCGGCGTTTTTGAGCGTCGCCAAGTGATGGCTCAGCGACGGCTTACTGATATCGAAATGCTCGGCAAGCTCCCCCGCCGTGCAATTGCCCTCGCGCAGCAACTCCAAAATGCGCCGTCGCGTTGGATCGGCAAGCGCCTTAAAACCCTCTCCCGGCATAAGACCTCCTCTCATCATCTCTCATGACGTGCACACTATACTCAATATTTAGATGTTTGTCTAACTATCTAATCGCAATGCTTCAAACCACATCAAAGCAAACGCCATCGCAACCTATGGGCGATTACCTATAATGGCGATAGCTAAAACACGACCTGCTTCCCCGTCGGAGGATATCTATGACCGAAACCACAGCCGCAACTCCCATCGAGACACGCGACACCAAGCTCGAGATTATCATGGGCCGCGAGGCACTCGATAAGCTCGCCGATGCTACGGTGCTAGTGCTCGGCTGCGGAGGCGTGGGCTCCAACTGCTGCGAGGCACTCGCCCGCGGCGGCATCGGTCATTTCGTCATTCTGGATAAGGACATCATCGCGCCCAGCAATATCAACCGTCAGGCCATCGCCTTTCACAGCACCGTCGGCAAGCGCAAAGTCGACGTCATGGAGGCTATGATTCACGACATCAACCCTACCGCTACCGTCATCAAGCGCACCGAATACCTGCTGAGCGACAACATCGATGATTTCTTCGCGAGCGTTTTGGAACAGACGGACGGCAAGCTCGACTACGTCGTCGACGCCATCGACACCATCTCGGCCAAGCTCACCATTGCCAAATATGCTCAGGACCACGACATTCGTTTGGTTAGCTCCATGGGCGGGGCCAACAAGCTCCATCCCGAGTGCCTCCGCTTTGCCGACATTTTCGATACGGTACGTGACCCCATGAGCCGCATCATGCGCAAAGAATGCAAGAAGCGCGGAATCAAGAGCCTGCATGTACTGTTTAGCTGCGAGGAATCGGTTAAGACACAGCCCCGCGACCCTTCCAACATCCACGAGCGCACCGAGCTGGGAACCGCCAGCTTTATGCCGCCCATCATGGGCCAGATGATTGCCGGCGAGGTTATCCGCCAGATCAGCGGCCGCGGCACTGAGCGCGTGCGCTCCGATGGCCAACGTCTGGACTAGCGGAGCGCACCGAGATGGAGCCCCGGTTATTTGATGCACACTGCCATCTTGATTTAATGGCTCACCCGGACGCCGTTGCCGATGAGGCGACGGTGCTGGGCTTGGGTCTATTTGACTGCGGCGTCAATCCGCGCGACTTTTCGGCCGCAAACGAGCGCGCCTGTCGCCAACCAGGCATCATCGCCGGCGTTGGGCTTCACCCCTGGTGGCTCGCCGATGGCCACTGCGGTTTTGTCGAAGTCAATCTGCTTTGCGAAGTTGCTGCCCAAGAACGCTACATCGGCGAAGTCGGACTCGACTTTTCCGCGCGCTTTGCTGGAAGTGAGCCGCTACAAATACAGGCACTTAACCGGCTCTGCGATGCGCTCGTGCAGCATCCTCTTACCGGGCGCGTGATATCAATTCACGCCGTTCGTTCGGCAGGAGCCATACTGGACGTCCTCGAATCGCATGGACTACTCATCCCAAACCCCGACTCCCCCGTTATCATCTTCCACTGGTTTAGCGGTACTTCGGACGAACTCGTCCGCGCGCGAAACGCAGGCTGCTATTTTTCCGTGAACGAGCGTATGCTCGCCACCAAGCGCGGTCGCGAATACGCCCGACAGATTCCACTCGATCGTTTACTGCTCGAGACCGATGCACCAGCCGAGCCAAACACAGAAACAAGCGCACAGTCGCTCATCAGATCGCTCACAAGGACCTCAGAACGCATCGCCTCGCTCAAGAATTGTGACGCAAAGCGCATCGAGTCGGCAGTTTTAACAAATGCGCACTCTGTTTTTGACCTTCGCTAGCCCCGGTGGGCAAAAAATGCCAAATATGAGTACTGTTGCAAATCCAGTCACATTATTTTACGGCAAAATAGTGCCTTGATAATGTACAGCTATCCGTTATCAAGGCACTTTAAGGTGGTTAAAGTCATTTTTAGCAGGTTTTAATCACTCGCAGACACCCAACTAGGCCCTCAATAGCTTAATTTCGCTGTTACTAAATTAGTGACAGTACTCATATTTAGCATTTTTTGTCCATGGAGTCCCGGGGGGCGACAATTCGACTCCCCGGGACTGCTCACCTATTCGGAAATCGGCACTCCATGGCCCCAGGAGCCTTCCATGCCGCATACGGTCGAAGCAAACCCCGCCGCAAAGTCGAGTGCACGCTCGATGGCCTCGGCACCATCCTCGCCACGCTTGACGGAATCGAGATAACACATCAGGAACGAAGTCAGGAATGAGTCGCCCGCACCCATGGTGTCCTTCATATCCGTTACCGGCTTAGCCAGTTGGCGGTAATAACGATCGCCATCATAGGCAATGCAGCCCTCAGCGCCAGCCGTTGCCGATACGAAACGCGGACCTAGGCTCCTCACCCATGCCAGACGCTCGCGAATCTCATCCTCACTCGCGGCGTCTGCCGCGCTAAAGAACGCGAAGTCAACGTAGGGAGCAATCTGCTCGTAGTACTCGTCGGTCGAATCGTCCGAGAAGTCAAACGAAACCGTGATGCCCGCGGCCTTCAACTTGGGAAGTTCACGCTCGGTAAAGCAATAGTTGCCCGAGTGGACTACGTCGAACTGCTTCATGTACGCAAGGTCAAAGCGATCGAGCACATAGCGCGCATCACCACGGATGCCACCCTCATTGGAGCCAAGGAAAACACGGTCGCCGTTAACGACGGTCACGCGCGCAGCACCATTCTCACCGATGAGCTGCTTGCATTTGGCTAGTTCAACGTCCTCATCTTCAAGACTCGCAATCACGTGCTCGGCAGCAGCGTCATTACCAAAGATGCCCATATACGCGGAGCGCGCGGCTCCGCATTTCTTGGCATACACGGCAAAGTTCACCGCATTGCCACCCGGATACATCGTGCGAATATGCTCGTAGCGGTCGACGACGTTGTCGCCAAACCCCAGTGCGCTCACGTTAAATGCCATAGCGCGCCCCTCTCTTATGCCAACGGAACCACTGTTGTGACAGCAGTACCGCCCAGGATCTACGCGAGTTCCAGTAGCTCCGGCAGCTGGTCGATAATCTTGTCCGCGGCATCCTGGCTAAAGCCAAAGCGCTCCTCGCGCTTGGCAATGACTGTCAGGCCGGCTCGCTTGCCGGCAGTGATGCCAGGCACCGAATCCTCAACGCAGCAGCAGCGATTCGCGGGCAGCCCCAGCAGGTCCAGCGCATGCAGGTAGATGTCGGGCTCGGGCTTGCTCTCCTTAAACTGCTCGCCGCTCACCACATACTCAAAGGCATCAGACAGCCCGCATGCGTTGAGCACTTCCTCGATGCTAACCATGGGAGACGAGCTGGCAAGCGCCACGCGAACGCCACGGCGCGGCAGCTCTCGAATCGTATCCACGGCGCCTGGGTTAATCAAAGCCTGATAGTCACGCGGACGCTTATGCGCCCACTCGTCCCAACGGGCCAACGCTTCCTCGCCAGTGAAGTGCCCCTTACCGGCGCGCTCAAACCAATCGACCAGCATATGCAGGAAGAACTGATGCGAGGTACCGACCTGCCCATTCAACTCCTCTTGAGTCAGATTAAGCCCAAGCTCCTTGGCAAACGCGGCAGTCTCGCCCAAGTAGTAATACTCGGTATCGACAATGACGCCGTCCATGTCAAAGATAACGGCGTCGAACGGAAATGCGGACACGGCACCCTCCCTAACAAAAGGACGCCCGCAAGCAGGCGCCCGAGCCATGCATTAATCGGCGATTCTAACCCAGCAGCTTATCCAGCGTCACCGCAATGCCATCTTCGTTGTTATCGGCGGTCACCATCTGGGCTACAGCCTTAACCTCTTCGACGGCGTTACCCATGGCAACACCGGTGCCGGCCCACTCAATCATGGACTTGTCGTTCTGGCCGTCGCCAAACGATACGACCTCACTGGCATCGATGCCGAGCTTGGGCAGGGCACCCTCGAGTGCGCGGGCCTTGTCGATACCGGGCGCCGTGTACTCAAAGTACCAGTCGGCCGTAAACATGCCCGAAAGCGTCTGCTTAAAGGGCGCATACATCTCCTCGTAATGCGCCTGCAGGTAGGCCGGATCGCCCGCCGTCAGCAGCTTGTCCACGGGATAAGCATCAGCGACCTCATGCAGGCTCTCCACCTCGCGAATCTTAAGATCGCACGCGTCGCGCTCATACTTGACGATATTCTTCTGCGAGCCGTCAGGCAGCGTGATCATGCAATGGTACGAGTCCTCGACGTGCAAATCGCGACCGAGCGAAATCATAGGGATCACGTCAAAATTACGCAGGTGATCAATCAGGCGATGCAATTCGTCGGCAGGCATAGCCTGATCGAACAGCACCTCGTCGGTCTGGGCATCGACGACGTGTGCGCCGTTAAAGGCCACCAGCAGACCGTCATGGTTTTGAAGGTCGAGCTCTTGCGCCAAGGCGTGCAGCCCCCATGCGGGACGGCCCGAAGCCAAAATGAGCTTAATGCCCGACTCCTGCGCCGCGAGCAGCTTCTCGCGCGTACGCGGGCTAATCACTTTCTGATCGTTGGTGAGCGTACCGTCGATATCCATCGCGATGGCTTTGATTGCCATATATGCCTCCCTGTCATTGAACAACCTTGTCTGAGCCATCATACAGAACACCCATCGCGACTCCGTTTACAACGGGCAAAAAGTCATATTGTCTCGAACATGAACAGCGTGTGGTCGTGAAGCTTTATCGCTCAGGTCAAATACGTCTGCTAGCGACGCTCATCCGTCGGTGCGCCCTCGACGATCGCGATGCCCGCCGATGCACCTAACGCGCTGGCGCCGGCCTCGATGAATGCGCAGGCCTCTTCGTAATTATGGATACCGCCCGCCGCCTTGATTGCCACGGCATCGCCGAGCACCTCGTGCATCAGCCGCACGTCCTCGAGCTTAGCACCGCCAAAGCTTCTGCCGGTCGATGTCTTAAGGAATCCCGGCTTGGCCTCCAGCGCGATCTCGCATACACGGCGCTTGGCGGCGTCGTCGCCGTCCAGCTTGCACATCTCGACGATTACCTTGTCAGTGATGCCATGCGCGCGACAAAAATCAGCAATGGTAGTCATCTCGCGCTCGATGGCATCAAAATCGCGGTTCTCGATCGACCTCTGATTCAAAACGTAGTCAATCTCGGTAAAGCCACACGCAGCGTATTCCTCAAACCTCGCAAGCTTCTCCTCGAGCGCCATAGTGCCCTGGGGAAAGTCGATAGCGCCGGCAAGGATGATGTCAGAGTCCTCGAGCATGGCGCGGCCCGTCTCGTACTCCTGCAGGTTCGCAAATACGCAGCGAAAGTTGTACTTTAACGCCTTCTCGACATATTGCTCAAACGTGTCCTCGGGGGCATCGATATAGTCGATGTATTTGTTGATGGGTTTGGCAAGCGTCATGCTGGGCCTCCTTGTTCAGGACTGACAACCGATTCGTGGTTTCACGCGAAAAACCACGTTCAATGTACGCCCGGCATGCAAGGACAGCGTCCGCATTCCGACAAGTGGTATGAAATTAGCTTTAAACGTATATTTACAGACAGCGAATGGCACCGCACGCGGATGCCGACAGCAAGACATCCCCCTCCTCAATACACCCTCATGCCCCTTTACTGTTTGCGACCAGAAATGATGAGCTGCACAACGTCGTTAGCGGTCGAATTCGACCTCTGACGACGTCACGCGACCCATCGTATCTGGCCGACAACAGAAAAGGGGCCCGTATCCCAAAGGATACGGGCCCCTTTCGGCCATGACCTATCTCAGCAGCAAAGACCACTTGCGGTGAGCGCGGTAGAACTCGATCGCACCATCTTATCCGAGCCGGGGCACGTTCGCATAGCGTGGCGCGTGACGGTTGCAAAACCACCCCATTTGAAACAAAGGCAAAAAAGTACTTGCAAAGACGCGTTCCGACATATAAGTTGATAAAAGACCGCCGTTGCGGTTTTAAGTAGATCGAGCATATGAAGTTTCAGTTTTTAGCGTGTAAGAGAAAGAAGATCGGCAAAGTACAGCCCCAAACGCAATGACAACTTAATGAGGTAACTGCCACATGTGAGGCACCCGGGGCATTGCTGTCTCGATTTTGAGCACGATGCCTTCCGCCTTGCATGGGCCGTTCCATCCCGCCCCTGCAGCAACTGCCTCACGGGCTCATTGAAAACCGCATAGCACCCCAACGTCAGCACATCACCCACAGCAAGCACATCACCCACGACAACCAACACATCAACAAACAGCACGAACATCAACCGATTGGAGAAGCTATGACAAACCACCACGCTGAAGACGGCGATAAGAAAAGCATTCTGGATGCCCGAATTGAGCGAGCATATGCAAACGAATATGACGCCGCCTTTGCCGCCGCGACCATCAAGAACTACGCGTCGCTACCGCTCGCGACGATCTTGGCCGACCACCCTCAACTGCTGAAGCGCTGCACAAAGATCATGGGCGACCCCGACATTCGCAAGCTGACAGACCCCTATGCCCCAAAACGCGACAACGATTCGTACGTTCTTACCGTAGGCTGCCTAGCCCATATGCTTACGGCGCTCGACACGAAACTCAAGCTCGAATGGGAACCCGACGAGCGTCATGAACTCGAAAGCAAGCGGAACACCCTGCGCACAGCACTGTTCCTTCCGTTGGACGGCCTCAAGCGCTGCAACGTCGAGCTCAATACACAGGCGCGGCAAAAGCCCGGGACCACGGGGCAGAAAACTCCAAGACCCCATGCGGCCATCGTCGACCGCAACCGATATAACCGCATGACCGCGCACTTTTCCGCCGAGGGAGCAGCCATAAGGACGCTGATCGACCTGCTGTGCCTCCTGAGCATCAACGAGCTATTTGAGGGCTATCTCGCCCTTGTTCCCGCGACGGCACCCAAGTCGGTAGCAAAGATCATCGAGACCTGCAGACGCCAGTTTGAGCGCCATCGCAATGGCAACGAGATGAACGTCAGCATCGCGCAGTACTACGCGGCTCATTACAAAAATGACGGATGTGCCCCTGTCGAGCATCAGCTGCGGCTCGCCTACACCACGCCCGCCGCAACGCTTCATCGCTTTGGAGCCCTTGGCGCTTGCGAGCCGCACGAACAGGCAGCCTGTCCCACAACCGAGCTCGATCTCAGGCTTGGACGAACCCTGTAGCCCGCCAGCCCCTCCGCGGGCAACAATCCTATTCCACAACACAACCAACAGAAAGGAGTCCTCATGGACACCAATCATTCCCCCATCATCAGCCCCCTCACCATGCGTGAATCCGCCCGAGGTATCACGCTCACCAGCATTTACGATGAGATGCTCGCCCGTCGCGAGCTCTCCGTCATGGGAAATATCGAAACCCCGATGGCCCACGACCTATGCCAGCAGATCCGCCTGCTCGATGCCACCGACCCCAGCCGCCCCATCACCATATTTGTCGCCAGCGCCGGCGGAAGCGTGCGATCGGGTCTTGCGATCTATGACGCCATGCGCCTCGCATCGTGCCCCATCCGCACCGTCTGCCTGGAATTCGCCGCGTCCATGGGCGCCGTGATCTTTATGGGCGGCGACGATCGCCGTATGGCGCCCCATGCAGAGCTCATGATTCACGACCCGCTGATCCCCCAGGGGGCAGGCGGCTCGGCACTTGCGCTGCAGGAAACCAGCCGGTGTCTCATGCAGACCCGCAAGACCCTCACGCAAATCCTCTCGGACCGCAGCGGCCTCACGCCAAAGCGCATCCAGTCCCTCACTGCAAAAGACACCTACCTTTCGGCCGAGCGCGCCGTCGAGCTCGGCTTTGCCCACGAAATCCTCTCGACCACCAAGGAGGTCGCCCATGTCTAACCTCGCCAGCCGTCTCGCCGCATCTGAGTCCGCATCGTCCACCATCCTCGCCAAGGATCGAACGCTTTCCTGCGACACCCGCCACACGGGACTCAACAACAACGCACTTGTGATCGGCCCCTCGGGAGCCGGCAAGACCCGAAACGTCCTCAAGCCCAACCTGCTGCAAATGAACGCAAGCTACATCGTGCTCGACACCAAAGGCACGCTCTGTCGCGAAGTGGGACCCGTGCTGGCAGCCCACGGTTACCGCGTGCAATGTCTCAACTTCGCCGACCTCAACACCGTCCCGGCCCTTGCGCCCGGCATCGAGCGCTGCGGCTACAACCCCCTGAGGCACATTCGCCGCAAGGCGGACGGCAGGCCCAACCAGCAGGACATCCTCTCGGTGGCAAAGGCCATCTGTCCCATCGAGGACAACAACCAGCCTTTTTGGGATCATGCGGCGGCAAACCTGCTGTCGTGTCTTATCGCCTACGTCACCGAACAGCTACCCGCCGACGAGCAGACGATCAGCTCGGTCATCAAGCTGATCGAGCACCTGCAGGACGGTGCCACGGGTCGATTGTTTGACGACCTGATCACGACCGACCCCCAAAGCTATGCCCTCTCGCTATGGCGGCGCTACGCCATTACGCAAAATGCCGAGCGCATGCACGCGAGCATCGTCGGCATCCTTGCCGAAAAGGTCATGTGTCTGGGATTCGACGGTGCGGCACAGCTCTATCGTGAGTGCCATCAGGCGGACTTCGCTTCCATGGGACACACCCCCTGCGCCCTGTTTGTAACCGTGAGCGATATTGACCGCAATCTCGATCCGCTGACCGGCCTCTTTATTTCGCAGGCGTTTATGGGCCTCATTCGTGAGGCCGATAGGCAGCCCGACGGCAGCCTGCCCGTGCCCGTGCGCTTTATGCTCGATGACTTCGCAAATCTGCAGATCCCCCAGATCGACAACGTGCTCTCGATTATCCGAAGCCGCAACATCTGGGCAACGCTGCTGCTGCAGTCGACCAACCAGCTCGATGCGCTCTATGGCGAGGCACGCGCACGCTCCATCATGGGCAACTGCGACACGCATCTGGTGCTGGCGTTCCAGGATCCCGAGAGTGCCCGGGTGTTTTCCGACCGCGCCGACGCGCTGCCCAGCACGCTCATGGCGACGCCGATCGATCGCTCGTGGCTCTTTGTACGCGGTCGCACTCCCGAACAGGTCGAGCGCTTTAGGCTCGAAGACCATCCGCTCTACGGGGAGCTGCCCGAGGCGCAGCGAGGCCATGCGGAGGCCAAGATCTAGGCGCAGGGTTCTCGCAGCGCGCGGCGCCCCGGCGATGTTCCACAAAGGCCGTGCGCCCTGGGACCACGGCAAAGCAAAGGGGCCCGCATCCGATAGGATACGGACCCCTGGCTATAAGGCGCGATGCGTTAACAGCAGCGGCTACTTGCGATGCGCGCGGTAGAACTCGATGAGCGCCTGGGTCGAAGCGTCCTGCTCGGCCTTGGCGGCGTCATCGTGGAAGGCCGGGGTAATCTGCTTGGCAAGCTGCTTGCCCAGCTCGACGCCCCACTGGTCGTAGGAGTCGATGCCCCAGACCGTGCCCTCGACAAACGTGATGTGCTCGTACAGGGCGATGAGCTCGCCGAGTGCGAACGGGGTCAGCGTGTCGCCGAAGATCGAGGTCGTCGGACGGTTACCCTCAAAGCAACGGGCCGGGACGATCTGCTCGGGCGTGCCCTCGGCACGAACCTCATCGGCCGTCTTACCAAAGGCGAGCGCCTTGGTCTGGGCCAGGAAGTTGCCCAGGAACAGCTCGTGGACATCCTGGCCGCTGTCGGTCGCAGGGTTGGCGGTATTGGCGAAGGCGATGAAGTCGGCCGGAACCACCACGGTGCCCTGGTGCAGCAGCTGGTAGAAGGCATGCTGGCCGTTGGTGCCGGGCTCGCCCCAGAAGATCTCACCGGTGTCGGAGGTCACGGCGCTGCCGTCCCAACGGACATGCTTGCCGTTGGACTCCATGGTGAGCTGCTGCAGGTAGGCCGGGAAACGGTGCAGGTACTGGCAGTACGGCAGCACGGCATGGCTCTTGGAACCGAAGAAGTTGACGTACCAGACGTTGAACAGGCCCATTAGCGCGACGGCGTTGTTCTCGAGCGGGGTATTGCAGAAGTACTCGTCGATGGCGTGGAAGCCCTCGAGGAACTGCTGGAAGCGCTCGGGGCCGAGCACGACGATCAGCGACAGGCCCACGGCGGAGTCAACAGAATAGCGGCCGCCGACCCAGTTCCAGAAACCGAAGGCGTTGGCAGGGTCGATGCCGAAGGCCTCGACCTTCTCGAGCGCGGTGGAGACGGCGACGAAGTGCTTTGCCACGGCCTCGGCGTTCTGCTCATCGGAGCCGTCGATGGCGCCCTGAGCCTTGAGCTGCTCGAGCATCCAGGTCTTGACCTCGCGAGCGTTGGTGAGGGTCTCGAGCGTGGTGAAGGTCTTGGAGACGATGATCACGAGCGTGGTCTCGGGGTCCAAACCCTTAAGCTTCTCGGCCTGGTCGTTGGGGTCGATGTTGGAGATGTAGCGGCAGTCGATACCGGCGTCAGCATAGGGACGCAGAGCCTCGTAAGCCATGACCGGGCCCAGATCGGAGCCGCCGATGCCGATGGACACCAGGTGCTCGATCTTCTTGCCGGTAACGCCCTTCCACTCACCGGAGCGCACGCGCTCGGCGAAGGCATACATGCGGTCGAGGACCTCGTGCACGTCGGCGACGACGTCCTGGCCGTCGACAATGAGCTGGCCCTTCTCGCTTGCCGGGCGACGAAGCGCGGTGTGCAGGACGGCGCGGTCCTCGGTGGTGTTGATGTGCTCGCCGGAGAACATGGCGTCGCGGCGCTCCTCGAGCTTCACCTCGCGGGCAAGATCGCACAGCAGCTTGACGGTCTCATCGGTCACCAGGTTCTTGGACAGGTCGAAGTGCAGGTCACCGGCGTCAAAGCTCAGCTTGTTCACGCGGTCGGCGTCAGCAGCGAACCAGGCCTTGAGGTCGATACCTTCGGCCTCGAGCTTCTCCTGATGAGCCTCGAGTGCCTTCCAAGCGGCAGTCGACGTAGCATCGATAGGTGCGGCAACAGTTGCCATAGAGTCCTCCTCAGCATACGGGCGCACGCCTCCATGCGCCCGGACATTCAGATGCTACTATTCTAGCGCAGGTCAAGACTACAATCAGCGAGCGTTGCCAATCGGCCCCCAAACGGCAGCCGATCAAAAGGGACAGGCTTCTTTTGACAGGTCAAACGCTTTACCAACCAAAAATAACCCGTCCTTTTATGGCAAATATTAGACCGCGGCGCAGACGCTACCGAGCAACTCACGCAGAGGAGACCCGATGCCCTCCAGCAGTTCGGGCGCGATAATGGCAAAAACGGGAACCTCGCCGGTGCCCACGACAGCAGGCACCTTGCCCTCCGAGACAATGCATCCATAAGGGACAAAACCATCTTCGCCGGCATCGAGCGCCGCCATGCGACGCGCGAGTTCGCGCGCAAAGCCGGCAGTATCGGCATCGCCAATCGCCAGGACAAAGTCCACGCCTTCGTCGGTCGCCAGGGCCACGGCTTCGTCGATCAGTTCGTCTCCCCCGTCGCCCTCAAACGAGCCGCAGCGGAAAAGCACACGCTCGAGCAGAGCTCGATCGAGCGAACCAAGCGCCGCCGAGACAAGCTCATCACGCGTGTGCTTGTCGCCTCCCAGCACGACCAGTGCCTTGGTGCCACCGTAGTGAGCGACCAATCGTCCGCACCAGCGAGCCACGTCTCCATCCGCAACAAGGCGCGTCGGCATACCAAACCCATAATTGACCATCTTTCCCACAACCCTTCCGTGCGCATAGGCGGTATCAATCGTTAGGCTCATGCTACGAAGCGAGGTTTTCCGAGCTGTTTCGCACTCTTTAGAGCTGCGTTAAAACCCGATGCAGTTGCACGACTATACCTGCCAAAAAGGAACAGGTTTTGACGATGTCCGGACGAGCGGGTATTATCGAACAGATATTCGATAAGAACATGTGTTTGATGGAGGGACACGGATGGCGCACGAGCAGCACACCTATATCTGCATCGACCTCAAGACGTTTTATGCCAGCGTCGAGTGCGTCGACCGCGGGCTCAACCCGCTCACTACCAACCTGGTCGTTGCCGACGAATCGCGCGGGCGCACAACCATCTGCCTCGCCATCACACAAGCCATGAAGGACCTCGGGATACACAACCGCTGCCGTCTGTTCGAGATTCCCGACGGCATCGACTACATCAATGCCGTACCGCGCATGCAGCACTACATGGAGGTGTCGGCGCAAATCTACGGTATCTATCTGGAATACGTGAGTCCGCAAGACGTTCACGTCTACTCAATTGACGAGTGCTTTATCGACGTGACGCCCTATCTGGACCTCTATCACACCGATGCGGAAGGGTTCGCCTGCATGTTGCGCGACGAGGTCCTGGCGCGCACCGGCATCACGGCGACGGTCGGCATCGGCCCCAACCTATTCCAGGCCAAGGTTGCGCTCGATATCACCGCCAAGCACGTGCTCAGTCGCATCGGCAAACTCGACGACGAGACCTTTCGCAAGGAGATCTGGCCCCATCGCCCCATCACCGACATCTGGGGCATCGGCCCCGGCGTGGCAGCACGACTCGAAAAATACGGCGTCTACGATCTGATGAGCGTCGCGGCGCTCGACGAAAACCTGCTTTACGACGAACTCGGCGTCAATGCCGAATATCTCATCGACCACGCCTTCGGGCGTGAGCCGACAACCATCGCCGATATCCAAGCCTATCGCCCGCAAGCGACTTCGACCACCACAGGACAGGTGCTCTCGAAGGGTTATGCCTACGAACAGGCCTATACCGTCTTGCGCGAGATGGTCGACAACGCCGTTTTAGACTTGGTCGATAAGCACGTAGTCTGCGACAGCATCTCGCTCTTTGTGGGCTACGCGAGCGAGCGCGCCGACATACGCCGCCTCGACGCCAGTGGTACAGCGCAATATGTGGACGGATGCGGGCACCTGCGCTCGAGCACGTCGAGTATCGTACCCACCGCAACCGCCGGCCCCGAGCTCGCGCCCCGTGCTCCCAAGCCCGTCCAGCGCGATGACGAAAGGCGTCGCCTGGTGCGCGAAGCGCAGGCAATCGATGGCATCTTTGTAGGAGAGCATGGCGGCAAACCGCGCGGTGGCTATGCCGCGCTGTTCGCGCATTCCAATGCATCCCACAAGCTGCCTGAACGCACTAATTCGTTTAAGAAGATCATGGGCTATTTCGATGATCTCTGGGCGCAAACCGTCGACCCGAAACGACCGGTCAAGCGCATCAACCTGGGATTTGGCAATCTTGTGCCCGAGGAATTTGCCACTATCGATCTGTTTAGCGATGTCGAGGCCGATGAGCGCGAGCGCGACCTGGCGCGCGCCGTGTTGGCCGTAAAAGGCAAGTACGGCAAGAACGCGCTCGTCAAGGGATTAAGCTTTACCGCCGGCGCCACCGCGCGCGAGCGCAACGATCAAGTTGGAGGACACCGTGCCTAAACCCAAACAACAGCCCATGCGCCCGCCGACCGCCTTCGAGCGCCTGGCGGACCCCGAGGGCAGACGCCGCGCAGCCGACCCCAACCTCACTGCCAACGGTGCCGTGCGCGCCAACCGCGCCGCACAGTTTATGCCCTTTGCCGCCCTCACGGGATACTACGAACTCGTGCGCAAGCAGGAAATCACCGTAGAGCAAAAACGTGAGCTCACGGAAGAAAAAGCCCTCGTACTTTCTAAAAAGCTCGAGGGTCTCAAACGTGGCGACTTGGTTCGTGTCACCTATTACGATACATACGGCTATCGCAGCCGCACCGGCATCCTCGACGAGGCGCTCCCCGCCTTCAAGCTCCTCAAGCTCAAAGATATCGCCATCGACTTCGACGACATCCAAGACATCGAACTGCGCGGACGAGCCTAGCCAAGGAAGCGCATCCAAGGCGCGCTTACAGCGTCATGACGTAGTAGCCCGCGTCTTTCACGGCCGTCTCGAGGACACCACGATCAACCGGCTGCTTAGAGCGCACGCGTGCCGTGTGGTCCGTATACGTCACCGTTGCCCACACGCCATCCAGCGCATTGAGGGCATTGGCTACGTTCTGAGCGCAGCCGTCACAGCTCATGCCGCCGATGAGCAGCTCATCGCTATAGGGATAGTGTGACGCATCGGTATCCACCACAACAACCTTTTTGGCCTTCTTGCCGCTCGCACCATCGCTGCAGCAACTCTTCCCGTGTGTCGAAGCGGCAATGCGACGCAGTCCAAAAAACATGCCGACGGCAATGACGGTCAGCACGATGAGATTCGCAGGGTTGAGCAAGTCACTCATGCGTTCCCCTTTCAGTTGCACTATCTAGATACCCCCATGGGGTGTCCCCATCTTAACCCAAAATCATGTCCGTTCGGTCAATTAGTTTCCCTCTTCAAACTTTTTTGTTGACCATGGCTTACTTTCGTGTATAAGTTTTCCTAGGCTAACAGTTTAGATCCGCAAGGAGCGACGTGACTCGAACCATAGACATCCCAACGTTTCAGGCAGCAGTCGTGCGCAACTGCTCCCCCACGCTCGCGGGCATCAAGCCGGCATCGCTCTTTACCTATCCAGGCACCTACGCCCACGGGGACGGCTCGACCGCAACAGAAACCATCGCAGAACGCCGAGCACGCCTGCTCAACGTTATCGCCCAGTGCAACCGCGAGCTTGACCCGCTTGGCATCCACCTGAGTGTTTTGGTCTGGCGGCCCTGCGGAGCGCTCGTGTACGTGTACCGAGCCAAAAGCCTCACCACCTATTTCGCGGACCCTCGCGCCAAAACGGCGCTCGCCTCGGAAGGCTACGACACGAGAGACCTTTCGACATGCCTTGTGCATTTGGCATCACGCATCACGCTCGCGAGTAATAACGTCGCGGAATGCGCCTGTAGCCAGACTCGATGCGCACTACCCCAGCAAGCTAGCTGCAGCAACGACTGCACCTGCGAGTTTCCGCACGAAATAGGCTACTTCCTAGGATATCCCTACGACGACGTGCACGAGTTTATCGTCCAGCGCGGCGAGAACTATAAGGTCTTTGGGGCCTGGAAGGTCTACGCAAATGTCGAGCAGGCACTTGCGACGTTTGATGCCTACCGCGCCTGCACCCAATACTTCACCTTTGTCTATCAGCAGGGCTACAGCTTGGCGCAACTTGCCCAGGCAACCCGATAGAACATAGAAGCCGCGGCAACCTGCCGCACAACTGAAAGGACTCAACATGAGCAAGATCGCCGTCGTCTACTGGAGCGGCACGGGCAACACCGAGGCCATGGCAAACTTCGTTGCCGAGGGCGCAACCGGTGCCGGCGCCGAGACAGAGGTCATCTCCTGCGCCGACTTCTCCGCAGACAAGGCCGCTGGCTATGACGCCATTGCCTTCGGCTGCCCCGCCATGGGCTCCGAGGAACTCGAGTACGATGAGTTCCAGCCGATGTGGGACGAGGTCAAGGAGACTCTCGGTGACAAGAAGGTCGTCCTCTTTGGCTCCTATTCGTGGGCCGAGGGCGAGTGGATGGACAACTGGAAGGCCGACGCCGACGAGGCAGGCGTCAACGTGGTCGACTCCGTCATCTGTTACGACGCCCCCGACGACGAGGGCGAGACCGCCTGTCGCGCGCTTGGAGCGGAGCTGGCCTAGCGGCAATGAGCTCCGCCCGTAACGCACTCTGCACCAAAACACATTCGCGTCCCAACAAAAACGGGAGCCGGATCACATCCAGCTCCCGTTTTCTGCTATGCCAGTCATATAAAGCGACTACGAGATATTGCCCAAGAACGCCTTGGTGCGCTCGCTCTTGGGGTGGTCGAAGACCTCGCTCGGCGTACCCTCTTCTACAATGACGCCGCCGTCCATAAAGACGACGCGGTCGGCGACATCGCGGGCAAAGCCCATCTCGTGCGTCACGACGATCATGGTCATACCGTCGTGCGCCAGGTCGCGCATGACGCCCAGGACGTCGCGCACGAGCTCAGGGTCGAGCGCCGAGGTGGCCTCGTCAAAGAGCATGACGTGCGGGTTCATCGACAGGGCGCGGGCGATGGCAACGCGCTGCTGCTGGCCGCCCGAAAGCTGACTCGGCATAAAATCGATGCGCTCGGCAAGACCGACCTTGGTCAGCTCCTCGACGGCGATCTTCTCGGCCTCTTCCTTGCTGCGCTTGAGCACCTTTTGTTGCGCAAGCATGACGTTCTTTTTGACCGACAAGTGCGGGAACAGGTTGAACTGCTGAAAGACCATGCCCAGGTGCGTACGCACTTTGTTGAGGTCGACACCCTTGGCGCACACATCCACGCCCTCAACGATAATCGAGCCGCTCGTGGGATGCTCCAGACGATTGATGCAGCGAAGCATCGTCGACTTGCCCGAGCCCGAGGGGCCCAAGACCACAACGACCTCACCCTTGTGCACATCCAGATCGATATCGCGCAGGACCACGTTATCGCCAAAGGCCTTCTGGAGGTTCTTGATGCTGACGACGACCTCGTTCGAGTTATTGGTTTCGCTCATGATAGGACCTCCTTACAGACCGGCGATGTGATCGGCGGGCGTCGCGACAACCTGTCCGGCGCTCTTGGCGGGACGCTTCTTCTTGGTCTCGGTCGTGCCCAAAAGCCTCGCCTCAAGACCGCTCACCAAGCGAGCGAGCGGCAGGGTGATGACCAGATAGAACAGGGCGGCAACCACGTACGGTGTAATGGAGCCCGTCGTGGCCACGATGGTACGGGCGTTCATGACGATCTCGACCACACCCACGGCGGCAAGCAGCGACGTATCCTTGTAAAGCAAGATAAACTCGCTGGTCAGCGTAGGCAAAACATTGCGGAACGTCTGCGGAATCATAACGTAGAGCAGCGTCTGGAAGGCATTCATGCCCAGAGAGCGAGCAGCCTCGTTTTGTCCCTTGGGGATCGATTGAATACCGGCGCGGAAGATCTCACACAGATAGGCAGACGAATTCATGGCCATGACGATGACGCCCAAAACATAGTCGTCCACCTTGACGCCGGCCAACGGCAGACCGAAGAACGCGATATAGATCTGCAGGAACGCCGGCGTACCGCGAATGATATTCACGTAGATGCCGGCGAGGCAGCGCAGGATGCGCGACTTGGAGATGCGCATAAGCGACAGGGCAAAGCCAAAGGGAATTGCCAGCGGAAACGCCACGAGCACGATCGAAAGCGACATAAGGAAGCCCTTGAAGACGATCGGCAGGCTCTGGACCAAAATGACCGGGTTCAGGAACAGGCGCAGGAACATATTGGAGTTCCACGCCTCGACCCACGGCTGCTCCTTAAGGTCGGCCAGGAAGTTATCGAATGCCGTCACGCCCTTAATCTCGACGGGAGGAATCTTGGAGATCTTCTTGGTCGAACCGTCGGCGAGCGTATAGGTGCCGCTAAAGGCCTCATCGCCGCCCTCGACGGGGAAGGTCACGCCGTAAACCTCGACGCGGAAATAGCCGCCGGCAGGCGCCGTCTCGCCAAAGTCAATCTTGAGCGTCTGGCCGTCAGCCTTGCACGTGGGCTTCATGGGCGTACGATCCATGAGGTCCTCGCCCGAGAGCATCGTCAATCGCGTGTCATCGGTACCAAACGTCGTGCCGTCGACAAACGTCAGCGAAAGACCGCTCAGCTCCTCGTCGGCATCGGCCTGAACTTCCCAAGTGATGCGCGTCTCGGTGCCGCCGACCACATCGCTACCCGAACCGGTATTGGGTCGGGCGGTAATCTTTGCGGTCTCAAGCGCCTGGGCGGTCGTGGGCACGCAGGCCCCCGCGCATACCAGGGCGAGCGCCACAGCCAGGGCACAGGCCAGCTTTTGGAGCATCGAGGGCAGTGGAAAACGCTGCTCCGCGGCCCCTTTGTTCAGTCGAGACAAGGTGGCTCCTATCGTAGAAGTTGCCGGCAAAACGAGACGGAAACGCTCTCCGTCAAGAGAAGCGCAAAGGCCCTTTCCGCCAAAACGGAAAGGGCCCGCGCGCAATCAAGTAGTTATTTTACTTGATATTGTACTTAGCCATGAGGGCGTCGACGGTACCGTCGTCGGTCAGGTCCTTGATAGCCTGGTTGATGTCGTCCTTGAGCTTGGTGTTGCCCTGGTTGATGGCGATGGCGTACTCCTCGCCGGTGCTGATCTGCTTGATGGTCTGGCAGGTGTTGAACTGCTCGGCGGTCAGCTGGCTGGCAACGGAGCGGTTGGTGACTACGGCGTCGCCCTTATCGGACTGCAGGGCGCTGAAGCACTCGGTGGCGTCCTTGTAGGGGACGATCTTGGCCTTGGGGAAGTTCTCCTGTGCAAAGGCCTCGGCGGTCGAGCCAGACTGGACGATGATGGTAGCGTCGGCGTTGTTGAGCTTCTCGCTGTAGTTGTCGGCCGTGATGTCGGTGTTATCGACCTTGGTCACGATAGCCTGATCGTCCATGTAGTAGGAATCAGAGAAAGTGACTTCCTTCTCACGCTCGGGCGTGTCGGTGATAGCCGCGATGGAAACGTCATACTTGGCGCCCGAAGCGACGCCCGGAACCAGCGTGTCAAAGTCATTGTTGACATACTCGACATCCAGGCCCAGCTTGTCGCCGATAGCCTTGATGAGCTCAAGGTCAAAGCCCTGATAATCGCCGTTGTCATCTTTGTACTCAAACGGAGCGTACTCGGCAGAGGTGCCGACGGTCAGCGTACCGTCCTTGACGAGCGCGTACTCCTTGGAGCCGTCGACCTTCTCGACCTTAGCGTCGTCAGAGCTGCTGGAACCGGCATCAGAACCAGAGGTGGCGTTGGACGAACCGCAGCCCGTCAGAGCAAGGGCGAGCGCCATAGCACCCGTGGCGGCAAATGCGCCAAGCTTCTTCAGCTTCATAATGAGTCTCCTTCCGGTGACCTCGTTTGATTCAGAGGTCTGCAAAAACTGTTGGCTATTATGCACCCGGAATTACGAATCTGCAATGAGAAAACTGATTGAAACAAACCCATAACGTGAATGGAATACTCTACTTTGTGACAGTCATTACTGCTGCAATGACCTTAATAGTCTAATTTCAGCTGCATAACCTGCAAGTTCGTTCGGAGTCTCCAAAATAAACGGCAGCGAACGCAAGTGGCCATTCGATACAATATTCTGCATAACCTGCATACCGCCACCAAATTCCTCGCTGCCAAGGTATCCCTTGCCGATGCACTCGTGACGATCTTTATGGGCGCCACAAGGGTTCTTCGAATCGTTGATGTGTACGGCGTGCAAACGATCGATACCCACCACGCGGTCGAACTCGTCGAGTACGCCGTCCAGATCATGGATGATGTCGTAGCCAGCATCGCTCACATGACAGGTATCCAAACAAACGCCCAGCTTATCGGACAGCTCTGGGCACTTGGCGGCAACGCCCTCGATAATGCACGCCAGTTCCTCAAAGCTGCGGCCCACCTCGGTACCCTTGCCGGCCATGGTCTCGAGCAGCACCGTCGTCTGCTGGCCCTCAAACATCACCTGGCACAGGGTGTCGACAATCATCTGAATGCCGGCGTCGGAGCCCTGCCCCACATGCGCACCGGGATGGAAGTTGTAGTAGTTGCCGGGCAGCGCCTCCATGCGCCGCAGGTCCTCTGCCATAGCCTCCAAGGCGAACTCGCGCGCCCGCTCTTTGGCAGAACAGGGGTTGTAGGTATACGGGGCATGCGCCACCAGCGGTCCAAAGTCGTTTTGCGACATAAGCTCGCGCAGAGCCGCCACGTCATCCATGTCAAGTTCTTTTGCCTTGCCACCGCGCGGGTTGCGCGTAAAGAACGCAAAGGTATTGGCGCCAATGGACAACGCCGTCTCCCCCATTGCCCGATAGCCCTTCGTCGTCGAAAGATGACACCCGATCGTCAGCATCTCCAGCTCCCTCCTCATCAGTTGCGGAAAAATACGGTCTATTGGTGCCTTATTCTGGCGCAAACAGACCGTATTCCACCGCAAGTTATAAAAGGGGCATCAGGAGCAAAGGCCTCCAGGCATTCCAAGCGCTGGCGCCATGCCCCCACGCCCTAAAGTTTCAAGCGAATCGCATCGATGATGTGCGCACAGCGCTGTGTGGCGGCTAGGGACATGATGGGGCTTTCGAGTTTCCCCGCTTGAATGAGCTGCGTCGCATGCGACGCCTCACCGTAAAAATCATCGACTTCAAATGGTGCATCGATTTCGAGTACTCGACCGTCGGAATACTTCACATGGGCGAGCTCGGGGCGATGGAGGCGCTCGATTTCCAACGAGCCCCGCTCGCAGACAATCGTTAAGCGGCTTTCATATGTTGCCTTGCCATCGCACGCCATATGAATAGGTATGCCGCCGACACTCATATGGATTTCATCGGCCCAATCGACGCGGCCGCCTGATACGTCACGCCAGCGAACTTCACGGGACGAAACATCGCACGCACCCGCAAGCAGATCCTCAAACCACCCGACCGCATAGCAGCCCATGTCGTATAGACAGCCGCCCTGCAACGGATCGAGCAGATAGCTCGAAGGGGACTCACCATAATCGAGTTTTTGCACGCTTTCGATCGAGACGATACGACCGAGCTCGCCCGACGCAAGCAAGCCCTTCACGCGAGTGCGCATCGGGCAAAACCGATTCTTCATCGCCTCCATAAACGGCACACCGCGCTCACGGGAAACTGAGGCGATCGCATGGGCCTCTTCTTCATTCAAAACGGCCGGCTTTTCGCACAGTACGGCCTTTCCCGCGCGCAGTGCGCGACAGACCCAATGCGCATGCATGCCATGCGGAAGAGCCAAGTAAATTGCGTCGACATCGGGGTCGGCAATCAGCGCATCATAAGCCGCATCGCCGCCATCGTCAGCCGTGGCATAACTGTGCGCGGCATCAATCGAAAACGCCCTGCAAAACTCCTCAACATGCGAAGGAGTGCGACCGGCGGCAGCCACAAGCCGTGCCCCGTCCACCTCCTTGAGCGACGATGCAAATCGATGCGAAATGCGCCCAGCGCCCAAAACGCCCCAACGAACCTCACGCAAATCATCACATGAATCCCGATGGCCCACGACAGCCCCCTTCAGTTGCGGTGGAATAGTTCCTGTTTAAGCCCTATTTTGCCGCAAACAGGAACTATTCCACCGCAACTTATAAAAGGGGCATCAGGAGCGCGTTTTGCAAAAAGCTTTAAGCGCGGCCGTTACGGGGCCAGGCTGGAAACGTCGGCGCACATCGTCGAGACGCTCGGGGATATCGATGTGCTGCGGGCAGTGACGTGCGCATTTACCGCACTTGACGCAATTGCTCACTAGCTTGGGCTCGTTCGTCCGCACCGCGCTCGCCGTAAAGTATTGAGACAGCCCCGTAAACCAACTATGCGCGTAGCTCGCGTTGTAGGCGCCAAAGCAACCGGGAATATTGATGCCCTTGGGGCACGGCATGCAGTAGCCGCACCCCGTACAGGGCACGCGATTCGATTTCTCAAACTCTCCCAGCACACGTGCGATGGTATCGAGCTGCTCTGTCGTCATCGAATCCGGCAGTGCGCGATCCGCCAATGCCGCGTTCTCGTCCACCTGCGCGGTATCGGTCATACCCGATAGCAGCATCGTGACCTGAGGATGATTCCACACCCACGAAAGGCCCCAAGCAGCCGGTGTCTTCAGGTACGGATCGCGTACGCCATCGAGCACGGCACGGGCCCGCGGAGGCAGCTTGCCCGCCAGGCGTCCACCCAAAAGCGGTTCCATCACAAACACCGCGAGCCCGCGCTCGGCGGCTGCCATGAGTCCCGCCGTTCCCGCTTGGTAGCGCTCTCCAGCGTAGTTGTACTGGATCTGGCAAAAGTCCCAGTCGTACGCGTCAAGCATCGTAAGGAAGTCCGCCGCACTGCCGTGGTACGAAAAACCTATCTGGCGAATACGCCCCGCAGCCTTTTGGTGCGCAATCCAGTCCTCGATACCCAACGCTGCCACGCACTCCCACTGCACGGGCGAGGTGATGTTGTGCATGAGGTAGTAGTCGATATGGTCAGTCCGCAAACGGTGCAGCTGCTCGTCAAAAAAGCGGTCGAAATCCTCCGCACATTTGCACGAAGCGTGCGGCAACTTGGTCGCGAGCAAAATCTGGTCGCGTAGACCCAGGCGCTCAAGCGAAGCTCCCACACAAGCTTCGTTACCGGGGTAGAGATAGGCCGTGTCCAGATAGGTTATTCCTTGCTCCACCGCACGGGAAATGATGGCATCGGCCGTCTTCGCATCGGGGTGTCCCGGCGCACCGGGAAACCTCATGCAACCCAGCCCCAGCGCCGAGATACGGTTGCCGCTTTTGGGGTCAACGCGATATTGCACTGCCCCTCCTCTCCCCTCGAAGCCCTAATGAGGCGAAACACAATGGTCACGTCGTCGAAACACATTGGAATCGTAATCGAGAACGTATCGTAACGTAGCAGAAATCGAGCCGTCACGGCACCGCTTTAACACCAGCAAAAAGCCCGATGAAAGGAGGCGAGCGTGACCACGCGCGAGGACGCCTACCCCTATCCCGGAGAACAATACATCCTCTCGGTCGACCGTTGCCAGATCGAGGTCATAGACCATCTGGACGAGCTTCCCGCCACAGGCGCTGTCATCTTCTGCACCTTCCCCAAGGTGCGCGATGGCGTCGTACACCCTGCGCGCGTTTTTGTGATCTGTCCCGCGGCATAAGCGCACAGTGCAATAGTTTCTTTTTCATAACAGCAGCCCCGCGCGCTTACCAAACGCCCCGGCGACATACAATCCATCAGGCGCCCCTTACGCGGGCGCCTTTTATATGGGGAGATGATTCACATGCAGATCAACAAGGTCGCCTTTATCGGCAAGGGCGGCGTCGGCCTGCTCTACGGCAGCATGATTGCCAAGGCCCTCGGCAATGACGCCGTCGAATACGTTATGGATGACGCCCGTTTTGAGCGTCACGCAGGCGATGCGCTCACCGTCAACGGCAAGCCCTGTGCGCTCAAGTCCGTCCGCGCCAGCGAGGCAACGCCCGCCGACCTGGTCATTCTCACGGTCAAGACGACCGGCCTCGACCAAGCACTCAAGACTATGGAGCGCGTCGTGGGGCCCAATACGTTCATCGCCTCGCTGTGTAACGGCATTACGAGCGAGCAGAAGATTGCCGAGCGCTTTGGCTGGGAGCATACCGTTCTTGGTATTTGCCAGGGCATGGACGCCGTGTTCCTCAACGGAGAGCTCACCTTTACCAATGCGGGCGAAATCCGCTTTGGCGCGGCGGCCGGCACCGAGCCCGCAACCGTCACCGCCATCGACGAGCTCTACACGCGCTGCGGCATCGCCCATACCGTCGAGAGCGACATTGCGCACCGCATGTGGGCCAAACTCATGCTCAACGACGGCATCAACCAGACGTGCATGGCCTACGGCGGGACCTACGGAAGCGCCACGGAGCCGGGCTCCGAGCAGCGTCGCTGCTTTGTTTCTGCCATGCGCGAAACGCTTGCGGTCGCCAACGCCGAGGGCATTGAGCTGACCGAGGCAGACCTGACGCAGATGGTGCACCTCATCGAGGGAATCGACCCCACCGGTATGCCCTCGATGGCGCAGGACCGCATCGCGCAACGAAAAACCGAAGTCGAGGAGTTCGCGGGCACCATTTGCCGCCTGGCCGTCAAACACGATATCCAAGTGCCGCAAAACGATTGGCTCTACCAGAGGATTCGCGAAATAGAAAGCAGCTGGTAGCCTCGGCCGCATCGCGACGCGCGCAATACAAGCAGGCAGGCCTTCGCGAGGATTCCGTCTTCGCGAAGGCCTGTTGCATTTGGCTCGAGGCTAAAACTGAGGCCTATTTTGCGATTCCGGAACCTCGTCCTCGTCATCGCGGCAAAGTAGCACGCCGGCGCTTCCCA
The DNA here is from genome assembly GCA_048478035.1 of Collinsella aerofaciens. GTDB lineage: Bacteria > Actinomycetota > Coriobacteriia > Coriobacteriales > Coriobacteriaceae > Collinsella > Collinsella aerofaciens_CN. Next base: position 22,361 of record DBGBCW010000007.1, on the reverse strand, counting down.
GCAGCGCCGCTGCAATCAAGGCGCCCACAACCACAGGAGCGGCGCCCGTAGCGGACTGCAAGCCGGCAGCTAACGCCACCGCCGGACCAAGACATCCGATCAAAAGGGCAACGACGGCAATAGCGACATCTCGAGCGTTCATGGGACCACTTCCTCCACGAGAAAGACTTTGCTTCTCGTGACTTAGTGTGCCCCGCGCCCATATGCGCGGCGTACTGCCACGGTAAGGGCTCTGTTAGCTCAAACGCATACATAGAACGGGCGTCCTTACGTTGCCCTAAAGCTCGGTAAAGACGCCCATCCGCCAAATATCCGTGATGCAGAAAAATTACCAGCCAGTGTAGTAGTCGGTGGTTCCGGCTGCGCAGCCGGAGTCATAGACCTTGCACTCGCCCTTGGAACCGGTAAACGTGGAGCCCTGAGCTTTATCACCCGCGGCCACGACGTAGTAGCCATCGGAATCGCGCCAAAAGCCCTCGGAATCCTGCGTCCATTCGCCCGTGCGGTGGTGATACAACACGTTGCTGCTGTAATAAGTCTCGCGGCGGCCGTTATAGTTATTGACGCCGCTCGAGCGCGTCAGGCCCGAGCCGTTCGCGTAATACGCAGCGGACGTGTAAGACGAGCCGGAGCCGGCGTTGTAATACGAAGCCTGAACGGCCTCAGCGGCCTCGGCTTCGGCTGCGGCAGCCTCGAGCGCCTCGCGCTTGGCATCCTCAAGCGTGGAGCGAAGCTCGTCGAGCTCGGTCGACTTGGCGTCGACCTCCCCCATCGTCAACAGGCTACCCGCACCGTCGATGCAGTTCTGCAACACAGCACGCTCGTCATCGGTAGCATAGTCGCCATACATATTCATAATGATCTGAGCGCGCATCTCCAGGGAATCGCGCTTTGCCCCCATCGAGGCGTTCCACTCCTGCATAGAGCCATAACCGTCGCCGCGGTAGTCGACGGGCTGCACCAGCGTCGCCTCGGACGGCGTAGATCCAACCGTATCGGATAGTGTTGCCGCGTGGGCATCAGTTGCGCCGGCGCCCGCCAAAAGTGCCACGGTCAGAGCGGCGGAAAGGGCGGCGGCTTTCGGTTTTCGTGAATCGATCCTCATGTAGCTGGAAACCTCCGTAGTGCGTTTTTGCTGCGTTTGGGCTGCGTGTGATTCGATCGCGCTGCATAGTACCCCGAGCAAATCGCGACCTGCGGTTTTACTCAAAAGGCGCACGTCAATTGCGTAAAACTCACATCCTCTCAACAGGAGTTTTCCACAACTCAAATGCATAAATCGTGTCAAAAACCCTGTTTTTGCACCCTCTCTATGCAAAAAAGGCGCCTGTGCAACCATTGTGCGCACAGGCGCCTTGAGCAGGCGTTTTATGCAGTTATACCTATCGAGTCGCAAGGGGTCCTTGCACAAGTCGCCTTACTCGTCCAGCGCGGCGAAGGCCTGCTTCAAATCCCAAATGATATCCTCGGCGTTCTCGGTACCGATGGAAAGACGGATCGTGGAGGGCGTGATGTTCTGCTCGGCGAGCTCCTCGGCAGAGAGCTGGGAGTGCGTGGTGGTAGCCGGGTGTACGACGAGTGACTTGACGTCGGCCACGTTGGCGAGCAGCGAGAACACCTGCAGATGATCGATGAACTTCCAAGCTGCCTCCTGGCCACCCTTAATCTCAAAGGTAAAGATCGAAGCACCGCCACGGGGGAAGTACTTCTGATAGAGCTCGTGATCGGGATGCTCAGGCAGGCTCGGGTGGTTCACCTTGGCGACGTGGCTGTCACCAGCCAGGAACTCAACGACCTTCTTGGTGTTCTCGACATGACGGTCAACGCGCAGCGACAGGGTCTCGGTGCCCTGGAGCAGGACCCAGGCGTTGAACGGGCTGATGCAGGCGCCCTCGTCACGCAGCAGGATAGCGCGGACATAGGTTGCGAAGGCGGCGGGACCGGCAGCCTCGGCAAACGAAACACCGTGGTAGGAGGGGTTGGGCTCAGCGATCTGGGCGTACTTTCCGCTCGCCTTCCAATCGAAGTTACCGCCGTCGACGATCACACCGCCCAGCGAGGTGCCGTGGCCGCCGATGAACTTGGTTGCGGAGTGGACGACGATGTTGGCACCATGCTCCAGCGGACGGAACAGATACGGGGTGCCGAAGGTGTTGTCGACGACAACCGGCAGACCGTGCTTCTTGGCGACCTCGGAGATGGCGTCGATGTTGGGGATGTCGGAGTTGGGGTTGCCGAGCGTCTCGAGATAGATGACCGTGGTGTTGTCCTTGATGGCACCCTCGACCTCTTCCACGTTATGGGCATCGACAAACGTGGTCTCGACGCCAAACTGGGAGAGCGTATGCTCCAGCAGGTTGTAGGAGCCACCGTAGATGGTCTTCTGAGCCACCACGTGGTCACCGGCCTGGGCAAGAGCCTGCAGGGTATAGGTGATGGCAGCAGCACCGGAGGCGACGGCAAGACCTGCCACGCCACCCTCGAGGGCGGCGATACGGTCCTCGAAGACGCCCTGGGTGGAGTTGGTCAGACGGCCGTAGATGTTACCGGCGTCGGCAAGACCAAAGCGGTCGGCGGCGTGCTGGGAGTTGCGGAACACATAGCTCGTGGTCTGGTAGATAGGCACGGCACGGGAGTCGGATGCAGGATCGGCGCTCTCCTGGCCAACGTGCAGCTGCAGGGTATCGAAACCAAAGGTGTGCTCGGGGTTGTTAATGAACTGGCTCATGATGGTCTCCTTGATCGAACAAAAGTAAATAAAAAGAGAGAAGTAAGTCGCTGTCTCCTGATCACGCCGACGGGCGCAAACAGGAGCCCGGCATTCGTCTTGGCAAGCAATTCATATGCGGGCCTCCTTTCGCATCCCGGTTCCGTGGTTGGCTTAATTACCTACCGCCTTTGTGTGTTTTGAATAGTACGAGCATTGTTTCCCTCGGTCAATCACTTAAAAGCGCTAACCTGTTATCGGTTTTATAGATAGCTATCGAAGGGACGGGCGCCGATGACCCTCCAGCAGCTTCGCTTTATGATCGCCGTGGCAGAGTCCGGTTCGATCAACGCCGCAGCCCAGCGCCTCTATACGGCGCAGTCCAATATCTCCAATGCCGTCAAAAGCCTGGAGCAGGAACTTCATATCGAAATCTTTACGCGCTCCAGCCGCGGTGTTGCACTCACCAACGACGGCACCGAGCTTTTGGGTTATGCACGCCAGGTCGTAGAGCAGGCCGACATGCTCGAGGCCCGCTACGAGGACGGCGGCACCCCGCAAGCCCGCCTCGCCATTTCCGCCCAACACTACGCCTTTTCGGTCGAGGCCTTTGTCAACGTAGTCGAGCGCTGCCGCGACAGCAAGTTCGAGTTCATCATGCGCGAGACCACCACAGCGCAGATTATCGACGACGTGCGCGCGTTTCGCAGCGATATCGGCATCCTCTATCTGGATGACTTTAATACCCGTGTCTTGCAGAAGGCCTTTACCGATGCCCGAGCGAGCTTTCATCCCCTCTTTGATGCGAAAGTCCACGTGTTCGTCAGCGAACGCCACCCGCTCGCCCGCCGCCCGCAACTGTCCCTTGCCGACCTCACACCCTATACGCGCTATAGTTTTGAACAGGGCACCTCGAACTCCTTCTATTACGCCGAGGAACCGTTTAGCTATATTCCCTGCAACCGCAATATCCGCGTATCCGACCGCGGGACGCTCACCAACCTGCTTATCACCTCGAACGGCTATGCGCTGTCGACCGGCGTACTCTCCAGCGAAATGCAGTGGGGCATGGCCTCGATCCCCCTGGCAGACGCCCCGACGATGCATGTGGGCTACATCATGCATGACGACCGCAAGCCCTCTCCCCTCTTGCAGCAATACCTCGACGAGCTCAACCGCATCATCCATGCCAACCAACTGTCGGAAGACGGGGTAGAAATCGTAGATTGCTAGCCCCCGGCGGGCATGGCGCTACAATGGTCACTCACACGAAACGTACCCAACGAAAGGAACCATGTGAAGGTCATCATCTATACCGACGGCTCGGCCCGATCAAATCCGGGACGCGGCGGCTACGGCGCCGTGCTCAAATACACCAACCCCGCCGGCAAGACCTTCACCTCCGAGCTTTCGCGCGGCTACGCCAAGACCACCAACAACCGCATGGAGCTCATGGCGGTCATCGTGGCACTCGAGGCGCTCAACCGCCCCTGCGACGTCGAAGTCCATTCCGATTCGCAGTACGTCGTCAACGCCTTCAACAAGCACTGGATTGACGGATGGAAAAAACGCGGCTGGAAGACCGCCAACAAGCAGCCTGTCAAGAACCGCGATCTGTGGGAGCGTCTGCTCACCGCAAAGAGCAAGCACAAAGTGGAGTTCATCTGGGTTAAGGGTCACGCCGGCCATGAGCTCAATGAGCGCTGCGACGAGCTCGCCACCACCGCGGCCGACGGAGCCAACCTCGATATCGACACCGGCTTTAACGAGAACGACCTGTAATAGCATTTTCGCGCAGCTTTATATCCCCACGCGCTACACTCATCCTGTAGACCAAACAACGCAAGGGGGACGTATGCTGCGCATCGCGACCATCGGCACATCCATGATCACCGACGACTTTATCCAGGTCGTCAACGCCAACGACCAAGCCGCGTTTGTGGGCACGCTCTCGCGCGACGCAGATCGCGGCACCGCCTTCACCGCTAAGCACGGCGGCGAGCGTAACTTCACCGCACTTGACGAGCTTGCGTCCGCTGCCGACGTCGACGCCGTCTATATCGGCAGCCCCAACGCACTTCACTACGAGCAGGCCCTTGCCTGCATCGCCGGTGGCAAGCACGTCATCGTCGAGAAGCCCTTCTGCGCCACCGAGGCGCAGGCGCTGGAAGTCTTCCGCGCTGCCGAGGCAGCAGGTGTCGTGGCCCTCGAGGCCATGCGCCCGCTCCATGACCCCGCTTTCCACGCCATCGAGGACGCCCTGGGCGAGATTGCGCCCATTCGTCGTGCCTCATTGCGCTTTGGCAAGTATTCCTCGCGCTACAACGAGATTCTCGCGGGACGCTCCACCAATATCTTCGACTGCAATATGGCATCGGGTTCCCTCATGGACATTGGCGTCTACACCGTCGAGCCCATGGTCGAGATTTTCGGCATGCCCTCCGGCCTTACGAGCATGGCTACTCTGCTCGACCCCACCACGCGACAGCTCACGCACGGCCCCATCGACGGCTGCGGTTCTATCCTCGCCAGTTACGGCGGTGGCCGCATCTCCGTCGAGCTCGCGCACTCCAAAATTACGAATGACCTGCTGCCCTCGCAGATCGAAGGCGAGCGTGGCACTATCCAGATCGACCATCTGTCCACGCCCCGCAACGTCCGCATCGACTATCGCGGCGATGTCGTACGCGGCTCAGCGACCGAGGCACCGCGCGAACAGGGCGACAACGGCCGCGTGCTCGACCTGCCCAAATCGAGCAACACCATGGAATACGAACTCACAGACTTTATCACCGCCATCGGCGGCATCGATAACGTCAAGGAAGAGATTTGGGAGACCCCGGCGGGACGCCACGAGCTTGGCCACTACCGCGATGTCACGCTCGTCTCACTGCGCATCATGGATGCCGTGCGCCAGCAGGCCGGCATAACCTTCCCGGCCGACGCAGGCAAGCAGGCATAGCGATGGGCTTCTTCGATACGTTCTTCTCCAGCGTCACCAGCGGCAGTCGAGAGCCTCAAAAGCCGTCAAACGTCGAGCTCGAGCTGCGCCGCAGGCTTACTGTGCTCGCAAGCGACGGGGTCACTCAAGACACTCCCCTGCGCTATTTCCTGCGCTGGGCGGGGCAAGTCCAAGGCGTTGGTTTTCGCTTTACCAACACCAACCTCGCGCAGGCACGCGCGCTCACCGGCTGGGTGCGTAACATGGAAGACGGCTCAGTCGAGATGGAGATACAGGGAGCTCCGGCAAACATCCTATCTCATCTCGAGGCGCTTCATGCCTCCTACGAGCGCATGGGGACGCGTTTTCGCCTCGTAGACGCCCAGGTCCGAGCCCCACTTGCCAATGAAGACGGTTTCACTCCTCATTATTAGTATTGTGTGCTAAATACGGTATCATTTACCTACGACCGTTAGTAGAAAAGAGGCGAGGCGCATGGCGGTGCAAAGAAGGAATACCAGGCAGCGAAAGCTGGTTCTTGACGCCGTGCGCCAAAGCTATAACCATCCCACCGCCGACGAAATCTACAACGTCGTGCGCGCGCAGGATGACAAAATCAGCCGCGGTACGGTCTACCGCAATCTTAATCTCTTGGCAGATGCCGGAGAAATCCTCTCGATCAAGACGCCGGGCGGGAGTCGCTTCGATCGCACCATCGAGCCGCACGCACATATCATCTGCACCTCGTGCAGCCGCGTCATCGACGTACCGCTCCCCTTCGATGCCCAGCTCGACGCCAAGGCGTCCGAGCAAATCGGCTGGCACGTCACGTCGCACTACACCATCTTCGAGGGTCTCTGCCCTGACTGTCGGTAGATGTTTGGAACATGCCTTAAAATCCACCTTTCCGCACTTTGCAGCAAAAAGTAGATTTCTAGACATGTCCCAAATGTCTACTCAGCAAGTAGACGACGCAGCTCTTCTTCGACCGTGCGCACGTAGCGGACGCGGTCGTTAATGCCACGCATAGAGGGGTTGCAGCTCTCCATCAGATAGGGATGGCCCACGACGTTGAGCATGTCGCGGTCGTTTTCGTTATCGCCAAACGCCATCATCTCATCGGGCGAAATCCCCAGGGCACGACCGTAATCGGCAAGCGCGGAGCCCTTACCCGAACCGAAACCGATAAAGTCCGTCCATTCGGTTCCCGACGTCATCACGTCGACACGGTCGCTAAAGAGGCGCTCAAAATGCTCCAGCGCCGCCGGCTGATCCACCTCGGGCGTCTGGAAGGCAATCTTAATGACGTCCTCGTCGATGTCCTCGGGACGGTCGACCACCGCCACGTCGCAGTGGGCCTCATAGCGCAAATGGTCGACGAACGCATCGTTGCCGCTCATGGTGTAGAGGTGTCCCTCACACGAAAGGGTCACGTCGGCATGGGGATACGCAACCACAGCATTCGCGATATCCATAGCAAGGCTACGCTCCATAGAGCGCTTGACCACGGCACGCCCCTCGCTCATCACCAGGGCTCCGTTTTCGCATACATAGGCGAGCTCATCGGCCACCGGGGCAAACAGGTAGCGCAAGCTCGCATATTGACGACCACTCGCCGGCATAAACACGATACCGCGACGATGTAGCTCATCGATAAGCTCAAAGGCCTCGGAACGCGGCTCGCGCTCCCCCGGATGCAGCAACGTGCCGTCCAAATCGCATGCAATCAGCTTGATTCCCTCAAGACCCATATGCTTTCCCCCAAAGCACCTCATCAACAGTAAGACGGACTTTGAATAGCTGCCTCTCAAAGTCCGTCTTACTCATACGCACGTTAACCGCGCGCCTTCTTTACGATGGTAAAGTCCGGAGCCATGCTAACGACGACCTCCGCCGCACTCGACGCAAAGCGCCGGTCCGTATCGAGTTCACGGGTAACCACCGAGAGGCGAACGCCCTCGATACCCCGGAGCATGCGGCCCAAAACAGGCTGCACCGGCGTATACATGCGCACGGTATGCTCGTCCGAGTCGCCCCGGAAGAGCGGCGCATGCATGTTGCCGATCTCCCAGCACGCATGCGCGAGCGCAATCGGATCCATGCGGTCGACTTCGACCAAATAAACCTCGGCGCTGCGCAGGCGCACGACAACCGCCACGGGCACCACGCCCGAACGGTCAATGGCGAGCACGTCGCCGTCGGCAAGACGACCACCGTCGGTAGCATCCAGCCGAACATCGATCGTGCGCCCCAGCTCCGTCACGCCCACAAACACGCATACATCAGCCTGGTCCCAATCGAGCAGTAGCTCATCGACCTCAAAGACACCGCCCAGCTCCCGGCGAAGCAGGAGTTCATAGGACGGATCGTTGAGATTTCCCAAACATGTCGTCGAAACCAAGCGTTCAGGCATGCTCTAGCCCTCGACCTCGACGAGCTCAATATCAAAGTTGAGGTCCTTGCCGGCCAACTCGTGGTTGGCGTCGAGCGTCACGGCCTCGGGCGTCACGTCAATGACGACGGCGGGGACAGGCATGCCGCTCGGCGTGGACAGGAAGAGCTTCATGCCCTTCTCGATCTGCTCGATGTTGGGAACCTGCTCGGCCGGGAAGGTAATAACCATCTCGGGATTGTGCTCGCCGTAGGCATCGGCAGCCGGGATGTGCACGGTCTTCTTCTCGCCCACCTGCATGTCGACAACAGCGGCGTCGAAGCCCTTGATCATCTGACCGGCGCCGCAGGTGAACTCCAGCGGCTCGCCGCGATCGTAGGAGCTATCGAACTGCGTGCCGTCATCGAGCGTGCCGCGATAATGGGTCTTGACCTTCTTGCCCTGGTTGGACATGGTAACCTCCGTGATAAGGGCGGCGCATAACGCGGGCCGCCGTGAACATATGGCGCTAACTATACCCTAGTCATACAATTCAAAGACAGTTTGCAAAGAAACGCTGCAACCGGAGGAACCATGGCATATCCCGTATTTGACCTACACTGCGACACCGCCGACCGAATCGGCTGGGCCACGCTCGATCTCGACCTGCGCTTTACCGCCGGCACCGACGGTTATTTCCCCGGCGACGAAACGCATCCGCAAGATTTCGACCTCATCGAGGGCAACGCCTGCGCCATCTCGCTCGCAAAGATCGGCAAAACTCCGTGGGCACAGTGCTTCGCCACGTTTGTCCCCGACGAGATTCCCACCGCCCACGCCGCGCGCTTCCAGGCGCAGATCATGGCACATATGAGCGGCCAGGCCATGCTCAACCACGACCGCATGGTCAACGTGCGCAGCGCCGCAGATATTCGCCCCGCGCTCAAGGACGGCAAGGTCGCCTGCATCCACACCATCGAAAACGCCACGTTCTTTGCCGAGGACCCCGCACTGATCGAGGTGCTCAAGAGCCTGGGCGTACTCATGTCATCGCTCAGCTGGAACGCACAGGGACCGCTCGCGAGCGGCCACGACACCCACGCCGGCCTCACCGCCGCCGGCGTCGAGGCACTTACGCAGATGGAGCACGCCGGCATGATACTCGACGTCTCCCACCTCAACGATGAGTGCTTTGACGAGGTTGTCGCCCACGCCACGCGCCCCTTCGTCGCCAGCCACTCCAACTCCCGTGCGGTTTGCGGCGTCAAGCGCAACCTTACCGACGACCAGTTCCTCACCATTCGCGACATGGGCGGCATCGTCGGCCTCAACTACTGCAGCGAGTTCCTTTCCAACGACGCAACCGACAAAACCGCCGCAGACGTCACCTTCGACCAGCTGGCGGCACATATCGAGCACTGGCTCGACCTGGGCGGCGAGGACGCCATCGCGCTCGGCGGCGACTGGGACGGTGCCACGGTGCCCGCTTTCCTCTCCGATGCCAGCAAGATGCCCGAATTCCAGAACATGCTCTCCAAGCACTTTGGCAAGACCGTGATGCAAAAGCTCTGCAGCGACAACGCGCTTGCCTTCTTTGAGCGCTATTAATTTCACATCCCTTGAGCGGGCCGGCATGCCGAACGGTCGACATGCCGGCCCGTCCCCAATCCAAAGGACCGCTTTTGACGCAGCAATTTACGCTTTTCCTACCCCAACCGGATGGGACGCCCATCCCCGTCGTCGTTACCAAAAAGCGCGTCAAGAACTTCAACCTACGTGTCACATCGAGCGGTGAGGTCCACGCCAGCGCACCGCTCGGCGCCAGCCGCGAGCGTATCGAAGCGTTTGTGAAGCGCAACAGCGCCTGGATTATCAGCCGGCTTGCCCAGCGCGAGCAACGTCAGGCGACGGCGCGAGAGCCGCTCAGCCCCTCGTCCATCATTGCACTTTGGGGCAAGCCCATCATGGTACAAGATGCGCTCGATCACAACTTTAAGTCACCCGCACCGCGGCCCAAGCAGGCCACCTTCGCAAGTTTTATAGGTGCCGACAAATCGAACGAACGCCCACAGGCCAAGCGGCGCGCAACCCTCGACGGCCTGACGTCCGATGAGCTCCAGACCCGCATCGACCAACTCTATGCATCCGAGGTCACCACGGCGCTGCGCGATATGGTACGCGCGTACGAAATCGCAATGGGTGTCGCCGTTTCCCGCGTTTCCGTACGTAGCATGAAAACGCGTTGGGGCTCATGCACGCCCAAATCCGGTGCCGTTCGCATCGCACGCGAACTTGCCGCCTATCCCATCGAGTGTCTCGGCATGGTTGTCGCCCACGAGCTCGTCCACCTGCTCGAGCCAAGCCACAATCAGCGGTTTCACGCCCTGCTCGACACGTACTGTCCCAACAATAGAGCTCTATCGCAGCGGCTCAAGCAGCCGCCCATAGAGACGTATTAGAACCGGTTAGCGCACGCGCTCGATCTCGACGCCGCAGCTTGCCAGGGGAAGACCGACGGGAGCCCAAGGCTTATCGAGCTTAACACGCACGCCAAGCAGCAAGGGGTAACGACGCAGCAGCATCTGGGCCACACCCTCGGCTGCCGCCTCGATGAGTTTAAACGTATGCTCGCGCAGATAGCCATCGACATCGTGGCACACCGAGCCGTAGTCAATCGAAGCGTCCAGGTTATCGTGCTCCCCCGCTGCACGCAGGTCGGCATAGAGCACCAAGGACACGATGAACTTCTGGCCCAGCGCATTCTCTTCGGGATACACGCCGTGGTTGGCAAAGACCTCGAGACCGTCGATAGTAATGCGGTCAGCATGGCGCAGATCGTCATAACTCACGTGAGGCACCGCCGTTGCGGTGGATATTTCGCCCCTTCCACGGCGGGCGAGCTCGGCGCCTTCAGTCTTGGTTGCATTCTCGGGCAGTTTCTTGTTGCTCATCGCGATCGTCTCCTTCGTTTAGAACCCCGACCGCGCAAACTAACTACACGCGAATCGACAGGTTCTTTTTATCATCGCTCCAGTTGCAAGCATTGCGCGCGGGGCATGCAAAGCAGGCGCGCGACGCTTTGTCGGCTGCATAGAGCAGACGCTCAAGCGGTTGGCTGTTCACACGCAGCTTTCGATGGCCCAGAATGGCCGTCTTAATGGCTGCGGCATCGGCCGGCTCAAACGCCACATCATCGGGCATGCCGCCGAGAATCGCATCAGCGACGCGTTCGCTTGCAACATCATGGGATATACCCGATTCATACTGTTCATCTTTGCCGATATCGTGAAGAAGTGCCGTGGCGTAGATGACCTCACGGTCAAATTCGAGCTGTTCCTCGAGATTCTTGATCCACATAATGCGAGCGACATCGAGAAGATGGTCAATACCGTGGCGGCAGAAGATGCGCCCCGATTCCAACTGTGCAATGTTACCCAGGTGCCGCCGGAACAGCCCGTTGGCGCAAATGTAATCAATGCGAGGCATGGCACCAAAGGGAGCCAAGCCCGAAGCCATAAAGCCGCGACGCGACGTCCCCTCATCGGTCTTCGATGTAAAGTCGTTGACGACCCTCATGCTAACGGCCCAGCATCCTAAAGAACCGCTCCTCGAGCGCGGGATCAGTCTCAAAGACGCCGCGGCGAGCGAGCGTCACGGTCTTGGTGCCGGGCTTTTGCACGCCGCGCATGGTCATGCACATATGCTCGGCTTCCATGAGCACAATCGCTCCCTGGGGAGCGAGATAATCCATGAGAGCGTCGGCAACCTGCGCACACAGCTGCTCCTGCAGCTGCAGACGGCGGGCATAAACCTCAACCGTGCGGGCGAGTTTGGAAAGCCCAGCCACCCGACCGTTAGGGATATAGCCAATGGCGGCCTTGCCATAAAACGGCAGCAAATGGTGCTCGCACAGCGAGTAGAACGTGATGTCGCGCTCGATAACCAAATCGTTCGAAGCGACGGCAAAGGTTTTGGACAGGTGCTCCTCGGCACTCTGGTCCATACCGCCGGCGATCTCACCATACATACGGGCAACGCGCGCCGGGGTCTCCAGCAGGCCCTCACGAGTTGGGTCCTCGCCTATGCCCTCAAGCAACAGCTTAATGGCGGCCTCGACTTTTTCCTGATCGATCATCTGGGCCTCACTTTTCCGATTTTGCGTTCGCGCTATGGTACCACGCCCTTTGGCATCGGCCACAAGCTACATAGTATGGGTCGAATAGACTGGATCGTCCCGCCAAAGTTCAACCGCATCACAAAGCGCAACGCCCTCGCGCACAGCACGGGCGCGCGTGGCGTTCATATCAATCACGCGCTGATTGCTCGAGCCCCTAAAGCGCAACGAGATATCGTACAAATCCTGAACGAACGGGCCGTCCACCAACATGTCGAGGCAGGCCAGGATACGGTTCGTCACCTCGGTATGATGGCGACCGCCCGGCATAAGCTCCTCGAGCACGTCGCCGGTAAAGCACCAAATGGTCTTGCCCGACCCCGCGGGATAGGCCGCACGCACGCGTTCGATAAAGTCAACAAGCCCCACCTGATTCTCGGGCTCCATAGGCTCGCCGCCCAGAATCGTCAGGCCATCGATAAAGGGATGGTCGAGGCTCTCGATAATCTTGTCCTCGACGGCACGATCGAACGTTTCACCCGCGGCAAAGTCCCACGCGACGGAGTTAAAGCAATTCTTGCACCCGCGACGGCACCCGCTCACAAACAGAGAAGTACGAACGCCTTCCCCATCAGCAATGTCGAAATACTTAATGTTCGCGTAGTTCATAGGTAACTCTCCCGGGAGGCCGGGACATATCATCCCGTCCTCAAACATTCTCGGCCTTCGGCCTGCGAAACTGCGGGCGGGACGATATGTCCCGGCCTCATGCAAAGGGTAACTCAATGAACGAAGCGAACATCGAGTATAGGGTTCGAGGTCCAATAAAAACTTTGTTGCAGCTCAACCGCCATCGCAAGCAAAGCGTTGTTGCAAGTCAACTCATTTCCGCTAAGAACTTCGAGGAGTGAGCAGGCCGCATGCTGCATCTCAGCTACATCAACTTGGCTGCCCCGTAGCGAGGCCCCGGGCCTTTGCTCGATATGAGTTCCGCACGAACAGGAGGCGCCAGTGGCGCCTCCGTCGTGAGCCAGGACTGTCCGAAATAGCGAGTAAAGGCCCGGGGCCTCGCTACGGGGCGGCCTGGGATGGTTATTAGAGATGCAGCACGCGGTCGCGGATCTCCTCGGTTCGGCCCTGGTTCCAGAACTGGGTACCGATGTAGCCGCACGTACGACGAGCGACATTCATCTTCTCCTGGTCACGATTGCCGCAATTGGGGCACTCCCACACCAGCTTGCCGTCATCCTCGACAATCTTGATCTCACCGTCGTAGCCGCACACCTGGCAGTAGTCGCTCTTGGTGTTGAGCTCGGCGTACATGATGTTGTCGTAGATGTACTGCATCACGCGAATGACAGCCTTGAGGTTGTCCTGCATGTTGGGAACCTCGACGTAGGAGATGGCACCGCCCGGCGAAAGCTGCTGGAACATACCCTCGAACTTGAGCTTGTCGAATGCGTCGATCTCCTCGGACACGTGGACGTGGTAGCTGTTGGTGATGTAGCCCTTGTCCGTCACGCCCGGGATGATGCCAAAACGACGCTGCAGGCACTTGGCGAACTTGTAGGTCGTCGACTCAAGCGGGGTACCGTACAGCGAGAAGTCAATATCGCTTTCGGCCTTCCACTCCGCGCACTTGTCGTTCATGCGCTGCATGACGGCCATGGCAAAGGGCGTGCCCTCCTTCTCGGTGTGGCTGTGGCCCGTCATGTACTTAACGCACTCATACAGGCCGGCATAACCCAGACTAATGGTGGAGTAACCGCCCACGAGCAACTTGTCGATCGTCTCGCCCTTCTTCAGGCGGGCGAGGGCACCGTACTGCCAAAGAATCGGTGCGGCATCCGAAAGCGTACCCATCAGACGCTCATGACGGCACAGCAGGGCGCGGTGGCACAGCTCAAGACGCTCGTCGAAGATCTTCCAGAACTTATCCATGTCCTGATGCGAGCTCAGCGCGACATCGGGCAGGTTGATGGTCACAACGCCCTGGTTAAAGCGACCGTAGTACTTGGGCTTGTTCGGGTCATAGTTCAGCGCGTTGGCCACGTTGTTAAATCCGTTACCGGAGCGGTCGGGCGTCAGGAAGCTGCGGCAACCCATGCAGGTATAGCAGTCGCCGTTGCCCGCGGTCTCGCCCTTCGACAGCTTGAGCTCGCGCATCTTCTTCTCGGAGATGTAGTCGGGCACCATGCGCTTGGCGGTGCACTTCGCAGCCAGCTGAGTCAGGTAGAAGTACGGGGAATCCTCGTGAACGTTATCGTCCTCGAGCACGTAGATGAGCTTGGGGAACGCCGGGGTGATCCACACGCCGGCTTCGTTCTTAACGCCCTCATAGCGCTGACGAAGCGTCTCCTCCACAATCATGGCAAGGTCATGCTTCTCCTGGGGCGTACGGGCCTCATTGAGATACATAAAGACCGTCACGAACGGCGCCTGGCCATTCGTGGTCATAAGGGTCACGACCTGATACTGAATCGTCTGAACGCCGCGACGGATCTCGTCACGCAGGCGGTCCTCAACAACCTCGCGGACCTTTTCGGGAGATGCGGAAACGCCGAGCTCCTCGAGCTCGCGGGCGACCTCGCCGCGAATCTTTTGACGGCTCACCTCGACGAACGGGGCAAGATGGGTCAGCGAAATCGACTGGCCACCGTACTGGGAGGAAGCAACCTGAGCGATGATCTGCGTCGCGATGTTGCAGGCAGTCGAGAAGCTGTGCGGCTTCTCGATCAGCGTGCCCGAAATAACAGTACCGTTCTGGAGCATATCCTCCAGGTTCACCAGGTCGCAGTTATGCATGTGCTGGGCAAAGTAGTCCGAATCATGGAAGTGAATCAGACCCTCATTGTGAGCATCCACAATCTCCTGGGGCAGCAGCACACGCTGGGTCAGGTCCTTGGAGATCTCGCCGGCCATGTAGTCACGCTGAACGGAATTGACGGTCGGGTTCTTGTTGGAGTTCTCCTGCTTGACCTCTTCGTTATTGCACTCAATCAACGACAGGATCTTGTCATCGGTCGTGTTCTTCTGGCGCTTCAGGCTCTGAACATAGCGATAGATGATGTAGTGGCGGGCAACCTCGTAGCAGTCGAGACGCATGATCTCGTCCTCGACCAAATCCTGGATCTCCTCGACCGAAACGGTGTGGCCCGCGTTCTCGCATGCCTCGGCGACGTTTTGCGCCGCGTAAACCACCTGGCGGTCGGTTAGACGAGAGCTCTCCTCGACCTCCAAGTTGGCGGCGCGGATGGCATTGACGATCTTATCGATGTCAAAGACAACCTCGGTGCCGCTGCGCTTGATGATCTTCATCCTCTTGCCTCTTTCGCGTCGTAGCCTCATTGCGCTTCAGAGCCAAACGATGCCCGGCAGGGCTTGCCCCTGTCTTGCGGCGCCGTCGCGCAATCTGTGTTCTCGATAAACCATAAGCCTCCATGCGGACATTCCCTAGAGCCAATCAAGCGGCTCAAGGACACGTTCGAAAGAGGCAGTTAAGGTCTTCGTTCTCTGTCCGCCATCTATCATACGACAAAGACACATCTATATCCTGTATTCTTTTTTTAGTTCAAACACAACATATAGTGTTTCAGCAGGTCAAAGCAATTGGTCATTTTCCAGACGCATTAATTATGAGGGGTTCTTGGCAAGTCGGTAAAACGTTACCAACACGGCTACCTGCATGGCAGTTATAAAACCCCCTTAGTCAAGCCGCTGACAAATCCTACCAAAACCAAGCCGCTCACGCCAAAAGAATCCAAAAGATTATGCTTGACCAACATGTTGCGGTCACGATCGGCCAGGACGTATGCAATCTGCCGGCACCTCTACGGGATGCGAAGACCATCGCGTACAGACCTTGGATCAATATTTGGTGGCTTATTTGGCGGCGTGCTTGGTGGCAAAACAAAACAGCCCAGAGGACATAGCCTCTGAGCTGCGAACATTTGGTGGGCGTTAGAAGATTTGAACTTCTGACCTCTTCCGTGTCAGGGAAGCGCTCTCCCCCTGAGCTAAACGCCCAAATGGAGCGGACAACGGGGCTCGAACCCGCGACCCCAACCTTGGCAAGGTTGTGCTCTACCAACTGAGCCATGTCCGCTTACGGGGATTAATCTTACGTGATGCCCGCATCCTATGCAAGAACTTTTTTTGAAAAGTTTTGCAACGCCCTCGCGAACCTCGCGAAGACATCAGCCGCCACGGAAGGTGTAGGCAAACGCAAACTCGCCGCAAGAGGCCCTTACATCTCACCGAGCATGATCCAGGCAGAGCTGTCCTGCGCGAGCCTGCCGTCTGCAAGCGGTGATGAGGTGAGCAGGACCCTGCCCGCCGGCAACTCCACAGGTGCTGCACCGAAGTTCGTCACACACGCCCAGCCGTTGTCGCGGCGATAGGCGATGACGCCGCCCTCGGCGCCCTCGGCGCCATCCGCAAGACCGGTGCGCCCGTCAAGATCGAGCCACGCAAGATCGTTGGCGCACCCGCGCAGCTTGCGCCGCAGCCAGAGGGCGTCACGATAGAGCGCAAGCATCGATGTCGGGTCCGCTTCTTCCCTATCGACAGCGTAATCGGAAAACCATGCAGGTTGCGGCAGATGGGGCGCCGCATCGGCGTCCGCCGGCGAAAACCCAAACGATCCGCCCTGCGCGGGATCGTCCGCCGCCACCCACGGCAGGGGCACACGACAGCCGTCGCGCCCCTTCTCACGCTTCGGTCCGTGCGTATTGGTCGCAGTGGGATCTTCGAGTGCATCCCACGGAATATCAGCCACCTCAAAAAGGCCGAGCTCCTCACCCTGATACACGTATGCCGAGCCCGGAAGCGCCAGCTCAAGCAAAAGGGCCGCCCGCGCGCGGCGCTCGCCGAGTTCACGGTCCTCATCATAAGACGACCCGTCGCGCAAGAGCCAGTCGAGCGCAATCTGGTGGTAGCGCGTCGCCTTGATTTGCGGCAGGGCATAGCGTGTCGCCACGCGCGGCACGTCGTGGTTGGAGAGTACCCAGGTCGAGGCGGAATCGGATTCGACGGCTGCCTTCAAGCCCTTCTCGATTGCAGTGTGCATGTCATCATAGGTCCAAGTGGCCTTGGCAAACTCAAAGTTGAATGTCTGGCCAAGCTCGCTGGGACGCGCGTAGAGATACTGGCGCTCGGGCAGCACCCACGCCTCGGCAACGGCGCTGCGTGGCGGATTATAGCGGTCGAACACGCGGCGCCACTCTCGATAGATCTCGTGGACCTCGTTGCGGTCCCACAGCGGATGGGTGCCGTCGTCAACCATGTCATCGCCCTCGGCGAGATGCCACCGGTCGAGGTCATCGCGGTCGAGATCCTTGGCGAGACCCTGCGCCACATCAATGCGAAAGCCGTCGACGCCTCGATCGCTCCAAAACGCCAGGACGTCGCAAAAGAGCGCGTGAACCTCAGGGCATGACCAGTCAAAGTCCGGCTGCTCGGGCGTAAACATGTGCAGATACCACTGACCGTCCGCAACACGCGTCCATGCGGGGCCGCCAAAGTTGGCATTCCAATTGGTGGGAGGCAGCTCGCCATGCTCGCCGCGACCATCGCGGAAGATATAACGGGCGCGCTCGGGCGATCCGAGGCCGGCGGCAAGAGCGGCTTTGAACCAGGGGTGCTGGCTGGATGAATGGTTGGGCACGATGTCGACGATGACCTTGATGCCGCGCGCGTGAGCCGCAGCGATCATGTCATCGAAGTCGTCAAGCGAGCCGAGACGCGGGTCGACATCGCAGTAGTCCGCCACATCATAGCCGCCATCGACAAGAGGCGATGGGTAAAACGGGCTCAGCCAGATGGCCTCGATACCCAGCCGCTCAAGATAGTCCATCTGCTGGGTAATGCCCGCGATATCGCCCAGACCCGAACCAGTCGAATCCTTAAACGAGCGCGGGTAGATCTGATAGATCGCGGCATCGGACATCCATGAGCGCGAAGAAGACTTTTCTGTAGCCATGGGGCGTATCTCCCTTGCAACGAGGTTATGCGAGATGCCCACGATGATACGCCCAAAGCGGACATTCGCGACAAACAACGCCGCAGCCACGCCCCAAAACGATCGCCCCCTCTCGGGCTCGAGCCCATGCGATGGATACAAAAAAGCCCGGCTACCGTGGTAGCCGGGCTGTTGCGTTTGGAGCGGACAACGGGGCTCGAACCCGCGACCCCAACCTTGGCAAGGTTGTGCTCTACCAACTGAGCCATGTCCGCATATGTAAAACAAAACGGGCACCGGAGCGCCCGGATGTTGCCTGGAGGCGAAGCCCGGATTCGAACCGGGGGTAAAGGCTTTGCAGGCCTCTGCCTTACCACTTGGCCACTTCGCCGAAAAAGGACCGCCTAAACGGTCCGGAAATGCAATGGAGCGGACAACGGGGCTCGAACCCGCGACCCCAACCTTGGCAAGGTTGTGCTCTACCAACTGAGCCATGTCCGCTTGCGGGTTATTAATTTACGCGAGTTGTCCAAAAGACGCAAGTACTTTTTTCAAAAAACTTGTCTGCCGCATGTTCTTAGTAGCTAAACGCGCTAAAGCGATTGGCTAGGCACACGATTCCAGCGCTCCGCTAAACAGCTTCACCATCTGCACGCGCGTGCCGGCGCCGTCCGTACGACGAGCAACCTCCACGTTATCGACGAGCATACGCATAAGCTTGATGCCACGGCCGCGTTCCTCGGATGCGACCGGATCGCTCGTTTCATCGATAGAATAGCCGGCACCTCGATCAAGCACCTCAACCACAACGCGATCGCCATAGGCCTGAACCGTCAGGACGCACCCGATACCGCCCGCATGGTCATAGGCATTACCCAGCGCCTCCCCCGACGCCAATGCGACATCGTAGCGCTCGTCACGGCGCAACGGAAGCGATTCAAGGAGTTCGGCGATGCGATGTCGGTAGTATGGAAGATTCTCGATACCCTGACGGACCTCAACGCTCTTACTCCAGCGAGGCAGCTCCCCCACCGGAATGGCAGGAATTGACTCCCGTGCCGGCCCCACGACATGAAGGATATCGACAAGACGAGCAATCTCCAAAAAGCGAACAACTTCACCTGATGCATTGACGAGCGAAAGCAGGCCTTCTCGCCTCATAAGCTCACGAGCGCGCGTAAGCAGGAATGCCAAGCCCGTAGAATCGATAAAGCTAACAGCCTGACAGTTGATGACGACACGACGCACGCCGCGGCCAATCAAAGCATCCAACCGCCGACGCAGCGCAGGCACCGTGGCGATGTCGATATCGCCTGGTGGCGTCAAAACCGCTATGTCATTCCACTCATTCATACGACCATGGTTCCCCAAAAAAGCCCACTCGATGCATTCGTTTCCCCAACCGTACGGATTCAGCCCGCCCAGCGTCGTCTATGAACGACCCCGTAAAAACTCAAGGGACACCAATGCAATGTCATCGTCCAGCGCCGATTCGGTAAATCGGTCAAGCTCGCCCAAGACCTTGCCGCAAATGCCCGATACGCCCTCACCCGAGACAGAGAGCAGAAGGTCGCGCAAGCGCTGCTCGCCAAAGAACGCTCCGGTGCGGTCGCGGGCCTCAATCGTTCCATCCGTATACATGAAGAGCATGTCGCCGGGGGCAAACGTAAACACGCCTGTCTCGTACACCATGCTCTCAAAGGCACCGATTACGCCCGATTGGCATCCAAGCAGCTCAACCTCTCCCCCACGGGCCTCGCCGCCACCCAGCGGCATCGACTCTGGCCTGATGACCATGGTCGGAGGATGGCCCGCCGAACAATACGTTGCGCGTCCGGCTTTAAGGTCAATCTTGGCGATAAAGGCCGTCACGAACGTCTCGACCCTCGAAAAGCCCATGAGCATGCTGTTAAGGGAGCGTGCCATGCGGGCCGGTCCAGCGCCCTCCCAGGCATATGCCGTCAGGGCCGTCTTGACGAGCGCGGACATCGATGCGGCCTCAATGCCTTTGCCAGACACATCACCCAGAATCATGACGGCGCAGTCGTCGGGAAGACGAATGAGCGTATAGAAATCGCCTCCGACCAACGCCGAATTCGTGGCCGACAGGTACACCGAATCGGTTGCGATACCCGGAACATCCCCCAGGGAATTTCTCATGCCGATCTGGAGCGTCTGAGCGATATGGCGCTCCTCGCGCTTTTGAGATTCGCCTTCGTAGATCAGTTCAAAGTCATGCGCCAAGTGCACCAAGTAGTCATATTCAAGGTCATCAATCGGCTCTTGGCTACCATCACGAAGCAGCAGCGCGCGCGTCGTCGGGCTCTTCGCAACAGAAGCAGGAACAATCGCGTCGTTACTGTGCTTGCCATCGCCCTCAGAGCGCGGGTGCCCCGCCTCGATGCCGGAGTCGACGTAGAGACCTTGACAAGGCAGACCATGCGCCCTAAGCCAGCCTCCCATAGGCATCGATTCGTCAACGCGAGTTATACGGACGTGTTTAAGGTCCTCGGCACTCGTACCCCCCAAAACAGATGCCTCAAAGCCATCAGGGCCAGCCCCCAGACGTGCCGCTGGCGCCGTCGTGGAAAAGAAAAGCTTCTCGGGATCGTCCGGCAAAGCAACGCGACTGCCGCCTTCAAAATCTATGACGTAGGAATCCAGACTGGCGTCATACTCAACAGGGCAAAAATGGCAGTTGAGCATATTGCAGATCTCGGACGATACCGCCTGGGTAGCCGCGACGGAATCGTCTAGAAAGGTAAACAACTCATCACGTAAGACATTGAGCGAGCGGCCAAGCTCGGCCGTGCGACGAGAGCGAAGACTCGATGCCATGCCGACCAGTTGGATAGACAAGTAATCGCAAATGACCTCGAGTACATTAACGTCATAGGCGAGCGGTGCCTGGGGGCGTTTCCAACCAACTTCCAGCACGCCAAGGATCTGCGTACCGTAAAAAACGGGAAGACAGATCTCGCTGCGGTACGGAGGCATATCCTGCACGCGCAACAGGTGCTTAGAACGATTGTCCAAGTCCATGAACATACCGGAGGCGGCCTTATCGCCCTCAAGGTCCTGTTGAATCGACAAGCGACAGGCACGCGACTCACGAAGAACATACGTCGGAATGCCAGCGCCATACGGCAAAAACTCAGGCAGGTAGCTGTCGTACAGCTCCTTGGAAACACCGCGAAGTTTAAAACCGCCGCTCTCAGAAAAATAGATAGCGGCACCCGAAGCATCGAGCGTTCCTACAAGCTGGTTCAAAACAGTATCAAGCAGGCTGGGTAACTCATCGGAGCCCACAGTGCTCATAATGACCGAGAGCGTGCCAGAGAGACGCTTGTTCGCCACTCTAAGCTCCGATAACGCACGCTTGAGTTGACGGTCGTGAGAATACTGTTCTTCGATGCTATGGAGCGCCACCAGGACACGTGGCGCGCGGCGCCCAAAGATGCGTGGAGGCGTCACGGAGCCCGCACGAACCAAGACGGGGATAAAGGAGCCGTCACTCAGCTTGAGCATCAGTTCGTTCTCGGAGCCATCAGTTTCAAATGGCAGACGATGTTCCGTCGCACGTTCAAAAGCGGATGAGTACAGGACGTCTTTAACATCTCCACCGATGACGTCGGCGCGTTCCTCGCACATCAAACCAAGTAAGCGATTATTCACATGCAGAATGGTTCCGTCGAGCTCACAGATGATGACAGCATCGCTCGTGATCTCGACTAGTTGGGCAACGTCTGCCCACTCGTTGCGTTCAAGCGTTTCCATCGTGGACCCCACCGTCTATCGGTAACAAAAAAGCCTCCGAAGAGGCTTCTCAAATGCGATGGTGTCGGAGGCGGGACTTGAACCCGCATGACCAAAAAGCGGTCACTAGCACCTCAAGCTAGCGCGTCTGCCAATTCCGCCACTCCGACATGCTATGTTGTTGATTCACGGTTCGTTTTGTTGGACCCGCGCGTTCAACGAGGAAGATAATAACCTATGATTCGAGAACTGTGCAAGCACTTTTTTCAAAAAAGTTTACGAATTTGTAAATGCGCAGGTAGATCTATATGTCCGGGTCGGAATGGGGGCAACTTCCCAACGCGTCCTCGGGCATGCGGTACATTTTGATTCGCGGGTAGTGTCGAGAAAGTTGGTGTAAGGGCCCTTGCGGCCCCTGTGTCCGATATCCGGAATCAGTTGATATCCTAGGCCGCCTCCACGCTGTCGGCAAGTTCCAGGCTGGATTCGAGCATCTTCCTGGCCGCCTTCTCC
>DBGBCW010000006.1:0-6281 GCA_048478035.1 Collinsella aerofaciens | reverse complement strand
AAAGGGGGCTCAAGCCCATAAGGAGGGCCTACGAGGCATGGGTCGAGGCCGGACTTCCGCTCGATTGGGACAGGCAGGCCTTCAAGGCCGAGCGCAAAATGGATTCTAAAAAACACCTTGCCAAATAGGAGCGTCAGGACGGAGGAAGCCCCCGCCGCACGTAGTGCGCAGCGGGGGCTTCCGACATGTCCGAGGACGTTTTCAGAGCTTTACCCTGTAGGGTCCCGAGGGGATATGTTCGCTACTCAGCCATCTGAGCCTGGACGGCGGTGATGGCCACGACACCCACGATGTCGTCGGCAGAGCAGCCGCGCGACAGATCGTTGACCGGCTTGGCGATGCCCTGCAGGATGGGGCCGTAGGCGTCGGCGCCGGCGAAGCGCTGGACCAGCTTGTAGCCGATGTTGCCGGCCTCGAGGTCGGGGAACACGAGCACGTTGGCCTTGCCGGCAACGGAGGAGCCGGGAGCCTTGAGCTGGGCGACGGTGGGGACAATAGCGGCATCGAGCTGCAGGTCGCCGTCGATGGCGAGCTCGGGAGCCTTCTCCTTGCAGAACTTCACAGCCTCCTGGACCTTCTTGGCGACCTCGCCGCCAGCGGAGCCCATGGTGGAGTAGGAGAGCATGGCCACGTGCGGCTCAACGTTGCCCATGAAGGTGGACCAGGAGTGAGCGGAGGCGATGGCGATCTCGGAGAGCTCGTCGGAGGACGGGTTGATGTTGAGGCCGCAGTCGGCGAAGATCAGCGTGCCGTCAGTGCCGAACTGCGGGGTGTCGGTGCACATCACGAAGAAGGCCGAGACCAGCTTGGTGCCCGGGGCGGTCTTGAGGATCTGAAGCGCGGGGCGCAGGGTGTCGGCGGTGGAGTGGCAGGCGCCGGAGACCAGGCCGTCGGCATCGCCCATCTTGACCATCATGGTGCCAAAGTAGGTGGCGTCCATCACCTGGGCGCGAGCCTGCTCGATGGTAACGCCCTTCTTGGCGCGGAGCTCGGCAAACTTCTGCGCGTACTCCTCGTGCTTCTCGGCATTGCGCGGGTCGATGACGGTAGCGCCGGGAACGTTGATCTCGTCGGGGTTGCCCAGGATGACGATCTTTGCCAGGCCCTCCTCGATGATTTTGGTGGCCGCGACGATAGTGCGCGGATCCTCGCCCTCGGGCAGGACGATCGTCTTAAGGTCGGCCTTGGCGGCAGACTTCATACGGTTTAGGAAATCGCTCATGTTACTCCTTACAAGCGTTTCGCTAAGCTCCAGGCACCCGGCTGTTCACGAATAAACCCGCTGCTAGCGGGTTTACCTTTCAATTATGTACGCCGCGGTGCTTGAGCTTTCCTTGTGTGGCAAGCTCATTATAGGACGCATTAGCGCTATAATCGCTCTGATAAATATGTCTCGAAGAATGTTCGAGAAAAGCCCAGCTAACGAGCCCGTGGCTTTTGACAAGGAGTATCGATGCAGATTACCTCAGGCCTGCCTGAAGGCTTTAACGCCGGCGCGTACGACATGATTGTCGTCGGTGCTGGATATGCCGGTGCCGTTTGCGCCCGCCGTCTTGCCGAGACCATCGGCTATCGTGTTGCCGTTTTGGAGCGCCGTAGCCACATTGCGGGCAATGCCTATGACTGCACTGACGAGGCCGGAATCCTGATCCACGAGTACGGTCCGCATATCTACCACACTTTTAACGAGCGCGTGCACAATTTCCTGTCGCGCTTTACCAAGTGGACGGATTATCAGCACAAGGTGCTCGCCAACATCAACGGTACCCTTATGCCCGTGCCCTTCAACCATGCGAGTCTCAAGCTCGCCTTTGGTGACGAGCGCGGCGAGGAGCTGTATCAGAAGCTCGTGGAGACCTTTGGCAAGGATGTCAAGGTGCCCATTATGGAGCTGCGTAAGAAGAACGACCCGGATCTTGCCGAGGTCGCCGATTACGTCTACGAGAACGTCTTTTTGCATTACACCATGAAGCAGTGGGGCCAGACGCCCGATCAGATCGATCCCTCGATCACCGGCCGCGTTCCCGTCTTTGTGGGCGATGATGACCGCTACTTCCCGCAAGCTCCCTTCCAGGGCATGCCGCAGGAGGGCTACACGGCGCTCTTTGAGCACATGCTCGACCACGACCTGATCGACGTGTTCTGCGACGTGGACGCCCGTGACCTCTTTGAAATCGACGAGACTACCGTCAAGATCGACGGCAAGGTCTATGGTGGCGAGATCGTCTACACCGGTCCGCTCGATGAGCTGTTCAATCTCGATCTGGGCGCGCTACCGTACCGCACGCTCGACATGAAGTTCGAGACGCTCGATATGGACCAGTTCCAGCCCGTGGGCACCGTCAACTACACCACGAGCGAGGACTACACGCGCATTACCGAGTTCAAGAACATGACCGGTCAGATCCTGCCCGGCAAGACCACCATCATGAAGGAGTATTCCAAGGCCTATACGCCCGGCTCGGGCGAGACGCCGTACTACGCCATTCTTGAGCCCGAGAACCGTGAGCTCTATGAGCGCTATCTTGAGCGCGTCCAGAACCTGACGAACTTCCACCCGGTGGGTCGTTTGGCCGAGTATCGTTACTACGATATGGACGCTGTGACCAATTCCGCCCTCGATCTTTCGGATGAGATTATCGCCTGCCATGCATAAAGTCATAACATTCGGTATTCCCTCGTATAACGCCGCCAAGGACATGGACCATTGCATCACCTCCATCTTGGAGGGGAGCAATTACGCCACCGATATCGAGATTATCGTAGTGGACGACGGCTCCAAGGACGAGACGGCCGATAAGGCCGACGAGTGGGAGGCACGTTATCCCGGTATCATTCGCGCGGTGCACCAGGAGAATGGCGGTCACGGTATTGCCGTCCTTTCGGGTCTGCGCGAGGCGCAGGGCACCTACTACAAGGTTGTCGACTCGGACGACTGGCTTGACGGCGCTGCCCTTTCGACCATGCTGTCGATTCTGCGTGGCTTTGAGGAGCGCGACCAGCGCGTTGACCTGTTTATCTCGAACTACGTGTACGAGAAGGTTTACGAGGGGACGCATACCGCTATTGGCTACAAATTTGCCCTGCCGCGCAAAAAGATCTTTTCTTGGGATCAGATCGGTCATTTCCGCCTGGACCAGAACCTACTCATGCACAGCCTGTGCTATCGCACGGATGTGCTGCGCGAGTCCAACCTTCCCATGCCGCCGCACACGTTCTATGTGGACAACATCTACGCCTACGTGCCGCTGCCGCGTTGCAAGACCATGTACTACGCCGACATCGACCTCTACCGCTACTTTATCGGTCGCGAAGGTCAGAGCGTCAACGAGGCAACGATGGTCAAGCGTCTGGACCAGCAGTTCCGTGTTACGCGTATCATGATGGAGTCGTACCACCTGTACAGCGATGTTGAGTCGTCGCGCCTGCGTTCGTACATGATGGGCTACTTCACCATGATGATGGCGATCTGCTCGGTGCTCACCAAGCTTTCCGAGGAAGATTGCGCCGACGAGCGCCTAAAGACGCTGTGGAATGATTTGAAGGCCTACGACGAGCGCATGTATCGTCGTGCCCGTTACGGCGTGGTCGGGTTCTTCACCAATCTGCGCGGACGGGCGGGAGACAAAACCACACTCGGCCTATACCGTCTTGCCTCAAAGATCTTCAAATTCAACTAGCTGCTGAGTAATCGCTGCTGATAGGTTGACTGGGCCCCTTGGCCCTTAGTTTGCTACTGCGAACAGTCCTGCTCGCAGTAGCAAACTAAGGGCCAAGGGGCCTCTGCTATAAGAATCGATTGTCAGGTTAGGCTACTTCGCGGCGCCGGGGATGCCGTGGGAGGTTTTGGCGGTTTTGGCTCCGTTTACGATGGCGGTCTGTAGGGCCCTTACGGCGAGCATGCCCAGCAGGTCTAGGGGAACGGCGACGCTTGCCTGGGCACCCAGTTTGCCGCTGGCGAGGGTGTAGATGGTGTCGCCGTCGTTGGTGGTGTGTGTGGGGCGGATGGCGTGTGCGTAGGCGTCTGCGGCCATCTGGGAGACCTTGGTGGCTTGTGCCTTAGTGAGTTCCACGTTGGTGATGATGCAGCTGATGGTGGTGTTGGTGCGGTCGAGCGGCATCTGCATGGATCCGGCGGCGGCAAAGGCTGCGAGTTCCATGTCGACGATTTGGTCACTATCGGCTGCGGCGCGCATGCCGGCAACCCACTCGCCGGTGAAGGGGTCGACAACGTTGCCGCAGGCGTTGACCGAGACCACGGCGCCCACCTTGATGGGGCCGAGAGCCAAAGCGGCAGCGCCAAGGCCGGCCTTCATGCAGGTAGCAGGGCCCATGAGCTTACCCACGGTAGCGCCCGTGCCGGCGCCCACGTTGCCCTGTTCGAGCTTGGTGGGGGTGTTGTCGAGTGCTTCGCGCACGGCGGCGATGCCGGCCTCA
Source organism: Collinsella aerofaciens (assembly GCA_048478035.1). Lineage (GTDB taxonomy): Bacteria > Actinomycetota > Coriobacteriia > Coriobacteriales > Coriobacteriaceae > Collinsella > Collinsella aerofaciens_CN. The sequence continues at coordinate 1,844 of DBGBCW010000006.1, read as the reverse complement.
ATGTCGGGGCGAACGATGGGGTTACCAAAGGCGAGGTCGAAGATACAGCTGGAGCACACGATGGGCACCTGCGTGGGGCCGACGGGAAGGCCGATGCCGCGGCTCTCAAGCTCGCGAGCGACGCCGCTTGCAGCCTCGAGGCCAAAGGCCGATCCACCCGAAAGGCAGACGGCGTGGACCTTGTCGACGGTGTTCTCGGGTCGCAGCAGGTCGGTTTCGCGCGATGCTGGAGCACCGCCGCGAACGTCAACGCCGCCGGTGGCGCCCTCGGGTGCCACGATTACGGTGCAACCGGTGCCGGCCTCCTCGTCCGTATAGTTGCCATAGCAAAAGCCATCGACATCGCAGACGTCAATGGCCTCGAGCAGTGTATCCATGTTTAACTCCTATCGGTTTTCCGCCGCGCCTTGTGCCCGGTCGGGATCCGTACGGTACGCCAAAATTGTAGGCGCTGGGGGACACCCGGCGCCAGATGCAATTACGAGAGTTTTTGAATGGCACGTGCGACGCGGGCGATGGGTAGGCCCACCACGTTATAGAAGTCGCCCGAAATATCGTTCACGAGCATGCGGCCGCCTGTGCCCTGGATGCCGTAGGCGCCTGCCTTATCCATGGGCTCACCCGAGGCAACGTAGTGCTCGATCTGCTCGTCGGTGAGCTCGTAGAACGTCACGTTGGTCACATCGACAAAGGACAGGCTCTCGGCGGCATGCGGGGCGGCCGTATCGCCTGCCTTAACGATGCAGACGCCGGTTGCGACCTGGTGCGTGCGGCCCGAAAGCTCACGGAGCATGGTGCGCGCCTCGTCCTCGGTTGCTGGCTTGCCCAGAATCTTGCCGTCAAAGGTGACGATGGTGTCGGCCGCGACCGTCAGCTCATTGGGTTCGGCATACTCGGCAGCAACGGCAGCCGCCTTGGCGCGTGCCAAGCGCTCGACAAGCGTGAGCGGGGCCTCGCCATCAAAGGGCGTTTCGTCGATATCCGCGGGAATCACGCGAATGTTGTAGCCTGCCTCGCGCATCAACTCGATGCGGCGCGGCGATTGCGAAGCCAAAATCATAGTTGGATGCCCTCGGCGACCTTCTCGACGGCCTTGTCGCCGGCGAGCGTGCGCAGCAGCTCAAGCGCAAAGGGGAGCGACTGGGCCATGCCGCTGGCGGTGATGATGTTGCCGTCTTGCGTAACCTTCTCGCCGGTATAGGCGCCTTCGGGGAAGCTTTTCTCAAAGCCAGGGAAGCACGTGGCATGGCGTCCCTCGAGCAGGTCGAGCTCGCCCAGGATAAACGGGGCGGCGCAGATGGCGGCGACGTACTTGGTCGCGGCGAACTCGCAGACCACGTCGCAGACGCGCTGATCGGCGCGCAGGTTGGTGGCACCGGGCAGGCCGCCGGGCAGCACGACGCAGTCGTACTCGTCAAAGTCGATCTCATCAAAGAGCGCATCGCAGGTCACGGGGATCTGCAGCGAGCTTACGATCTCACGCGTGGGCATGATCGAGACGAGCGTGGCGCGCACGCCGCCGCGACGCATGACATCGACCATGGTCAAGCATTCAATAGTTTCAAAGCCATCGGCGGCGAGAACGGCAACGCTGGGCATGAGGGTTCCTTTCATAGACGGCATACAATTAGCCGTCTTATACCCCGAAGACCTCCGCTTGCCACGCTCGATTTCCCAATGTTTAAAAAGGGACGGGGATTAAATAAGGCTCTGTTAGACCAGGATTGACATACATATGTCCTCACGGTGCCATATCGTTGACCCCATAGACCGCGATGATGGGAGCAGCATGAACGCCGAAGACCTGGTCCTCAACTTCAAGAAGGGCATGGCGAACCTCAGCA
>DBGBCW010000005.1:0-4717 GCA_048478035.1 Collinsella aerofaciens | reverse complement strand
GAACAGGAGTCGCTCGAGCTCGTCGGGCGGCAGGTTGAGGAGCTCGTCGCCGGGACGGTGCAGGCAGACCTTCCTGAGCTTGCCGATCTCGGAAGGCACGTGCAGACCTTTCGTCATGGCCTCCTACCTTTCTTTCGGGCCTTTCGGCCGAATCTCTCAGCGCCCTTCCATAGCGGACGCTGCTTGCTGACAGCTCTAGTTATATCCAAATTCCACCCGCAATTCCACCTCGCCCCCGAACGGTCAACAAAGTGCGATGAACGGTATATCGCATGTGATTCCCCCATGATGTACTTCGGCGTTCTAAAGTAACTTTTATAAGGTAAACGCTCTTTTTTCCTAAAAACCATTTGCAATTGCATCTCTAAACTTTTGATTCAGAATTGCATAGCTAAATCGGTTTTATGTATATAAATGATGTTTGTTTACGTTTCCGCCTGCATTCAATGATATTCAGCTATCTATCATTCTTATTCACACTTACGTACCAGTTGAGTGAGGATATAGACCACTTGCAGACGAGCAGGGCGTCAGTCCTATGACTTGTCAGCGTAAGAAGTAGGTAAAGATACCGTTCACGCGATACGTCCGTGCCAGCGGTCGACTAAATTGAGACAATAGAGAAAAGTGTTAGGCTACCGTCCTCTGTGGGGACTGAACGGACAGATGCATATGCCGAGCAAAATCGAAAAGAAGCAAGCCGCCGCAAAGCTGCGCAAACCGCCGCGCGACTTCTCGTACACGCAAAACCGAGAGCTTAGCTGGCTGCGCTTTGACAACCGCGTGCTTGACGAAGCCTTCGATGAGACCGTTCCGCTGTTCGAGCGTCTAAAGTTCGTATCGATTTTCGAGTCTAACCTCGACGAGTTTCTCATGGTTCGCGTGGGCGGCCTGTCCGATCTGGCGGAGCTCAAAAAACAACCTGTCGACAACAAGAGCAATATGACCGCCTCCGAACAGGTCGATGCTGTCATGGCCGAAATGCCCGGGCTCCTTACCCGTTGGGAGTCCATCTTTAAGAGCATCGAGGGCAAGCTCGACACCTTGGGCGTTCACCGCGCCCGCATCAATTCGCTTACGCCCGAGGAGCGCACCTTTGTAACCCGCTACTTCCAGGCCTACGTGTCGCCGGTCATCTCGCCGCTGGTCATTGATCCTCGCCACCCCTTCCCCAACCTACGCAATGGCGCGCTCTATCTGGCCTGTGGTCTGGACGGCGCCACCGACGAGGAGAGCCTGCTGGGCCTTATCGAGATTCCCGCCTCGATGAACCGCGTGGTCGAGATCCCCTCGTCCACCGGCACCTACTCCTACATCTTGCTCGAGGACGTCATCCTCGCCTGCCTGGACAGCTGCTTTGGCTCCTATAAACCGCTGGATCGTGCGCTGATCCGCGTCACCCGCAACGCCGACATCGATCCGGACGGGGAGGGCGTCGAAGAGGAAGAGGACTACCGCCAGCACATGAAGCGCATTCTCAAGAAGCGCCTGCGCCTGCAGCCGGTAGTGCTCGCGGTCTCGGGGTCGCTCGAGAAGGCGACGCTCAAGACTATCCGCAAGGCGCTCGAGCTTTCGCGCCGCTCTGTCTTTACCTGCGATATCCCGCTCGACCTGGGCTACGTCTTTGGCATTGAGGGCAAGATTCCCGAGCACCTGCGCAACGAGCTGCTCTTTACGCCGTTTAGGCCGCAGCCCAATCCCACCATCGACATGACCCGCTCCATCCGCGAGCAGGTGCTGCAGCACGACAAGCTGCTCTTTTATCCCTACGAGGCCATGAACCCCTTCCTGGATCTGGTGCACGAGGCCGCCTACGACCCCGAGTGCATCTCGCTGCGCATCACGCTCTACCGCGTGGCCAAGCAGAGCCGCCTGTGCGAGTCGCTGATCGATGCTGCCGAGAACGGCAAAGAGGTCACGGTGCTCATGGAACTTCGTGCCCGCTTTGACGAGCAGAACAACATCGAGTGGGCCGAGCGTCTGGAAGAGGCAGGCTGCACCGTCATCTATGGTTCCGAGGGCTTTAAATGCCACTCAAAGATCTGCCAGCTCACCTATCGCGAGGGCATGGCGCTAACGCGCCTCACGCTTTTGGGCACCGGTAACTTTAACGAGAAGACGGCCAAACTCTACAGCGACTTTATGCTCATGACAGCCCATCCCGGCATCGGCGAGGACGCCAACCTGTTCTTCCGCAATCTGTCGCTGGGCAACCTGCGCGGCGACTACCGCTTCCTGGGTGTGGCGCCCGTCGGACTGAAACCGCTCATCATGCGCGGGCTTGACCGCGAGATCCAGCGCGCCCTTGCCGGCGAGCCCGCCCGCGTGTTCTTTAAGCTCAACTCGCTGACCGACCGCGAGGTTATCGACAAGATCGCCGAGGCATCGTGTGCCGGCGTGCGCGTAGACATGATCATCCGCGGCATCTCGTGCCTCAAGCCCGGTGTTCCGGGCAAGACCGAGAACGTACATGTCCGCTCCATCGTCGGACGCTTTTTGGAGCACGCCCGTGTTTACGCTTTTGGCGTGGACTCGGACATGATTTACCTGAGCTCGGCAGACATGATGACACGTAACACCGAGCACCGCGTGGAGATCGCCTTCCCTGTGCTCGACCCCACCTGCCGCGCCCTGGTACACGAGTACATGGGCATGCAGCTGCGGGACAACGTGAAGGCCCGCAGCCTCACGAGCGACGGCACCTGGGTCCCCGTGGAGCGTGCAGAGGGTGAGAAACCCTTCAACTCGCAGGAGGCTCTGCTGGAGCGCGCCTATCGCAACGCCGAGGCCGCGCCCGAGCCCGTCATTGAGGCGGAACCTGCCCCCGAGGCCGAGCCGCAGCCAGTAGCACCCAAGGTCCAAGAGGTCCAGGCGACCGTCATTGAGCCCGAGCCTGCACCTGCACCTCAGCCCGATCCGCAGGTCACCAAGCCCGCACCCGAGACGAGCGCCCGTCGCGATAAGCCCGCCGGCAAGACCAAGGCCATCGAGCGCCATCGCCCCGGCCGCGTGCGCATGGGCCTGGGTCTAATCGGCCTGGGTCTTAAGACGCTCATTACCGGCAAGACGAAATAGTCGTTTGTAGAAGCAGTTTGTAGAAGCGCCCCGCATTTGAGGAAAGCCTCGGATGCGGGGCGCTTTTCCCTGCTACCATGGTGCGAACAACAACGCGAATGACAGGCAGGAATATGAAGCTCACTATAGAATCGATGACCTACGGCGCCGACGGGCTGGCACACGCCGACAACGGCAAGGCCGTCTTTGTGCAGGGCGCCGTGGCAGGCGACACCGTCGAGGCCGAGGTCGTACAGGACGGCAAGTCGTTCATGCGTGGCCGCACCACCGAGATTCTGGAGCCAAGCCCCGATCGCATTCAGCCTCCCTGCCCCTTCGTGGGCATCTGCGGCGGCTGCTCGTGGGGCAATCTCTCACGCACGGCACAGCTCGCCGCCAAGGAGCAAAACCTGCGCTCCACGCTCGAGCGCATCGGCAAGTTCGCTCCTGAGCAGGTCGATGAGTTGGTACAGCCCATCTGCCACACCAAGGACGACTGGGGCTACCGCAATAAAATCGAGCTCGAACCGACCGTCGTCAACGGTCGCGTGCGCCTTGGCATGCACGGTGTCGATCCTCGCAAGATCGTGACCGTCGATTCGTGCCCGTTGTTCGACAAACGCTTCCCCAAGGCACTCAAATCGGTCGTCGGCGCGCTCAATTATCTGAGCGGCAGCCACGACCTGGGCCTTGAGCGCGTGGGCATTCGCGCCTCGCGTCGCACCAAGGCACTCGAGGTGGCGCTCTGGACGCCTACGGGCTCTTTCCCGCGCTCGCAAGTCTCGCGCGTGTTGGCAGACGCCGCGCACCCCACAAGTGTCGTGCGCGTGATGAGCAAGGGCGAAAAGAAGGCCCGCCGTGTCTCCAAGGTCGAAATGCTCGCCGGAGAGGGCTCATGGACCGAGAATATCGCCGAGGGTCAGATGCGCTTGTCTGCCCCGTCTTTTTTCCAGGTCAACACCAAGGGTGCCGAGATTTTGATCGAGCTTGTCATGGAAGCGCTCGACCCGCAGGAAGACGAGCTTGCCGTGGACCTGTACTGCGGTGCCGGCACCTTTACCCTGCCGCTCGCCCGCCGCTGCGACTTTGTCGCCGCCGTCGAGGCCTACGGCCCCGCCGTGCGCGACCTGCGCCGTAACCTGGAGATCAACAAGCTTGATAACGTCGACGTCATTGGCGGAGACGCGGTACGCGAGTTCCCCGACCAGGATGCCGACGTCTTGGTGGTCGACCCGCCGCGCGCAGGCCTCGCCCCCGAGGCGATCGACCTTATCGCCAGCACGAGTGCCCGCGACGTCGCCTACGTGAGCTGCGACCCGGCCACCCTGGCGCGAGATCTCAAACGCTTTGTCGAGGAAGGCACCTTCTCCCCCGTAAAAATCACGCCAGTCGACCTGTTCCCACAAACCTTCCACTGCGAAACCGTCGTCCACCTCAAGCGCAACTAGACTGTTTGCCCAAGACCACGCCCGATGATTTTTCTGGGACGGGGATTAAATAATCAATTTGCACCGAATGATTATTTAAGGCTCTGTTAGACCAGGATTGACATACCGGCCTGCCGGCTAACTCGCCGTCTCCCCGTCGGGCGCCGGCGTCTTGACCCTCATCTCGAACGGCATCCCGCCCTCCCGGACGAGCGCCCTGAGGAACGCGTTGACGG
>DBGBCW010000004.1:0-195776 GCA_048478035.1 Collinsella aerofaciens | reverse complement strand
CCTGGGCTTCGGCGCCGTCACGAACCTGTGCGACGCCACCTCGGCGCCCACCGCCGAGGGCGACCTGCACAGCTCCCTGGCGATCTCCCTGCACGAGGCCCTGCGCTCCAGCATCCTCTGGACCGTGTCCCGCTCGTGCCTGGTGAGCCTTCCGTAGGCCCTCGGGACCGCCCTCGCGGAGCCCCTTTTCTTCTTTCCGGACATGCCGTCCTCCGATCTCCCGGGGCCGGCCGATCCGGCCCTCAGGGTATCGGGTTCCCACATTCATCCGAACATGTGCGGATGAATGTGGGAGGTGTTCGGATGAAGTCGATAATCAAGGATCAGGTCCGGCTCAGGCGATTGAAATCACGGGAATTGCTCACGAATTCGTGAGGTGTTATCATTTGGATAGCGTTTTTAGTGCAGTAGGTGGAACCCGTTACGTCAGGACGAAAAAATGTTTGGTGGAAAGCACAAGAGCGGCTTGGCACCGCTTTACTCCCGCAAGATTAAGAAGCTCAGAGAAAAGAGGCAGCTCACCCAGAAGCAGCTTGCCGAGCTCAGCGGCATCAGCGAGAGCGCTCTGCGCAGCTACGAGCTGGGTGATCGTAAACCCAAGAAGGAGATCCTGGAGCGCATCGCGATGGCGCTCAGGGTCAGGCCTGAGTACTTGTCCGCTCCGGAGTTCGGTCCCCCGATGGAGTTCTTCTATGCCATGTTGGAGAACGACGAGTTGTACGGCTACACCATTAACGAGATCAATGGCCGCCCCGCCATCACCGGCGGCCTCATGACTGTTGGCATGACCTTCGACGGCTTCCTCAGGGACTGGAACAAGATGAAGAAGAAGCTTGATGACAAGGAGATTACCCGCGAGGAATACGAGGACTGGAAGCAGACCTACGACCCCGGCACTTGGATGAACACTCCTGACGGCAAGAGCCCTTGGACTGGAAAGTAGAGACAGCCAGCTCTTGCGCTAACGCTGAAAGCGATTATTGCACTCTGGCAATCTGATTCAGCAGTGAATTCAACAATCAGACCTAAACAATAGCGCGGGAAGGAATTAACCCTTAAATGTCAGATGAAAACAATGTGGATGAAAACTACGTTTCAGATTCGAAAGAGACGGTTGCGCCCCCAGACAGAAAGCCGATCGAGATCGCGGCAGTTTTGCTCGAAATTTCGAACCAGGACGACAAGAAATGGCTGCTCGACAACATCATTGGATTTAACAGGAATGTCGAACAAAAGACATCCATTCTGTTCGCCGTTATAGGCGTGTTTGCAGGATTCATTATCTCCAGCGCTTCTTTCACCAATGCGGTTGGAACGCTTGTGGCGAATCCTTACGCGCATGCACTCCCGGTCGTTTTTCTTGCACTTAGTGCAATTACGCTCATTGTTTCTCTCGGACTATTTGCTTCAATAATGATGGCCAGACTCAAAAGCAATGGCGATTCGATTCTGTATTTCGGCTCAATAGCATCTAAAACTGCCGAACAATATGGAGCGGCTTTGGATGCGGGAATAGACCCTGATGATTTTTCCAAACAAATCCATATCAATGCATGCATCTGCAAAGAGAAATTTGACCTTTACAACAAATGTGTAGTGGCGGTTATTGCTGCAATCGCGTTCTGTATCCTGTTTCTTATTGCTATGCAGATGGGAGCTTAAATGACACATTATGACTACCGAGCTGGCAAGAAGAGAATTGATGAAATCTTGGATGCGCGTATGCCAATTGAAACCTCTTCAGAATTGCCGTCCACTGATAATCTGACATTCGAGAACGCCTACTATTCTTGGATTTCTGCATTGTTTGTCGATATCAGAAATTCGACAGAGTTGTTTGCCGATGGCGATAGGGAGCAAACCGCAAAAATCGTCAGAAGCTTCACCTCTGAAATCATCGAAATACTTCGAGACGATCCCCTCCGAAGAGAAATCGGCATCAGAGGCGATTGCGTGTACGCAATCTACACCACTCCTGGTAAAGATGATATTTTCGATGTCCACCATAAGGCGGCTTACATAAATACGTTCATTGCCATGTTGAACAAAATTCTCCGCAATCACGGCCTCAACACCATTAGGGCCGGAATTGGTCTTGCCACAGGTCATGACCATATCATCAAGGCTGGCCGCAAGGGTGTCGGCATCAACTCAACAGTATGGATCGGAGACGCGGTCGCCAAGGCTTCAAAGCTTTCGGGTTACGGTGACAAAAACGGGATTTCAAGAATTGTTATGAATAGCGTGTTTTATTCAAACTTGGCAGATGTTTACGAAAAGAAGTATCCAGAAAAGGGTTTTGGGAGCTGGTATGACACCAGCGGCTCGCTTCCATACTCCGGCTCGCGCCACGGCAGCGTGATTATGTCAGATATGAACGATTGGGTTAATAACGGAATGGTTGATTAATGACTTGCAAGCCACCAAAACGTTCTTAATAAAGCTGATTGTGAATATCGTTTGAGTGCGCGATTTTCACGCTCTCGTGTCCACCGCGGTTAAACCTCAAGCCCTTACGTTATCTCACTTGAAAACGATGCAAAATTTGGTATTTGAGTTGGAGTAGAACAGACGTTCGATTCTGTGTTATAATATCCGGCAATGGGCGCGGCGTCTTCCGAAGCCGCGCCCATTGCTATATTTGGTCGGATATCGACGGAAACCCAAGCTCAGGTAGGTTTGTTGCGATGGCATACGATTTCAAGAAGGAGTTCAGGGAGCTCTACAGGCCGTCGGGCAAGCCGGGCGTCGTAACCGTTCCGCCTATGAGCTACGTTGCCGTGCGGGGCAAGGGCGATCCCAATGCCGAAGGCGGCGAGTACCAGAACGCGTTGCCGCTGCTCTACGGCGTCGCATATGCCATCAAGATGTCGAAGAAGGGCCTGCGGGAAATCGAGGGCTATTTCGACTTCGTTGTTCCGCCGCTCGAGGGTTTCTGGTGGCAAGACCGCGCCGATGGCGAGATTGATTATGCGCGGAAGGACGACTTCAACTTCATCTCGTGCATCCGTCTGCCCGATTTCGTCACTCGCGAGGACTTCGACTGGGCAGTTTCGGAAGCTGCCGCCAAGAAGAAGCTGGACTTCTCGGCGGTCGAGCTGCTGAGGGTCGATGAGGGTCTTTGCGTTCAATGCATGCACGCCGGGCCTTACGACGACGAACCGGCGACCATAAGCGCCATGCGCGCATTTGCGGCGGAACAGGGATATGCGCCCGACTTCTCCGAATCCCGCCTCCATCACGAGATTTACCTCTCCGACCCGCGCAAGTGCGCGCCGGAGAAGCTCAAGACCGTGATCCGCCATCCCATCAAGTCGATGTAGCGAAACGAGCGCCGCGCGCTTCGGCTATTAGGGTTTAGCAATTGGCAGTCCGCGATGATCGAGCAAGCTGCCCTGCCTCCCGGCAGGTGCGCAATCCCTTTAGTCGATTCGTCTCGAGGTGCGCTCTTTGCTCATCTTGTGGCGCAGAGTTATGATACTCCTAAAAGTGTAACCAGATTCGAGTTCTAGGAGCAGCTCTTGAAATGCAGCAGACTCAGGAACCGCGACAGGTACCTCGAGGAGGCGATGCTCTTCCGTGACACCGACCTCATCAAGGTGATCACGGGCGTGCGCAGGTGCGGCAAGTCGAGCCTTCTCGATCTAATTAGGATGGCCATCGAGTCTGAAGGAGTCGCTGGCCGCGGCTTTGTGAGCGTCAACCTGGAAAGCAAGGGTACGGGCATCAAGACGGAGGACCAGCTTTATGATTACGTTCGCGGGCGCCTGTCGGACAAGGGTCGCACCTACGTTTTCATAGACGAGCCCCAGAGAATCGATGGCTGGCAGGATGCGGTCAACGCAATGAGGGTCGACTTCGATTGCGACATCTACCTCACGGGCTCGAATGCGTATCTTCTCTCGAGCGAGCTGGCCACCTATCTCTCCGGGCGCTACGTAGAGGTAAAGATGCTGCCCCTGTCCTTCTCCGAGTTCGCCGACTTCTGCGGAATCGAGTTCGTATCGGGAACTTCGGTGGCTCTCACTCCCGAGGGGGATCCCGTTCTCTTCGACGACATGCTTACTCGTTACCTTGAGTACGGGGGCATGCCAGCCATCGCATCCCTCTCGACGACCCAGGCGCAGCACTCGGCGTACATGTCCGGCGTCTACGAAGCCATCGCCGTGCGTGATATTGTCAACCGTGAGCGCGGGAAGGGCAAAAGTGCGGTGACTGACCCTTCCCTGCTGCGCCATGTGGCCGAATTCCTGGCGGACAACATCGGCAACGAGTGCTCGTCGAGTCGAATCGCCGGCGCGTTAACTTCTGCGGGGCCGAAGACCACGAACAAGACCGTTTCCTCGTATGTGGGTGCGCTTGAGGAGGCCTTCCTGTTCTATCGTGCCACGCGTTACGATTTGCACGGCAAGGCGCTCCTCAAGACGAACCCAAAGGAGTACATCGTCGACACCGGCTTCAGGACCTGGATGGCCGGCTATAGGGTCACGGATACTGGCCGCCTGTTCGAGAACGCCGTGTATCTCCAGCTGCTCTACGAAGGATGGAGCGTGCATGTGGGCAAGCTCTATGGCAAGGAAGTCGACTTCGTTGCGACGAAGGACGGGCGCGTGCTCTACGTGCAGGCGACTGACGAGATGTTCGCAAGCGAGACCAGGGAGCGAGAGATCGCCCCTCTGAAGTCGATACGAGACAACCACGAGAAGATCGTGGTCGTGAGGCAGGGTTCCTACGACACGGATATCGACGGCATCCGCATCGTGAGCGCGAGGGACTTTTTCCTCTAGGGCCATGCGATTCATCGCGAGGCAGTTAGGTCAAGTGAGAAACATGCCTGACATCGGTTTGCTGACGATCTAAAACAGTAAGGAGAAGCTTGGACAATCGCAAAATCGAGCAGAACGCGGTCAATGCTGTCAAGCAGGCTTTCGGCGATGTCGCTTGCGTCTATGCGTATATAGATGAGAACGACAAGACCGAATGCACCGACGGGCACCTGCAAGTCTACTCGTCTTCTTCCTTCACGATTGAGACCGTTGAAGGCCAGTTGCCGCTTCAGGTCAAGGGGACCACTTCGAAAAGAAAATCGGACCGACCTAAGCGGCAAGTTCGAGTTTCAGACCTCAAGCACTATCTCAACATTGCTGGAGGCTGCATCTATTTTTACGTCTACTGTGGGAGCGAGGCTCGTTCAGCGGAGGTTTTCTACAGACTTTTGCTTCCCTATGACCTAAAGAAGATTCTGGCCGATATTCCGGAGCAACAAGAGCGCATCTCTTTGCGTTTCGACCGGCTTCCGTCAGACGCGGCGGAATTGACGCGGCTTGTCAGAAGGGCGGTCAAGGACAGAGCAAAGCAGCGAGCAGTCGTTGGCATCGCCCCCAAGACAATCGAGGAATTTAAGGATGCCGGCCTTTGCTTTGATGAGTGCGAGTTTGGAATCGAGCTGCTCGAGGGCGAGTCGCCCGCAAGCTTGGCTCCATACAGGAACGGGCTGTATATCTACGGGAAGAGCCCCTGGGGAGAGCTGTATCCCTTGAATAAGCTTGAAAACATAGTTGGCGTCGCGATTGGGTCTCGGCATGACGTCAGCTCTGGTGATGTTTCCCTAAATGCGGTGGTCATGGCCGGAGAAAATGAGAATGGCGAGCACGTTTTCTTCAGGGGTTTCGACATATGCCTCTCCACCAACACAATCACCCTCAGCGAGACCGGAACTCTTGCCGAGCGCATGGAAGAGTTGGCCCTCATGCGCGCATTGATGCAAACCGGTACGCTTTCCATAGACGGAAGCGGCTTTGCTCGCGGGTGCAAGTTGAGCGGAGGCGACCTCGACGCCCTTGAGAGTCGATTGCAGTCGCTGGAGATTATCAAGCGGGTTGTCGACGCTCTTCATTACAAGCCAGAGCTCGACATCAGTGCGTTGACCACTCAGGATTTAAGAAACATCGAGACAATTTACAAGGGATTGGTTGAGAACGCACCCCTCCACTACAAGGATCGGCAAAACGGATTCGGATATATCAATCTGGGGAACCATCCGATTAAGCTCGTGTTTTACCAAGTATCTGAAGATATGTACCGAATGGTCGATGGGCTTCGACTGGATGACCTGACGGTCTCGGTGTTCTTCCGGGGCGAGGGGGATGCCCCCGTAGTCGTCGCGCCTCTGTTCGTCCAAACGATGCAGGACTATATGAGGCTTGCCAATATCGATGCCGAGGTGTTTGCCGCTACGTTGAAGCAGTATCCAGTCACCGAAGTTAGCTCTGCCTACGTCAACGACAAGATGCTTGAAATGCTATCAGCCTACGATCAAGATGCGTGCTGTAAGGAAGAGTTGCTGAAATGCTGCGAGATGACCGTAGACGCCCTGGAAGCTTTTGCGGATCGAGAGGCAACCCTGATAAATCGATATCAAATTGCCGCTCGAAAGCGAGACCTTACTAGCGAGGAGAAATCTGAGTTAATGGCAATCCAGCTGAATTCAGATAGTGCGCTGTCGAAAGCATGCGCAGCAGCCTTGCGCGGAGACTCGGACATGGCCTCTGCGCTCAGAGCGTCACTTGACGAAGAGGCACGAACGACGCTCGGCTCATGGCCGATCGGCCGTTTCTTCGCATAAGACCGCATAGACTTTTTGAGGCATCGAAATGAAGCTACTCTTCGAATCGATTAGAAATGCGGTTGAGAAAGACTGCCTTATCCCAGCCCTTATGTCTTCCCTTACCATTCCCGACGCCATGGGGCAGCTTCTTTATCCCAATCTCGTCCTTCATAACGGGAAGAGAGCGGCGGGGCGGCAGTATGTGAAGTGGTTTGATGACTGGGCGGCAAACGACTTCCTGTTTTCGGGAGACCCCTCGAACGAAGGTGAAACGATTCCAGGTCAAATCTTTAATGGGAAGATGTGCTGGAAGCTCCGGTGCTCCCTGTTGCATTCAGGCGACTACGATGTGTCGGTCGATGCTCCCGAGAAAGACGAGAGCTTCGACTACGACTACAAGTTCGAGCTTGTCCTCCACGGGTGCAACGCCCTCTGCTCTTCCTGGCCGTCGCCCAAGAGCGGGATGCGTGCGACTAAGAGCGTGATGTTCCGCGTTGATGCGGCGTCGCTCGCGAGCTCGCTGTGCAACGCCGCGGAGGCCTGTCTTAAAGAAACGGGCGAAACGGTCAGTTACCCCAATCTGGAGCTATTCGACATGGCTGCCTGGGCGGATAGATTCAATACTCGCTGAGCCATCTCGTCAAACTCCTTGTGTGCTAAACGTTGGTGTTGGCGCCCCGGAAAAGGGGTGTGGCCAGCGCCTAGAATCTTCAGCTACCACGCTGAGACGATAGGAGATGACCACATGGACACTATGGCGCACGAGGCGCCCGCGACGCCGTTGCTTGCGTTTCGCTATCGCTGCTCGAAGCGTGTCGCTTGGGGCCCTGGCCGGAGGAGAGACGACCGCTCCCTGCGAGACTGCGGAACCACCTATATCCGCTTGCTGCGGGCTTGCTTGAACCAGTTCCTTTTGAAAGAGCCTATACCTCCGAAGAACTTGTTGTACGTCTCACCGTCCTCCTTGGCCTCGTACTTGACCAAGGCAAGTTCGATAGTACAGAGGTAATCCGCCACTTGCTCGAGGCGGTAGTCGGTCATCGAGGTCTTGCGGCGTCGGACGACCCCTTTTGAGAGGACCTTGCCCACCGAGTCGTCTCGCCCGCGGAACAGAAGGAGCGCATCCTCGCGACCTTCGGCGACCTGTGCTGCGAGATGGAGGGCTGCACCATCGTGCAGGGCCCTTTCCAAAGCGAAGTGTCGAGCCGAAGTGTTGAGCGTCGGCCCTGAATGTTCAATGGCCGTTGTTTTCTGCCCCTCAAGTGGTGAACTTCTCCTCGGGGCTGTTGATTCCCCCACGCGCCCCCTTCCGTTCTCTGTGTTCCCCTTATACTCCTTGTACAAGGAGGTAAGAAGTCATGGACAAGACCGCACAGGACAGCTTGGCAAAGAAGCCCGTCGACATGAGGGACAGGATTCTCGAGCATCTCGAGGCCCTCACCTCTGCCGTCTCGCTCGACGACCTTGCCCGTCTGTCCACCTCCGACATCGCCGAGACGCTCATCATCTCCAGGAGTCTGGCGAGCCAGTACCTCAACGACCTTGTTCGCGCCGGCCTTGTGGTTAAGGTGGCGGGCAGGCCTGTCCGTTATTTTCATCGCCGCGCGTTCCAGAAGCGTTTTCAGGTAAAGCTCTCTGCAAGCGAGTACGCCTCGCTCGCCGACCTCATCCAGGCGACGGGAATCGCCGATCACCGTGACTTCGCGCGTGCCGTGGGCTTTGACCTGAGCCTCAGCTCCGTTGTCGAGCAGTGCAAGGCTGCGGTTCAGTACCCTCCGTTCGGCCTGCCCATCCTCTTGAGCGGCGGCGTGGGTGTCGGCAAGTCTTTCCTTTCTCGTCTTGTGTACGAGTACGGCAAGAACCAGGGCTTGCTGCCCCGCGACTCCTCCTATGTGCGCATCGACTGCGCCGGGGTCCCGGACGCCGCCTCGTTCAACGGGCTTCTTGACGAGTCGATCGCGAAATCGCGCGGGGGTGTGGTTTTTGTCAACGGCATCGAGGCACTCTCTCCCTCTGCGATGGAGCACTGCCTTGCGACGGCCCTCGGGCTCGATGCCTCCCAGGATGCGCCGCGCGCTCGCCTCGTTCTTTCGACGACGCTTTCCGCCGATGATCTGAAGGTTTCCTCGGCCTACAGCAAAATGCCCATCTGTGCCCGTGTCCCCTCACTCAAGGAGCGGACCCCCGAGGAGCGCGAGGATCTCATCTTGAGCTTCCTGCGCAGCGAGGGGTGCCGAATCGGTTCTGATGTGAAGATCAGCCGCGGCGCATACCGTTGCCTCGTGAACGCGGACTTTTCCGATAACATCGCCGGCTTGCGCGCCTGCGTGACGAACTGCTGCGCCAAAGCGTTCCTCAATCGCGAGGGCGACTACGTCGTCGTTCGCCCGTATCTTCTTCCCAGCGGGCTCCTCTCCTCCGCGCAGATCGATCAACAGCCCGACGATGGCGTTCTGATCGACGCGTCCCTGGATGCCGCCGAGAGCACAGGGCATCGAGCAGGCGCTCGATGCCCTGTGCTCTCTCGATGAGCGATTCTGCGCCGGGGAGCTCTCTGTCTCCGAGCTCGTCTCGCAAGCTGTCTCCGCTGTGCGCGGCGTTGAGGATCACTTGATCTTCGGCCGCGGCGTTACCTCCTCGAGGTCGCGCGCCTTCGAGCGCATCGTGGGCGCGGTCCTTGCCGACGCAGGCTCTTCTTATGGCATCGAGCTTTCGAGGAAGGTCGCTTTTCTGCTGGCCCAGGAGATTTGCCTGCAGTTGTGGCCGGGCATCGGCCTGGCTAAGCGAAAGTCTGCCTGTGCGGAGCAAATCTCCCATCTCCTCGGTGCCGTGACCTCCGAATTACCGTTTGCCTCGAGCGTCTCCGATCAGGTCGCCGCAGACGTGGAAGGGGCGCTGGGAATCTCGCTCGATCACTTCACGAAGACGCTTCTGACGCTGTGCGTCGCATCGGAGTCTCGCGACGCGAAGGCCCTTCGGACGCTCTGCGTTATCTTGTCCCACGGCTACTCAACGGCGACGAGCATCGCCGACGCGGCGAACCGTATGCTCGGCATGCATGTGTACGAGGCGGTCGACATGCCCTACGACCAGCAGCTGAAGGACATCGTCGGTCCGCTCCAGCGCCTCGTCGACCGCCATTCCTACTGCACCGGGGTTGTGTTCCTCGTCGATATGGGCTCCTTGGAGGAGGCCTATAAGGCCCTCGAGAACGTTACCGACTCCACTATCGGCGTGGTGAACAACGTCTCTACCGGTCTTGCGCTCGAGATCGGGGTCGGGCTGCTCGGCGGCAAGTCCATCGCCGAGGTTCTTGGCGATGCGACCGCCGCGTGCGTGACGCACTGCAAGGTGATCGAGCGCATCAACCGTGAGGACGCCATCGTCTTCTGCTCCGAGTCCGGGGTCGACGCCGCGGAGAGGATACGCCAGCTCGTCTCGCAGAGCCTCCCGCGCACCATAGGCGCGCGCCTGCTCACGAGGCCCTTCAAGCAGCTTGTCGCGAACGGGTCGAACGACGCCGTTTTCTCCGAGCACCGCGTCTGCGCCGTCATCGGCACGGGAGACCCCGGGGTCGCCTCCGTCCCCTTCGTCGCCCTCGAGGACATCATGTCGACGGCGTCCGCCTCTAAGGTTGATGCCGTGTTCGGCAGGTGGCTTGACGCTTCCGAGCTCTCTTCTTTCCACGAGAAGCTGCTCTCGAACATGACGCTGCAGAACGTCATCCGCTCCATCACCATCCTCGACCCGGAGCGGCTATTCCACGAGATCGAGAGCGCCGTGCACGAGCTTCAGCGCAGGACAGGCGAGAAGATCGGCAGCAACGCCATCATTGGGCTCTACGTCCACCTCTGCTGTCTCGTCGAGCGCCTTGTTACCAGAAACCCCATTGAGACCTACGTTGGCCAGGACCGCTTCGAGGAGGAGCGTGCCGATTTCATCGAGTCCTTCAGGCAGAGCTTCTCGAGCATCTCGACGCGCTATCGCGTAGAGGTTCCCGTAAGCGAGATCGCATATGTCTTCGACTACATAAGCGTGAGCGCCGCCCCGGCGCGAGAAGAGCGCCTCGGCTCCTCGGACCTCCTGCTCGACGAGTGACCTTCCCCGCGCCGCCGCAAGCTGACTGCGCGTCCTCAATAATCCGATAACCCCTTGCCCGGCGCGAATCCGGATAGCGCCGAGGCAGTACCGAACGTAAAACTTCATTTGATAGGAGCAAACATGAGTGTTGTTATGGCACGAATCGACAATCGCCTGCTTCACGGCATCATCGTGACGCAGTGGGCCCCGGTGTCGGGCGCGACCCGAGTCATGGTCATCGACGACAAGGTCGCCGGCGACGAGGTCCTGAAGTCCACTATGAGGATGGCGCGCCCCGCGGGCATGGCCGTCTCGATCATCTCCGAGCAGACCGCGCTCAAGAACTTCGCGGCGGGCAAGTACGACCGCGAGAAGGTCTTTGTCATCGCCAAGGAGCCCGAGACGATCCTTCACCTGGTCGAGTCGGGCATCGAGCTCCCGTCGCTGATCGTCGGCGGCTCGCTCGTCAAGGAGGGCGGCGTCCAGCTCACCCAGCGCGCCTATGCCTCCGCCGAGAACGTCCAGAGCTACAAGGCGCTCATCGCCCGCGGCGTCAAGGTGACGGCACAGTTCGTGCCCGCCGACAAGCCCGTCTCCGTCGCCGACCTCATCTAAGGAGGGATCATGGTCAACTTCACTATCCTGCAGGTCGTCCTTTTGACCCTGCTGGCCTTCATCAAGCACGTGGACTACTACGGCATCCCGATGATCTTCGTCAACTATGCCGTCTTCTGGGGCCTTATCACCGGCGTCGTCATGGGCGACTGGCAGACCGGCCTCGTCATCGGCGGCACCATCCAGCTCATGCAGCTCGGCGTCGCGGGCTTCGGCGGCTCGTCGATTCCCGACTACGGCACGATGGCCATCATCGCCACCGCCTACGGCGTGACCCTGGGCGCGGACACGGGCCTCGCCATCGGCCTGCCGGTCGGCATGCTCGGCATCCAGCTCGACGTCATCGTCAAGATCCTCAACGGCTTCGTCGTCGAGAAGTCCCAGGAGTTCTGCAACGAGGGTAAGTTCAATCAGATGAACGCCATCCTGTGGGTCTGCCCCGCGCTCTTCGGCCTGTGCGCCGCCCTGCCCGTCTTTGTCTCCGTGACGCTCGGCCAGCCCGCCGTCAACTGGCTCCTCGAGGTCATGCCTCAGTGGTTCCTCTCCGGCCTCACCCTCGCCGGCAAGATGCTCCCGGCCATCGGTATCGCCATGCTGCTCCGCTACATGCCCACCGGCAAGTACTTCCAGTACCTGCTCGTCGGCTTCTTCCTCTCGGCCTTCCTGAACGTGCCCATCATCGGCGCCGCCATCGTCGGCGTTGCCCTCGCGATCGCGTTCTACCAGCGTGCCGAGAGGGACACCGAGCTCGCCGCCCACGCTTCCGCAGACGCCTTCATCGGAGAGGATGAGTAACCATGGAAAACGAGAACATCACCGCCGTCGCCGAGGGCAAGCCCTCCGGCTACAAGGTCACCAAGAAGGATCTGCGCAACGCGAACTGGCGCTGGCTCATGAGCGTGTGCACCTTCAACTACCAGACCCAGCAGGGCGCCTCAGTCGCCTACGCCCTCTCGCCGGTCCTGAGGAAGATCTACACGAACGACGAGGACTATAAGCAAGCGCTCAACAACCACTTCCGCTACTACAATACCCAGCCTTGGCTCGCCGCCATCATCCTTGGCGCCTGCGTGGCCATGGAGGAACGCGACGGCCTAGCGGCGGCGGACGCCGTCCAAGACCTGAAGATCGGCACCATGGGACCGCTCGCCGGCGTCGGCGACTCCCTGCTCATGACCATGATCCCGACCATCATGGGCTCCATCGCCGCCTACATGGCCATCGAGGGCAACCCCGTGGGAGCCGGCATCTGGTTCGCGCTCATCCTGGCCATCTTCTGGGTCCGCATGCACGCCCTCGAGTTCGGCTACAAGCAGGGCGTGAAGCTCGTCACCGACTTCAGCGAGAAGCTTCCCAACCTCACTGCCGCCGCCTCCGTGCTCGGCCTCACCGTGGTCGGCTGCCTCATCGCCTCGGTCATCGGCGTCACCTGCCCGATTAGCTTCAGCTTCGGCGACGTCTCGATGGAGATTCAGCCGCTGCTCGACAAGATCCTGCCTGCCATGATCCCCGCCGCCATCACGGGAAGCGCGTATTACCTTCTTACCAAGAAGAACGCGAGCATGACGGCCCTCATCCTCGTGGTGATCGTCCTCGCGATGGTCGCCTCCGCCGCTGGCATCCTCGCCTAGCTTCGACCCAAGAGATTGGTGAATCAATGAGAAAGATAGTTGTGGCGAGTCATTCCCTTCTCGCCCAGGGCTTCAAGGACACCCTCGAGTTCCTTACGGGTAAGAGCGACGCCGTCAACGCCGTGTGCGCCTACGTGAACGACAACGGCGAGGGGCTCGACGCGGCGGTCGAGGCGGCGCTTTCGGGCACTGACGAGGTCGTCGTCCTCACCGACGCGCTCGGCGGCAGCGTGAACCAGCGCTTCTCCCGCTTCGCCTCCGACCGGATCCACGTGATCGCGGGTGTCAACCTCCCGCTCGCCATGACGGTCGCGCTCGCGCGCCCCGACGAGAAACTCGACTTCGACGCCCTCGTCGACGAGGCGCGCCAGCAGATCGTCTACGTGAACGGTGCCAGTTCCGCCGAGTGCGAAGACGACGAATAGAGGAGGTCGACGATGAGAGAGTTCCTTAAGGACGTGTGGATGCACGGCGGTGAGGAAAGCCGCGCCATCACCCCCGAGAACATCACGGGCGAGAAGGGCCGTGCCGCCATGTCGGCCAGCCATCTCGGCGTCGGCCGCAAGGGCTCGTGCTGCGTGCCCCTTGAGTCCGGCGAGACCATCACGCTCGCGGACATCGAGGGCCCCGGCATCATCCGCCACATCTGGATGACCGTCCCCGACAAGACCGCCGCCGGCAGCTTCGTCATGCGCGACCTCGTGCTGCGCTTCTACTGGGACGACGAGGAGACCCCCTCGGTTGAGTGCCCTGTCGGCGACTTCTTCTGCAACGGCTTCGGTGAGCGCGCCATCGTCAACTCGATGCCCATCTGCGTGAACCCGACGGGTGGCATGAACTGCTACTTCGAGATGCCCTTCAGGAAGCACGCCAAGGTCACGCTTACGAGCGAGCACCCCGGGTTCATTAAGTACATCTTCTACACGTTCAACTACGCGCTCACCGACGTGCCGGACGACGCCATGTACTTCCACGCCCGTTTTAACCGCGAGCGCAGCACCCGCAGGGGCGTCGACTACACCGTGCTCGACGGCGTGCGCGGCAAGGGCTACTACGTCGGCACCTACATGGCCCTGTGCGCCCTGGAGCGCTATTGGTGGGGCGAGGGCGAGATGAAGTTCTTCCTCGACGGCGACGAGGAGTTCCCCACGGTCACCTCGACGGGAGCCGAGGACTACTTCGGCGGTGCCTGGGCCTTCCTCGACAGGCCGCCCCACGCGCTGCCCGAGGCGCAGTGCTTCAACACGCTGTTCGCCGGCTACCCGTACCGCTCGACGCGCGACGCCACGCGCGACCGCTTCAGCGCGGGCAAGCCGAACCCGAACCCGATGCTCGCGACCAACGACGACGCGCTGCCCAGGCACGGCCTCTACAGGTGGCACCTTCCCGACCCGATCTCGTTCAAGGAGGACCTGCGCGTGACGTTCCAGGACCTCGGCAACGACGACATCAAGCTCTACGAGCGCGAGGACGACATCTCCACCGTCGCCTACTGGTACCAAAGCGAGCCGCACGCCGTGCTCGCCCCGTTTGCCGCAAGGCAGGACCGCGTGCCCAGGTAGGGTCGCCTCGAAACAAGCCAACGTTATGGGCGCCCGCGGTTGACCATGACTGCGGGCGTCCCTTTGTAAGGAGGATCACATGAGCGAAAAGCAAATGAGGCTCGGCGCCCTCGAGGCCGGCGGGACCAAGATGGTCTGTGCCGTGGTGTCCGGCGACGGCGAGGTCCTCGACCGTATGGAGACCCCGACGCTTACGCCCGCCGAGACCGTCCCGCAGATGATCGAGTGGTTCACCGCCCGCGATGTGGACGCGTTGGGCATCGGCGCCTTCGGCCCGACCTGCGTCGACCCCAACGACGAGCGCTACGGCTCCATCCTCCAGACGCCCAAGCTCGCGTGGCGAGGCCATGGTCTTCGCGCCGCGTTCGCCGACGCCCTCGGGATTCCGGTGGCCTACGACACGGACGTGAACGTTGCCTGCCTCGGCGAAGTGGTCTTCGGCTGCTGCAAGGGGCTCGAGGACGCCGTCTACGTGACCATCGGCACCGGCGTGGGCGCGGGCGTCATGTGCGCGGGCAGGCTCCTTCACGGCATGCTGCACCCCGAGGCCGGCCACATGCTGGTAAGGACCCGTCCCACCGAGGAGGGACGCTGCGTCTGCCCGAGCCACGCGAGCTGTCTCGAGGGCCTCGCCTCCGGCCCCGCCATTGCCGCGCGCTGGGGAAAGCCCGCGGCCGAGCTCGCGGACAACGATGAGGCGTGGGCGCTCGAGGGGGATTATCTGGGGCAGATGTGCGCGAACCTCGTGCTCATGTACTCGCCTCGCCGCATCGTCCTCGGCGGCGGCGTGATGCACCAGGAGCAGCTCTACGGCATCGTCCGCAAGAAGACCCTCGAATATCTGGGTGGCTACATCCAGACCGCCGAGCTTAAGGACATGGAGAGCTACATCTGCGCCCCGGGCTGCGGCGGCGACCAAGGAATCCTCGGCGCGGCCGAGCTGGCAAGAAGGGCGCTCGCGTAACTTGCGCTCTCTCCGCCATACAACGCGTTAAGAAAAGACGAGCGCTTCTTGCCAATTGAGCGGCAAGAAGTGCTTGTCTTTTGCATTTTTGTCTCTCAAAATCTTATTTTCACGATTTGCATTTTCATCCCGTTGTCACCGACCCTTGCGAGAAACCGGAAAAAGCCGCTGACAGAAGGGTCTCTCAAATCGTTATAACCCAGCATATAGCCGCGACTTGTGACCTGCAGACGGCTGTCCCACGTGCCGATTTCCTTGGCGGCATCCGAAACCGCAAAATATGCCCCCACATCCTTGATTTTTGCAGTCTTAAGCCATGTTTTTGCGATCATCTTTACTGCCATCCGATTGGCAGCATCAAAGACCAGCACACCGCCGGGGAAAGCGTCCGCCATCCCCCGCACCAGTTCCCGGACCTGCTGAGTCAGAAAGTAATAGAACACCCCGGAGGCAAAGAACACCACCCCGCCGGAGGCATCGATTTTGTTAAACCATGCGGTGTCTTTCAGGTCACAGGGGATATTTTGTTCTCGATTCCCGGCGGGCAGTAGCTGCTGCCGCAAGGTAATCACATCCGGGAAGTCCAGATTGTAGATCTTGCATCTACCGTTGTCGCAGGTTCTGCCGGTGTTGTCCAGCCCGCAGCCCAGATTGACCACCGCCGCATTGGGGTGGCCTTTCAGGTAATCCCGCACCTCGAAAGCAAGATCACCCTGCCGCATTGCCACCTCCAGCGCACCAAAGCGCTGTATCAGGCTGCGGGAGTTTTTCTCTGCCTCTGAAAAGTCGTAGTCGATCTGGTCGAGCAGACGAACCGCTGTTTCATCCCTGTAAAGGTTCGGGTACAGCTCCGTGCACAGCTTCCGGGAATACAGCGGGAGGATCAGCGTCTCCTGCACGGTGTTTTTCTCAATTTTACATTTCATAGGTTTCTTCCTCAGTGAATAAAAATTGTCATAAGTGCCGCCAGCACAGCCGCTATGACCGTCATGCCTATCGCCATGTGCAGGATGGATGCAAAAATGCCCGCATGGCGTCCTCAAACGCCATATCCGCCACACTGCCTTGCAGAACGGCGCAACGCCCCTCCTGAATTGCAGTTCGGTTGAGCTTTCTAGTCCTCTCCACGCTGACGGGTGTTTTCAAAGAACGACATCTGGCCCCTCCGATTTCGTGCATTCCGTATAGGTCAACTGGAACGAGGCCTTCAGCACCGCGCTTTTCTGCACCGCCCAGCCGTTTTGACGCAGGAAACGCAGGTATTCCTCGCTTGTCCACCTGCTGTGGAGGGGGAATCCCGCCATGCTCATGAAAAGGGCTTTTGCTTTGCCGGAAACCGAGTTCCCCGCGTGGGTGAAGGTTGGCGCGATGAGCACGCCGTCGTCCTTCAGCACCCGCCTGATTTCTTGCAGGGCCTTTTCCGGATGCGGCACTATGTGAAGCGCGTTGGACACGATCACCACTTCGAAGGACTTCTGTGCATAGGGCAGGCGGAACATATCTTGTACGGAAAAGTGCAGCTTTGCGGATTGATTGTCCCGTTTTGCTTCAAGGATCATCTGTGCAGAAGCGTCCGTAGCCTCGATATGCGCCGCTGTATTCACGATGCTCTTTGCGATAAGCCCCGTGCCGGTGGCAACCTCCAGTACGGTTTTTTCTTTCACCACCGGCCGGATCAGCCCATACATCTTCTCATACGCCGCCCGGTCGTTTCGCATGAAACGGTCGTACCGACTGGCATTCTTGTCCCAGAAGTCCTTGCGTTCGTGCATGGCTATCGCCCCCAAAAAGTTAGAGCCATCTAACCATAACACGCGAATCGTGCAGTAAGTCCTTGTGTCCGTTCATGAGAGGCTCGGAGTGAAACGGAATGTTGGGGAGGTCAGCCCTGGCGAGCTTGGTCTCATAGCCCGTGACCGCCTCGGCGATGCTGTCTGCCTGGTCGTGAAAGACGAGTGTGAGCAGATAGTAGCGAGCTTTGCCGCCGCGGTCGCCGCTCTCGTCGACGAAGATGTTGAGCTCCTTGGCCAATGGGGATTCCTAATGGAATGGATAAAAAAATAGCCGGGGGACTCCCCCGGCACTTGGAAGTAGCTCAATGGGCCACCAATAACCTTATAGCATGCTCTGACGGTAAGTGCAGGGGGGGGCGAGCCGGTACATGGCGTCGCGGCTGATGCGCAGCATCGCGCACGCCTCGTCGGCGCCGAATATCGCGTTGGTCGATGCGATGAGCCTCACCTGGCTCCTGCTAATGCTCTTGGTCATGGTCGTCCTCGAGCTCCTTTCGTCTCGAGGCTCCCTCGCGTGCCCGGCCGCGGGCGGCTCCCGGGGCGGTCGCCGCAGTCATTTGCGACGTGCTTGAGGCGGAGGCATCCGATCAGGCCGGCCATGCGTCCTGGGTCGCCAACATCCGTGAAGCGGCGGACGAGATGGCGACTCGCATCGCCGACATGCTCATGCACATGGGCGGCGACTAGCCAGGGCGATCCCCGCAACGGGCATTATTATCCGGGAAGCGTTTGGTTGCGAGGCACGCCCCTGTGCGGGGCCTGAGTCGTCAGGCCCCGCACAGGGGGACCGCGATGGTGGCCACCGCGCCGCCCGAGGGGCTGTTGGCGAGCGAGACGGAGCCCCCGTGGGCGCTCGCGGCCTCGGCGGCGGCGTGGAGGCCGAGCCCGTAGTGGCGGCCTCCGTCGCGCGAGGAGCGGGAAGAGTCGTCTGTGAAGAGGCGCTCACAGCCGCGTTCGAGGGCGGCGGGAGAGAAGCCCGGTCCGTCGTCGGCCACCTCGATGACGAGGTGTCCGCCCGCGACGTCGCAGGAGACCGCCACGCGCGAGCGCGCGTGCTCGGCGGCGTTGACCACGAGGTTCGCGGCGGCTCGCGCCAGGGTGGTTCGGTCGAGCGGGGCCTCGGGCGCGCCCGCGACAGCGGGGCCCGTGGCCGCGTCGAGCGTCACGCCTCGCGCCCGGGCGATCTGGGCGGCCTCGGCGAGGACCTGTTCGCAGAGCTCGGCCGGCCGCATGGGGACCCTCTCCGCCCCGCCGGACCCGCGCGAGGCCTCGATGAGCAGGCGCACGTAGCCGTCGAGCCTTTCGACACTGCCGGCTATGTCGCGCGCGGCGGCCGCGAGGTCGGCGTCTTTCTCGTCTTCCAGCTCCTCCGCCACGAAGTCGGCGTTGGCGCGCAGCACGGTGAGCGGCGTCTTGAGATCGTGGGCGAGCGACGCCACTTGCTCGCGCTGCCCCCGCTCCGCGGCCCAGCGGGCCTCGAGCGACTCGGCGAGGGAGGTCCGCATGGCGTCCATCGCGGCGAGGACGTCGTTCACCTCGCGCACGTTGGTGCTGCCGACCGCGAAGTCGAGCTCCCCCGCGCCGACGCGCCCCGCCGCCTCCGCGAGTGGCGCCATCTTGCGCGAGATCACGCGGCTCGCGCGGCGCGCCACGAGCGCGAGCGCGAGCGCGCTTCCCGCAGCGGCGCCGACGAGCATGAGGTTCTGCGGGTTGGGAAGCAGGCCGGCGAGGTCGCGCGAGACCCACTGCGGCAGGTACTCGCTGACGAGTGCGCAGGCCCCGCCGCCCTTGAGCGGGAACGCGGCGTAGGTGAGGCCCGAGCCCCCGCCCTCGATCTCCACTGTGCCCGGATCCGCGGCGAGTGCCGCACGGGCCATTTCCGTCGCGTCCTCGAGCCGCGTGCCCTCGAGGTCTGTCATCAGCACGTATCCGTCCTTATTCAGGATGAGGTAGCGGTACGCCGTCGGCACGTCCTGCTGCCCGCAGACGCCGTCGCGTGCCAGGCCCTCCGCGACCTCGCGCGCATTGGCCGGCCCCCAGCTTGCCTCGTAGACGAAGCCCGCGTTGATCGCCGCGGAGAGTGCCATGAACGAGGCGAGCCACGCCGTGGCAACCGCCGCGAACGCGTAGGCGAAGTAGCGCGCGATGACGAAGGAGAGCGGCATGCCCCCGCGACCTCGCGCCCCGGTCCTCAAAGCTGCCACTTGTACCCCATCCCCCAGACGGTCGCGATCGGATCGGCGCCGGCCTCGGAGAGTTTCCTCCGGGCGCGGCTGACCTGCATGGATATGGCCGCGTCGTCGGCGTCGCTCTCCCAGCCGAGCACCGCCTCGCGGATCTGCGCGCGGCTCATGACCTGCCCGGGGTGGCGGGCGAGGTACTCGCAGATGGCGTACTCGGTGGGCGTGAGCGGCACGGCCTCGCCGCCCACGGCGAGGCCGCGCGCCCCGAGGTCGATCCGCACCTCCCCGAAGGAGAGGGCGTGCGAGCGCGGCCGGCGCTCACGGCGTAGATGGGCCGCGACCTTGGCGCGCAGCTCCGCGGCCCCGAAGGGCTTGCGGACGTAGTCGTCGGCGCCCAGGCCGTAGCCGGCCACGGCGTCCTCCTCGGCCACGCGCGCGGTCAGGAATATGATGGGCCCGTCGAAGTCCGGGCGGATCTGCCGCACGAGCTCGAAGCCGTCGAGCCCCGGCATCATGACGTCGCAGAGCACGAGGTCGAAGCGCGAGAGGTCCATCCCCGGGACCGCCGTCGGGTCCGCTGCCTTGACGACCTCATGGCCGTCGCGGCCGAGGACGCGCGCGAGCGCGTCGAGGATCGCCCGCTCATCATCCACTGCCAGTATCCTCGCCATGTTCGACCTCCTGAAACTTCCGTCGGAATTGTACTAGCGCCGCGCTCAGCGGTCCAGAGCCCCGCGCGCAGCCGCGGGCGCCTCGGCCGCATCGCACGCGCGGTAGCGCACGCCCGAGCCGCCGCGCGCCTCGATCTCGAGCCAGCCCTCGCCGTCCGACTCCCGTCCGAAGAAGATGAGCTGGAGCTCTCGGACATTGCCCCTGTCGTCCGCCGCGTCCACCAGGTAGACGTAGTTCGCCCCCGCCCCGGTGGCGTCGGCGTAGGAGCTCGCGTGGCTACCGGGCTCGGGCGCGGGCGCCCACATGGTGATCTCAGGGTTGGGCAGCACGCGGTCGGCGATCGAGCGCAGCACCGACCCCCAGCCGGCGTCGAGCAGGGCATTCCCGCCCAGAACGAGCGCTGCGGAGAGGAGGACAAGCGCGACGGCGAACGTCTTCCTACGCATCTGCCCTCCCGTCCTCGAAGCGGCAGAACCAGGCGAGAAGGACGGCGGCGGCTGCCAGGGTGAGCACGAGGCCAGCGAGCGCAGTCGTGAGGAGAGGGCCCGCCGTGCGTGCGGCGTCGATGAAGGCCTCCACCCCGAGCGACCCTAGGCGCGCGGGCCAGGCGAGCGGCACCCAGTTCAGGGGCGTCGCCAGGGCACCGGTGAGCTCGCCGGTCATGAGGCCGTGCGCAAGTCCGCCCACTGAGAAGAACGCGAGGAGCATCCCCGCCGCGCCGGCACCGATGGCGGCGTTGCGGCCGAGGCGCAGGGCCACGCCGAGCCCCAGCGCGTAGAGGGGCAGGCTGCCCAGCACGATGCCCGCCCAGGCGGCCGCAAGCGGAGCGGGCCCGAGCGGCAGGCGCCCGGCGACGGCGAGCACGGCCCCGAACACGCCGAGCGCCACGGCCAGCGCGCCCGCGCCGAGCGCCGCAAGGGCGAGCAGCTTCGCCGCGACGGCGCGCCCGCGCGAGGGGACCGCCGTGAGGTTGGCGAGGCGCCCGGCAGCACGCTCCTCGTCCACGGCGAGCCCGCAGACGATGGCGGACATGAGCGGCATGAGGGCGCCGAGGAACTGGACGTAGGCGTCCGCGCCCAGCGCCGGGTCCCATCGGGTAACGGAGAAGTACTCGCCGCAGGCAAGACCGGCTGCCAGGCCGCAGACGAGGTGCACCGCCGTGAGCGGGGAGCGCGCCAGGCGCAGGGCCTCGGAGAGCAGGGCCCGCGGGAGAGTCATGCGCGGCGTCGGGTCGGAGAGTCGTGTCATGGCCATCATCTCTCCTCGGAGCGCGCGAACCAGGCCGCGCCCGCCGCCGTGAGCGCGGCGAACGCGAGCGCGCAGACCGCAAGGCCCGCCAGTGTGAGCATGCCGTCCGCCGTGAGCGCCCCGCCGAGCGCCATGTCCGCCGCGAGTGGCTCGCCGCTCGGCAGCACGGGGATGAAGCTCGTGGGGATGACCATGCTCGCCGACGGCGGAAAGAGCTGCGGCAGCGGCACCAGCGACCAGGCTAACCCACCCACGAGCTGCGCGGCGAGCGGGCAGAAGATGCCCGCGAGCATGCCGAGCCGCGCCGTGAGGAAGAGCCCTGCGGGGATCATCCACGCCGCGGTCACCGTGTTGGCGAGCGCGCAGAGGAGCATCGTGAGCGTGCCCGCGGCCGTGAGGCCCTGCGAGGAGAACGCCGAGCCCGCGAGGTAGATGCCGAAGACCACGAGGTTCGAGAGCGTGCAAAGCGCGAGGCACCAGAGCGCCTTGGCCCACCAGGCGCGCCTAAGCGGGAAGCCCAGGCCCAGAAGCCCCCGCATCCGCGTGCGCGCGTCCGCCCGCGCGACGCAAGCCACCACGAGCGAGAGAGCCACGGGCAGGAAGAGCGCGTACCAGTAGTTCCACGCGCTGAAGATCTGCACGCCCCGGTAGGGCATCGCGCCGAGCAGCGGCATCGGCAGCGCCATGAGCACGGCCAGGCGAACCGGTGCCGCGTGGCGCGACTTCAGGGCCTCGGCGCGCAGGCCCGCGAGCAGGCCGCCTTTCTCGCCCGTCATGCCGCCACCTCCCCGCGTGCTCGTCGCCCTTCCCGGCAGAAGCTCATGAAGAGTTCCTCGAGGTCCTGCCCGGGCCGAAGCGCATCCTCGTAGGCGAGGCGCCCCCCGTAGATGATGCCGATGGTGTCCGCCATCTGCTGCACCTCGGAGAGGATGTGGCTCGAGACGATTACCGTCGTGCCCGCCGCCGCGAAGCCGCGGATCTGGTCGCGCAGCTCCTCGATGCCGATGGGGTCGAGGCCGTTGGTGGGCTCGTCGAGCACGAGCAGGCGTGGCCGGGCGATCAGCGCCAGCGCGAGCCCCAGGCGCTGCCGCATGCCCATCGAGAAGCGCCCGGCGCGCTTCTTCCCGGTGTCCGCGAGGTCCACGGCGGCGAGCACCTCATCTATGCGGCTCTCGGGAAGGCCCAGCAGCGTGGTGCGCACGCGCAGGTTCTCGCGTGCGGTGAGGTTGGGGTAGAGCGGCGCCTCCTCGATGAGGCTGCCGATTGCGTAGAGGTCCTCGCGGCGCCAGGCGTGCCCGGCAAAGAGGATCTCCCCGGCCGTCGGCCGCAGCATCCCGCAGATCATCTTGAGCGTTGTCGACTTGCCGGCGCCGTTGGGGCCGAGCAGCCCGTACACCTCGCCCTCGCGGATATGAAGGCTCACGTCGGCCACGGCCTCCTGCGCCTGGTCGCCGCGGCCGAAGCGCTTGGTGAGCCCGCGCGTCTCGAGCATGTAACCCATGGGTTCGTCCTTTCTCTTCCGGGCGCACGGGCCGAGTCGCCGTGCCCGCGCGCCTTGCCTTTCGGGTTCACCATCCATGGTGGGGCGCGTTTCTAACGAAGCCGTAACGGCCGTTGGGCTCTTTTGGCACCAGCCCTTCTCGACCTGTACGCCACTCATGGTATGTTTATCGCGATAACAAGGACGGAGGTGCCCGTGGCACGCAATAAGTACCCGGAGGAGACGGTCGAGAAGATTCTCGACGTTGCCGAGCGGCTCCTCGCGGAGCGCGGCTACGAGCACACCACGATGATCTGAAGAGCAATACGCTAAACCGAAAAGGTAATCGAAGCCGCGCCTGTGGACTTATCGAGGGTCGAGATTCCCGCCCCATCCATCGGCACCCAGCAGAAGGTCGTCGACATCCTCGACCGCTTCGACACCCTAACGAAATCGCTCACCGACGGTATCCCTGCCGAGATCGAGGCACGCCGGGCGCAGTACGGGTACTACCGCGACCGCCTGCTCGACTTCCGAAACTAAGTGAGAATAAGTTATCGGTACGCTTTTTTATAAAATGTAAAAAAGTACCCCCATAACTGATAAAATTGACACTAAAAAAAGGGGGGTGCATCTTGCGTATATACCGACGTGAAAAGTATCTGAAGCAAATGCGTGGTTTCTACCACGATGACGGGATGATCAAGGTAATCACCGGTGTTCGCAGGTGTGGTAAATCCTGCCTCATGCAATCAATCGCAGGCGAACTTGTGGAATCCGGTGTAGCGAGCGACCACATCATCTATATCGACCTCGACTCACGGGAGAACAGGAAGGTCAAGACGACCGATGAGCTCGAAAATCTGATTGACATGTCGACCTCAGCAGACACTGAGGAGACGAAGTACCTCTTCATCGATGAGATTCAGAACGTAGAGGAATTCGAGCTGCTCATCAACGGCTACCGGACAGATGGCGGTTGGTCCATTTTCATTACCGGTTCGAATTCATATCTGCTTTCTGGGCAGCTTGTTACAAAGCTGACGGGTCGCTATATCGAGTTCGAAGTGTTCCCACTCGACTTTGCGGAATATATCGATATGAAGCGTTTTCTCGGCAAGCCTGTCAATGACGTTCTCGTAGGAGAGTTTACCGAGTACCTGACCCTTGGAGGATTTCCCAAAGCGTTGGAGTATGAGGGCGAGGATGAAAAGCGCACCTATATCAAGAGTGTTATTCATGAGATCTTTGAAAAGGACGTCAAACATTCGAACAAGATTAAGAATGTCTCGGTTTTCGATGCCGTCCAGACGTATCTCATCAACAACTTTGGTGCGCCGACGAACCTGAAGAACCTCCTTGCGTACTTCAATGATGTCGAGAAGATTCCCATCAAGCGCGAAACGCTCAATCGGTATATCCAGATTCTTGTTGACGCGAAGATCCTTTATCGCTGCTCGAGGTTCGATCTCAAGTCTCGGCGATCGCTTATCCGCGAAGAGAAGTACTACCTGGCTGATCCCGGCTTCTATTTCGCCATGAACACGGATGCGAGGATTAACTACGGGCCGGCGTTGGAGAACGTGCTCTACCTCTATCTTGCATCGCGCGGGTACGAGCTTTCTGTGGGCCGTATTGGGAAGCTCGAGTGTGACTTCATCGCTCGTAGGCGCAATGCTTACGCCTACATCCAGGTCTCTATGTCGATTGCCGACAGAGGCGTCGAGGAGCGCGAGTACAGGCCGTTCGGCCACATCAGGGATGGGTATCCGCGCTACTTGTTCACGCTTGATCCTCTATTGCAGGAGAGGGATGGCGTCAGGCACCTTAACATGGCGTCGTTTATGCAAGATGGCGGTGATCTTATTTGAGCGGCGGCCAGATTCTTTTGCTCCCTAGTGCGCAAACAGTGCGGGCATCAAATGGGGACCATTGCCTCACGTAGAATCGATAGATTGAAAACTTGTTTTGATGTTGACAGGCTTTTGACCAGTGGCTCCTATTACTAAGTGGAAGTAGCTGAAACGAGGCGACTGCATAGCTCCATCTGTTTTGGTTAAAACAAAAAATATGCCGCGCGCCTGCGGCATGAAGGAGGGAGATTCTTATGAATATCGTTGTATTGAGTGGTAGCCCGCGCAAGGGCGCCAATACCGACACCATGGTCGAGGCGTTTGCCGAGACCGCGCGTGAGGGCGGCAATACGGTCGAGGTCGTCCGTGTTGCCAGCAAGAAAATCGCTGGTTGCCTGGGGTGTCAGTATTGCTTCGCCCATGAGGGCACTTGCGTGCAGAAGGATGACATGGCCGACGTGATCGAGTCGCTGAAAGGCGCCGATATGGTTGTCTTCGCTTCGCCTATCTACTGGTTTGATATCACTGCGCAGGAGAAGGCCGCCATCGACCGCCTGTACGCCTTCGGTGCTACAGGCTTCCCGTTCACCAAGACGGCCCTTTTGCTCGATAGCCACAGCGAGGGCGTCTATGATGCGGCGATTGCTATGTATAGGGCCACATGCGCGTACTGCAAGTGGGAGGACCAGGGCATTGTCACCATTAGCGGCATGACCGAGCGCGACAGCATGGCCTCCTCGCCCAAGTTGGAAGAGGTGCGAGAGCTCGCTCGCAAGCTCGCCTAAGGACAAGAAGAACGCATGGCAATCGGTGTTGGTGGAAAATGCTTGCTATCCTTACCAAGAGGAATGCTGATTGCCATGCGTTGATGCTTCCGCGGACAATTCCGGCGTGCTAAAACGCCTTCTCGTTCAAGAATTCCCTGAACGCGGGAATGTCAAAGCCAACGAGACCACGCCCGCGCTCTCCAATGACGCCGTCCTCCAGGAGGCGGCGTTTGTATTGGCTTGTGTAGTTGCTGGCGACGCCCATGCGTTTGGCTATCTCCGAGACCCTGCTGGGGCCAGAATCGGGCAGCATCGCGAGCAAAAACTCAATGTCTTTATCGGAAAGCTCTCGATAGGTCGTTTCGAGAGAAGCCCGATGCCATGCTTCTCGAGTTGCCTGAAGATGCCATTCATGCACGTGCGCCAGTTGCCCTGGGCTTCTTGAACATATGTCCAATCGATGCCCACTGGACCAATTTGAACGCCGTTCATGCGCGCGTGAGACTGTGAAAGGTAGCTATCTGCCGCTTCTTTGGTTCGCTCGATAATATCTTCGAGCATGCCTGGCATGGCGGAGCCATTTGCTGTACTCCATGGTGGCTCCTTTGCAAGTTTTGCTAATTTTTGCAACTTTTGCTAACTTTTGCGAGTTTTGCTAACGGCTTAGGACGGTGCGGGAAGCCCCCGTATCGTCGACATTTCCGAGGATGACCTCCGCAACGAGCGGGGCCCGGGGCGCGATATTGCTGCGCTCCGGGCCCCGCTGCTTTGTAAAACTATGGCGGTTCTGCCGTCGTCCTAGTCAAACAGACTCGGCATGTCGTTTTCTTTCATGAGGGCACCGGCGGAGGGCAGACTCTGCGCGGTGAACTTCTCGGCCGAGACGCCGGCGCCAAGGATCTCTTCGGTTGTGCCGACGGTGGTGACCGAGCGGCCCTTCTTGGCCGTAAAGGCCTGGACACCCTGCGTGTTGGTAGTCGTCTTGGTCTTGAGCAGCGACGTGTTGAAGTTCATCAGGCGGTAGTCGCTCGAGACCAGCGCGATGTTGCGGTCCTCCTTGAGCACCTGGGCATACAGCAGCTTGCTGCCGCCGTAGATGGCGTTCTTAAGGCGCTTGCGGTTGGTCTTGGTGACGTATCCAGAAAGCGCGACGCGCACCACGCGGCCGTTCTCAAAGACGAACAACACGTCGGCCTTGTAGTCCTCGGGGTCGATGACCCAGATGACACTCTCGTCGGGTTCCATCTCAAGATCGGTCGGCAGGTACGAGCCCAGCTGGGCCGACTTGGTGTCCTCAAACGCGGCAACCTTGCACTTGTACACCTGGCTCTTGTTGGTAAACACGAGCAGCTCGTGCGTGTTGGAGGACGGGAACTCGATAAAGGGCTTATCGCCGTCCTTGTACTTGAGCGTAGTGGCCTTCTTGAGCACGCGGTCCGTCATTTTCTTAAGGTAGCCATCGCGCGAGAGCATGATGGTGACCGGGTACTCCTCGACCTCGGGCTCCAAGCTTACCTCGATAACCTCATGGGGCTCGATCCTACCCGTGCGGCGCGGCATCACATACTTCTTGTTGACCGCCGCCAGCTCGTCGCTGATGACCTTCTTAATGTTGTCCTCGCTGGAGAGGATCTCCTCAAGCTCGGCAATCTCACCCTCGAGCTTAGCGATGTCTTTGGTGCGGTTGAGGATGTACTCCTCGTTGATGTTGCGGAGCTTAAGTTCGGCGACAAACTCGGCCTGGGTCTCGTCGATGTCGAAACCCTTCATAAGGTTGGGCACGACCTCGGCTTCGAGTTTGGTGCCGCGGATGATGGCGATGGCCTTGTCGATGTCGAGCAGAATTGCCTCGAGGCCGTGCAGAAGGTGCAGGCGCTCGGACTTTTTGCCCAGGTCAAAGTTAATGCGGCGACGCGTGGACTCAATACGCCACTTGACCCACTCGTGCAGAATCTGGCGCACGCCCATAACGCGGGGATAGCCGTCGACCAGCACGTTAAAGTTGCACGAGAACGAATCCTGCAGCGTGGTCGAGCGATAGAGCTTGGCCATGAGCTTGTCGGGGTCGACGCCGCGCTTAAGGTCGATGGCGATGCGCAAGCCCGAGAGGTCGGTTTCGTCGCGGATGTCAGCGATCTCCTTGACCTTGCCCTCCTTAGAGAGCTTGACGATGCGCTCGATGATGACATCGGTCTTGGTGGTGTAGGGGATCTCGTAGACCTCGATGATGCGCTCTTCGGGAATCCAGCGCCAGCGGGAGCGGATCTGGAAGCTGCCCAGGCCGGTCTCGATAATCTTTTCCATCTCCTCGCGGCGGTAGATGATCTCGCCGCCGGTCGAGAAGTCGGGCATGGGCATGTACTCGAGCAGGTCGCAGTCAGGGTCCTGCAGGTAGTGCATGGTGGCGGTGCAGACCTCGTTGAGGTTGAAACCGCAGATGTCGGACGCCATGGCGACGCCGATGCCCTTGTTGGCCGAGACGAGGATGTTGGGGAACGTGGTGGGCAGCAGGCGCGGCTCCTTCATGGCGCCGTCGTAGCTATCGACGAAGTCGACCGGGTCCTTGTCGATGTCCTTGAAGATCTCGGCGCTGATGGGGGAGAGCTTGGCCTCGGTATAACGTGAGGCGGCGTAGCTCAGGTCGCCCGAATAGTACTTGCCAAAGTTGCCCTTCGACTCCACGAAGGGGGCGAGCAGCGCCTCGTTGCCGGTTGCCAGACGCACCATCGTCTCGTAGATTGCGGCGTCGCCGTGCGGATTGAGCTTCATGGTCTGGCCCACGATGTTGGCGCTCTTCTGGCGCTCGCCCTTGAGCAGACCCATCTTGTACATGGTGTAGAGCAGCTTGCGGTGCGAGGGCTTAAAGCCGTCGATCTCGGGGAACGCACGCGAGACGTTGACGCTCATAGCGTAGGGCATGTAGTTGACCTCGAGCGTTTGCGTGATCGGCTGATCGGTGACCTCAGAGTGCAGGCCGATGACGTTCTCGGCGTTGACCTGCTTTTTCTTTGGCTGGTTCTTCGTCTTCTTCTTTGCCACGATATCCTCTTGAACTTCTTATGGGCCGTCGTTATCGATTTGCTGCTATTGCAGGTCCAGCTGGTCCAGGTATTCCTTGCCGTGCTCAGAGATATGGCGCTTGCGGCCTGCCTCGTCGTTGCCCAGCAAAAGGTTGAACATGGTCTCCATCTTGGTGACGTCCTCGGGCTCCACCTTGATCAGACGACGCGTCTCGGGGTTCATGGTGGTGAGCCACATCATGTCCGGATCGTTCTCACCAAGACCCTTGGAGCGGTTGATGGAGCACTTTTGGTCGCCGATCTCCTTAAGGATGCCGTTCTTCTCGAGCTCGGTGTAGGCAAAGTAGGTCTTTTCTTTGCAGTTGATCTCGTAGAGCGGCGACTCGGCGATATACACGTAACCCTCGTCGATAAGTGTGGGCACCAGGCGGTAGAGCATGGTGAGCACGAGCGTGCGGATGTGGTAACCGTCGACGTCGGCGTCCGTACAGATGATGACCTTGTTCCAATTGAGGTTGTCCAGGTCAAAGGCGCCGAGGTTCTTGATGCGCTTGTCCTTGATCTCCACGCCGCAGCCCAGCACGCGCATGAGGTCCATGATGATGTCGGACTTAAAGATGCGCGGGTAGTCCTCTTTCAGGCAGTTGAGGATTTTACCGCGGACGGGCATAACGCCCTGGAACTCGGCATCGCGCGACGTGCGAATGGCACCTGCTGCCGAGTCGCCCTCTACGATGTAGATCTCGCGGCGGCTCTTGTCCTTGGAGCGGCAGTCGATGAACTTCTGCACGCGGTTGGCCATGTCGGTCTTCTGCTGCAGGTTGGTTTTGATGCTCTGGCGTGTCTTCTCGGCATTCTCGCGCGAGCGCTTGTTGATGAGCACCTGCTCCATGATCTTGTTGGCGGCGTCTTTGTTCTCGATCAGGTAGGTCGAGAGACGCTCCTTAAAGAAGGCAGTCATGGCCTGCTGGATAAAGCGGTTATTGATGGCCTTCTTGGTCTGGTTTTCGTAGGACGTCTGGGTGGAGAAGCAGTTGGTCACCAGCACCAGACAGTCCTGGACGTCCTGCCACTTAATACCGCTCTCGTTTTTGTTGTATTTGCCCTGTTGCTTAATGTAGGCATCGATGGCGCTGGTCAGAGCACTACGGGCCGCCTTCTCGGGTGAGCCGCCGTTCTCGAGCCACGATGAGTTGTGGTAGTACTCCTGCATCATGAAGGTGCGCGAGAAGCACATGCACGCGGTAATCTTGACGTTGTAATCGGGCAGGTCCTCGCGATCGCGACCGCGACGGTCGGCCTCGATAAAGAAGGGCTCGGTGAGGTAGTCGGTACCGACCTTTTCGAGCACGTAGTCCTCGATGCCCTTGGGGTAGCAAAAGTCCTCTTCGGAAAACTCGCCATCGTCGCCCTCAATGCGCAGGCGGAAGGTCACGTTGGCGTTGACCACGGCCTGACGGCGCATGGTCTCGCGATACCAATCGTGGGGGATGCTGATGGAGGTAAAGACCTCAAGATCGGGGCGCCATTTGATGGTGGTGCCGGTACGGTCCTCGTCGCTGGGCTCAATCTCGAGTGCCTTCTTTTTGGCACCTACGACCTTGCCCTTCTTAAAGTGTAAGGAGTACTTGTTGCCGTCACGCCAGACGGTAACGTCCATGTACTCGGAAGCGTACTGGGTCGCGCAGGAGCCCAGGCCGTTGGTGCCGAGCGAGAAGTCGTAGTCGCCGCCCTGGTTGTTGTTGTACTTGCCGCCGGCATAGAGCTCGCAGAAGACGAGCTCCCAGTTAAAGCGCTTCTCGGAGGGGTTCCAGTCGAGCGGGCAGCCGCGGCCGTTGTCCTCTACCTGAATGGAGCCATCGCGAAAGGCGGTAAGGGTGATGAGCTTGCCGTAGCCCTGGCGCGCCTCGTCAACGGCGTTGGACAGGATCTCGAAGGCGGCATGCGCGCAGCCGTCGAGCCCGTCCGAGCCAAAGATAACGGCGGGGCGCAGGCGTACGCGCTCCTCGTCCTTGAGCTGACGAATACTGTCGTTACCATAGTTTGCGGTGTTTTTTGCCATGCTCGCTCTCTTGGTACTTCCTCTTGTGTATTTAAGTCGTATAGATAGTCAAGGTAGCATAGCCCAGCCCGTGGGCGATTCCAACCAACACGAAATCCATCGAACAATCGTTCGATTAGATAATGAATGCTCGGGATGCGGGAGGAGCCTGTCCTATTCAAACATCTGCGGCAGGTTGATGAAGACGGTTCGATCGCTTTCGCCAGCTTCGAAGCCCGAACGGGAGAAGAATCCATAGCGATGGCACTTGAGCCCCGTTGCCTCGACTTGGGTGATTTCCTCGTCGACCATTTTTTGCGTGACGGGGGATTTGCGGAACTTTGCTTCGTAGAATGCGTAGCCCTCGGGGTCTTGCGTTACCACGTCGAATTCGCCGCTCGTTTTGTTTGCGGGATCGCCGTACCAGTACTTGCCTATGGCGTCGAAAGCCGGTTCGATCTTGCCGGTCCTGTTCTGCCGCACGAGGTATTGACGGCAGATCTCCTCGAACATATGAGGAACGTAGTTTTCCTCGAAGTCTTGGGAGACGTGACGATCATAGAAGACTTCCGGGTCGAGCAGCTGACGCGCTGAGGCATTGCGGAAAACATAGCGATAGTAAAAGAGCGAAAGTGGGTCCACTACAAAGTAGCCAGACTTGCGCTTGTTCGTAGGGTCGTTGATGGGTGCACGCTTTTGGACGATTTCGAGTGACATGAGCTTGTCGAGCACGTCTGCCATGGCCGGACCGCTCGAGACATGCGACTGTGCCAGCACGTCCCCCCAACGGGAGTAACCTTGTGCGAGAGCCCCGAAAACTTCGTTGGCGTTGGTCATCTTCGAGATCTCGGCGTTGAGATAGGACGGCACCTCGCTTTCTAAGCGGGCGCCAGGTTCCGTGACGAGCTCGATGATGTTGTCGCGTACGCTTTGGGATTGATCGATGAGGCGATTGTAAAAGGGGATGCCGCCAAAAACGCTATAGAGCCGCACCTTGTCCTCGGGCGAGAACGCGGGATAGAACTTCGCAGCGTCAAAGTAATCCATGGGCTTAAGCTCAAGTGCGAGATCAATTCGCCCGTAGAGGGGGCTTTCATGCTCGATGAGGGATTTCATAATCTCAACGTAGGAGCCGCACAGGACAATGTTTAAACGTGAGTCTTCCCTGTGGGCGTCGATTGAGGTCTGAAGAATGCTGTCCAAGCCTTTAACCGCATCTCTCAAGTAGGGGTATTCGTCGAGAACGAGGGTAATGTTCTTGTCTTTGGCTTGGGCAAACAGAAATTCGATGAGCTCGCGGATGCCTGTGAAGGCGAGCGGAGGAAAGCTCAGCGCTTCAGCAACAAGGACGGACAGACTCTCGAGGTTGTCTGCCTCGGAGGTTTGGCGACACTCGTAATAGACCGTTGCGACGTCCGACAAATCGGTTAGCGCCTGCTTGATGAGCTCACTTTTTCCGACGCGACGCCTGCCGTAAATGAGAACATTGCGCTGCTCAGTTACTTTGAGCGTTTTCTTAATACGGGTGAGTTCACGCTCCCTGCCAATGAATTCCACTTACTCGGTTCCTTCCGACTCGGTTTTGTCCGAGTTAATTGTATCGCATGAATCAGTTTATGCTCTAGTTTACTCGGACAAAACCGAGTCGGTTCTGTCCGAGTAAGTTTGAATAGTGAACCGAAGTTGTAATGTCCGCATGGCGATGACGAACATGGTTTCCATAATGACAGATATAGTTGACATCCTTTGATGGATGCAATATATTTCTGTCATGTTGCAACGGATATCTGTCCATTACTACGAAAGGAACTCCATGCCGGGCAAAAGGAACCTACGCATGAAGGCGGCGCGCGCGGCGGTTGGCCTTTCGCAAGCTGACCTGGCCGAGGCCGTGGGCGTTACGCGCCAGACCATCGGCCTGATCGAGGCGGGCGGCTACAACCCCACGCTCAATTTGTGCGTGGCAATCTGTAAAGCGCTACGCGTTACGTTGAACGACTTGTTTTGGGAAGACGAGAGCGACGTCGACCCTGACGCTCTTTAGGAGTTCGCTATGAAATTTGAAGATTTAAAACTCGTGCAAAAGTGGCGTGAATATGCCGGCCCAAAGGATGAGCGCCTGGAGGCCGAGAGCGCGAAGATCTACAAGATTGGTTTCGTGCTGCTTTCGTTTGGCATGTTGATGATCTTTTTCTACCAGTTTATAGCTCGACAGGTTGCGTGGGTTCACAGCGACGCCAGTGAAATGCCGCATGGCTTTGCAACGCCGTTCGAGGCAGCCATGTATTTGTGGCTCGTTCTCGTGATGTTGATTTGCGCAGGACTGCAAACGCGGAAGGGCTATGTCGATACCAATCGTTTTGGGCAAACCGAGCATCTTCCTGTTGGATATTTCCTGCTTGTCAGCGGTCTTAGCGGCGCCGCGTTCGCTCTTGTTATTGCCGCAATGCGCTGTATCGCTGAGGCGCAGATCGTACCGCTCGAAAGCGTCTTTTGGTTGGCGAACCTGGCCACGGGCGTGTTCTGCGGTGCGACGATTTTCGCGGCCACGTTTGCTGCCCTGTGCGCAACGTTTTTCACGGCGAAAAGACGCCGTGCCAAGCTCGAGGCAGAACTCGACTCCTCTGACGACATCTAATGCGTAATGGGCTGGCTCTGGGTATTCAGAACCAGCCCATTTGATGTTCGATGAGCCGAGTCGGCGCCTCTCACAAAAGTAACTAGGAGCTAGCGAGGCCTATCCGAATTGGCCTCATTGGCGGTGTCGATCTCGAGCGCCGTGCGGCGGGCGCTGTAGGCGATGAGGCCGGCGCCTGCCGCGGCGAGTGCTGCAGCGGCTGCCGTAAGGGGAGCGTTGACATCGCCCGTGCCCGCAAGCGCGCCCGCTTTTCCAGAGCGCTTGTTATTGCCGTGGTCCTTGCCACTGTCGGAGCTGCTTCCGCCGGAGCCGCCGTCCTCGTCAGTACCGCCGCCACTCGAGCCACCATCGCCGTCCGCCGTCATCGGGGCGTCGTGAAGTCCTGTCGTATCCGCGTTGTCGCATATGCCGACCTGAACTTCCGAGCGCTCGCATACCGCGTCGGGCACATGAAGCTCGTGCAGTACGGCACCCAGCGCCGAGTTTGCGCCCGGTCGAATTTCCTCAAGCGTTACGGGATCGAGCGCTACCAGATTACGCGCCTTCGCATACAGCGTTACGCGTTTGCCCACTTCGTCGCTCCAACTCTCGGGAATGGCGAAGCTCATGCGGAACTGTGCCGTGCAACCCGGTGCCAGCACGGCGTTGCCGTTGTCGGCTACCAGCGGGTGCGTTGCAAAACGTGCGCCCAGCGTCTCGAGCGCGTACTTCACGTGTGCCATGTCGTTGGCCGAAGCGTCCTCGGCAAGCTCTGGATCGTAGATCGAAGCCATGCGTGCGTTCACTCCGAATCCGATGGATGCGCTGGAGAACGGCTGGCTGGAACCCTCTCGGTACAGATCGATCGTGCCGGCGGTCAGCAAGGTGTTGCCGTCGTTTCGCACCGTGACCATAAAGGATTCACCTGCTGCTCCGGGCACCACCGCGCCCGAGGTAGCGACCGCGCCCGTTGGAGTGGCACACGCCACCAAGGGCACTTCGATGCCGTGCAGCTCTGCCTCGCTCTTCTCTGCGCTCACAATGTGTGTGGCGAGCGCGGAGAGCATGCCTCCCGACGTCAAAAAAGTCGTTATCTGGTCGACGGGATGGTCCAGCTCGCACATCACGAACGGCTCCGTGAACAGATCGCCTGCTAAAGTGCTGGCGAAGATGCGGAAGTGCTTGCCCATCACTGCTACCGGGTTGCCTTCTTCGTCGTAGGTCTGTCCCACCTTGCCGTCGGTGTTCTCTACATAAAGCACGCACCGGCCGTTGTTGCTTACGCTAAACGATGCCGGGCCACAGCCTGCGGCCCCCACGGGCTCCGACGCAAATGCCGCCGCGCCTCGCGTCCAAGTAATATGCTGCAGTTGCTCGTTGACGGTAGCCAAAAAGCCCGAATGTTGCGGCCACGGCACCGCATGGGGCACCGTGGCGTCTGGTGACATAACGCCCCAGCCTGCAATGGACTGGCCGATCACGGCGTACGATGCGCAGCCGCAACCGTCTGCAGTCTCGTACGCAACGGGCACCACCATTTTGCCGTTGATATTCTCGGGCGAGCCCAGCTCGATGCTCGACGGTGCCTGCGGAAAGCGGAGGACCTGACGGAACGTCAGGCTGTCGCCCGAAACGTCCGACCACAGGGTAAAGCACTCCAGCGCAACCTCAGCCTCGCTGCCGAGCGCCTTTTCCGCGGTGGTTCCGCGGCGGTGGAGGTAGGCACCCGACAGGCGCCCGTCGACCAGCGTCTTGCCCACCGTGATACGCGGGCACTGCAGGCAATGGTAGCCATCCTCCTGAAGGCGGCCGCGCGAGATGCTGCGCCACGACGTGTGCGATATCACGCGAACTCCGTCGTTGCTTATGCGCAGGCGCACAACGGACAGTATGCCGGATGTGCTCGCCGTATCGAAAAGGGTGTTGTCACCGGCGGGGCGCTCGCCCGAGACCAGCAGCACGTAAGCGTCCTGGTTTCCCCTCCCGTCTGTATATTCCACCACGTCGAAGTCGTAATCGAATATGCCGGTGCGCTCCACGTCGCCCTCGCCAAACCCAAGGGGGAAGTCCACGGGCGTGGGAGCGGACCACGTGCCGTTTGCCTTTGTGTGCACCACCAGGCGCGAGCGGCCATTGTCGCCGTAGCGCACCGAGGCGATACGGAACAGGCATTCTACGCCGGCGATCATTGCCAGCTTCATGTGAGCTTCGCTGAGCACGCCGGAAAACAGCACGTTGTCGCTCGAGGGCTTGATGCCGCCACGCTCGTCCTCCGATACACCAGCAGAATTGGCGTTGGGGTCCGCAACAGCGTTCGTCGCCTGCCCGATATAGATGTACTCATACATCGGCGCGGCGTTTTCGTCGTTCCCTATCAGTGCGTGGACGAAATGCTCGATCTGTCCCGTGTCGTCGCTTTCTGCATCCGCCTCGAGCTCAATGCGCGTGACCGCTTGATCCCAATCGCGCACGACAGGCGCGACGTTTACGGCGGTGGCCTTAACCTCGGCGCGTGCGAGTAGCTCGGCGTTGGTGACGATGGTGGCCGATGCGATAAATTGCGGCACGCCCGCCTCGATGTTGCCGGGCGTGCCGAAGCGGGCATCCAGCGTATAAGGCGTATCTCCACCCAATGCGAGCTCAGAGCGCTGGAGTACATACTGGTCGCCATTGTTCACCGACATATTCCACGAATCGAGGAGTGTGGGCCACGACCCCGACCAAGCCTTGGTGGTCCACTTGAACATTACGAACTGGAGTATCACATCGACATCGACGTCTGCACCCACGCGCAGCCGCGGAAGCTGGTGTCCATCTGCCTTCTCGTACCCAATGAACAGCGTGAGGGATGCGGCGCCGCGCACGGCAGACGAGGCGACGCCTGCAACGCCGGCGCCAAAGGTGACGGCAAGCCCGATCTGGATGGTGAACGATCCCGACGTGTTGGAATAGTCGAGCGAAATGTTCTTGAAAAACGCCGCGCCGCTACCGTGCGTGTGGGCGCCCACGGCGAGCGCCAGTTTTGCCAGCACCCAAGGGTTGACGTTTAGGAAAAACGGCACCGGTCCTAGGGTAAACTGCTCGGTCCAATTGAGGTCGGTTCTTACCTGGAAGAGGGCCTTAATATTGCCGTATGCGGGGTCGTTGTTGTTGCCCCAGGTTTTGCCCACCCAATCGTAGGCGAGCGAGCCGTACAGCTGTGTGGCGATATCCATCGTAAACAGCAGCGTGCAATGGTGACGAAGCAGCTTGGTGTTTCTTGGATCGGTGCCCGAACCGGCACTCATACTCTTATACTGATTCCACTTCCCCTCCATTTCGTCGAGGTAGCGGTTTGCCTGCTTGGCGCCCGACTCACGCGGCGATTTCTTCCAGTATTCCGGATCCGGATTGCCCGAATCGTTCATGTAGCCGACCGGTTTGTATCCTCCGCCAAACAGCACGTATCCGGCAAACGAGAAATCGAAGAGGATCGGAAATGTGGGCATCCAGCACGTGAACTTATTGCCGCCGATGCAGGGAAACGCCGCCGGAAAATCAAACGGAGTGATCTCTTGGTCCATGGTAGTGGGAATGATGGTGGTCGAGCCCGATTCTGCCTTTGCGGCCGGCGCGGTGACAACGGCCATGGGGGAGGAGAGTGTATAGGTTTTGCCCTGATAGTCGAGGACAAAGCGCAGCTTGCATCCTTCCTCCAGAAGGTTTGACGCTGCATCGAGGAACTTGTCTTCGAGTGTGAACGTCGCCAGATTATTCGTGCCCGATGCGCTGGCCTTGACTTGGCCAATCTGCGTGACGGTTTCGGGTGAGCTGCTCGTGTCGGGCATTACCTTGTTGATGCGCAGCGTTGCCTGTCCACCCTGTGGCAGATGTGCCTGCACGGTAAAGGCGTGCGTGTTGGGTTGGTCGTTTGCCGTGTCGTCCTTCGGCAATGCCATGAACGTAGCGTCGGCGTACTGGATGTCCCATTCGTCGAATGTGAGCTGGCGGAAGTACGGCTCGCCGTCGGAAAGCGGACGCGTGGGCGCGGTTATGGCGGTGCCACCCTGGATACGCGCGAGGGGAATCTCGACATCGCGGTAGCCTTTCATGCTGATGGAGATACCGCCGTTAAAGTCGTACGCGTCGAGAAGCGTTGCCTCGTCCACGTAGC
This sequence comes from Collinsella aerofaciens, assembly GCA_048478035.1. Taxonomy (GTDB): domain Bacteria; phylum Actinomycetota; class Coriobacteriia; order Coriobacteriales; family Coriobacteriaceae; genus Collinsella; species Collinsella aerofaciens_CN. The sequence goes on along the minus strand of DBGBCW010000004.1, from coordinate 158,490 downwards.
CTTCCGAAAGCGGCGCGATTTCAAAGATGGCTGTGCCCTCGTCATCGGTCGTGGCGGTGAGCTGCTTGCCTGCGGCATAGCGCGATGTGAGCGTGACCTGGGCGCCCGTGATGGGCGTATTCTTGTTGGCGACGTCGACCACGACCACACCAAACATGGTACGCGAGAGCACCAAGACCTTGAAGGGATCATCTTCATCGGCGTATGCCTCGGTGGGGGCGAACGGCAGTATGAAGGCGTTTGCGCTTCCCGGCACGCGCGGCAACATAATGCTCGCCAGCGAGGACGCTCCGGCAACAAGTAACGAACGGCGATCAAGCATCTTTGGCTCCCATCCCGCAGGTATCGGTGGAAATAATCCAATTTTGCGAGAAGGCGCCACGTGGCGGTAGTGCCATTCAAGGGTCAAAATGTCCAAATTAATCGAGCGAAGCGCCGGGTTCCGGAACGCGTTCGATGCGCTTGGCGGCCCGGTCGCTAACGCAACATATGCGCGACCAGCTCGGCGCGAGTTCCGATACCAAGTTTGGCATACACTCCTGATAGGCGGTTTTTAACGGTGCCCGGCGAAACTTCCATGTGGCGTGCGATTTCGGCGTTGGTCCATCCGCGGCAGGCGAGCATGGCCATGGTGAACTCCGTGGTCGTTAAATCGTCGGCCACGTCCTCGCCTGAATCGGGGTTGTGGATGCGCCGCCAGCCGTAGCTGAATCGATACGTAATCTCGATGATACGTGCGAAATCGTCTGGGTATTGCGATTTTAGGCATGCCTCGATGAGCCCCTGCAAAAGACCGTGGTGCTCGCCAATGAGCTCGATAAGGCCGTCGGGGCGCGCAATGTTCCAAGCGGCTCCGAAGTGTGCCTTTGCGGCGTCGATGTCCTTGAGGCTCATGCATGCCATGGAAGCTGCCAGGTGCAGGAACAGTTCCGAGATGGGATAGCTTCCCTGTTTCATGATCAGGGCATTTTCCGCCATGCCCAGGCTGCGGCCGTATTCGCCGCGCAGATACAAGGCGTGCGCCATCACGTAGCTGGCGAACAGGCGCAGACCTTCGGGCAGATGCGCCGCTAGTGGATAAAACTCTTCGGCAGAATACGGGGAGGGCAAGTGCAGCAGGACGCTCGCGGCCGAGGCGAACAGGATATGCGTGGCGTGGACGGCGGGCGACTCCTCGTCGGCCGGCGTATCGAGGATGCCAGCAAGGCACCGGCGGGCGTCGGCGATACGGTTGAGCGACAGACTGGCGTATCCGCAGATAAAGCATGCGGAATAGCGCAGCGCGGGATCGGTGGCGTCAAGATAGGGGCGCGCCGTCTTCGCAGCAAGGGTGGCCTGCCCGCGAAAGTACAACGCTTCTGCCGTGGCAATGGCGCGCGAATCGGGGTCGGAAATGCCTGCAACCGCAGCGTCAATCTGCCCCGGCACAAAGGCGGTGCACATCAACGGCATGGGAACGCATGGGTAGCCATCGCAGTCCATCTTCCATCTCCCAACAGCTGGCAACAATGCAGCAATTGTACTCCTGTTGCTCGGGACCCCTTTCGTTTTACTGTTCGGTTGACGCTGCGGATCGTTTTGGAAGGCTTACGAGCATGGTGGTCCCGTTCTCGGAACTTGCTTCGACCTCTACCGTGCCACCGTGAAGCGCTGCAATCTCCCAAACGAGCGCTAGCCCGAGTCCTGCGCCGCCGTATGCCCTGCTGCGGGATTTATCCAGGCGAAAGAACGGTTGGAAGATGCTCTCACGGTACTGCTTGGGTATTCCCGGGCCCTGGTCCTCGACTCGCAGGAACACGTGGCTGTCGTTGTCGCGGATGGAGACGTTGACAGTCGAGCCGGAGCGGCTGTAACGGATGGCGTTTTCGACCAGATTGAACACCAGCCGATAGAGGAGCGTATCACTTCCGATTGCCAAAGCGTCTCCGGCGCAATCGAGGGTTATGTCCTTATCCTCGGCAAGTGGCGCAAGGTCGGTGAGGACCTCTTCGGACAGAGGACCGAGTTCAACATCATCCTCGCAAGGAACGCTGCGGAGCTCACTCATCTCGAGCAATACCTTGGTCATTCGAGACATGCGCTCAGTTTGTTCTTGTAGCAGGCCGAGCAGCTCGGCTGTTTCGGGTTGCAAACCGGAGTGCTCGGAGATGAATAGCTCAATCTGTGCTTGCATAAGGGCGAGCGGGGTGCGCAGCTCGTGCGCGGCGTTGCCGGTAAACTGACGCTGTGCAGAGAACCCTTCGCCAAGACGGGCGATCATATCGTTGAAAGAGGCGCTGCATCGTTGTAGCTCGGTGGGCACATCTTCACTGAGTCTGATTTCGCTTAGGTTGTCAGGCTGCACGCGCTCTACCTGGGCGGCAAAATCTCGTAACGGCTTGAGTGCGCGGCCGCTCACAAAGTATGTCAGCACGCCGCCAAGGAGCGTGACTCCAGCCGTGATGTACCAGGTTGTCGTGCCAAAAGACTCCTGTGCGTCGTTTACGACGATCGTGACCTTGTCATCGGGGGTCGCTTTCGTTGGGTCGAACGCCTGGGGCGAATCTTCGCCGGTTGCGTTAAAGGCCGAGATGTCACTGCCGATGGCATCCATGTAGCGCATGCCCGTATAGCCGACCAGGCAGTTCGTCAGCACGCATGCCGCACACGTGAGCAGTGCCGTCATAATCGTTATGCGCCATTGCAGCGAAAGCCTTTTCATTCGCTATCCTCCATAACGTAGCCCTCTCCAATCCGATTGCGAATTGGGTCGTATCCCAAAGCGCTGCGTAGCTTTTTGCGGAGCGACGAGATATGAACGCGGGTTGCGTTGCTAAAGCTGTTCACGCTGCTATCCCAAACGTGCTCGATAAGCTCCTCCTGACTTACCGGACGCCCCTGATTAAGCATCAGGTATTCCAAGATTCCCGTTTCCTTGCGTGTAAGAAATAAAGCCTCGCTGTCCACGGAAGCGATGCGCGCCTTGGTATCAAAGCTGAGCTTTCCGCAGGTTAAAACTATGTCGCTTTGTGTAAAGCGTCTGAGGGTAAGGTTACGAATCCTTGCCGCAAGCTCGTCCAGATGAAACGGCTTGGTGAGGTAATCGTTGGCGCCGGCATCGAGTCCGGCGACTTTATCGGATACTTCGCCACGTGCGGACAGAATCAGTACCTTAGTCTCGCAGTCAGTTTTCCTAAGTTCCCTGAGTACGGTCATGCCGTCGATACGGGGAAGGTTGAGGTCGAGTACCACGAGGTCGAAGGCCTCAACGTCCAGTAGGTCGAGCGCTTCCTGTCCGTCGTGACAGCAGTCGACGCTGTATGCCAAGTTTCGCAAGCTGCGTGCGATTGCATCGCACAGCGCCCGCTCGTCTTCGACGATTAAAATACGCATAACAGTCTCCTTGCACATTTCAAATCGCGCTTAACACGGATTTTATAGTCGATATGGTCCAATGGTCGCGTAACGAAAGGAGTGGTCAGGTTGTTTAAAGCGGTAAAACCTGTAATGCAGGTTGCGTTGCTGATCGTCGGTGTGGCCATGGTTTGCTTTGGCGTTATGCGTGGCGAGGCGGATGCCGTGCTGGCCAAGGCGATTAGGCTGTGCTTGGAGTGTATCGGAATTGGATAAAAGAAAAAACACTGTGTCGCATGTTTTGGCCAGATTTCGCGGATTCATTCAGGCGGCGGCAACGCTTATTACCAACATTCACCTGCCAAACTTTGCCAAAGGCGGCATCTATCAGGGCGCGGGAAAAACAGTCTGCGTACCCGGGCTTAACTGCTATTCGTGCCCCGCGGCATCGGGCGCGTGCCCCATCGGGTCGTTCCAATCGGTGGTGGGTTCATCTAAGTTTAACTTCTCCTACTTCGTTACCGGTACGCTCATTTTGCTCGGTGTGCTGCTGGGACGATTTGTATGCGGGTTTTTGTGCCCGTTTGGCTGGCTGCAGGAGCTGCTTCACAAGATTCCCAGCAAAAAGCTTTCGACAAAAAGGCTCAAGGCGCTTACGTACATCAAATACCTTGTGCTGCTGTTTGCCGTGGTAGTGCTACCTGTGCTGGTGGTTAACGATCTGGGGATGGGAGATCCGTTCTTTTGCAAGTACATCTGTCCACAGGGTGTGCTCGAGGGCGCCATTCCTCTGGCCATTGCCAATGCTGGCATTCGATCTGCGTTGGGACAGCTCTTTACTTGGAAACTTGTCGTTCTCATTGTCGTGGCAGTGCTGAGCGTTTTGTTCTACCGCCCCTTCTGCAAATGGATTTGTCCACTCGGCGCATTCTATGCGCTCATGAATAAGGTATCCCTGCTAGGGATTCGGGTCGATGCATGCAAATGTGTCTCGTGCGGCAAGTGCTCAAAGGTTTGTCAGATGGACGTTGATGTGGTCCGCGCACCCAATCATGCCGAATGCATCCGGTGCGGAAAGTGCATTGGGGCCTGTCCCGTCGATGCCATCAGCTATCGCTATGGCCTGGATGTGTCGGCAGAAAAGCTCCCTCTGGCCGCCGATAAAAAGTAAACAAGCTTCGACAAAACGGAGGAATGACCATGAAGCTTTCTAAGATTGCGGCCCTGTTTATGGTGCCGGTATTGGCCTTGTGCCTTGTGGCGTGCTCGGCGCCCGGCGGCAATGCGAGCGAATCTGCGAGCTCCGATCCTAAGATCGCAGAACTCACTGCGCAGAAGCCGACCAATGCCGACGAGGCCGCCGAGTTGTATGCGAAGCTCATGAAAAAGGAGAACGATATCCTTTCGAGTGATAACGCACTGTGGGAAAAGGTATTCAATGCGGCAAATAAAGACTCGGCAATGATTGAGGACGGCAGCAATTACGGCGATTTCCTGCTCAAGACCATCGACGGCGCCAAGGATGAGTTCACGGCGGATGAGCTTAAGACACTCAAGGCCGGTGCACAGCAGATCAAGGAGATCGAGGACAAGCTCGAGAGCCTGGAGAAGGAGTTCCCCGGCTGTGGAAGCACGCCGAGTGCAGGCGAGAGCGTCGACGCTTCGACCGCTGGCATGACGGCTGGTGCCAATGCTTCGAGCGAGGCGACGAAGTTCCCCAGCTTTACGGGCAAGGACCTGGATGGCAACGACGTGAACAGTGACGAGCTGTTCTCTAAGAACAAGGTCACCGTCATGAACTTCTGGTTCACTACTTGCAAGCCGTGCGTGGGCGAGCTGGGCGATCTTGAGAAACTGAATCAGGAGCTTGCCGAGAAGGGCGGCCAGGTCGTGGGCGTCAATTCCTTTACGCTCGATGGCAACAAGGGCGAGATTGCAGATGCCAAGGACGTGCTGAGCAAGAAGGGCGTGACATATAAGAACATCTGGTTCAAGTCGGATAGCGAGGCCGGTAAGTTTACGTCAAATTTGTTCTCGTTTCCGACAACGTATGTCATCGATCAGAATGGCAACATCGTAGGGGATCCAATCGTGGGAGCCATCAGCTCCGCCGAGCAGCGCGCAGCGCTCGACAAGCTTATCGACCAGGCGATTGCGAATAGCGAGCAGTAAAAAACACGTAAAGCATCGCGAGGATCGTGTGTCGCTGTGTGGAGTAGTCCGCTGCCTTTCAAGATAAGCTCCACCATATAGAGGCCCCACTTGGGGCCTCTTTTTTGGGCGCCGTCCCGTTCGTTTTTTGATGCGGTTCCCTACATTCCTCACTGGCTCCGGCAAAAAATGGGGATAGAGTAGGACAAACGCGTCGAATACGAACGGTGGGGGAGAGCGGGCAGGGTGCCTGCGCAGGAGAGGTTGCCGTCCATGCTGGAGCTCAAAGGAATTTGCAAAAGGTACGTTACGCAGTCGTTTACGCAGGTGGCGCTCGACAACGTAAGCCTGTCTTTTCGCGATAACGAGTTCGTGGCCATTCTGGGCCCCTCGGGCTCGGGTAAAACTACGATGCTCAACGTTATTGGCGGACTCGACCACTTTGACTCGGGCGACTTGCTGATCGACGGTATTTCGACCAAGGACTTTCACGATCGCGATTGGGATGCCTACCGCAACAACCGCATCGGCTTTGTGTTCCAAAGCTATAACCTCATTCCGCATCAGACCATTTTGGAAAACGTGGAGCTGGCGCTCACGCTCACGGGTGTGGGGCATGCCGAGCGCCGCCAACGTGCGTGCGAGGCGTTGGAGAAAGTCGGCCTGGGCGCGCACGTGAACAAGCGCCCGAGTCAGCTTTCGGGCGGACAGATGCAGCGCGTGGCTATCGCCCGCGCCCTGATCAATGATCCCGAGATTGTGCTGGCCGACGAGCCGACCGGCGCTTTGGATTCAACGACATCCGTACAGGTCATGGATCTGCTCAAGGACGTGGCGCGCGACCGCCTGGTCATCATGGTCACGCACAATCCCGAGCTGGCGTACCAATATGCCACGCGCATCGTCAACCTGGCGGACGGCAAGATCACCAACGATTCCGACCCCTTTGATGTAGCAAAGGCCGCGCGTCGCGAGGCCAAGCCTACGCGCAAAACCTCGATGAGCTTTGTGACGGCGCTGGGGCTTTCTGCTCGAAACCTCATGACCAAGAAGGGCCGCACGGCCATGACTGCCTTTGCGGGCTCGATTGGCATTATCGGTATTGCGGCGATCCTGGCGCTCTCCAATGGCGTGAACAATTACATCAAAAAGGTGGAGGAGGATACGCTCTCGAGTTACCCGCTTACGATCTCCAAGCAGGACTACGACCTGTCGTCCATGATGGGCGGGCAGGGGGCTGCGGATGATGACTCGCCTGAATATGTGGATTCGTCCGACGACAGTGCCGGCAGCAAGGCTCGGGGAACCGATAAAATTCCCGTGGTTACGGCCGTAAAGGATATGTTTGCGAGCGTTAAGTCTAACGACATGACGAGCTTTAAGGCATGGCTCGATGCCGGTGGCGACGGCATCGACAAAGAGGTCAACGCCATTCAGTACGGCTACGGTGTATCGCCGGTTGTCTATCGTGCCGGCAAGGGCGATGAGAAGCCTGTCCGGCTGGTGCCCAACGCTATGACCGAGGCCATGAGCGGCGGCGCGAGTTCGGCGGCGACGGTGAGCATGGAATCCATGGGAACCTCGGTCTTTAACGAGATGATTGACGACCAGAGCCTGCTCGACAGCCAGTACGATGTCGTCGCCGGCCATTGGCCTACGTCTGCTAACGAAGCCGTAATGGTGCTTTCGAGCCGCGGCACGGTGGGCGACTGCACGCTCTACAGCATCGGTGCGCTGGATATCGATGAGCTCAACGATCTGGTAAACAGCGCTATGACGGCTGACGGTGGGGTCGAAACGCCCGAGACTGGCACCGATTTTACCTACGACGATGCGCTGTCCACGACGTTTAAGGTGCTGTCGCCGGCCGATGCCTATCGCAAAAACGAAGAGACCGGCATGTGGACCGACATGTCTGGCGACGCCGACTTTATGGCCGCCAAGGTTGCCGATGGTATTGACGTGCGCATTGTGGGCGTGGTGCGACCTAACGAGACAGCCAATGCGAGTGCGTTGTCTCCGGGCATTGCCTATACGCATGCACTGACTCGCCAGCTTATGGAGCGCGCCGCCGTTTCGCAGATTGTGCAAGAGCAGCTTGCGCATCCCGAGACGGATGTCTTTACGGGCAAGTCTTTCGATGAACTGCAGAGCGAGGCCAAGCAAGGCGTGGATCTGGGCAGCATGTTCAGTGTGGACGAGGCGGCGCTCAAGAGCGCGTTCTCGTTTGATGCGTCTGCACTCTCGGGTGCGGCCGGCGGTATGGACCTGTCGGGTCTTGACTTGTCCGGGTTGGATATCGACCTTTCGGGTGTTGGGAAGGACATCGACTTTGGCGACATCATGGCAAAAGCACCGGCCCCAGATTTCTCGGGCGTCTTCGATGGCTTGGAACTCACGCCCGAGCAGATGCAGCAGGTGGGAACGCTTGCCAACCAGCTGTTTGAGGGATTTTTGCAGTCGGAGCAGTTTAAGGCGTTGTCGCCCGAGGATCTTAAGGACGCGTCGAAGCTTGCCACCGCGTTCGCGACGTATCTTGAGAATGATGCCGCAGCCCAGCAATGCCTGGCTCAGCTCAAGGCCCTCGGCGGCGATGCCCTGGTCGAGCGCCTGCAACAGGCGATGACCGACTATGTGCAAAAGCAGCTGGCTCCGTATCTGCAGCAGGCTATGGATCAGGTGATGAAGTCGATCAGCGATCAGATTGCGACGACGGTATCGTCCCAGCTCAAGGCGGGCGCGGCAAGTCTTATGGACCAGATGTCGGCGCAGATGTCGTCGAGTTTTGCCAACCTGGCGAGCGCCATGCACGTGGACGCGAGTGCCTTTGCCAATGCCATTCACTTCAACATGGACGCCGAGGATCTGAGTTCGCTCATGATGAGTTACGCCAAGGCGTCGAAGCTCACCTACGACAACAACCTGACCACGTTGGGCTACGCGGATGAAGCGGACCCCATCTCGGTCAAGATTTTCCCGCGTGACTTTGAGGCCAAGGAGCGCGTACTCGATCATATCGATGCGTACAACAAGCAGGTCAAAGCCGCCGGCCACGACGAGCAGGCAATCTCGTACACCGACTACATGGGCATCATCATGGGCTCGGTGACTGATATCGTGAATACCATTAGCTTGGTGCTCATCGCGTTCGTGAGCATCAGCCTGGTCGTGAGCTCCATCATGATCGGCATCATCACCTACATCAGCGTACTGGAGCGCAAGAAGGAGATCGGCATCCTGCGCGCGATCGGCGCGTCGAAGCGCAACGTGGCCAACGTATTTAACGCCGAGACGTTTATCGAAGGTCTCATTGCCGGCGTCTTTGCTATTGTCGTCGTGGTACTCGTGAGCTTTCCGGTCAATGCCTGGGCGCTTGCTGCCAAACAAGTACCCAACCTGATGAGCCTACCCGTGCAGGATGCGCTGGTGCTCATCGCGATTTCGGTGCTGCTGACGGTCGTTGCCGGCCTGCTGCCGGCCCGCAGTGCATCCAAAAAGGATCCTGTGGAAGCCCTACGCTCCGAATAATGTGACAAAGGGACAGTTCCTTTGTCACAGGCGTTGCTCTCGATAAATGGCGCAGGAAGGGGGGGGCGGGCCACCTCCTGCGCCTAGTTCGTTTTGCCCATCAGCGAGATACGGATGCTTGGATGGGTGTATTCGTCAAACTCGTCCTCGGGCTCTGTGTCAAACGAATAGTACGTTTTGATGGGGCCGTCGCTCGTCCTGATGGAGATTCTCTCGTAGAGCGAACCGTTCAAAAAAGTCTGCCTAAACTCTTCGGGGAGCTTTTGCGGTGCTAGGAGCTCGGGACTCACGGTCTTGACGTCTACGGTTTGGACGGCAGAGGAAAGCTCGTTCAAGTCGAGCTCGATGCGGGCGAGGTTGTCCTCAAGGCTCGCGTTGGGGTCGATCTCTGCTATGTAACTCACTTCCTTGAGCGTTCCCTTGTTGTCGAAATCCAGGTACGTATAGGTCTTCTGGGTATCGGAATCGCCGTCGTGAAGGTAGCCGCGGACGTGATAGCCGTAATCTTGATATCGCTCATAAGGGTCATCAGCGGACACGTACTCGCATGAGGGCTCTAACGCCTTGCGGGCGATGGCGATCTGCTCGGCCGCGGCCGCGGCGTTCTCCTGCATCTCGATGTTTCCCTGAGCCAGCTGCGGGATATAGGCACCGCACACGATTACGAGGGGCAGCGCCACAAGCGCGATGATCCACTTTTTTGCACGGGGGACGGGCACGCCACAGGTCTCCGCCATGGCCTTTGCGTTGGCATAGCTTTCGGTAAGTACGTCCGCTGCGGTGGCGACGGCGCCTACGGCGGCAGCGACTTCTGCCGCGCCGCCCAGGTTGCGCGCGGTCTCGTTGTCGCTGTTCTTGAGTAGGCGCGCGGCGGCCTGCGTACCGATAACGCCTGCGATTTGTGCCGAGCGGTCTTTCTCGGTCTGCTCGACGACGAGTCGGTGCTGCATTTCTTTCCACTGCTTGCCGCGCATGCCAAAGCGCGGTGCGAGCGAGCAGTAGCAGAATATGACGAGCTCGATAGCGGCGAGCACCAAGGCGGCCATCATGCCCGTATCTTGGAAGCCTTCGTGATGGAAGACGATGTCGTCGATCATTTCGAAGGGAATAATCAAAAAGGGCAGCACGAATGCCATGGCAAGCGCCGCACCGGCAACCTTGGGGCAGATGCAGTACCGCTGGATGCGCTTGCGTTCTTGTTCGGAAAGTGTAGCCATAGCTGGTCCTTGGTGTCGTGGCGGTCGTTGCGGCGCGCGGGACGCGGGGTGCGTCAGTCTGGGCTAACGCTGGATAAGAACATAGAGCAAGATGCTCACTGCGATGAGCAAGAAGCCCGCGATGTTGAACATCAGCGTGGCAAAGTTGCCCACGATAGGCCGTTCGACATAGCTTTTGTCTGGGTTGTCGGGGTCGTAGTGTACGGTCATTTGACTGCCGAGGGGCCAAAGCTGCTCTGCGAGGGTGCTTAGGCGGGCGACGGGTCCCATCTTCACGTGCAGCCAACCCTTGGCGTCTTCGTAGGCTGCGGTTTGCGAGCGGACGGGGAGCCCCGACAAGCGTACGGTCTTTACGCCGCGGAATTGTTTTCTCACGTGGTACTGCGCGCCGCCGACGGTGTATTCCAAAACGGGATACATCCTGCCTTCTCCCATAAAACGGTGGTCAATGACCGTTCCTGCGGCCATAGCGGTGCAGGCCTTGGCTTTCCTGTGAGCGGCGGCTTTCATGAGCATGCTCACTCCGATAAGCAGGACGCCGATGCCTCCAACCGAAATGAGCGCGAGCAGGGATATCTGCGACGTGGTCACGGCGTTCTCCTTTGGCGCGATACCGTCATATGTGACTCAGTATAGAGAATCCCGCCATCGATGAGCGCATGGTCGTACGGTAAAAGTGCCATGAGGGCTCGATGGGCTCGCCATGGAACGGCCCCCTTGCTCGTTATGGGCCACGACAAATCGAGGTCTAATACTTTTCCCGAGAAGTGAACGACCTAATTTGGACCCCTGAAGCACCCACATTTTTCGACGCTAAAACCGCAGGATTTGAGTGATAAAACCGCAGGAATTGGCCTTCCAAAAGTGTCGATGCTTCGGGGGTCCGATTTTACTCGTTCACTTCTCGGGAAACCATTCACCTTCGTTGCGCGGGGACGGCTGGAGGGGTAGTTGGTGCCGGATGACTGCTTCTGCCTTGGGCGGATTGTCGACTTGGGCCTCCGACGCGCCGTGCTAGAGGTACCTTGCCGCGAACTTTTCGAGTTCGGTGTCGCTTACGTTGTTGAGGATGCCGCCGTCAACGATCTTTGCGCCTGGAGCGCTTGCTCTAAGGATCGACGCTGTCTTGCCCATTCCGCTCCCGCCCGAGGTGGCATACAGGACGACCGTTTTGCCTGCCAGGTCGTAAGACTCAAGGAATGTGCTGACAATCGCCGGCGCCACGTACCACCAGATGGGAAATCCCAAAAAGATGGTGTTGTAGTCTTCGATGTGCTCGACTCTGGAGGCTATGACGGGGCGACAGGAGGGATTGGCAGCCTCGAGCGTGCTGCGGCTCTGTTTGTCGCGCCAGTCGAGGTCGGCGCTTGTGTATGGATTGGCGGGCACAATGGCAAACAGATCTCCGTCCGCTACGCGAGCCAAGCGAGTGGCAACGTTCATCGTGGTTCCCGTTGCACTGAAATACGCCACGAGTGCCTTGGTCATCGGAATTCCTTTCGTTGCTGCGTTTCAGGTTTTATAGCGAGGTGCTATTTGGTGCCGTCTTGTGGCCGCGATGCCGTGCTGTTTGTGCGGTATCCGGTTGAGGCGCTGCGTAGCCGGTAGATGAGATAGTCAAGGTGTTCGAGCTTCTGCTGCCCCGAGTGAATATCATCGAGCAACTCGCGGCGATGCCGTTTTAGCAGGCAAATGCGCGCGCAATCGCTGGCGGCCGAGCCGTACAGCTCGATAAGCTCTTCGCTGCAGCCGGCATCGCGTAGGCCATCGATGATGTTGTCGTCCATGTCGTCACTTTGTGGCTTTAGCTTTGGTGCTGCCGGCAAGCGGCTTTTCGCCGGGACGGGCTTTGGGACCAACGAGCGCGTGCGGCTGATAGAGCTCTTCGAGGAAGTCGATCTCGGCGGGGGAGAGCGTTATGTCGAGCGCGGCCACCGCGTCGTCGACGCGCTCGGGCTTGGAACAACCCACGATGGGCGCCTCGACGCCACGCGCCCAGTGCCACGCCAGCGCAATCTGCGGCATCGGCACGGCGTGATCGGCGGCGACCTTGGCCACGCGCTCAACGATGGGCATGTCGATGGCACGGTCAGGGTCATACTTGCTTGCCATGGTCATGTCGGTGGTGCCACGCATGCTCGAGCTTTCCCATGTGGGGCGGCAGAGGTGCCCCGACGCCATGGGACTGTATGGCGTAAGGGCCATGTCGAACTGGCGGCACACCGGAATCATCTCCCGCTCGTCCTCTCGGTACAGCAGGTTGTAATGGCACTGCATGCTCGTAAAGGGCGTCCATCCGTGGTCACGCGCGACGATCTGCAGGTTGTGCAGCTGGTAGGCATACATGGCGCTGGCGCCGAGCGCGCGGACCTTGCCCTCGCGCACCAGGTCGTTGAGCGCTTCCATGGTCGCTTCCATGGGGACGTCGTAATCGAAGCGGTGGATGATGTAGAGGTCCAGGTAGTCGGTACCCAGGCGTTTGAGCGAACTTTCGATTTCGCGCTTGATGGCCGCGGCAGAAAGGCCACCTTCGTTAAAGTGCACCTTGCTGGCCAGCACGACGTTCTCGCGAGCAATGCCCAGATTACGCAGGGCGGCGCCTATATACTCTTCGCTCGTGCCAGAGGCGTAGCAGTTGGCGGTATCGATAAAGTTGATGCCGGCGTCGAGCGCGCGTTTGATGACGGCGCGTGTGTCGTCGGGTCCGATGGTCCACTGGTGATGGTCGGGGTCGGGCTCGCCAAAGCTCATGCCTCCCAGGCAGAGTTTAGAGACTTTGATGCCGGAATGTCCGAGGGCTGTGTGCTGCATGCCGTTCTCCTTGTTCTTGAGGGGATGACTATAGCGTACGTTGATAGGTTGATAATGTATATTGCTTATATCGACTTGCTGGGTATACGAATATCAAATGGCTAGCAGGCGGGATTCCTTGATTGAGTTGGGGTGCAATGGAGCTACGGACTTTGCGTTACTTTTTGGCGGTGGCGCGTGAAGAAAACATGACCGAGGCGGCAAATGTGCTGCACGTGACACAGCCTACGCTGTCACGTCAGATTGCCGATCTTGAGCGCGAGCTGGGTGTGGAGCTGTTCGAGCGCACCAATCGATCGTGCGTGCTCACGAGCGATGGCATGCGCCTGCGCCAGCGCGCCGAGGAGATCGTCTCGCTGGTGGAGCAAACCGAGCTCGAGTTGGCGGATCGGGAACTCGGCGTTGCGGGCGTTATCCGCATTGGCGCCGGCGAAACCAAATCGATGCGGCTGGTGCTCGACGTTTTTGCAGAGCTGCGTCGGGATTATCCCGGAGTGACGATTGAGCTCTATACCGGTAACGCCGATGCGGTGGAGGAGCGCTTGGAGCGTGGCCTGCTCGACTTTGCGTTGTTGCTGGAACCCGTTAACGTCGAGAAATATGAATGGATTCGCATGCCCGAGGCGGATCGAGTTGGTGCCGTTGTCGCCGCGAGCGGTCCATGGGGCGGCCGGGACGTGCTAACGCCTGCGGACGTGGCGAATATGCCGCTGCTGGTGAGTTCGCGCACCACGAATCGAGCGCTGGACCTAGAAGCGTGGTCGAGTGGCGTCCTCAGCGTCGACGAGCTCAACATCGTGGGGCATTTCGATCTTATCGGCAATGCGTCACATTTGGTGCGATCGGGCACCGCGTGTGCGGTTAGCATTGGAAGCTTGCTGCAAATAGATGAATGTAGCGACCTGCGTTTTGTCCCATTTGAGCCGCCACTTACCATTGCGTCGTATCTGGTGTGGAAAAAATATCGCCTGCGTTCCCGCGCCTGCGAAGAGTTTCTGAACCGCTTGAATAGGGTGTGACAAAGGGACGGTCCCTTCGTCACATTGATCTGAGAGTAGATGTTGATGATTCTATCGCTGGCCCCCATGGAGGGAATTACCGGACATGTGTTCCGTCGCGTGCATGCGGAGTGCTTCGGCGCACTCGATTGTTATTACACGCCGTTTTTGCCGCCGCCGCGGGTGGGAAACCGCTTTGGCGGCAAGGCGTTTAAGGAGATTGATCCTGCCAATAACCAGGGGCTCAACGTAGTGCCTCAGCTGATGTCCAAGAACGCGGACGAGTTTGTGTGGGCAGCACAGGTGCTCGCCGACATGGGTTACCGCGAGGTCAACCTTAACCTGGGCTGTCCCTCGGGTACGGTTGTTGCCAAGGGTAAAGGATCGGGCTTCTTGCGCAACTTGGACGAGCTCGAGGTGTTCTTGAGTGACGTGTGCGAGCGCTCGCCGTTGCCGGTGTCGGTAAAGACCAGGCTGGGTCTGGAGAGCGACAACGAATACGAGCGCGTGCTCGACCTTTATTGCCGCATGCCGTTGGCAGAGCTGATCGTGCATCCGCGCGTGCAAAAGGACCGCTATACGGGCTCGCCGCGCAAGGAGTTTTACGGCGAGACGCTGAAGCGTGCGCCGTTTCCGGTCGCCTATAACGGTGACATTTTTGATCTTGAGGACATGGATGCGCTGGTGGAGGCCTATCCCGGTACGCGCCATGTGATGCTGGGGCGCGGCCTGCTCGCGAACCCCGCGCTGGCTCGCATGGTCAACGGCGGTCCTGCTGCCACGGCGGCCGAACTGCAGCGTTTCCACGACACGCTGTTTGCAGACTACGCAGAAGAGATTGGCGGCAATGCGGTCTTTCGCATGAAGGAGTGGTGGTTCTACGCCAAGTGCGCCTTTGCCGATCCCGCCACCGTTCACAAACTCGTACGCAAGACTAAAAAGGCTGACGAATACCGCGCCGCCGTCGAGCGCGTCTTTCGCGAGCAGCCACTTGCACCTATAGCCTGCTTCCACGGCTAGCTAGTCATTGGGGACGTTCTTTAACGACTAGTCATTTAAGAACGTCCCCAATGACTACCCTCGTACCGAACCCATGCAAAAGCTGTACGCCAGCATCCAAAGATGTCGAAAAATGTCGACTTTGGATGCTGGCGTACATGTTTGGATTCAGAGGGTGACTAGGCAATCATTGCATCGAGTGTGATGAGCTCCCTGAGTCGTTCCGTGCGTGTTTGCCCATGGCGCTTTGCTTTTGCGTCAAAGGCTTCAAGAACCGACTCGCCCACACGTGCCGATAAAACAACGCTGGGCTCATCGGAGATTGACGGCCTTCCCAGCTTGATGGTGCGACCCTTCGGCCACTCATCTTTTTCGTATGCCTCCGCGGCCTTTTCCAGCTCTCCGGGGGCAAACCCCATCATCTTTTCGAGCTGCTTAGCGTCCATAGCGCCTCCTATCGATCGGCATAATGTCGAGCACAGGTCAACGGATACTCTTTTTATATACAGTTTTGTAGACAAAAATATAAACAGTTTATCAGGCTAATTAGCTTGTTTTGACCCGCGTGTTCGATAGGAAATGAGCATTGACGGCTTCGATACTCCTTTGCTTTTCAGCTTGGAATTTGGATGCCCATTGAACTTCCGGAGGGGAGCGCTTTATTAAGCTATCGAGATTCTGGGCAGGAGCTCTCACTGGTCTTCAGTAATGGGACCAGCTTAATTCGCGACACAGTGTGTCGCGAATGGGAGTAGTCGTTAGGTGTCCTTCAATGGCTACTCATATAAGAACGTCCAAGTGCCGGATTTTGTCATTTAGTGTCGTTCTCAGCGACTATTCTGGAGGGTCGTGGTCAAAAAAGGGCAAATATGAGTACTGTTGCCATTATGGTTGCATTTATTTTGCTATAAATAGTAGCTCCTGATAAGATTTGTTCCCATTAGGAGCTACTTTTATTGAACATATGAGGAGAAATAACGTCGTCTGCGGACGAGTGGAACGTTGAATGGTTCCTGAAGTGATCAAAATCGCTGCTACTAAACAGGTAGCAGTACTCATATTTGCCTTTTTTGACCACAGCCCTCTCGGAAACCTTTCCAGAGGCGTCAAACAGCCATAATCCAAAGGTCGCCTCAAACAATTAGCCGGCTAAGAGCGTCCATGACTACCCAAAAGCTGTACACCAGCATCCAAAGATGTCGAAAAATGTCGACTTTGGATGCTGGTGTACATGTTTGGGTCGTATGGGTTGGGGCGAGCTGATCGTAACGCGCGTACTAGAGCAGATTCTCCTGCACCCATGCGATGATGTCGCTCGACTCGTAGAGTGGCTTGCCGTCGATGAACAGGCAGGGAACCTGGCGCTTTCCGCCGACGGCGATGAGTGTCTGCTCGGCTTCGGTATCGGTCGAGATATTGCGCTCAGGAATGGTCACGCCGTTATCGGCCAAAAAGCGCTTGACCTTTATGCAATACGGGCAGCCGGTCATAACGTACAGCGTGAGCTCATGATTAGTAGCCATAGGTCTCCAATCGGTTGAGGTTTCGATTGAAATACCCAAAGCTGCCGCGGTCTATGCGCGGACCAGTGACGACTCGATGGCTTGGACCAGAAACGCCGTGGCTCCGGTGCCGCAGGGCTTGTCGTAGTAGTCAACAAAGCGCTGGTCGGCAAGATAACCATTGGCGAGGCCCAGGCACGCTTCGTTCTGGGGTTCGCGTCCCCAGTTGAGACCAATCCAACGACGATGCATCGCGACAAGCTTGCGAGCCTCGCTTCCATTCGCATCGCCATCGCCCATGGCAATCGAGAGTTGGCCCAGAATAGCGCGTTCAAGTTCCCTCATGTCGTTCCATGTCTCGGGGTCCATGTCCAGCAGTGCTTCGTTTGCTGCATCGATAGCCTCATTGCCATAGCGCGCCCGCGCCTCGGCGCCGTAGCGCTCTTCGTTTTCCTGCACGTTGTGCCAGCGCTCCAGTTGCGGCAGGACGGCGCCCATGAGCGAGACGGCTTCGTCGAGCGACATGCCGGTGTTTTGCGCCAGCCGCGGGGCACAATCCTCAATCATCGCCTCCATGGTGGTGTCGTAGGTGTACTTGCCGTGGTCGTAGCACCACTTGCAGTAATGGTCGGTCGTGGCGCCCGTGGCGTCGGTGCCGCAGTCGTCGGGCGTGAGTATCATGCCGCAGCTCTGGCAATAGTGCTCGGGCATTTCGAGCAGGTGGGGCAGGGGCTCGCCGGTCACGGCGGCAATGAGTTTCATCATGTCGATGCCCGGTGTGACCTCGCCGCGTTCCCAACGGCTGATGGCCTGGCGTGTGACGAAGAGCTTAGCGGCGAGCTGCTCCTGAGTAAGGTGATGGGCGCGACGGATGGCAATGAGCTTTTCTGCAAAGGCCATAGCGGCTCCTTTCTGCTGGTTGATGGCTTAAGCATACGCGGCGGCAGGCGCCCTTCCAAGCAACCGTTGGTTGCACGACGGGAGACCGCGGCGAAGAATTGCGCGCAATGCCCCACGCCTCCATGCCGTACAATGACCGGCATGGAACCTATTGCACACATACATACCGACCTGCCGCAGAAGTTCGGCATTCCGCGCAACAGCTTTTTGGCGCCTCATCTGCAGGGACGCATCGTTTTTGAGCCGGAATTTGCCTCCAACGCAGCAGTTGAGGGCCTGGATTCCTTCTCTCACTTATGGCTGCTGTGGCGCTTCGAAAACGGAACGCCCGGCGGCACGGCTAAGGACATAGCTGCCGATGCCAAGTCGCAGGACAGGTCCGGCACCAACGTCAAGTGGTCGAAAACCGTGCGCCCGCCGCGTTTGGGTGGAGCCGAGCGCGTGGGCGTGTTTGCCACGCGCAGTCCGTTTCGCCCTAATCCCATCGGTCTCACCTGCGTCAAGCTCGATCGTGTCGAGTTCACCGATGATGGCCCCATCATTCATGTGCTGGGGGCCGACCTGCGCGACGGCACGCCCATCTACGACATTAAGCCCTACATTCCGTTTGCGGACTGTCACCCGGATGCAACGGGCGGCTGGATTGAGGATGCTCCGTGGCAAGAGCTCGATGTTGAGTTCCCGCAGGCTCTTCAAGACATGGTCCCGCCCGCAAAGCTCCCCGGTCTGGTCGAGGTTCTTCGCCAAGATCCGCGCCGCGCGGGCAGCAAGCACGAGCCAAACCGCGTCTATCATCTGGCCTTCGCCGGGCTTGACATATCTTTTACGGTCGATAAAACCCAGCTAACCGTGGTCGCCGTCAACGACGCGCAAGACTAACCAGCCATTCGTCCGCACCCGTCAAATTAAGCGCCAAACCCCATGCCAAAATCGCCCGTGCTGGTGGACAATAACGCCTACCAAAACAATCACTTTGCACGGGAGTTCAGCATGAAATACGACTTTAGCTCGCTTATCGACCGCCACGGCATGGACTCCATCGCCGTTGACTCTTGGGGCGAGATCCCCGGCATGGCTCCGAACGCACCCGACGAGGGCTTCGACCGCATTCCCATGTGGGTGGCCGACATGAATTTCGCCACGGTGCCCACGGTCCAGGAGCACATCATTCAGCGCGCTCAGCATCCCATGTTTGGCTACTTTAACCCGCGCGCCGAGTACTTCGACCGCATCATCGAATGGCAGAGCCGCCGCAATGGCGTCGAGGGCCTGTGCCCTGAACATATCGGCTACGAAAACGGCGTGCTGGGCGGTGTCGTGTCGACGCTGCGCGCGTATGTCCAGCCGGGCGATGCAGTGCTGGTCCATAGCCCCACCTACATTGGTTTTACCAAGTCCATCGAAGCTGCGGGCTATCGCATTGTCCACAGCCCGCTTAAACTCGACGACCAGGGCGTGTGGCGCATGGACTTTGAGGACATGGAGTGCAAACTCGCCCAAAACCACATCCATGCCGCGGTGTTCTGCTCACCGCACAATCCCTGCGGCCGCGTATGGGAGCGTGACGAGATCGAGCGCGCCATGGACATCTACCGCCAGCACGATTGCGTGGTGATCTCGGACGAGATTTGGTCCGATATCATCCTGCCGGGACACAAGCATATTCCGACGCAGTCGGTAAGCGAGGACGCCCGCATGCGCACGGTTGCCCTCTATGCGCCCAGCAAGACGTTCAACCTGGCGGGCCTGGTCGGCAGCTACCACATCATCTATAACGAGACGCTGCGCGACCGCGTGTGCGCCGTGTCCGACAAGACCCACTACAACGAGATGAACGTCCTCTCTATGCATGCGCTTATCGGTGCCTACCAGCCGCAGGGCTACGAGTGGGTGGACGAGCTCAACCAGGTGCTTGCCGGCAATATCGAGTACTTCTGCAATTACGTGGACGAGCATTTTGAGGGCGTGTCCTATTCGCGTCCGCAGGGCACGTACATGGTGTTTCTGGACTGCACCGAGTGG
Organism: Collinsella aerofaciens; assembly: GCA_048478035.1. Classification (GTDB taxonomy): domain Bacteria; phylum Actinomycetota; class Coriobacteriia; order Coriobacteriales; family Coriobacteriaceae; genus Collinsella; species Collinsella aerofaciens_CN. The sequence continues at coordinate 139,029 of DBGBCW010000004.1, read as the reverse complement.
TGCCGCGAGCATGGCCGCGATATTCAGTGGCTGCTCGACGAGGGGGCGCGCGTAGGCGTGGGATATCAGGACGGCCGCCCGTTCCACGGGCCCTGCCACATTCGCGTGAATCTGGCGCTGCCGCTTTCGCGCGTAAGGGAAGCGTGCGACCGCCTGGACCGCTACGTTTTTAATGCACGGTAAGTGAGCACTGCATGCGGGGTCTTCTGCCAAGTCGGCTGGAAGGCCCCGTGTGGTAAGGCATCTGTAACCATTGGGCGCAGACCTGCTGCGGAGGTTTATTTTTCCTGAATCTGCTTGCCGCAAAGATGCTCAATCGAAATCTCGTAGAGTTGGACGCCCTTGATGTCTTTGGCGATTTCCTCCTCGACTTCTTCGGCAGAAGGGTAGTACTTAAGCGCGAGCTGGCGGACTTTGTCCTCGATAAACGCGGGGGTGTCATTCGCCAGGCGACAGCGGCCAAAGACCACGGTGCTCATAACGTAGGGAGCCCAGTCACCGTCCTGGTACCACTCGTTGCCGTAAACGGTAAAGCAGACCTTGTCATCGCGCTTGAGTGCGTCGACCTTGTGGCCGGCCTTGGCGCCATGGAAATAAATCTTGTCGTGCTCGGCGTCAAAGAAGTAGTTGACGGGAATGGCGTACGGGTAGCCATCGTCGCCGTTGACGGCAAAGACGCCGCGCTTGCAGGTAGCGAGCAGTTCGCGCGCTTCTTCGTCGGTGATGGCGCGCTTCTTTCGACGTAAGGGCCTAAACATCGTTGGCTTCCTTTCTGGTCGTGCGTGGTGGTTGAGCACAAACTATAGCGAAACGGATCCGTTTTTCTTGATGCGGGCGAGTATGTTTTTGAGCTTGTTAAAGTCGAGCGGTTTGGACAGATGGGCGTTCATGCCGGCTTCGTGTGCCGCCTTGGCGTCCTCGGCAAAGGCATTGGCGGTGAGCGCGATGATGGGGATATCGGCTGCATCGACCTTCTCGCTCAGACGAATCGCGCGGGTCGCCTCGTAACCGTCCATGTCCGGCATCATAATGTCCATCAGGATCGCATCGAAGCTGCCGGCGGGACGGCCAACGTATAGGTCGACCGCTTCGTTGCCATCGGCGGCGCGAGTTACGACAATGCCTTCGCTTTCGAGCAGCGCCTGGGCAATCTCGGCATTGAGCTCGTTATCTTCTGCCAAAAGAACGTTCATGCCGGCAAGCGAGCAGCTGTCTGCTTGCTCGTCCGCGCGTTCTCTTGCCTGAGGGTCTTTGTCGATATCGAGCGGAATCTGGACGTTGAACGTACTCCCTACGCCAACCTCACTCGAAATCTCAATCGTGCCGCCCATCAGTTCAATAAGCGACTTGACGATTGGCATGCCCATGCCGGTTCCTTGAAACTTACTGCGCGCATCGTCACCTTCTTGGGCAAACGGCTCATAGATATGCTTTAAAAACTTGGGAGTCATACCAATGCCGGTATCCGAAACGCTAAAGCAAAAGAGCGCGCGCCCGTTATCGAGTGGCTTGGTCTTTGAGCTAAAGGTGACGGAGCCGCCGTGCTTGTTGTACTTAATGCTGTTGTCTAACAGGTTGATCATGATCTGTCGGATATGGGTGGGACTGCCGATCATGTATGGCCCCGCGGCGTACGGCAGACTATTGTCCTGCATTGTGATGCCGTTACTGGACGCGCGGAGCTTGCACAGCACCAGTGTATCGTCACAGAGCTCTTTGAGGTTAAAAGGCGTATGCTCCAGTGTTAGCTTGCGGTCTTCGATTTTGCCCATCTCGAGGATGTCGTTGATCAGCGAGAGCAGGTGATTGGCGGCAACGCGCGCCTTGGCACGGCTTTCGCGGGCGACCTGGATATCGCCTTCCTTCAATTCCTCGATCTCGATAAGGCCCAGGATACCGTTGAGCGGTGTACGGATGTCGTGGCTCATGCGCGTGAGGAATGCCGTCTTAGCGGCGTTGGCGGCATCGGCTTTTTTGCGCTCGGTTCGAGCGCGCACGAGTGCCCAGATGAGCAGGACGATGCCGACCGACAACATACCGATGAGGGCAGCTGCAACGGCGGCACGGTTGCGATAAAGGAATTGAAGCGTGTTGGATTCCTGGGCCGTGTACGACGTGGAGGAGTAATTGCTTGCGGAGAGCGATTCTCCGGCATTGATGATGCCCTTGTTGATGATTCCCAACAGCTCGGGTTTTCCGCGCGAAATCCAGCACGAGAGCTCACAGGTGTCAGGGAGCTCGGTCGTCTCGTAGCCTTCGAGATCATAACGGTCGCCGATGGTTTTTACACGTGAACTGGGAGCGACGATGCAGTGTGCCGTTCCCTTCCTGAGGGCGTCGAACGCTTCATCGGCGGATTGGTATTCGGTCACGGTCGCTGTGGGGAACAGACTTTCAAGTACATTTTGGTTGATAAACGATGATTTGGTGCAGGCGATGTTCTGAAGGTCTTTGTTCAGGTTGCCGCCGGTGTGGATGGCGGTGAGGGACACGGTTCCCAACGATACCGACTGCACAACGCCAGATTGCTCGGCAAACCAGTAATCTCGGTATACCGGCAGCGCAGCGTCGATGCTTCCCTTTGACAGGGCCTTTGACATCATCTTGTAGCTATCAAAGGCGACGGTTTTGACCGTAATGCCAAATTTATCGTGCAACGTCGTCGCAAGCGATGCGAGCGAGCCTTCCATTTTGCCGTCTTCGTCTTCGTTGCAGTAGGGGAGTTTGCCCGTAATGTAGCCAAGCGTGATGGTGTTGTCATTTGCTTTGAGCCAGGAACGTTCGGGGCCGTTGAGCGATGATGAACCGCTGTTTTGGGCCGAGTAGTTAGATTTGACTTCGTCGATATAGCGTGGGTTGACGCGGGCGATTGCCGACATGGCGGCATTGATGTCGTCCATCAGGTCGGGGCGGCTTTTGGGGACGGCAAAATAGTAATCACTCGAGCCAACGTAGAACATGGGGGAGGCATCGGGCGACGAAATGGTGTCGTTCATGATGACGGCATCGACTTCGTCGTTTGCGAGTGCGTCAAAGAGCATGGGTCCCCCGTCATACTCCCTGTATGTGCAGGTAATGCCTTCGTTGGCGAGCCACTGCTGGCCAACGAAGGTTTGCATAACGTCGGGGTTGTAGCCGATGGTAAGGCCTTGGAGCGCTTGGGGGTCACCCTTGGTCAGGTCGTCGCGATCGGGCTTGGCGTAGATGTAGTAGCGCTCGGTGCCCTCGGGGTTCGAGGAAAAGAGCAGCTTTTGGGCGCGTTCCTCGGAGTAGGAGATGTTGGGCATGAGGTCGATTTCGCCTGCCTCGAGCATGTCCATAAGCTCGGTGAAGGTGCCGGAGACGTATTCGTACCGCCAGCCGGGCGTGTAGTACGACAGGGTCTGGAGGTACTCGTAACCCCATCCCGAGAGACGCTCGCCGGGGGTGCCGTCCTGGAAGCCCTCGTTGTTGACGAGCCAGCCGACGCGGACCGTTTTGACCTGCTGATCGGAGTCGGCGGCAAAGGCAGGGGCGGGCGCGACGGCGCTCAGTACGGCGAGCGCGGTAAGCGCGGCGGCCAGGGTGCGACATATAACTGAACGAAGGACAGTGGCAGCTCTCACATGCAATCCTAACGAATCGAGACATTACCGCATAAGGATACCAGCTCAGCCTGCCCAGGCGGCAGCTGGTAGTCATTGGGGACGTTCTTAAACGACTAGTCATCGGGGACGTTCTTGTTTGACTAGTCATTTAAGAACGTCCCCGATGACTAGTTCCGTTTGCGGGGGAGGCGTGGGACAATACCGAGCGAACGTGATTGGTTGTCCGTGGAAAGGGTCGCGATGAAAAAGCTCAGGACGCTTGCTGACGTGTTACGCCAGGCGGGCTTCGTGCGCATTACGGAGCTATTCCTCGTCTTTTACTTGCTGTGCTCGACGGCCGTCTGGCTGTCCGAGCCCACGACCCTCACGTTTGGCGATGGCCTGTGGTTTAGCTTTGAGACGGTCTCGACCATCGGCTTTGGTGACATTCCGGCCGAGACACCGGTTGCCCGCGCCATTACCGTCGTCTTGAGCGTTATCAGCATCTTCTACATCGCCATGCTCACGGGCGTGGCGGTGAACTACTGCAATACGCTTATCAAGATGCGTCAAAAGGACACCATGGCTCGTTTTATGGACGATCTTGAGCATTTGGAAGAGCTCGATCGTGACGAGCTCGCCGATCTGTCACGCCGCGTGCGCGAGTATCGTCGACGCCAGCGCTAAGACGAACGTCGTGCGCCACAACAGGGGGACAAATATGAACATCACCGTGTACCTGGGTGCCAACACTGGCAATGACCCGGCATTTCTGCCCGCGGTACAGGAGCTGGGCAACTGGATTGGCGCCAACGGACACGCGCTGGTATACGGCGGGTCCAAATCGGGCCTGATGGGCGCGCTCGCCGATAGCGTGCTCGATGCCGGCGGACACGTGACGGGTGTTGAGCCGAGCTTTTTTATCGAGGCCGAGTTTCAACATGACGGCATCGACGACCTTATCGTGACGAGCGATATGGCCGAGCGCAAAGCCAAGATGATTGAGCTCGGCGATGTGTTCATCGCCTTTCCCGGCGGGACGGGCACGCTCGAGGAGATTGCCGAGGTCATGTCCGCTGTGTCGTTGGGGCACCTGAGTGCTCCGTGCATCCTGTATAACCTGGACGGTTACTACAACGACCTCAAGGCGCTGCTTGGGCACATGATTGATAAGGGCCTATCGAGCCCGCAGCGCCAGCAAGGTATCTACTTTGCCGACGATTTGCGCGAGATTGCCTCGATTATCAACGGATAAGTCTTGAGCTTGCCCCACTATGGCTCCCAATGGTGCCGTTCGCGGCGCAGACGGCTGGCTCGTTCGGGCAACGCTCGCTCTACAATAAAACGTAACTATGTCGACTTTGACCGCGGGAGGACCCGATGGATAACCTTGCCAAACCCAAAAACCGCGCGCTGTTTTTACTTAGCGTTGCCGTGACCGGTGCGTTCGCAGGTGCCGCGGTCTGGCTGTTCTTTTTTGCGATGGAGCACGGTATCGACTATCTATGGACCGAGATTCCGCACGCGCTGGGCGTCGCTTCGCCCGAGCTTGCCAGCGGCCCGTTTGGCTTTTTGCCGTACCCGTTTTTTGTCTGTCTGCTGGGCGGCCTGTTAATCGGTCTGTACGAAAAGATGACAGGCACCAAGACCGATGACCTCAACCAGGTGATGGCTAAGGTTAAGCAAGACGGGCGCTACCCGTACGACAACCTGGGCAAGCTTTCGCTCGCGGCATTGCTGCCGCTGCTGTTTGGCGGAAGCATTGGACCGGAGGCCGGCCTGACCGGTGTTATCGCGGGTCTGTGCAGCTGGGTCGGCGACCGTATGCGTCGCTTTGGCGCCGAGTTTAGGGAGCTCACGCTGCTGGGTACCCAGGCTGCCCTGACGGCGCTCTTTACCGCGCCCGTCTTTGGCTTTGTGGCGCCGCTTGCCGGAAGTGCTGACGGCCAGGGTGCCGGCGATGGCGAGGATTCCGAATCCGGTGAGATCACCATCAGGCTGCCCAAGGCGCAAAAGACCGTGGTTTACGGCATCGCGATTGCTGGCGGCCTGGGCACCTACCTGCTGCTCGGCCAGCTCATGGGCGGCGGCATGGGTATGCCGAGGTTCGAGGCTGTCGTGGTGGGCAACCTGGAGCTTACCTGGCTCATCCCTCTGTCGCTGATCGGAACAATCTGCGGCTGGCTGTACTTTGTCTCTGAGCACGCGAGCGAAGCGCTTGCTCATGCAATAGGGGCGCGCCCTGTCGTCAAAGCCATGCTGGCCGGTCTGGCGCTCGCCATCTGCGGCACGGTCCTGCCCTACACCTTGTTTGCCGGCGAGACGCAGGCCGACGTGTTCATGGAAACCTATCTGACCATTCCCGCCGGCGTGCTTATCGCGACCGGTCTCGTTAAGGCCATGCTGACGCCCGCCCTCATCAACCTTGGTTGGCGCGGCGGCCACTTCTTCCCGGTTATCTTCTCGGGCGTAAGCCTGGGCTATGGCCTTGCTATCCTCACCGGCGCCGATCCGGTCTTTTGCGTCGCCGTCTGCACGGCATCGACGATGGGTGCGGTCATGCGCCAGCCGGTCATGGTCGTGGGCCTGCTGCTCATGTGCTTCCCACTCAAGGGTATCGTCTGCATGATCATCGCCGCCGTCATCGCCGCCGGCATTCCACTGCCCAAGCCGCTGCGCAAGTAGTACAGTGGCGCACGCCGGGGACATGCCCTTTGCCACGGATTTGCGGGGGGGGGCGATCGCGTCCTTCGCGGATTGAGACTCGTGTGGCTACAGATCGCGTACTCGATAAACCTTGGTGCTGACGGTGCAGCTGATTGCGCATAGTGCGAGCGCCAGTACGGCAATTCCTGCACACAGACAGCCAAGGACGGCAGGATCGGGATTCGCCCCGGCAATCGACATAAGCCAGTTGCTGATGGGGTTGGAGGAGCTCAGCGCTGCCATGGTAAGGCATCCGAGTAGGGCAAACAGGCCAACGGATAGGCGCAGTGCCTCCATGTGTCCAAATCGGAAGAACAGCGGCTGTGCCAAGAACACCATCATGAGGGAGATGAGCATCGATGCTGCCGAGGCAATTGCGATCTCAAAGATGGTTTGTCCTGTCGAGGCCACGCCCGCGCTGTTGAAGAACGGAAGGGCGATGATGTTCAAAAGCACGGCGGCGCAGGCCATGATGGCCGAGAAGACAACGATGCACAGGTAGCGTGCGCAAATTATGTCTTTGCGCGTGAGAGGCAGCGTTGCCCGATAACGCTCCCATCCGTTTTGATTGTCGAAGCCGGCCAGCGAGCTCATGACCATGATGGGCGACATGGCGCTGACCGCGCAGGCGCCGGCGCTCATGCCGGAATCGCCATCCGACGCGTTGGCAAGGGTTAGCACGACGAAGATGAACAGGCCGACGCCCGCGATGCTCGGGGTGAGCGTGCGAACGATGGCGAGCTCGGACATAAAGGCGCGTTTCATTTCGAAGCCCCTTTCAGCATGAGGCGCAGATAGTCATCAATGGTTGCCCGATCGCAGGGAATCTCGGGAAAGGCTTCGAGCGTTTCGCGACGGTTGGGCACGAGCACGTCCACGCTATAGGCGTGGTGGACGGCACGGGCGCCTTCGACGCAAGCCATAAGCTCGGCGGCCTGTGCTTGGGTACAGTGGGCGATGCCGGCGCGGTCGGTAATGTCCTCGCGCGGCAGGTCAAAAATAATTGAGCCGTTATCGATGCAGATGACGCGGTCGGCGGCGCGATCGAGGTCGGACGTAATATGGCTCGAGAGCAGCACGCTGTGCAGGCCGTCGGAAACAAAGGCGAGCAGCTCATCGAGCAGCTCCTCGCGTGCCATGGGATCGAGGCCCGCGGTGGCTTCGTCCAAAACGAGCAGCTTGGCCTGGTGGCTGAGCGCGCAGGCAAGCTGCAGTTTCATGCCCATGCCGCGGGAGAGGTCCTTGACCTTTGTCTTGGGATCGAGGCCAAATCGGTCGATGAATCCGGCGAACGTTTTGCGGTCCCACGTGGGGTACGCCGGGTCTACGAGTGCCTCGATCTGGCCCACCTTGAGCGTTGAAGGGAAGGGGCATGTGTCCAGGACGAGACCGATGCGAGAGCGCAGGTGGCGTTGCGACTCATCGGGCGCGTCGGTGCCACAGCGCTGCCCAAACAGGTGCACCTCGCCGGCATCGAGCTTTATAAGCCCGAGAGCAGCTCGAATCGTCGTTGTTTTGCCAGCACCGTTGGCACCAACAAAGCCGACGATCTGGCCAGGCTCCACGGCAAGCGTGACGTCGCGCAACGAAAAGCGGTCGCTTACAGTGCGTGAGATGCCTTTGAGTTCAAGTAAGTTTCGCATGGTATAGCCTTTCTTGCAGATGGCTACTGCATGGTTTCGGGGGCTACCAGGTCGAGCATCTCGTGCAGTTTGTCGCGCGTGACGCCCAAGGCTTCGGCTTGGCTTGCCGCTTTCGCAAGCAGCTCTTCGATATGACAGAGCTGGTTTTCGCGCAAAAGCTCCTGGTTGCCCTCGGCGACAAAGCAGCCCTTGCCCTGCACGGTGCAGATAAACCCGAGCTGCTCCAGGTCGGCGTAGGCGCGCTTGGTGGTGATGACGCTCACGCCAAGATCGCTCGCGAGTGCACGGATGCTGGGGAGTTTGGCGCCCGCAGCGAGCGTGCCCGATAAGATCTGAGCTTTGACTTGCGAGGTTATCTGCTCGTAGATGGGCTTGTCGCTCGAATTGGATAGGATGATGTCCACAGCGGCTCCTTAGCTGTTGGGCTACACGTGTATATAACCGGTAAGCACAGTATATATACACTATGCACAGTTCTGCAAGAGGCAAATGCGGATTGGGCCGGTTGCCTAGGCCCCAACTGATGAATTTGTCCTGATAGGTGCCCTAGAGCGGGATTTCGCGGCTACAATAATGCGGTTACAACGACGTAATGCACTCAATGCAAGAAAGGATCCGCATGGCAAGCCTGTCGGATGAAATCTCGTCGCGCCGCACATTCGCGATCATCAGCCACCCGGACGCCGGTAAGACCACGCTTACCGAGAAGCTGCTGCTCTATACCGGCAGCATCCAGACTGCCGGCTCGGTCAAGGGCAAGAGCTCGGCCAAGCATGCCGTCTCGGACTGGATGGACATCGAGAAGGAGCGCGGCATCTCCGTCACCTCCTCGGTGCTGCAGTTCACCTACAACGGCGCCTGCGTCAACATCCTCGATACCCCCGGTCACCAGGACTTCTCGGAGGATACCTACCGTACCCTTATGGCCGCCGACGCCGCTGTCATGGTCATCGACGGCGCCAAGGGCGTCGAGGCCCAGACCAAAAAGCTCTTTAAGGTCTGCACGCTGCGCCACATTCCCATCTTTACCTTTGTGAACAAGCTCGACCACGAGGCTCGCGATCCGTTTGAGCTCATGGAAGAGATCGAGAACGTCCTGGGTATCAATACGTATCCCATGAACTGGCCGATCGGCAGCGGCCGCAACTTCCGCGGCGTGTTCGATCGTCAGACTCGTCGCGTCATTGCCTTTGAGGGCGACGGCCACGCCAACGCCACCAAAAAGGTCGCCGAGGTCGAGGCCGAGCTGGGCGACCCCGCCATGGATGAGCTCATCGGCGAGGAGAACCATAAGAACCTGATGGACGATATCGAGCTGCTCGATGGCGCCGGCGACGAGCTCGACTTGGATGCCGTGGCCTGCGGCAAGCTGAGCCCGGCGTTCTTTGGCTCGGCGCTCACCAACTTTGGTGTGGAGCCCTTCCTCAAGGAGTTCCTGCGTCTGGCCCCGACGCCGCGCGCCTATACCGATACGCTCACCAGTGAGCCGGTCGATCCTTGCCGCGACGACTTTAGCGGCTTTGTGTTTAAGATTCAGGCCAACATGGACAAGAACCACCGTGACCGCATCGCCTTTGTGCGCATTTGCTCGGGCAAGTTCGAGCGCGGCATGGATGCCTTCCACGTGCAGGGCAACCGCAAACTTAAGCTTGCCACGGGCACCTCGATGATGGCCGATGACCGCGCCATCGTGGACGAGGCGTACGCGGGCGATATCGTGGGCCTGTTCGATCCGGGCATCTTTAGTATCGGCGACACCGTGTGCTCCGGCAAGCGCCACGTGCAGTATCCGCAGATCCCGACGTTTGCCCCCGAGATGTTCGCTCGCATTACGCAGGTCGACACGCTCAAGCGCAAGCAGTTCGTCAAGGGTATGGAGGAGCTTGCCCAAGAGGGCGCCATCCAGATCTTCCGCGAGCTGGGTGCCGGCATGGAGAGTGTCATCGTGGGCGTCGTCGGCGTGCTGCAGTTTGAGGTGCTCGAGCGCCGCCTCAAGGCCGAGTACCGTGTTGAGGTTCGTCGCCAGCCGCTGCCCTATACGGACATCCGCTGGATCCAGAACGACCCCGATACCATCGATATCCCGGGCCTTTCGCTCACGCGCGACACGCTGCGCGTCGAGGACATGCGCGGCGGCAAGCTGCTGCTGTTTACGAGCCCGTGGAATGTGGACTGGGCAACCGACCACAACCCCGACCTGATCCTGTCGGAGTTTGGCAACGTAGCTTTTTAACGCATCGGCGCGGTGGTCCTGCGGGGCTGCCGCGCCGTTTGCTTGCCTGATGCCGTGTGAGCGGCTATCATACCCACCGTCGTCTCAAGACCGGGGCGTCCGAGCAGTTCGGGTCCGATATCCTGCTCGTTAAACCTAAAACCAAAGGAGTACATAATGATCAAGAAGGTCATGGAGGACTACAAGGTCCTGTTGCGGAGCATTCCCGCGGCAACGGTTTCGCTGTTTTTCGTGAGCGTCATCATGATGAACCTGCTGGCCAACAAAGAACTCATCAGCCTACCGTATCTGGCGCTCGACTGTGGCTTTGTGGTGAGCTGGGTTTCGTTTTTGTGCCAGGACATGATCTGCAAGCGCTTTGGCGCCAAGGCATCCATCAAAATCTCTATCCTCGCGCTGCTGGTCAACCTGGCCGTGAGCCTGTGCTTTTGGGCATGCTCGCTCACGCCCGGCATGTGGGGCGCCTACTACGACACGGGCATGATCGAGGTCAACACTGCCCTTAACGCCACCATCGGCGGCACCTGGTACGTGGTGCTGGGCTCTTCGCTGGCAATGCTCGTTTCTGCCGTGGTTAACTCCACGCTCAACCAGTCGCTCGGCCGTATGCTCAAGAAGAATAACTTTGCGAGCTTTGCCTTCCGTTCCTATGTGTCCACGGGTGTTGGCCAGTTTATCGACAACTTGGTCTTTGCCATTGTGGTGAGCCACACGTTCTTTGGTTGGACCTGGGTGCAGGTCCTTATGTGCTCGCTGACCGGCGCTGTTGCCGAGCTGCTGTGCGAGGTCTTCCTGAGCCCTGTGGGCTACAAGGTCGTGCGCGGCTGGGAGCGCGAGAATGTGGGTTCCGAGTACCTCGAGCGCCACGCAACCGCCTAAGGAGCAAGTATGCGGGTTTTGATCACGGGCGCTTCGGGCGGTATCGGAGCCGCGTGCGTGCAGCGCTTTTTGGATGAGGGCCACGAGGTCGTGGGCTTTGATCTGCTGTCGCCGGCGATCGAACACGAGCGCTACCGCCATCTGATCGTTGATGTCCGCGAGCCGGACTCGTTTCCAAGCGACCTTGAGCCTCAGGTAATCGTGAACGTTGCCGGTACGCAGGATTCGGCCGACGATATCGCCGCCAACCTGTGTGGCACCATCAATGTGACCGAGCGCTACGCCTTTGTGGGGGAGGGGCTTGCCGCCAGGCCGGCGCCGGCTATCAAATCCGTGGTCAATGTGGGGTCGGCGAGCGGGCATACGGGATCGGAGTTTCCTGCCTATGCTGCCAGCAAGGGCGGCGTTATCGCCTACACCAAGAACCTTGCAAACCGTCTAGCGCCGCAGGCCATCGCCAACAGTGTGGACCCGGGCGGCGTTATCACGCCGCTCAACCGTTGCGTGATGGAAGACGAGCACCTGTGGAACCAGATTATGGAGCTCACGCCGCTTAAACGCTGGGCCACCGCCCAAGAGATTGCCGAGTGGATCTACTTTGTGGGCGTGACCAACCGGTTTATGACCGGGCAGAGCCTGTTGATCGATGGCGGCGAGGCCGGCCGCACACAATTTATTTGGCCCGAATAGGAAACGCGCCCGATGGAATGCCGTCGGGCGCATTTTTGATGTATCGATTTTTAGTCGAGGCAAGTCCAGTTGACGGGGGTCGAGCCGTGCTGCTCGAGTAGCCGATTGGCTGCCGAGAAGGGGCGCGATCCCATAAAAGCGGGGAGTTCTGCCGTGGCACGGTTGGCCGAAAGCGGCGAGGGGTGCGTAGAGGCCAGGCAGAACTTGTCGGCTGCCTTGTCCGCGCCAGTCGCGACGAGCTTGCCTTCGACCATCTGTTGGGCAAAGCGACCCCATGCCAAAAAGACTACCGGCTGGGGCAGCTGGCAGCAGCGTTCGATAACGTAATCGGTGAGCGTGCTCCAGCCCAGTTTGGCGTGCGAGTTGGCGGCATGCTCGCGCACGGTGAGCGTAGTGTTGAGGAGCAGGACGCCCTGCCGTGCCCATGGGGTTAGGTCTCCCGTGGCGGGAATGGGGCAGCCCAGATCGGCTTTGAGTTCCTTGTAAATGTTGCGCAGGCTCGGCGGCAACTTGGTTTGCGTCGCGGGGACCGAGAACGACAGCCCCATGGCCTGGTTGGGTCCGTGATAGGGGTCCTGACCCAAGATGACAACCTTGACCTGGTCGGCCGGCGTGTAGGCGAGGGCATTGAGAATGTCGTCTTGTGCCGGATAGATGGTCTGCTCGGCACGCAAAAGGGCGATGCGCTCGAGCAGCTGGTTCGTAGTGTCACGTACCGGCTGCGGCGCATCGCCCAACCAAGTTGCTATGTTGCGGTCGCGGGTCGCGGCGTCCATGGGGCTCCTTTGCGTCAGATGCTCTGTTTGCATCTATTGTAAAGGCGCACCGGTTGCCTTTATGCCGCGGCTGTATAAGGAGTGGGGTCTACGAGACGCGCTCGGGCGCTCCTGCCATGCGAGCCTGTCCATGTGCGTGAAGGCGCGGAAGCTCGACGGTTGCCACCATGACGCCGGTGAGGATGAGAGCGGCGCCAAAGAAGGCGATGGGGCTCAGGACCTCGCCGACCAGGAAGAACGAGAAGACGGCGGAGCAGACCGGCTCGAGCGAGAAGGCGAAGCCGGTGGTCTCGGCGGGCACGTGGGGCTGCACGAGCGTCTGGGTGATAAAGCCATAGGCAGAGCAGATGAGTGCGAGCGCGACGACGACCACGATCTCGCTGGGCGTACTGGGAAGCATGAAGCCGCCAAAGGCGCATGCGGCAATGCCCGAGAACAGGCCGCCAAAGCCCAGCTGCCAAACGCCCAGAGCCAGCGGGTCGACATCTTCGACAAAGCGCTTGGCTACGATAATGTGGCTGGCATAGATAAAGGCGGAGAGCAGCATGATGAGCGCGCCCGGGTTCAGGCTGGTGAAGTCGGCGCCCGAGAGCAGCAGCATGCCGCAGGTGACGATAGCCGTGCCGACGAGCACCTTGCGCTCGGGGGCGCGACGCAGCAGGGCGGCGTTGGCAAACGGCACGATCACGACCGTCAGGCTCTGCAAAAAGCCGGCAGTGGAGGCAGAGGTGAGGCTGGAGCCCAGGCACATGCAGGTGAGCTCGGTTGCCATAATGGCGCCGATGATAGCGGCGCGAACCATAAGGTCGCGGTTGATACGGAAAGCGCGCTTGTGGAAGAGCAGCAGGCAGGCCACAAAGGCGATGATGCAGCGCAGCGCAACGATGCTCGTGGCGTTCATGCTGTCCATGCCGATCTTCATGAGGGGGTACGAAAAGCCCCATGCGACGGGAACGGAAAATGAGAGCGCGATTGCTTTTTTGCGATCCATGGGGCTCCTTTTGTTACAGAACGGTTTCGTAAAAAGGATTCTGCTCTCAGATGTGGATGTAGTAAAGCGAATGTATCTTCAGTATGATTAAGAAATGCTAATGTTGGCAGAAAAAGCCCTGGCAAAACGTTTTACGGCTGCATTGATGTGGAGGCACGATGGCGTCGCGGTATCAGATTGTTTGTATGGTGGTCGACTGCGGCAGTCTTAAGGGCGCGGCGGACGAGCTGGGCTATACGCAAAGTGCGGTGAGCCAGGCCGTCAAGGCACTCGAGCGCGAGCTGGGTACCACGCTTATCGAGCGCGGTAAGCAGGGCGTTTCGCTTACGCGCGACGGTAAACAATATCTGCCGTACCTGCGCCAGATTGTGACCGCCGAGGCTGAGCTCGAGGGCAAGCGCCAGGAGCTGCTGGGGCTTTCGTCGACCGATATTCGCATCGCGACGTTTACCAACGTGAGTCGAACCGTGTTACCGCGCGTGATCCGCGACTTTGGGGCGCTGCACCCGGGCGTACGCTTTACCCTTAAGCAGGGCGACTACACGCGCAACGCCCAATGGGTGCACGACGGCGTAGTGGATTTTTGCTTTACGGCACGCGGGTTTACCGCTGGCCTCGAGAAGCGCGTGGTCTATCACGACGAGTTGGTGGCGCTGTTGCCTGTCGCGCATCCGCTGGCGGCAAAGGAAAAGGTGACGCTCGCCGACCTGGCTTCCGAGCCGTTTGTGCTTCTGGATGAGGGCGAACAGAGCCTGGTGCTCGATGCATTCGCGGCGCATGGCCTGTCGCCGCACGTGACGAGCGAGGTCACCGACGACTACACCATCATGGCGATGGTGGAGGAGGGCCTAGGCGTGAGTATGCTTTATCGCCGTACCGTTGAGGGCGTGCAAGCCGATATCCGTGTGCGGCCTATCGTGCATGCCCCCTCGCGCGACGTGGTGGCCGCCTGGCGCAGCTGGGACACCATGCCCATCGCCACGAGGCGCTTTATCGACTATATGAGCTTGCATATTGTCAATTAATGACTGGCGTGGCGTTGAGTGCGGTGTTTAGCGGGCTGTCGCTTTGGCTTGGGCGGCGCGATAGGTGCGTGCCGGGTGGCAGAGTAATACCGCCACGACCATAAAGAACGCCGTGGTGCCCAGGCTGATGGGGTAGACCATCATGATGTTCGCAAAGGTGCGGAAGTGCGGGAACACGCAGAACACCCAATAGAAGCGGATGCCGCAGACACAGATCATGGTGATGAGGGCGGGCATGAGCGAGATACCAAAGCCGCGCAGGTAGCCGGACATGTTTTCGTAGAACATGCTAAAGGCGTACGCCGGGAAAATCGAGCACACGCGGATATAGCCGATCGAGACGATGTTGGGATCGCTGTTGAACAGCGATAGGATTTCGCGCCCGAGGCCGACAATAACGATAATCGTGGTGAGCGCGACGATACCGCCTTCGACCAGGCAGACCTTAAGCGTTTTGGTGCAGCGGTCGATCTGGCGGGCACCGTGGTTTTGTCCCACAAAGGTGGTGCAAGCCTGGCTAAAGCTGTTGAGCAGGTTGTAGCACACGTACTCCAGGCTCATGGCGGCGCTTGATGCCGCCATGACCTCGGTGCCCAGGCTGTTGATGGCGGACTGGATGATGATGTTGGCGACGGCAAAGACGGCGCTTTGGATGCCGGCGGGCAGGCCGATCTTGACGATGCGCTTGAGGGCGACGGGGTCGATAGCCAGGTCGCGTGGGGTGACGCGGACGACGGAGTCGGTCTTGAGCAGGCGGATAAAGAGTGTAGCGGCGCTGACGGTGTAGGCGATGGCGGTGGCGATGGCGACGCCCGCGACGCCCCAGTGGAGTATGGGGACAAAGATGAGGTCCAGGCCAATGTTGAGGACGGTGGACACAGCAAGCGCCTGCAGCGGCATGCGGGTGATGCCGACGGAGCGGAAAATCGCGGCCTCAAAGTTGTAGAGCAAGATCGAGGGCAGGCTGAGCAAAAAGATGCGCAGGTAGAGCGAAGCGAGCGGCATGGTTTCGGCGGGAACATTGAGAGCGGCGAGCATGGGCTCGGCAAAGATCTCGCCCAGCGCGATGACGACAAAGCCCACGAGCGCCATTAAAATTGAGGTATGGACGGCGCGTTTGACCATGTTCTGATCGTTGCGGCCGATAGCGTTGGCGATGACCACGTTGGAGCCAAGCGACATGCCAATAAACAGGTTGAGCATAAGACTGGTAAGCGGAACATTGGAGCCGACCGCCGCCATGGCGAGGGTTCCCTGGTCGCCCGAGAAGTTGCCGATGATGACCGTGGCGATGAGGTTCGACAGCTGTTCCAAGATGCTCGTGGCGGCCACGGGGAAGGCGAACAGGGGAATATTTCGCCACAGCGAGCCGGTGATCATGTCAATGTGCTTAGATGCGGTATCAGCCATACGCTCTCAATCTCTAACATGCTCTTTCGTGCTTATTTGCGCAGATGATGATACTCCTAATGCATTCAGTCGGCACTTGGGGACGTTCCTTTTCTGCCGGCAGTTGGGGACACTCCTTGTCTCTTCTATGACTAGGTTGGGAAGGCGTGCGACAATGGTGGGCGTTGTGTTGTTCGCGCTAAGGAGTTGCCATGTTGTTGTGTCCCGTTTGCCATGAGCCGTTGGTGGACAATGAGCGCGGTGCTGCATGCGCGGGAGGACACCGGTTTGACCGTGCGCGCGAGGGCTATCTATATCTACTGCGCTCATCCAAGAGCGGCGACTCCATGGGTGATCCTAAGTCGCAGGCACGCAGCCGTCGCGACTTTCTGAACCGCGGTTACTATGCGCCGTTGCGCGATGCGATGGTTGAGCTGGCGCGCGAACGGGTGTCTGGGCGCGCCACGTCTGCGAACGGACCCATGACGCTGCTCGATATTTGCTGCGGCGAGGGCTATTACACCAGCGCCATGGGCGCGGTGCCGGGCGTGGATGCTTACGGTTTCGACCTGGGCAAAGAGATGGTGCGCCTTGCCGCCAAGCGCGGCGATGCGACCTACTTCGTGGCCAACATGAAGGACATCCCCGTGGCCGATGGCGCCTTCGATATGGTGACCGAGCTCTTCGCTCCCTTTAACGAGCGCGAATTTGCCCGCGTGCTGGCTCCAGAGGGCTCACTCTATACCGTGGTGCCGGGTGCCCGTCATCTCTTTGGGCTCAAGGAGGTGCTCTACGATACGCCGTACCTTAACGATGAGAAGCTGCCGAAGACCACCGAGCTCGAGTTGGTCGGAACGCATCGGGTGTCTGCGAACATTACGCTCCAGACCCAGGCAGACATCGAGGCGGTGTTCCAGATGACGCCGTACTACTACCGCACGCGCCCTGCCGACAAAGAGCGCCTGGCAAACTTGGACACCCTTCAAACCGACATCGACTTCATCATCGCCGAGTACCGCCACTAACCTACCAAAAAGGGACAGGTTTATTTTGGTAGGTTTTATCTGGGCAAACGTAAAGGGCCGACCGCGGAGATGCGCGATCGGCCCTTTTTAGTTGCTTGGCTGCAGAGGTTATGAGAAGCGAGCGCTTACAGGCGGTCCTTGTTCTCGGCCTTAACGGCGTGCGCCTGCTGAACAAAGAACAGGTCGTACACCACGATGACAAAGGCGCCAAAGTTGATGGCGTCGCCGCCAAACGCGGGAAGCGTGAGCACCGCTTGGGCAAGCGTGGCGACCGCGGCAACAATACCGAGCTTAAACGCGCCGTCCACCTGCGAAGGCTTGTTGGCGCCCTTGATACCGGCGACGCCTGCGGCAAGGTCGACGAGACCCTTGGCGATAAGCACGACCGCCGCGAGCGTGGCGTACGAACCGTACGTGGAATCGAGACCGCCCGTGGCGATACCGACGCCGGCGGTGACGAGGCTGGCGATGCCCAAAACAAAGTAGATGAGAGCAAGGATTTTGAGAGTCTTGCGAGTGAAGCTCATGGCTGGTCCTTTCGATACGAGTACGCCAACTTGGCGCACCCAATGTACTGCACATATGGTGAAGCACATTGTAGTTCAACGCAGCGATGCATGCGCCTGAAAGCGCTTTGAGCCCGCGCGGCCCAACCCAACCTTTCAAAAGGGAAAGCTGGACGTAAGCCAAATCGATGGCAGCTCATGTGCGGCGCTGAGATGATGAGGCCGTAACAAGGAGTTGGTCTCAAGGAGGAGCCATGATGTACGGAGCAGGGCAAGTGCGTGAGCCGCGGTCGTTGGGAAGGCGCATGGGTGATTCTGTGATCGCTGCCGTGTGCACGGGATTGATGGCGGTGCTTTGCATTGCGATGCTGTGGGCCATGTCGCATGTGGGACAATAGCGGACGGTTGGGTGCCGACATAAACGGCACTCACGTATTCGTTTTGCTTGTTAAGGAGTACCCATGGGCGTCGTCGATCCCTTTTCTGTTGCTCGGGCCGCGGGGCTTGAGCTGATCGGGAAGTCCGAGGGCCTCACGCTCACCGACGGCACGATGGAGCTGCGCGCCGATTTCACCCGCATGCTTCCGCGGCTTAAACAGGGCCGTCTGCAACAAGAGTTGCTGGTAAAGGCTGCGCGCGCAAAAGGCATCGAGCGGCCATGGGCGATTGATGCCACGGCGGGCTTTGGCGAGGATTCGCTGCTGCTGGCGGCCGCGGGCTTTACCGTCGATCTGTATGAGCAGGATTGCGTGATCGCGGCGCTCCTCAAGGATGCCCTGGATCGCGCGGCAGATGATCCGGCGCTTGCGGCTGCCGTGGCTCGCATGCGCCTTCATGCGGGCGAGGACAGCATTGCCGGCCTTCGCCATACAGCTGAGCTGATCGAGCAGGGCGAGCTCGCGGCTCCCGACGTGGTGTATCTGGACCCCATGTTTCCCGAGCGCGCCAAAAGTGCGGCGGTCAAAAAGAAGTTTCAACTCTTGCACCATCTGGAACGGCCATGTACCGATGAGGAGACGCTGGTCGAAGCCGCGCTTGCGGTGCACCCGCGCAAGGTCGTTATCAAGCGGCCGGTGAAGGGCCCGCTGCTTGCCGGCGTTAAGCCGAGCTATCAACTTGCGGGCAAGGCCGTTCGTTACGATGTTTTGGTGCCGCCGCGCCCGTAGCTTGCGTGCGATTACCGGGGCTTCGCTAGTGCCGTGCCGATGCGGTCCCTATTTCCAAGGGTGCGACGTCAGGTGCCAGCCGCCGCAGTATTCACATTTGTAGCAGGCCAAACCACGCCGCCCGCGGTTTTCGCAGTCGGCCATAACTGCCTCGGCCTCGGCGCGTGTGTCGTAACGGTTTTTGCGTTCGCACGACTTGTAACGCCAGGCTTCATCGCGCTCGGCGTCTAGGGCGTCGCGGCGCTCGTCCTCGCGCGCAAACAGGTCGCTCATATCGCCGCCGGTAGCAGCGCCCAAAAACTCGCTTTTGGCCTTTGACCAGGCGGCTCGCTTTTTGCTTCCCATCTGCTTAGCGCCTCTCTCCAAACGCTGGTATCATTGCTCAACCAAAGTGATACCAATAAACGTGAGGTCGCCGCGTGATGATCAGAAAAACCCTCGATACCGACATTCCCGCCGTCATGGCTATCTATGACGCAGCCCGCGCCTTTATGCGCGCACATGGCAACGCCACGCAGTGGCCCGAGGGCACGCCTTCTGCCGAGCAGCTGGCTGCCGATATCGCCGCCGATGGCAGCTATGTGTGCGAAGTCGACGGCCGCGTGGTGGCGACGTTTGCCTTTTTGCCGGGCCAGGACGAGTGCTATGACGTCATTGAGGATGGTCAATGGCGCAGCGACGCTCCGTACGCCGTGCTGCATCGCGTGGCGTCCGATGGCACCGTGCACGGTATCGCGGCTGCGATGTTTGCCTTTGCCAAGGAGCGTGCCGATCACCTGCGCATCGACACGCATCAGGACAACCTGCCCATGCAGGGAGCCATCGCCAAGGCCGGGTTTAAGCGCGCCGGTATCGTATATGTGTCGGACGGTACGCCGCGCGTCGCGTTTGATTGGCTGCGCGAGGCATAAAGGCCGAGTCGCATACCAGCGTTTCACCGAAATGAAAATGGCCCCGAGTGGGGCCATTTTTGGTAAAACGCGTTGTTGTGGGGCTCGCGTTGTTATCGCCCCAGATGAGCCCGGGCAGACAAAAAGGGGAGGTGCCGGCTTTCGCAAGGCGCGAACCTACGAAAATCGCCGCGCGGCAACGCGGGACGATGAGCTCGGTCGGGGGATAGGGCCCGCTTCGCCCGCCGGCCCGTAAATTGTATCATCCAGTGTGGAGCGTGAGTGCCCGTTGCCGCGTGTGATGGGCTTGTATATAAGAGGAGAGCCATGTCGAAGCAAGCGGTCGTTGGAATCTTGGCGCATGTCGATGCCGGCAAGACCACGCTGGCCGAGGCCATGCTGTTCAACGCGGGTCGTATTCGCAAGCGCGGCCGCGTGGACGATGGCGATTCGCATCTGGACACTAACACGATCGAGCGCGAACGTGGCATCACGATTTTCTCGTCGCAGGCCGTGCTCGACCATGGCGATACCCACGTCATGCTCGTGGATGCACCGGGGCATGTCGATTTTTCGGCCGAGGCGGAGCGCACATTGCGCGCGCTGGACTACGCGATTTTAGTTGTGGGCGCCAACGACGGCGTGCAGGGGCACACCGAAACCCTGTGGCGCCTGCTTGCACGCTATGACATCCCGACGTTCATCTTTATCAACAAAATCGATTTGGAGAATCCCGGTCGCGATGTTTTGCTGGCACAACTTGGGCAACATCTTTCCGAAGGCTGCCTGGATGCCAACGAACTGTTGGCGGGCGGTGCCGTTCAGGAGGACGCTGCTGCGTTGGATGAAGCGGCTCTCGACGAGTTTCTCGACGCAGGGGAGCTTTCGACTGCCACGCTTTCGCGGCTGGTCGCAGAACGAAAGTTGTTTCCCTGCTTTGCGGGCTCGGCGCTCAAGGACCGGGGTGTGGCAGAGCTACTCGACGGCATATGCGCTCTGATGCGCGAGCGAACATGGCCCCAGGAGTTCGCCGCGCGTGTCTACCGCGTGAGTCGTGGAGACCGTGGCGAGCGTCTTACCTGGGTCAAGGTGACGGGCGGCACACTGCATGCCAAGCAGATGATTGGCGGACGTTCCGGTGCCGAGGCATGGGAGCAGAAGGTCGATCAGGTACGCATCTATAACGGCGAGAAGTATGAGCTTGCCCAAGAAGTTGCTGCTGGCGGTATTTGTGCCGTGACGGGTCTTGCGCACGTTCGCCCGGGGGACGCCCTGGGCGCGGAGACCGCGGGCGATGCGCCCGTCATTGCGCCAGTCCTCACCTATACGGTGCTTCCGGGCGAACACGATGTCCATACGGTGTTCAAAGCGTTGACTGAGTTGGCGGACGAAGATCCCATGCTCGGCGTAAGCTGGAATACGCATCTTGAGCAGATTCATTTGCAGTTGATGGGCGCCGTGCAACTCGAAGTCGTGCAGCGGGTGTTGGCCGATCGTTTTGGCCTTGCGGTCGAGTTTGAGCCCGGCGGCATCCTCTATAAGGAGACCATTTCGCAGCCGGTCGAGGGCGTGGGCCACTTTGAGCCACTGCGTCACTATGCCGAGGTGCATCTGCGCCTGGAGCCGTTGCCGGCGGGCTCGGGCGTACAGTTTGGCACCGTGACCTCGACCGACGAGCTCGATCTTAACTGGCAGCGTCTGGCGCTCACCAACGCCATGGAGCGCGATCATCTGGGCGTGCTGACCGGCTCGCCCATCACCGATGTGCGCATTACGCTCACGGGCGGCCGTGCGCATGCCAAACATACCGAGGGCGGCGATTTTCGCCAGGCCACGTACCGCGCGATTCGCCAGGGTTTGATGCAGGCGCGCGAGGCCGGTGCGGTGGTACTGTTGGAGCCGTGGTATCGCTTTGAGCTCGAGGTGCCGGGGGAGTGCGTGGGCCGGGCGCTCTCGGATGCCACGCGCATGGGTGCCGAGTACAAGCCGCCGACGATGGCGGGAGACCGGGCGAAGCTTGTGGGTTGCGTGCCGGCATCCGAGGTGCAGGATTACGCGCTGGAGGTGGCTGCCTACACGAGTGGTCGTGGGCATCTGTACCTGGAGTTCGCCGGCTATGCGGCTTGCCATGATGCCGAGCGCGTAATCGAGACGGCCGCCTATGAGCCCGAGGCCGATCTGCCCAACACGCCCGATTCGGTCTTTTGCTCTCACGGCGCCGGTTACACGGTCAAATGGTACGACGTCCCCGAGGCAGCCCACGTAAAGGTCGATCCCGCCACCTTCCGCCCCTGGCGAGCAGCAGACGCCGAGTTTTTCGGCCACATGTGACAAAGGGACAGCTCCTTTGTCACATGCTATTGGTATAACTCGGTACAAGTTGGTATAACTATTGCCAGGGTTTGCCAATCCGAGGAGGCCGACATGAATCCAAATCCCTTTAAGCCAACGCCAGGCAAGCGGCCTCCGATGCTCATCGGTCGCGAGTCGGTCATCGAAGATTTCGAGGAAGGGCTCGATAACGGCGCCGGAGCGCCGGGTAGGCTCATGCTCATTACGGGAAACCGCGGCTGCGGCAAAACGGTTCTCCTGCGGGAGCTGCAACGTCTAGCCAGCGCGTGCGGATGGGTGGTTGTCTCCGATTCCGCTTCGCTTGGCTTATGCGACCGCTTAGCCGACGCGCTTCGCTCGAATAAACCCGTTGTGACGTCAATGGAGTTCGGGCCGTCGTTTGGCCGGGTGTCGGTCGAGGCGGCGCGAGCAAAGGGCGAGACGTTACGAGGGCTGGTCAACGAGCGCCTCAAGAAGCTCGGTCCGGGCAAGGGCATACTGTTTGCGATTGACGAGGCGCAGTCTGCGTCTATCGAGGAGCTGGCGGCTCTTGCCGTTCTCTATCAGCAAGTGCTCGGAGATCAGGATGCCACGGGCTTGTCCGATAACGATCAGCGCGGTCTTGCGCTAGTGTTCGCCGGCTTGCCCAGTATGGTTGATGACTTGCTCGAAGAGCCGAGCGTGACGTTTTTGCGGCGTGCCCAGCAGCGTACGTTGGGGGCGATATCTTTGCCCAAGGTGCGCGATTCGTATATCCAGACGGTCAAAGACGCTGGTCTTTACGTTGACGCGGAGACGGCGGACCTTGCGGCGCGCAAGAGCATGGGGCATCCCTACATGGTTCAGCTGGTGGGATATTACATGTGGCGGTCTGCTGTCCGGCGTGGCTCGCAGGTCATCGAAAGGCGCGATGTCGAGGATGGCCATGCGGATGCCGTCTCCGAGTTCTACGAAGCGGTTGACGCGCTCCTGTATTACGGGCTGCGCAGTCCACAGCGCCTTTTTATCGAGGCTATGGCGGTTGACGAGAACAAACCGACGCGCATGGCGGATATCATTGAGCGTTGCGATCGCACCCAGAGCTGGGCGAGTAAATATCGCGCAAGCCTGATTCGCGAGCGCGTCATCGAAGCTGCCGGATACGGCCTCGTCCGGTTTACCGTGCCCATGCTGGGCGCGTACATTCGCGATCGAGTTTTATGGCATGAGTAGGGTGATAAAGGTGACGGAACAGAAGATGAGCCCGCAGGCTATCGAGGTACGCGGCGCGCGCGTCCATAACCTCAAAGACATCGATATCGATATTCCGCTGGGAAAGCTGGTGGGTATTGCCGGCGTATCGGGTTCGGGCAAGAGTTCGCTGGCACTGGGGGTTCTTTATGCCGAGGGTTCGCGCCGCTACTTGGAAGCGCTCAGCACCTATACTCGACGTCGCCTGACGCAGGCCGAACACGCCCAGGTGGATGAGGTATTGCACGTACCGGCGGCGCTCGCATTGCATCAGCGCCCCAGCGTGCCGGGCGTGCGCTCGACCTTTGGTACCATGACCGAGCTCAACAACAGCCTGCGCCTGCTCTTTAGCCGTTGCGCCCATCACGTGTGTCCGCACTGCGGGGCGCGCGTGGAGCCGAGCCTTAACGTGGCTGCGGGCCTGTCGCTCACGTGCCCTGCATGCGGTCGCGAGTTCTACGCGCCGAGCGCCGAGGACCTTGCCTTTAACAGCGGCGGTGCCTGTCCCACCTGCGGCGGCGCCGGTGTCATGCGCGAGGTGGACGAAGCGAGCCTGGTGCCCGATGAGTCAAAGACTATCAACGAGGGTGCGGTCCTTCCCTGGGGCACACTCATGTGGGATCTGATGAAGCAGGTGGCAGGCGAGATGGGCGTGCGCACCGATGTGCCGTTTAACCAGCTCACGCCTCAAGAGCGCGATCTCGTGTTTCACGGCCCCGCGGTTAAGAAGCACATTCTCTACGTTCCCAAAAATGGCGAGGGCGCCACGCCGCTCGACTTTACCTATTACAACGCCGTCTATACCGTCGAGAATGCGCTCGCCAAGGTTAAGGACGATAAGGGCCTCAAACGCGTTGCACGCTTTTTGCGCGAGGGGCCATGCCGTGATTGCGGCGGCACGCGTCTCTCCGAGGCTGCGTGCCAGCCCCAGGTGCGCGGTATCAATCTGGCGCAGGCCGCGGCCATGACGCTTGGCGATGCGGTTGAGTGGGTGCGCGGGGTGCCCGCATTCTTGCCGGCCGAGATGCGGCCCATGGCGACGGATATCTGCGATTCGTTTTTGAGCGCGGCCCGTCGTCTAGTCGACCTGGGACTCGATTACCTTTCACTCGACCGCGCCGGTGCCACGCTCTCCACGGGTGAGCGCCAGCGCGTGCAGCTTGCCCGCGTGGTGCGTAATCGATCGACAGGTGTGCTTTATGTACTGGACGAGCCTTCGATCGGCTTGCACCCTGCCAATGTCGACGGCTTGGTGGGCGTAATGCGCGATCTGGTGGGTGATGGCAACACCGTGGTTGTTGTCGACCACGATACGCGCGTACTGGCGGAAGCCGACTACCTGGTCGAGATGGGCCCCGTCGCCGGAGCAGGCGGCGGCAATGTGATTGCCGCAGGCACGGTAGACGAGGTCGAGCAATCGCGGGGCAGCCGCATCGCTCCGTTTTTGCGCGCAGAGCCCAAGCGCTTGCGTCCGCAGGTGACTGACGACGACATGTTCGACCAGGGACATATCCGCATGGCAACCGATACCATCCACACCGTCAAGCCGCTCGAAGTCGATATCCCGCGCGGTCGCCTTGTCGCGGTGACGGGCGTTTCGGGTTCGGGCAAGACGACATTGGTGCTCGAGACGCTCATTCCGGCACTCAAGGCGCAGGCAGCCGGCGAGCGCCTGCCAAGACACGTGCGTTGGGTCGATGCCGAGGGCATTAGCCGCGCAAATCTGATTGATGCCACGCCCATCGGCGCCAATGTTCGCTCGACGGTGGCGACTTATGCCGACATCCATGACGAACTGCGTCGCGCCTTCGCCCGTACGCCCGAGGCCAAGGCAGCCGGCTACAAGGCGGGTGCCTTTAGCTACAACACTGGCGCCTTGCGCTGCCCTACGTGCGATGGAACGGGCTCGATTTCGCTCGACGTGCAGTTTTTGCCCGACGTCGAGATCGTCTGCCCGGCATGCCGTGGTTCGCGCTACGCCGAGGCCGCCTCGCATATCCATCGCGAGGGCAAGGACGGGAGTCTGCTTACGCTGCCGCAGCTTATGGACATGAGTGTGGACGAGGCCATCGACGTCACGCTGGGACTCAAGAAGGTTCAGATGCGCTTACAGACTTTGCACGACCTGGGCCTGGGTTATCTCACGCTTGGCGAGCCCACACCGGCGCTTTCGGGCGGCGAGGCGCAGCGTCTTAAGCTTGCGAGCGAGATGGGCCGTGTGCAGGACGATGCCGTATTCGTGTTCGACGAGCCCACGATCGGCCTGCATCCGCTCGATGTTCAGGTGCTGTTGAACGTGTTTGACGGCCTCGTTGCCAAGGGCGCCACAGTTATCGTGATCGAGCATGACCTCGACCTTATCCGTAACGCCGATTACGTGATTGACATGGGCCCGGGCGGTGGCGATGCGGGCGGGCAAATCGTCTGCGCCGGTACGCCAGGCGACATCGCAGTCTGCTCCAAGAGCATCACCGGTCGCTACCTATAGGCAATGTGACAAAGGGGCTGCCTCTTTGTCACATTGATTTCTATTTCACGCATTGAGCCGCGAGATAGTCGCGGAAGAATGGCAATTCAAATGCGACGAGCCCTCGTCCTCGTTCTCCGATGATGCCGGCATCTATCATGCGGCGTCGGTAGCGGGAGACCTGCTGCGGCGAACGCTTAAGGCGCTCGACAAGGTCAGCGGTGGTGGACTCTTCCTCGTCATCGAGCATGGCGATGAGGAATCGCTTGTCCTCTGCAGTGAGTTCCCGATAGGTTGCCGCGAGGATTCGGTCATCCATCTCGTCGCGCGCGATTTTGATTCCCAGGTCAAAGTCGCGTGACGAGATTTCCTTCGAATCGCTTGTGAGATCCCAGGCACGGTAGCCTACGAGTTGCAATAGGAAGGGAAAACCAGAGATCGAGCGAACGGCTCTATCGATTCCCTCAGCATCTGCCAGGCGATCGTTTTCCTGGATTGTGCGAATCAAGGCCTCGCGCACGTCATAGTCGGCAATGCGACCCAGATGATATTGTTGGGCGCGGCGAAGGAACGAGACCGTCTTGTGGTTCAGCAATGTCGAGACGTTGTTGGGAAGTCCCGCCATGAGCAGCGAGACGCGTTTTCCATCGGTCACAAAGTGCTGATACGTCGCTGCGAGCTGAATCATCTCGCCGAGTGTCGGGTCCACCTCGTCAACCGTGACGAGCAGCCCGGTGCCCGCTTCGTTGAGCCGGTCGATGATGTCGCTCATGCGATAGCGCCAGGTAGAGGCATCGTGAACGCGATTGACCTCGATGCTGCCGAGCGGTGCAATTCCGAGACCGGTGACTTCGAAGTTGTGAGACGGGTCGATGAGATGGCCTGCGGCACGTTTCGCCCCGAACTCGATTTCCTCAAGCATTCCCGGGAGCGCGGTCGCCTTTACGGCTATCCAGCCGTGGGATTCCGCCCTCGTCGCGAGCGACGACATGAGAGCGGTTTTACCGGTTCCACGCGCGCCTGAGAAGATCGAGGTCAATTCTGGGCGCCTGCGCTGGCTCAAGAAGGCGCGGTCTAAATCCCGAATAATCTGTTGTCTGCCAGCGAGATGGGCAGGAACCTCACCAAAACTGGGGGTAAACGGGTTCTCGAGATATTTCACAAGGCTCTCCTTTCACACCGCCGTTTAACTTCATTTTACTTTAGTTAATTCTGATTAAAAGCGAGGCTCTTTATCTAGAGCATCAATTGGGCGTGTGTGCCATCGGCGTGGCGCCTGAATGTGACAAAGGGGCAGTTCCTTTGTCACATTCCCGGAAAGCCTGTTTGGCGCAGGGCTTCGTAGAGGACGATGGCGGCACTGTTGGAGAGGTTGAGTGCGCTGATGCGGTAGTCGTCCGGGTTGACGAAGTTGCCGCAGATGTCCTGTTGAAGAATGGCCTCGTGGCTGTCCTCGGTATGCCCGAGCGATTCCTCGTGGGCTTCCCAGGCCTCGGCGTTGTCGAGTGAGTCACAATCGCGCAGCATCGGGATGCGCTCGCAGCGCTCGGGCGCCGAGGCAAGCAGTGGCTCGGGAATGCCCGAGCTCTCGCTGCCAAAGACCAAGTAGTCGCCATCACGGTAGGTGCTCTGCGCATAGGTACGGCGTGCCTTTTTGGTCAGCAGATGCAGGCGGCCATCGGCGGGGGAGAGACCGTTGCGCACAAGGAAATCCTCCCAGCCGGCATAGGTCGACACGTCCAAGTTTTGCCAGTAGCCCAGGCCGGCGCGACGTACCGTCTTGTCGTCGAGCGAAAAGCCCAGCGGCTCCACCAGATGCAGGCGGGCGCCGGTGACCACGCAGGTACGGCCGATATTGCCCGTATTGGCCGGAATCTCGGGCGCATACAGCACAATGTTGAACATGAATCTCCTTGGCTCAGAACGAAAAACCACCACGAAGGGCACCTTCGTGGTGGTTTTGCGGTTACGTAGGCGGAAAATGTCCGCTTGGATATACCTAGGCGCGGTGCCAGTCGGTCAGGCAGGCATCGAGGGAGGCGATGAGCGCATCCTTATCCATGTGACGGCCGATGATGCACAGGCTCGTCATACGGTCGCCCGTCTCGTCGTCCCAAATCTGCATGATTTCGGGGTTCTCGTCGATGATCTTCTGCTTCTCGCCCTCGGGCGCCGAGTCGACAAACAGGCCGTTCTCCATCAGGCGCATCTGGTGGCCGGCCTGCTCAAACATGTAGCACATGTCCGGATCGCCGGTCTGCCACAGCGGGCCCTTGACGCGAATGACCTCGTCGGGCCACTCCTGCTCAACAAAATTGGTGAACTTCTGCAGGTCAAACGGCTTGCGGCGCGAGTACACAAAGGTCTCGATGTCGTACTCGAGCACCTCGGGGTCGTCGTGCTCCTCGGGATGCTCCATGGCCTCGATCCAGGCGGCGGAGTTGTAGGCGCGCATAAAGTCGAAGCGGTCGGTGTCGAGCAGCTCCTCCATGGGGACCTCGCCGTTTTGGGCCTCGACGATCACGGCGTCTTTCTGCAGGCTGCGCACGATGGCCTTAAGCTCGGCGATCTGCTCAGGGCTCACGGTATCGGTCTTGTTGAGGATCAGCGTGGAGCAGAACTCGATCTGCTGGATGAGCAGGCTCTCGATGTCGTCCTCGTCGATATCCTCGGCCAGCAGGTCGCGACCGCCGTTGAACTCGTCGTACATGCGGGCGCAGTCGACCACGGCCACGATGTTATCGAGCGCGAGCT
Organism: Collinsella aerofaciens; assembly: GCA_048478035.1. Taxonomy (GTDB): domain Bacteria; phylum Actinomycetota; class Coriobacteriia; order Coriobacteriales; family Coriobacteriaceae; genus Collinsella; species Collinsella aerofaciens_CN. The sequence goes on along the minus strand of DBGBCW010000004.1, from coordinate 110,762 downwards.
TGGGCTCGCCGCCCACCTTGGCCTCGTCGCAGAAGCTCGAGATGGTGTAGGCGATGGGGATAGGCTCACAAATACCCGATGCCTCGATGATGATGTAGTCGAACTTGCCCGAATCGGCGATGCCCTGCAGCTGGTTGGCCAGGTCATCCGAAAGCGTGCAGCAGATGCAGCCGTTGGTGAGCGGGATGAGGTCGTCGGTCTCGGAAAGGCCACCGTCGGCGATGAGGCTGGCGTCGACATTGATCTCGCCGATGTCGTTGACGATCACGGCGGCGCGGATGCCGCCGTCGTTAGCGAGGATGTGGTTGAGCAGTGTGGTCTTGCCGGCACCGAGGTAGCCGGTAAGCATGATGATCTTCACGGGTTTGTTGGGCATGTGCCCTCCTTTGTTAGACATGGCTTACAGTTGAATCTTATGCCAAACGCCTGCTCTTATACCCACGCGCCGGCAAATAACACAGGCTACTCCCAGGCTCCCCATACATCGGGGCAATAACCGACGGTGGCCTTTTTGCCGTTGCGCACGATGGGCTCGGCTAGAACCTGCTGGTTCTCGAGCAGCTTGTCGAAGCGCTGGCTAGGGGTGAGGTGCTGGATGAGCGCGAGCGTCTCCTCGTCCTTGGCCTTGGGGTTGAGCAGCTTGTCGATGCCGCCGACCGCCTGCATCACGCTCGTGAGCTCGCCCTTGCTCATCTCCTTTTCCTTAAGGTCGATAAACTGCACCTTAATGCGGCGCTCCTTAAAATAACGCTGCGCCTTCTTGGTGTCGAAAGACTTTTTGGTGCCAAAAATCTGGATATTCATTTTTTGGTTCCGCCGTTCTACCTGATGAAGTTGGTGCGCTCGCGATCGGCTTCGGGGGCCTCGATGCCGGTGGCCTGTCCTGCTTCGATACAATGCAGAAGCCAGGCCATGTTCTTGCCGATGTTTCGCATGGTGGCCAGGCCCTCGGCGTCCTGGGTGGCCTCGCCCGGCATGGCACCAAAGACGTTGTTCCAGTACGTGGAGGCTACCACGGGCATCTGGTTGATAGTGAAGTACTTGTTGAGCACGTCGAAGGTCGTCGACGTACCGCCGCGACGGGCGACGGCGACGGCAGCGCCCGGCTTGTGCGCAAAGGCCTTGCTGCCGGCATAGAATGCGCGATCGAGGGCCGAAAGGATGCGTCCGCTAGGGTGCGCATAGTAGACGGGCGAGCCAAAGACAAAGCCATCTGCCTGCTCGGCGGCAGTGATCAGCTCGTTCACCACGTCATCGTCAAAGGTGCAGCGGCAATCGAGCTTGCCGCACTGACCACAGCCAATGCAGTCGCGAATGGGCTTGGTGCCCAGCTGAAACACCTCGGTATCAATGCCTTCGGCATTGAGTTGCTCGGCGACCTCGGCGAGTGCGCGGGCGGTGTTGCCGTTTGCCTTGGGGCTGCCATTGACCAAAAGAACCTTCATCACAAACTCCCTCTGCTGTCGGTGACTTCTGCAGAGGATTATCGCACGATGGGGGAGGCGGTGTGGGCGCGGTGCTAATCCAGTTTGGTACCTGGCACCTGCACGGCTTTCCCGAGCAACGCTTTGAGCTCGTTCAAAATCGAAACGGGCTGACGGTCGATGCCGTCCAGATGGAGCGTGGCCACGCGAATGGGCGGCTGATATTCAAATGGGCCAAAGAGCACGGGCGAACCCAGGAACCGCTCGATTTCCTCTGCAATCGCATCGGTTTCTTCGGGATCAAAGTCGTCGAAAAGCGCCACGAACATCGGCCCCGTCGAGCGGAACATACGACCCTTACCGCGCGAGCATTCCACCAGACAGGCGGCACATTCTGCCAAAACACGGTCGCCCGCATCAAAGCCAAAACGGGCATTGACCTGAGCGATATCGTCGATTTTAATGGCGATCAACCCCGCCTTGCGCGCCACGCGACGCATTTCGCCAATGGCGTTGACCAGGGCGTGAATATCGCCCAAGCCGGTCACGGAATCGGTCGTATCTGCCAAGCTTCGGTTGATGATAATGCCCACATACATGCCGGGCTCGGTATCGGTGCCGTCCAAGCGGTGGCCCGTGCAGTCGCAAAGCACGTATTTTCCGGTGGCATCCATTACGCGATACTGCATGTAGTGGAAGTGCCACGTGCCGTTTATCACCATGTCGAGTTCGGCACGTACGTTGTCGCGGTCCTCGGGATGAACGCGGGCGAGCCACATGTCGAGTGAGTTAAAAGGGTGCTGGGAGGGCAGGTCAAAATCGCGCACGGCGTTAACCGACCATTGCGATTCTCCCGTATCGAGATTGAGGATAAACGGATAGCGCGTCTCGGAGCTCATGGAGATCGCTTGGAACACCCGGTCGTTGCAGGGAAGCTGATCGACGATTGGGCGTTGCGGCGCGTCATCGTCTTTCGGTTGCTGCACACGATGCATAAGCTTATAGCGATACATTTTGCGATCGGCATCCATCGTCATCTGGCGACGCGTGTCGCCAGCAAGTGGATCGACGCGCGAGCAGCCAAAGCTAAAGCTGCCGATCATGGGCGCCTTGCCACCTGAGCTCGCCTCGATCAGCCCGGCACGTACCTGCTCCAAGCGCTGCTCGAGTTCGGTCTCGTTTGCGGAGAGCGAGATAAGCACAAACTCGTCTCCACCGATACGGAACAGCATCTCATCGTGCTCCATGGTTTCGGAGAGCGTGCGGCAGATGCCCAGAATATAGCGATTGCCTTCGGCGTGGCCAAACCTATCATTGCAATGCTTGAGATGGTCGATGTCAATATAGGCGCAGGTGAAGGGGTCGCCTTTGCGCCAGAGTTGCTCGACGTGACGGTCGAATCCGTTGCGGTTGCCCAAGTTGGTGAGCGGATCGATATAGGCGTTGCGCTCAAGCAGCTGGCGCTCTTGTTGCAGGATGGCATGCGTCTTTTGCAGTTTCTCACCAACGGCGCGTAGCTCAGCAGGCAGCGCGGCAACATCGAGTTCAGCGGTCGAGACGCCGTTCGCAAGTCGCTGAAGATAGGCAATAATCGATTGCTCGCCCAGGCGATACGACTCGTTCATGATGGATAACCTCCTTGGGCGGAACAACGGTTTGTATCATATCCCCAATTCGGTTTGAATTGGGGATATAAGTTAGCTAATGGAGACAAATGTCCCCTTCGACGGTGGCGTTTTGCGCGCGAGCGTATCAGTTGTTATTGTCACCATCGAGCAATGCCTCAAAATCCTTCGCCGGCATGGGGCGGTAGTAGAGGAAGCCCTGAGCGTATCGGGCGCCCATGTGGCGCAGCATGTTCGCCTGCTCATTTGTCTCGACGCCTTCGACCACGACGGGCAGATGGAGCGAATGCGCCATCTCGAGCATTGATGAAATGATTTGCGTGCTGCGGCCATGATCGCCGTCGACGGGCGCAATCTGCCAAATGTGCTTGTCGAGCGTCACCATAAAGCCGCTTTCCTCGAGTGCGGGGATATGGGTGCACATGCTGTGGGCGGCTATTATTCGACAGGCGGTAGCGCGACGATGCGATGTTCGATAAAAATGCGACTGGGACGATATATGTTGACGGGTATACTTGTCCCGGTTTTAAACGCAGGAACGGAGATGGTCGCATGGCACAGCCAAATATGACGCGCACGGTGGGGCTGACGCTCGAGGGAGGCGGCTACCGCGGTATGTATACGGCGGGCGTGCTCGACGTTTGGATGGAGCACGGTTTGACTTGCGACCATATGGTGGGTGTCTCGGCGGGCGCGGCGTTTGGCTACAACTTTAAATCGCGCCAGATCGGCCGTGCCATTCGCTATAACAAGGCCTATTGTGCCGACAAGCGCTATGCGGGTGTAGCAAGCTGGCTGCGGACCGGCGATATGTTCAATGCCGATTTTGCCTATCACGAGGTGCCTATCGAGCGCGATCCCATTGACTTGGAGGCGTATCGCGCCTGTCCCATGCGGTTTACGTGCGTGTGTACTGATATCGAGACGGGCAAGGCCGTCTACCACGACCTGCCCTATGGCGACGAGAGGGATATCGAGTGGATCCGGGCATCGTCGGCGATTCCTGTGGCGACGCGTCCCGTTGCTATTGACGGGCATAAGTATCTGGATGGTGGCGTGGCCGATTCCATTCCCAGCGCTTGGTTGTTTTCACAGGGGTATGACCGCAATATCGTGGTACTCACGCAGCCGGCGGGCTTTGTGAAGCAGCCCAACAGCGTGATGCCCATGCTGCGTCGCGTGTTCCGTCACTACCCGGAGTTTGTCGCAGCGCTTGAGCATCGGCATGAGGTTTACAATACCACTCTCGATGACCTGACACGTCGCGAGGCTGCCGGCGAAATCTTTGTGGTGCGGCCGAGCGAATCGGTGAAGGTGCCGTCGCTATGCCGCGAGCCCGATGAGCTCGAGCGCATCTATCAGATCGGTCGTCGAGATGCGGAGGCGACTTTGCCGGCGTTGGAGGCCTACCTAGCGGGGTAAGGGTCGCATGCGGAAAGCGCATCCCGGAATGGAGGTCCAAACTGGGATGCGCTTTCCGTTATTGAAGATATGAGGCTGCGGAGCAATTGCTCGGCCTGAGCTTATGCCTGCTGCCAGGTTTCGACAAGCTCCTTGGCGGCGGCGTAGGGGTCGTCGGCGCTGCAGACGGCGCTCACCACAAAGAAGCCGTCGACGCCGGTGGCCTTGAGCTGCGGCAGGTCGGCCGTCTTGACGCCGCCGCCCACCACGATGGGCACGGGGCTTGCCGCGTGGAGTGCGGCCAGGTCCTCAAAGCTCTTGGTGATGATGGAGCCATCGGCTGCGCGTCCGCAATCGCGTTTGGTCTCGGTCTCGTGGAGCGGGCCAATGCCCAGGTAGTCGACCAGACTCATGTCGGCGGTCTTGACGTACTCGAGCATCTCCTCGCAGCGGGCCGAAAGGCCCACGATGGCATCGGGGCCCAGCAGCTTGCGGCAGACCTCGACGGGAATATCGCTCTGGCCTACATGCACGCCATCGACAGCAATACCCTGCTCACGCGCGGCGAGTACGCAGTCCAGGCGGTCGTCGATCAACAGGGCGACCTGGCCGGTCTTGCCGGCCTGTGCGATTGCCTGCGCGGCGTCGCCGGTCAGTGCGATGATCTCGCGGGCGCTTGCCACCTTGGAGCGCACCTGGATGCAGGTAAAGCCGGCGTCGAGCGCCTGGGCCACCACATCGCCCACGGGGCGCCCGAGCGTGTTTTCGGGGCCGAGTACCAGATAGGCCGAGATATCAAGGTTGTCGCGGATGCTCATCGTGCTTCCTCCTGCTTCTTGATCTGTGCTTCCATGCGCTCGAGTTTGCCGGTCATGGTGTCGGTAAATCCGGGTCGAATATCGGCCTTGAGCACGACTTCGGTGCGGATGCCCTTGCTCGCCAACACAAAGGTTGCGTCGCGCACGACCTGCATGACCTCGTCCCAGTCGCCCTCGATCTCGGTGAACATCGAGGTGGTACGGTTGGGCAGGCCACTCTCGCGAATGACGCGCACGACCTCGGCGACCTCGGCGGACAGCTCATCGCCGGTGCCGCACGGGGCGATGGCCACGGCGACGAGCGTGTTCATGCCGGTATTGGCTGCGGGATCGGACATGGCCTATGCCTCCTCGAGCTCGAGTCGGTTGTCGGCAATGTCTTGGGCGGTCGCGCGGTAGAGTTCGTCGATAAAGGCGACCTTAAAGCTTGCCGGAGCATCGGCGACGGCGGCGGCACGCGTGCCGGCAACGTTGTAGACGGCGGTACCGCAGACGGCGGCCGTAAACGGGTCGGCGGCGCAGGCGTACACGGCGAGCACGCCGCCCTGTGAGCAGCCGCAGCCGGTGATCTTTGACATGAGCGGGCTGCCGCCGTGGGACTTGGCCACGGTCGTGCCGTCGGTAATCAGGTCGACTTCGCCCGAGACCACAACGGCGCCGCCGGTGTAGCGGGCGAGCGCCACGGCGGCATCGCGGGCGGCGTCTACCGTGTCGGTGGTATCGACACCGCGTACACGGCTCAGATCAGCTGCCTCGCCCTCAAGACCCCACAGGCCGGCGAGTGCGATGATCTCGGAGGCGTTGCCGCGCACGATAGCGGGCTTGTACTGCTTGAGCTCGTTTACCAACTGGGTGCGCAGGCTGCCGATGCCCAGGCCCACTGGATCGAGCACCCAGGGCTTGCCGGCGTCGTGTGCCGCCTTGGCCGCGCGGGGAATTGTCTGCTCGTAGATGGGGAAGAGCGTGCCCATATTGAGATAGATGGCGCCGCCGCCGGCAACGAGTGCCTCGCCCTCGTCGGGCAGATAGACCATGGCGGCCGATCCGCCCACGGCGAGCTGCGCGTTGGCGACAAAGTCGATCGTCACCGTGTTGGTGATGGAGCCGGCCATCGGATTGGTGGCACGAATCTCCTCCACGGCTTTGACCACATTTTGCTTAAGCTGTTCCGAATCAATCACTGCACATGCCTCCTTGGCATAGAAAAGGGGCGCTGTGCATAGACAGCGCCCCTGTAAAGGCGGCATGCTCCCTACGCCAGCATTAACTGACAGGTTCAAAGGATTGGGCCCATTGCCCTCTCAGCCTTGTGGTTTGCACCGCCGGCACTCCCGCATCGAATCTGTTGTTCCCTATACTAGCGCACCTGCCAAAAAGGGACAGGTTTTTTTTGGCAGGTAACAACTGGGACTTTGCGTTTTCCCAGATGAAACCTGCCGAAATAAACCTGTCCCTTTTTGGCGGGTCGGTACAATAGATGGGATTAAGAATGACCGAGGGGACCTTATGATCAAACTTGTGCTGACCGATATGGACGATACACTGATTCCAGCCGGGCATGACGGCGCCAGCGACTACGCCATTGAGGGTATTCATGCCATGCAGGCGGTGGGTCTGCACTTTGGTCCGGTTTCGGGTCGTCAGCCGTCCGCGATGGGCTGGATGTTCAAAAATCGTTCCGAGTGCTTTTCGACTGGCGCGTTCTGTAACGGCCAGGTGATGTTTGTCGACGGCGAAGTAGTCGCCTCGCGCGCAATCGACAACGATGCCCTGATGCGTTTGGCTGACTATCTGGAGCAAGAGACCGACGATACATTTCTAAAAGTCTATAGCCTGGGCGATGACTTTTGGGGCAACGATGCCTACTGCGTGACGAGCGATCCCGAGCGTGTGTGTCGCGCTATGGAGTCGGGCGGCAATGCGTGGCTCAAAGGCGAAGAGGCTCCGTGCCGTCCCGTCGTCGATGATGCGACGGTGTTTAAGGCGAATATCTGGAGTGCCCGTTCGCGTGAGGAGCTCGCGGAGTTACGCGAGCGCGTTGCCGCTGAGGTGCCGGAAATCTCGCTTGTGTTTCCCAACAACCGCGTGCGCCTGTTTGACATCCTTCCGGCTGGTTGGGACAAGGGCTGCGCTGCGCTGGAGCTGGCGCGCGCTATGGGCATGACGCCCGACGAGGTGGCCGTATTTGGCGATTCCGATAACGATTTGCCCATGATCGATGCCGTTCCCAACTCCGTTGCAGTCGCTAATGCCAACGAGGTCGTCACGGCGGCGGCGCGCTGGCATATCGGCGCTGCGGCAGATGATGCGGTCGCCGGGGCTCTGCATCAGATTGCCGCCTGCGCCGCGACGGGGGAGATGCCGTCGTTTATGCGCCAGGTGGACGCGGCGGGTCTTGGCGCCACGAACGTCTAGGGAGAACGTCATGAAGCTTCAGCAGCTTAGGTATGTTGTTAAGGTTGCCGAATGCGGCAGCATCACCGAGGCCTCGCGCCGGCTCTTTGTGTCGCAGCCTTCGATTACCGCGTCGATCCGCGATCTCGAAAACGAGATGGGTGTGCACATCTTTGAGCGCACCAACAAGGGCGTCATTGTGTCCGAGGAAGGCGAGACCTTCTTGGGCTACGCGCGTCAGGTACTCGACCAGGCCGACCTACTCGAGGGCAAGTACAAGGGCGCATCCGAGCAGGTGCCGCACTTTAGTGTGAGCTGCCAGCATTATTCCTTTGCCGTTAACGCGTTTGTCGATGTAATCCGCGAGTTCGATGCCGCGCGTTACGACTTTACCCTGCGCGAGGAGCAGACCCACGAGATTATCGAGGATGTCGCGCATATGAAAAGCGAACTGGGCATCCTGTACTTATCCGAGCATAACCGCGAGGTCATCGAGCGCATGCTGGCGGCCAACGAGCTCGTGTTCGAAGGACTCTTCTGCGCCGCGCCGCATGTCTTCGTGTGCGCCGACCATCCGCTGGCGGGCCGCTCCAGCGTGACGCTCGAGGACTTGGAAGACTACCCGTTCCTGTCCTATGAGCAGGGCAGCTATAACTCGTTTTATTATTCCGAGGAGCTGACCTCGACCTTTGAGCGTCGCAAGAATATTCGCGTGCGTGACCGTGCGACGCTGTTCAACCTAGCTATGGGCCTTAACGGTTACACGGTGTGTTCGGGCGTGATCAGCCATGAACTTAACGGCCCCGGTATTATCTCGATTCCGCTCGATGTGGACGAGTATATGGAGATTGGCATTATCACGCGCAAAAATACGACGCTCACGCGCTATGGGCAGGCCTATATCGACGCGATTCGTCAGCATATTTAGCTCACTTCGAGATATCCATGTGAGGCTGAGTCCCGCTGTTGCTCGGTATAGAAAAAACTAATAACAAACCTATATAAACATATATTTTACGATGACCACATGAGCGCCCATACTCTGTCTCGATAAAGCAACCAATGCAAAGGGAGATATCTATGAGCACTTCGATTCAACCGAACGCGCCGTTTCGCGCCGATATCGTCGGCAGTTTTCTTCGTCCGCAGGCCGTGAAGGACGCCCGTGCCGCCTACGCCGCGGGCAAACTCGACGCCGCCGGTCTTAAGGCTGTCGAGGATGAGGCCATTCGCGACCTGGTGGACAAGCAAAAGGCCGCCGGCCTGCAGGTGATTACCGATGGCGAGTTTCGCCGCAGCTACTGGCACCTCGACTTTATGTGGGGACTCAACGGCATTGAACGCCGTGCCTCACGTACGGGCTATATGTTCCACGACGAGGAGACCACGGCCGATACCGCCGTGGTGACCGGCCCCATCAGCGGCGTGAACCACCCCTTCGTCGAGCACTTTAAGTTTGTCAAGGCACTTGAGGGCGAGGGCCACGTTGCACGCCAGACCATCCCGGCGCCGATCCAGGCGTTCTCTGAGGTCACGCTCGATCGCTGCGACGGCCAGCAGGAGAGCCTGCGTGCCGTCTATAAGACCGATGAGGAACTTGCCGACGCCATTGCAGCCGCTTATCGCACGGTGATCGCCGACTTGTACGCAGCAGGCTGCCGCAACATCCAGTTTGATGACTGCACCTGGGGCATCTATTGCGATACCGACTTTGTGTCCAAGACCGGCATGAGCCCGGTTGACCTGCAAAAGGTGTCCGAGCTGGGCGTGGCGCTCAACAACGCTGCCATTGAGGGCAAGCCCGACGATCTGGTCATCAACACGCACGTGTGCCGCGGCAACTATCACTCCACGTATGCCTTCGAGGGTGGTTACGATCCCATTGCACCGTACCTGTTTGCGCACGAGGATGTCGACGCGTTCTACCTTGAGTTCGATACGCCGCGCGCCGGTGGCTTTGAGCCGCTCAAGTATGTTGCTCCCGGCAAGAAGGTCGTGCTGGGCTTGGTAACCACCAAGGCGGCAGAGCTCGAGAACGAGGATGTTATCGTCGAGCGCATCCGCGAAGCCGCAAAGTACGTGCCGCTCGAGAATCTGTACCTGTCGCCCCAGTGCGGCTTTGCCAGCTGCGAGATTGGCAACAAGCTGACCGAGGACGAGCAGTGGGCAAAGATCGCGCTGGTCAAGCGCATTGCCGAGCGCGTTTGGAAGTAACGCTACCGCTTGCAGGTGACGGCGCGTGCGAGACATGGCGTATCACGTACAATGGTTCGGATCGTATCGTTCGGGCAGGTTATCCGATATGCCTGATCGCCCTTCCATCATGAAAGGACATCCATGTCCCAGTCCTCGACGCCCGCCGTATCTGAACTCGAGGAGACTGTCGAATAGTAGTTGTGTTCAGCTAAATCAAAAAATGGCGTCCATGCGTATGTACGCGTGGACGCCATTTTTAATGCGTCAGTATCCAGTGGATGCCGCGCGCCATGCGCAGGTCAGTTTGGGTAAAGTGGTTGCCGGGGTTGAGCTCCAGCGTTGTTGGAATGTCATGCTCGATAAACAGCTCTTCCATCGCACGCGTATCGTCGAGTACGTGCCGCATCATGCGGTTGGGCGTCTTGGTTTCCTTTTTACCGAGCGACAGATAGGCGGCGTCGGGCGTGGCTGTCATCGTGCGCTCTCGCGCGTAGTCGATAAAGCCGGGGAACCACAGCGACCCCGATGCACTTGCCGCGCGCTCAAAGACGTCTGTTTGCCAAAGTGCCCACAGGGAAAAAAGACCCGCCAACGAGTAGCCGGCAATGCCGTGCCAGGTGGGCGGGCAGGGAAGCGATGATTCGGCCTCTGGGATTATCTGATTCAGCAGTTCATCGAGAAACTCAGACGCCTGTCCGCCAAAGGACTCGGCATCTCGTATAGTTCCCTCACATTCCCAGGGGCTCAGCTCGCGATTCCAATCGAGCCCTCCAATGGCGACAAGGGTGAATGGCGGGCAGTCGAGCTCTCGGCAGCGCTCGTAGACTTCACTACCGTCGCCCATAACCACGGGGAGGTAGATGACGGGCGCGCCTTCCACACACTCTGAATAAACGGTTATCTGCTTATGATGCGCTTCCAAGGCAGGCTTCTCTCGGTGTTGTGATATTGACAGCCTCAATTGTCGCACGCTGGCACGGGGGCAGACGCTAAAAGAAAGGCGCGGAGCCGCTCGATGCGATTCCGCGCCTTGTTGTTTTGCTTTAGCAGACTATGCCGCTACGCTACAAAGAAGTAGACGAGGAAGGCGAGGGCTGCGATCCACATGAGCGGCTTGATCTTGGAAGCCTCGCCCTTAAAGAGCGCGACGACTACGTAGGCGATAAAGCCCAGACCGATGCCGGCAGAGATGGAGTAGGTGAAGGGCACGCCGGCGACAATCATGAACGCCGGGAAACCCTGCGACACGTCGGACCAGTCAATCTCGGAGGCCTCGCTCATCATGAGGTAGCCGACGTAGACCAGAGCACCGCAGGTGGCGGCGCTGGAAACGATGGTGACGATGGGGGAGAAGAACGCGGCGAGAATGAACAGCACGCCGGTGGTGACGGAGGTGAGGCCCGTGCGGCCACCGTCGGCAGCACCAGAGGTGGACTCGACGAAGGTGGTGATGGAGGAGACGCCCATGAAACCGCCCACAGCAGCGGCGGCGGAGTCGACGATCAGAATCTCCTTGATATTCTCGACGTTGCCGTCGTCGGTGAGGAACTCGCCCTGCTTGGCCACGGCCATCGCGGTGCCCATGGTGTCGAAGAAGTCACTCATGAGCAGCGAGAACGAGATGACGAGGAGCGCGGGGTCGGTAAGGACCTTGACGATGGCGGGCACGCCGCCGGCGTCGGCGATGGGGCCACCGATGCTCGAGAAGTCGAGCGGGGCGATGATACCGGTCGGAGCCTGGGTCACACCTAGGGGGATACCGGCGATGACGGCGACGACGATGCCGATGAGCAGCGAGCCGGGGACGTTGCGGCAGGCGAGGGCGACCGTCACCAGGATGGAGATGATGCCGACGATGAAGGTGGGGGAGGTGATGTCGCCCAGACCGACGAGTGTACCGGCGCCAGCGGTGATAATGCCGGCATCGCACAGGCCAATCATGGCGATGAACAGGCCCAGACCCACCGAGATGGCGTGACGCAGGACAACCGGGATGGCGTCCATGATGGCCTCGCGCAGGCCACAAAGCACGAGCAGCAAGATGACGACGCCCTCAAGGAAGATGACGCTCATGGCCACGTGCCAGTCACCGCCGCAGACGGTGGTGGTGATTCCAGCGATCATCGCGTTGACGCCTAAGCCCGACGCGCAGGCGAGCGGGCGGTTGGCGAAGATGCCCATGCAGATGGTCATGATGCCGGCGCCCAGGCAGGTGGCGCAGGCGAGCGCTCCCGCATCGATGCCAGCGCCCGAGAGCACCGCGGGGTTGACGGCGATGATGTAGGCCATCGCCAGGAATGTTGTCAGTCCAGCGCGGAGTTCGGTCCCGATTGTGGACTTGCGCTCGCTGACGTGAAATAGTTCGTCCATGCATACCCTTTCCTTGTTCGGCCCCGAGTTTAGGCCGATTGACACGAACTCACCCACTATAGCCCCTTTACAACACTGTTGTTCCTCGCATGTTGATGTTCGGCGCTTTGTAGCAGACGGACGGTATTTTTCGCATGAAAATGTGTGGGTACCGTATACTTAAGCGGTTACAACGACCCCTATGGAGGAACGTATGATTAAAGAGCTCTGCCACGACGAGGCTATTCTGTCTCAGCGTTGCGAGGTCGCGACCGTCGAGGACGAGTCGGTGGCACAGGACCTGATCGATACCATCAAGTCGCTCGACGATGCCGGCTGCCTTGCCGCCAACCAGATCGGCGTCACCAAGAAGGTCTGCGTCTATCTGGACGACGCCGGCGAGCCCCATGTGCTCTACAACCCCCGTCTGGTGTTTGGCCTGGGTGCCAGCAAGATGGAGGAGAGCTGCCTGACGCACGAGGAGGTCACCAAGTCCACGCGCTACATCAAGTGCAAGGTTGCCTTTGACCAGATCGTCGACGGCAAGATGAAGGAGTGCCGCCGCGACTATGCGGGCTTTGAGGCACAGATGATCCAGCATATGATCGATCACTGTCTTGGAAAGTTGGTCTAAGGGGACCAAAGCACCGCACCTTGCCGCTCAATCGTCGCTCGCGTACCTTAAGTACGCTTCGCTCCTCTTTCGTGGCAATCTGCGGCACTTTGACCCCTTAGACGACCTGCGGGGTTAACTTGGTTGAGTTTATCCTGTTTGAATAGTCCGGGCATGACATTGTTGTCATGTCCGGGCTTTTGTGTTTAGCGCCTTTTTGTTTGGAGACAATGAAATTAGCAAGAACGTAAAGCTAGGAGGCGCTATGTGTACGAGTATTCGATTTACCGATAATTCTGGCCACATGTATCTGGGCCGCAATCTCGACTGGAGCTTTGACTACGGCCAACAGGTTCGCGTGATGCCGCGCGGGTTTCACATTCCGTATTCGTTTATCGACGACGCGACAGCGGCGCACGCGGTGATCGGTATGTGCATCGATTACAAGAACTATCCCATGTTTTTCGATTGCGGTAACGATGCGGGTCTGGCTGTGGCGGGGCTCAACTTTCCCGGCTATGCCGAGTATGCCGAGGGCCCTGTCGACGGCAAGACCAATATCGCGGCCTATGAGTTCCCCTTGTGGGTGGCAGCGACGTTCTCGACGGTCGATGAGGTCGAGGCCGCGCTGCGCGACACGGTGATTGTCGCCAAATCTGCCGGAGAGGGGCTGGGCGTGTCGCTGCTCCATTGGATTATCGGCGACAGCCAGCGCAGCATCGTGGTCGAGATGATGGCTGACGGCCTGCATGTATACGACGATCCGGTCGACACCCTTGCCAATCAGCCGACCTTCCCGTGGCATATGGAAAACCTACGCACCTATATCACCGCCACAAGCGATTTTCCGCAAACGGCGACGTGGCGTGGCGCCGAGCTTAAGCCCTATGGAGCCGGTGCCGGCATGCGCGGCATTCCGGGCGATTGTTATTCGCCGAGCCGTTTTGTAAAGGCGGCGTACCTCAATGCCAATTACCCGCAAAAGGAGAGCGAGACCGAAAACGTCGTTCGCATGTTCCGCTCGCTCGAGGGCGTGGTGATGATCGAGGGAGCGTCCAGGATGGGTGATGGCAAGTTCGAGAAGACTATCTACACCGGATGCTTTAGCGCACGCACGGGCAATTATTACTACGCGATGTATGATGATCCGTCGATTCGCTACGTGAGCCTGATGGATGCCGAGGGCGCGAGCCCCGATAGGCTCGTGGTTCCCGAGCCGCGCCGTTCGTAGCCGATAGCTTTACCGCAATGCAAAGCGGCCCTGCATCTCCCGTGAGGTGCAGGGCCGCTGTCGTTGATTTGTGACGTCGCTAGAAGTTGGCGTCGTTGAGTTGTTCGTTCTCGAGGCCGTCGAGCTGTTGCTGTTCGGGCGTATCGGCGACGCTCTCGAGCAACTCGGTGGGATCGACGTTCATGTCCTTACCGGCTTCGTTGCCGTTGACCAAGTCGTCCGAGAAGATGTCGACTTCCATTTCCTCGGCCTCTTCGATCTGAACCTCGAGCGGCACCTGGGTGCGCACGAGCTTAACGGCCGGGCGCATGCGGGCAAACAGCGGCACGTACTCGATGATGATGGCCGAGTTCTCAAGACCGTACCAGCGTGCCGGGCTTCCGCAGGCGCGGCGGACGGCGTACTTGATGGCCATCACGCGGTGGTCATTGCGGTTGATGTCCGTTTCGGGGGCAAGCATCTTGCGCAGCATGCAAAAGCGGAAGTCACCCACGTTGCCGCGTGTCTCGTAGATGGAGTAGGTGTGATGTTGCGGCGGCAGCTCGCCCGATGCCATCAAGTCGCCGACGATCTGACGCAGATAAGCGTTGACGCGCTGGTTGACTTTAAAGCCCAGGTCCAGGCGAACGCGGAAGAGGAAGTCCGTGCCAAAGGTCTCGACGGAATACTCGTGCGTATAGGGTTCGTCGGTAACGTGCACGTTAATGAACCAATATGCCTTGGCGCGCTTGGGATGCTTATCCAGGATGGAATAGAGCACGTCGCGGTCGAGTGTGAGCGGGTCGGGGCTGTTGGTGAGAAATACCAGATTGTCGGCGAGCACGGGATAGGTCTCGTCGTTGCGCAGGCGGTTGAGCTGGTCGATGTACTTGGAGACGGGCAGCAAAATCGTCTGCGTGCGCTCGATGGCGGTGCCGCGGCGCCACACGTACATAAGGCCAAACAGCAGTGCGGCCAGGAAGATCATGACGTAGCCGCCGTCAAAGAACATGGTGAGGCACGAGGCGAAGAAGCACAGCTCAATGGCACCAAAGAGCAGGGCGAAGACGCAGGCACCCAGCCTGTGCTTGAGGATGCCGGCGATGTAGCTCGTCAAAAGCGTCGTGGTCATGAGCATGGTCACGGTAATGGCGAGGCCGTAGGCGCTCTCCATGCGCTCGGAGTTTTGGAACAGCAGCACGATGAAGATGCAGCCGACCCACATGATGTTATTGACGAGCGGAATATAGAGCTGGCCCTTGGTGTCGCTGGGGTAGTGGATGCGCAGATGCGGCATAAGGTTGAGACGCGTTGCCTCGGATACCAGCGAGAACGAGCCGGTGATGAGCGCCTGCGAGGCAATGATGGCCGCCACGGCCGAAAGCACGATGGCAAAGGGGCGCAGGGGCTCGGGGAGCATCATATAGAACGGGTTGACGATATCCATCGCGAGCAACTGGGGATTGGAATTGTTGGCGAGCAGCCAAGCGCCCTGACCCAGGTAGTTAAGGATAAGCGCCGCTTTAACAAACGGCCAGGATGCGTAGATGTTGGCCTTGCCCACGTGGCCCATGTCTGAATAGAGCGCCTCGGCGCCGGTCGTCGACAGGAAGACGAAGCCGAGCACCATGATGCCCGAGTGGTTGATGGGCGAGAACAGGAACATGACGCCGCGGATGGGGTTAAGCGCGCGCAAGATGGACAGGTTGCCGAGCATGTTGAATAGACCGGCGCCTGCCAGGAACAGGAACCACAGCGTCATGAGCGGACCGAACAGCTTGCCGATTGACGAGGTGCCAGCGCGCTGCATGGCAAACAGGCCACAGATAATGATGATGGTAATAATGATGACGTTAGTTTGCCCGTCACCCAACAGCGCGTGGCCCCACTCGATGGTGCGCAGACCCTCGATGGCCGTGGTAACCGTGACGGCGGGGGTGAGGATGCCGTCGGCGAGCAGCGCCGCACCGCCGATCATGGCGGGGAGAATCAGCCACGGTGCCACCTTGCGTACCAGGCTAAACAGGGCGAAGATGCCGCCTTCGTTGTGGTTGTCGGCCTTCATGGCGATTACCACGTACTTGACCGTGGTCACGAGCGTCATGGTCCAGATGACGAGCGAAAGCGCGCCCAGGATCATGTCCTCGCTGACGGTACCGATGCCGCCGTTGTTGGCGACGATTGATTTCATGGTGTACATGGGGCTCGTGCCGATGTCGCCATAGACGACGCCGAGCGTTACGAGCAGCATGCCAGCGGAGAGGGGGATGGCTCCGTGCCCGCCTTGACCACGCTGGTCTTGGGGGTTTGCCTCCAGTTTGTTGTGTGCCACGTGGACTCCCTTAGACATCCGGTTGTCTGTCTAGGACAGATAATCTTTATGCCGTCTTTATACATACAAGAGCAGTTTGGCACATCAGGTTATTTTAGACAATAATCCCCAGCTGGGGATTATTTATGTACGTAGGTAGCATTTCAAAACAGGGGCTTTTAAGCACGTGCTGTCTGGGCTATGCCAGCCTTGGCGCTTGCGCGTTTGCCGGCGAGTTCGCAAAAAATCGCGCCGCCGATGATAAGCGCGGCACCCATCAGACGGACCGGTGTTATGGCTTCGCCCAAAAGGACGGCGGAGAACACGACCGCCGAAAGCGGCTCGAGGTAGCCGACAACGGCGACGGTCTGCACAGGCAGTTTGGCGACGGCGCTAAAGTAGAGCAGGCAACCAATGCCGGTGTTGACGACGCCGAGCATGACGACGGCGCGCCAATCGATGCCTGCGGCGACGCCGGCGGACAGGAATGAGGGTGCACCCTGCGTGATGAGCGTGAGGACCAGCGCGGTCACAAAGGCGGCACTCACCTGGAGCGTGGAGTTCTCGAGGCCTTCGATGTGTGGCGCGCCCTTGCTAGCGATGACCATCAGCGCATAGCAAAATGCCGAGGCGATGCCGCAGGCGATACCTGCAATGGGCATATTGCCGCCTAGACCTTGCGCTGCAATGAGAAAAGCACCGCAAGCAACGGCGATAAAGCCGGCGATTTTGCCGCCGGTCAGCTTTTCGCCAAAGATGAGCGGGGAGAGTGCCATGACAATGATGGGGCCGCAGTAGTACAGCAGCGAGGATACGCCGACGCCGACCGTCTGGTAGGCGCGGAACAGAAAAATCCAGCTGGCGCCCAGCGCAGCTCCCGAGAGGAGGAGGGCTGCGGCTTCGCGGGGGCGAGATGGCGCCTGCAACTTATGGCGTTGGGTGATGGCGAGAATGGTGACAAGCGAGAGTGCGCCCAAAAACGTGCGTAGTAGCACGATATCCGAGCTCGGCAGCGCGATGGCGGCGGCGATGATGCCGTTGGAGCCAAACAATAGCAATGCTGCTAAGTACGTAAACAGTCCGTTGTTCATGCGCTTCCGTCCCTTCTATATCCGAGCATGTTCACTATGGGTGAACTGGCTTTAGAAGAAAAGCGAATATAATGCATGGATAACATGACAAAAACTCATGCAAAGGTGGAGGGGTGCCGTGGAAACGAATATTCAAAAGATGCAGGTGCTGCTCGAGACCGTGCGCGCCGGCAGTTTTACGCGCGCCGCCGAGCGCCTGAGCTATTCGCAGTCGGGCGTGAGCCGCATGGTGGCCGATCTCGAGGCCGACTGGGGCTTTAAGGTGCTCGACCGCAGTCGCGAGGGCGTAGTACTTTCTGCCGATGGACGGCAAGTTATGCCTGCGGTTGAGGCGTTATGCGAGGAGTTTGGCCGCCTGCAGCGACGCGTGGATGAGATGCGCGGGCTCATGCGCGGCAAAATCTGCATCGGTACGTTTTCGAGCGTGGCGACCCACGTGCTGCCGCCGGTGATTGCGCGCTTTCGCGCCGATCATCCGGATGTCGATTACGAGCTGCTGATGGGTGATTACTCCGAGATTGAGCAATGGGTGGCGGAAGGCCGCTGCGACCTGGGCTTTATCCCGCGTGAGCCCCGAGAAAACGGCATGGCATCGCGGTCTTTGGTGCGCGACGAGTTGATGGCAGTAGTGCCGGCAGACTCTTTGCTTGCCACGGCGGAGGTCGTTTCTCTTGCCGATTTAGCCAACGAGCAGTTTATTCTGCTAGAACGCGGCACCGATGACGAGATTACGCCGTTGTTTCGTCGGGCGGGACTGGCGGTGCGCTCAAAACTGTCGACTTGGGATGACTATGCGATTATGGCTATGGTCGAGGACGGCTTGGGCGTGAGCATTCTTCCCGCGCTCATCTTGCGCCGCTGTCAGTTCGATGTTGCCGTGCGACCACTCGAGGGACATCCCCATCGGCAGATCAATGCGATATATCGCACGGCTGACGTTTCTCTTGCCGCTGCTCGATTCCTTGAATACCTCTAAACGTGTGCACGTCATTGTCCGCTTTGGGCGAATCTCGGAGTTCGGTACGTTTTCTTATGAAATTGAACTTACGAATGAGGTACGGCGCTATACTGCTTGCTAAATTGAACCTTGGTTCAATTCGTGTTCTATAAATTGAACTTTGCCAGCAAGGAGGTTCTAGTGGCCCAAGAGACGTTTAGCGATCGCCTGCGACAGGCTATGTCCGATCGCGACGTTCGCCAGTCGGACGTGATCCGCGCATCGGAGATGCTCGGCAAAAAACTCGGCAAGAGTCAGATGAGCCAATATGTGAGCGGCAAGACGATCCCGCGGCGCGATGTGGCTGAGCTGCTCGCCCGTATTTTGGAGGTCGATGTTACCTGGCTGCTTGCCGGCGACGCCGATCAAGGCGAGGCATCATCACCCCGCAACGATTCCAAGCCCGAACCCCATCCCTCAGCTCAAATTGCAAGGAGCACCACCATGCGTACTTTTTCTAAATCCACCAAGCTCGATAACGTCCTGTATGACGTGCGCGGTCCCGTCGTCGACGAGGCCGCCCGTATGGAGGACGAGGGCGAGCGCATCCTCAAGCTCAATATCGGTAACCCGGCGCCCTTCGGTTTCCGCACGCCCGATGAGGTCATCAAGGACATGCGCCAGCAGCTGCCCGACTGCGAAGGCTATTCCAATTCGCGCGGCCTGTTCTCCGCGCGCAAGGCGATCATGCAGTATTCGCAGATCAAAGGCCTGCCCAACGTTCAGATGGAGCATATCTACACGGGCAACGGCGTGTCCGAGCTCATTCAGCTTTCGATGAACGCGCTGCTCGACAATGGCGACGAGATTCTGATCCCCAGCCCCGACTATCCGCTCTGGACGGCGTGCGCAACCCTTGCTGGCGGTCATCCCGTACATTATCTGTGCGATGAGCAGGCGGATTGGTATCCCGACCTGGAGGATATGGAGTCCAAGATCACGAGCGCGACCAAAGCCCTCGTCATCATCAACCCCAACAACCCCACGGGTTCCGTCTATCCGCGCGAGGTGCTCGAGGGCATCGTCGAGATTGCACGCAGGCATCAGCTGATGATCTTTGCCGATGAGATCTACGACCGCCTGTGCATGGACGGCTACGAGCACGTCTCGATTGCCTCGCTCGCCCCCGATCTGCCCTGTGTCACCTTTAGCGGCCTTTCCAAGTCGCACATGATCGCGGGCTATCGCATTGGCTGGATGGTGCTTTCGGGCAACCAGCGCTGCATGAGCGACTTCATCATGGGCATCAACATGCTCTCCAACATGCGCCTGTGCTCCAACGTGCCGGCTCAGTCGATCGTCCAGACGGCGCTCGGCGGCCATCAGTCGGTCAACGACTACATCCGTCCCGGCGGTCGTGTCTACGAGCAACGCAACTTTGTGTATGAGGCGCTCAACAAGATCGACGGCATCTCGGTGGTCAAGCCGCGCGCGGCGTTCTACATCTTCCCCAAGATGGATGTTAAGAAGTTCAACATCACCGATGACGAGCAGTTTGCCCTCGACCTGCTGCACGAGAAGAAGATTCTGATCACGCGCGGCGGCGGCTTTAACTGGGCCGAGCCCGATCACTTCCGCATCGTGTACCTGCCGCGCATGGAAGTACTCAAAGAGTCCCTCGAAGACCTCGCCGACTTCTTTGATCATTACCGTCAGGCGTAACGGCAAAGGTAGCCTGTAATGAAACGGTCGGCCCGCAACGGATGCGGGCCGACCGTTTTCTGTTAAAGCTCGCGTTGTCGGCGTCTCGATCGTTTGGGCGAGTGGGAATCGCGTGTGAACGGAAAACTGTATTCCAAAATGGAATACAGTGTGCTTCAACTGGAATTGATGTCCGTGTGTCCGCTTTTTTAGAATGTTCTCGACAAGATGAAAGGCGGTCCCCACCAATGATTATCGATGCAAATTCCTACTGGTTTGACGAGCGCATCTTCCATGACGAGACACTCTGTGAACAGTTTTTGGCCGAGGTGCCCCGCGCTTACGACACCGAGGGCTACCTGACCGTAAGCCCCACGGGCAAGCGACAGATTGTGATCGAAAAGCCCGCTGGCTTCCCAGGCCTCAACTATATCGAGGGAGACTACACCCTTGAGAAGCGTCTGGCAGACATGGACGAGGCGGGGGTCGATAAAGCGATTCTCAAACTCCCCGGCTGCCATGAGTGGATGTCACTCGAGATGTGCCGGCGCTTCAACGACGGTATGGCCGCTGACGCAAAAGCGTCGAACGGTCGCTTGATACCGCTTGTCGCCGTGCCTCCCTTTGGCACCGAGGCGAACCTCGAGGAGCTCGATCGCAGGCTCGACGAGGGTTTCGCGGGCGTGCAGCTCTGCGCCCACTACGGCAAGCGTTATCTTGACGATCCGATCTTTTCGAACTTTTTTGAGCGACTGAACGAACGCAGCGTCACCGTTTACGTGCACCATGTGCCCGTACCGGTCGAGCATACGTCGCTGCTCGCATACGACAACCTGCGTCGCTCCTACGGCCGTTGCGTCGACCAGACCACGGCAATCGGTCGTGAAATCTTCAGCGACTTCTTCGAGCGTTATCCCAACGTCAAGATGGTCCACTCCATGCTCGGTGGCGCTTATTTTGCGTTTAAGGAGATGCTGCTGCCGCACGGTCCCAAGCGTTCAGATGCCTCGGGTCGCTTCCAGACCGATACCGAGACGGTCTCCAAGCGTCTTGAGAACAACATCTATTTCGACATGTCCCATGCTCAGCCTTGGGGCGAGACGCTTCTTGCCTGTGCGGTTGAAGTCCTTGGTGCAGACCATATTGTCTTTGGTACGAGTTATCCCGTTAAACGCGAGTGGTTAACAGAGGGTGTCGCCTGCGTCCGCGCTACAGATTTAAGTGATACGGACAAGGACCTTATGCTTGGCGGCACGGCACAGCGCTTGTACGGCATCGAGTGAGCGACAGATAAAGGAGGGCGTTCGCCATGGATAAGGGAGAGATGAAGGCCGGAGCCGCCCGGGTGGCCATTAACTTAGAGGACGTATTGCCGTTCGACGGTTTCGACGCACTCCGTCATGAAATCTTTGCCCGTGCCTTCGTGGTCGAAGGGATGGGGCGGCGCGCTTGCATCCTTTCACTTGAGGTTACCTCGATCGCTCCGGCCCTACTCGTCGATCTGCGTGAGGTTGTCAAGGATGTCGCCAATTGCGACGGCGCCTTTTCTTGGGTGGTCCCGACCCACACGTTTTCTGCGCCTCACGTGCGCACCCCTGGGCATCTGGCCGACACCGATGCCCGCGATCGAAATGAGCGCTATCGTGCCGCGCTCATCGCCGCGACACGCGCGGCCGTTGAGCAGGCGGTTGCGGGCATTCGCTCTGTCACGCTCGCCTCGGCGGAGGGCTACTGTCCTGTGAACGTTAACCGCGACATTGAGACACCGGCCGGCTGGTGGCTGGGAGTAGACCCCAAGGGGTTTGCCGACCACGCGATGCCCGTACTTGTCGCGAGGGATGCCGAGGGCGGGTTCGTTGCCATGCTTGCGACGGCTGATGTCCAGTCTTCCGTGCTCGACGGATCGCACGATTCTCAGGGGAAGCGCTTGGTGAGCGGGGACCTCTTTGGCTTTGCCGCCATGGCTCTCGAGCGCGAATTGGGCGGAGTCGTGTTGCTGCTACCCGGTGCCGCGGGGGATCAGAGTCCGGCGGAGCGCGCCGTGACCGTTGCGTTCGATTCGACCGGGGCGAAGCAAACGTTAGATGCTCACGAGAGTGGATATCGCATGCTGCATCGACAGGGTCGCGCTATGAGCGATGCGTTGATTGAGGCCGTCCGTGCGGCGCGTGAGGACGATGCCATCGGCGTCGATGCTCGCACGGTCGACGTCCTTTTGCCCGCCCAGACGCGCGCCGACTTCTGCTCATTGGCCCCGCATCGAACTTATGAGTTTCATGCGGCAGGCGAACAGCGTACGAGGGTCTATTTACTTCGGCTGGGAAATGCCGAGTTCGTTGGTATCCAGCCCGAGGTTTCGAGCTCGTTTGGCGCCGCCGTGCGCGCCGCCCGATTCTGCCCCGTGCTCTTTGCCACGCTTGTCAACGGAGGGCAGAAGTATCTGCCAGCCCCCGATGCGTACGAGAAAAACACCTATGAGGCCATGAACTCCGGTTTTGCCGCCGGCTCCCATGAGCGCCTCCTCCAAACCATCCTTGCCGCTTTGAACGCGGCGCGACAAAAAGGAGAACTTGCATGAATATCGGACATGCACGCCGCAAGATCACCCCGCAAGGCGACATCTATCTAATCGGATACCGTAACCTCCCCAACCGTCTGGAGCCTGCGACAGGCGTCCATGACGACGTCTTCGCCAACGCGATTCTTTTCCAACAGGACGACCGCGAAGTTTTTCTCTTCAACGCCGATGTTCTCGAGTTTGAGGAAAGCATGGCCGAGGAGGTTAAGACGATGCTCGCCGAGCGCTACGGAATCGACCGTGATTGCGTTCTGCTCTCCGCGACGCACGACCACACTTCGATCGTCGCCTACCATCGCAGCTGGTGGACGGGAAAATTCAACGAGGACTACTATCGCTGGTTCCTCGATACCATCTGTCAATGCTTCGAAGAGTGCCGCGCCAACGCGCGACCTGCGACCTGCCGCATGGGCAAAAAAGTCATCACCGGTTTCTACGACAACCGCATCATCCCAGGTGAACTCGCCGACAATGAGGTCATTGTCGTATCGTTCTTCGATACCGAAGGCAAGCCATTTGCGGGCTTTGTGAACTGGGCGGTGCATTCTGCCTGTGTCGGACCCGACTGCACGGAGCTCACGAGCGAACTCGCCGGTCTTACCGGCAAAAAGCTCGCTCAGAGTCTTGGTTACTATCCGGCCATGGTCGTCGGTGCTGCTGGCGACTGTAGCGACCGCAATTTTCGCCAGGGACGCGGCATTCCCGAGGTCGAGCGCGTTTCGACCGGTCTTGCCGAGGCGATTTCCCAGATCAAGCTCGATCGCGAGGTCGTTCTTGACCGCATCGAGCCTCAGACGTTCTATCACACCGTTGCCCATGACGACTTTTCGCTCACGCTTAAGTGTGCCGTCATCAGTCTGGGCGGCCTGCATCTCTTTGTGTTCCCGAGTGAGCTCGGCAGCGACTTGGGTATTCGCATGAAGCGCGAATGCCCGGTCGAGGGAATAGTCTGCGGTTACACCAACGGCTATTTCGAGTATTTCCTTCCGGCGCGCGAGTACGGCCTCTCCTTTGAGACCGAGCGTACTCAGATTCCCCAGGGTGAACCGGAACGTCTGTGTGACAAGTTCTGCCAGACGACGAGACTTCTCGGCGCAGCAGCTTCGCGTCTGTAGACCTGATTGCGTGGCATGGGCCAATGAGGCTCATTGCCATGTGATCGGTATCTTCCATCTTCTCTGCCGTTTCCCATCCCGGGCGTACGTGCGTCCGCGGATTTCAAAGGGGGAAGCGGGTTCCTTGCCCTCCCACGTCGACTACGGAGGCCTGAAATCTACGCTATACCCCGCTCAGAAAAAGGAGAATTCCATGAAATACCAGAAGCTTTGCGATGAAATCATCACAAAGGTCGGTGGTCGAGACAATGTGTTAGACGTGAGCCACTGCATTACGCGTCTCCGCTTCCACCTCAAGGATGAATCGCTCGCCCAGACCAATGAGCTTAAGGCGACGAAGGGCGTCGTTGACGTCATCCAAGCCGGCGGACAGTATCAGGTCGTGATTGGTGCCACTGTCGAGGCCGTCTACAACGACCTTGTTCAGATTGGCGGGTTCGACTCCAAACCCGCACTCGATATCGATGAAGGCGACGACGTCAAAAAGGGCGATCCATTCTCGCGTCTGCTTGCCATCATCTCCGAGATTCTGCAACCGGTTCTTGGCGTGCTTATGGCCGGTGGCTTTATCAAGTCGATGCTCGCGCTCTGCACGGTTGCCGGTTGGCTTGCCAAGGACAGCAATACGTATGTGACGCTCTCGGCAATCGGAGATTCGGTCTTCTATTACTTTCCGCTAATCATTGGCTGGACGTCGGCCAAGAAGTTCGGACTTAAGCCCGTTATGGGAATGGCGCTCGGCGGTATCCTCGTCTACCCGACGCTCGTTGCCCTTATGGGCGGAGATCCGCTCTACACGCTCGGCGCCGGTACGGTCTTCGAGTCCAATGTCTACGGTGATATTTTTGGCATCCCGCTGATCATGCAGAATTACTCATCGACGATTCTGCCTGCGATCTTTATCGTCTGGATTGCCTCCAAGGTGCACAAGGCCCTTTCTAACGCGCTGCCCGCGCTTGTGAGCTCGTTCTTCTCCAACATCCTGACGCTCCTCATTTGCGGCATCCTTGGCCTGCTTGTGGTCGGTCCGGTCATGACGGTCCTCTCCAACATCGTTGCCCAGATCATTCTGATGCTCATCAACTTCCAGCCCGCCATCGCCGGCTTCGTCATCGGCACGTTCTGGAGCCTGCTCGTCATGTTCGGCCTGCACTGGGGTATCATCCCGCTGTGGTTTCTCGATGTCGCAACCTACGGCTATGACCTCATTAACCCGCTCGTGTATGCAGGCGGTTGTGCCATCGCCGGTGCTGTGCTTGGCATGGTCATCCGAACCAAGGATTCCGAGGAAAATGCTGCCGTCAACATTCCCGCCCTTGTCTCTTCGATTTTCGGTGTCAACGAGCCTGCGCTTTACGCCATCTTGCTGCCGCGTAAGCGCCTTATGTGGGCAACCTTTATTTCCGCTGGTGTAGGCGGCGCCATCGCCGGCCTCATGGGTGCCAAACTCTATGCCTTCGGTGCCTCCGGCCCGCTCGGTTTCCCGAGCTTTATTAACCCTGCCGGCATCGACACGGGCTTTATCGGCCTTGTCATCTCCGGTGTGGTCGCTTTCGTTCTGGCTCTTGTCTTCGCTATGGTGATCGGTACCAGGAAGGACAAGGGCGGTAAGGCACTCAACATCTCGGTGGACTAGTCTTTTTGCGCACTTTGATTAAATATGCCTCGGACGGCGACGTGCCGCCCGAGGCATATTTGTGTTTCGTGCCGTTGCCAGCGTGTTTGCGGACACAAGTCTGCCGTTGTGGGGCAGCGGGGATTATGACGGTCGTGCCGCGGTGGAAGACGCACGGTCGCCCTGCAGGAGCTGACGGTAGGGGAGGAAGCCGATGAACGAGACGACCGCCTGCGAGTGCGCGGCGTTCCGCTTGAGGTAGAGCCTGACCTCGGAGGTCGTCGCGGGCTCAAGCGGCACCAGGGCTACCTTTCCGCTGGCAAGCGATTCCGCCGGCTTGCGCATGAGGAATGAGACACCGGCGCCGCGTGCGACAAGAGAGATGATGTTCTCGGCTCGTTTGCCGGTGAACGTAGCACGTGGGCCAAATCCAGCTTCGCGACAAAGGGAAAGGACGAGCTCGCTTACGAACGAGCCTTGGGGAAGCATGAGGAAATTCTCGTCGATAAGGTCGTCTATCTCGACGGTGTCACGTTCGCCGAGTGGATGGTCGAGCGAAAGGACGGCCACGAGCCGGTCGGTCGTAAAGGGAATCTTTTTGAACTCCGGCTCGATGGCGCCGCTGTCACGGATGAAGGCCAGGTCAATGTCCTCGTGCAGGAGCATGCGCTTGAGTGTGTCGCCCTCGCCTTCGATGAGCTCGACAGAATATGAGGGGTTCGCCTGCTGAAAATCGATGACGGCGTCTGTGATCCCATAAGGGGCCATAATGGGGATAGAGCCTACGGTGAGGTGCTCGAGCGGCTCACCTGCGCCTATTTGAATGGCGGCAAGATAGCGGTGCTGAAGCGTCGCAATTTTTTGCGCATAGGGGAGGAGCGCTTCACCTTGCGCGGTGAGTGTTACATGGCGCTGGCTTCGATCGATGAGCTTGCAGCCGAGTTCGTGCTCCATTGCCATGATGTGCTTGGAGAGGGTTGATTGCGACATGAAAAGCAGTTCCGCCGCATCAAGAAACGTGCGTGACTGCGCTAAGATGGCGAATTCGCCAAAGCGGCTGATATCCATAGGGAGACCTCCGGTACCCTCATTTTGGCAGGTGGCCTAAACCACGACGCCGTTGCAGTGGTCGATTTCGTGCTGGATGATTTCGGCGGTGTAGCCCGAGAAGTTTTTGATGCGGTTGACGAAGTTCTCGTCCAAATACTCAACCTTAATGCGGCGATAGCGGGTGCAGGGACGCTCGCCGATCAGCGAGAGGCATCCTTCGCTCGTCTGATAGGCATTGACCTGTTCAAGAATTTGAGGGTTGTACATCAGGAGCGCCCTGTTGCCGTCCTTTACGCAGATGATGCGTTTGCGCACACCGATCATGTTGGCGGCGAGCCCCACGCACTCGTGCTCATGCTCGTGGAGTGTATCCAGGAGGTCCTGCCCGGTCGCGGCATCGTCGGGCCCCGCGTCTTCGGAAGGCAGGCGCAAAAAGAACTCGGATTTCATGATGGGCTTAATCATGGCGGGCTCCTCATGTCTTATGCTTTCGTGGACTTTTAATAATAGCGCGGAAGGAAAGCTGCGCGTTCGCGTTACAATCTTTTGACGTTGGACCATGTTGCCAGATTCGTCGTGTACGGCGTCTGGCGTAAGTCTAGGGCTCATTTTTCGCCCTGGACTGTTCCTCTGGGGCGATGCGACTGTCGTTCCAAGAGGAAGGAAATGCATGGGGAGCAAATCTCAGCAACAAGTTCAAGCAACGCCATCGGCCACTGCGGCACTTCTCGTCGTTATGTATATTGCAGCCTTTGTTGCCGCGTTTAACGAGAACATCATTAACGTGGCGTTGCACGACATTATGGCAGCCTTTTCGGTGAGTGCCACCACGGCGCAGTGGCTCGTTTCGGGCTACATGATCGTGACGTCGATCTTTACGGCCATCATGGCCTTCCTGTCCGGCCGTTTCTCGACGCGCAAGCTGTTGTTTTTCGCATGCGGATGTATGGTCGCCGGCGAAGTCCTGTGTCTGATCGCTCCGTCGTTTAGCGTTTTGCTACCAAGTCGTATTTTGCAGGCTGCGGGATCGGGCATCTTGTTCCCGCTCATGATGAACGTGGTGCTGTCTTGCGCTCCGCGCGAGAAGCTCGGTCTGTATCTGAGTCTGGGTGGTGCCTGCATTACGCTGGGGCCGGCGTTTGGACCCGTGATTAGCGGTCTTATGTGCACGTTGTTTGGCTGGAGGGCGGTGTTCGTAGTGCCGCTGGTGGGCGGCATTGCGGTCGCTGCAGCGGGCGTAAAGCATGTTCAGAATGTCGGAGAGCGCTCGAACACCACGCTCGATAGTCTGTCGGTTGTTTTGCTCGCCGCCGGCATTACGGCATTTGTGTATTCCGTAGGCGAGTTCTCGACCGATCTGATTGCCGGCATCGTGACGCTCTTCGCCGCCATTGTGCTGCTCGGCCTATTTGCGGCCCGCCAGCTCAAGCTCGAGCATCCGGTGCTTAACGTGCGTCCCATGGCGAGCGTTCGTTTTTGGCCTGCGTGCCTGCTTGTGGTGGTGTCGATGATGACGACGTTCTCGATGAGCGTTTTGTTGCCGCTCTATTTTGAGGGCGCATACGGCATGACCGCACTTGTTGCGGGCCTGCTCATTTTGCCGGCGATTGCCTGCAACGCCGTGACCTCGATTGTGGGCGGACGCGTGATGGACGCCCGTGGCGCATGGCCGCTGCTGCCGGTCGGCTTTGCCCTGATTGCCGTGGGGCAGATTGCAATCTCGATGACGGCGGCAAGCATGAACATCGGCGTTGTCGTGGCGCTGACCGTTGTGGTGTATGCCGGAGTCGGCCTGGTGCTGAGTCCCTCGCAGACGGCCGGCTTGGAGACGCTGCCTGCCGCTGAGCATCCTCACGGAACGGCATTGCTCAACACGTGGAACATGATTGCCGCATCGTTTGGCCCGTCGCTGTTTATCGGCCTGCTCTCGAGTTCTGCGGCGACTGCCGGCGCCGCTGGCGCTGCGACCGACGTTGCCCAGGCGATTGGATTTGCAGCTGCCGTGCGCGTGGCGGCTGCAATTGCCGTGGTCGGGTTCGCGACGTCGCTGGTGTACGCTCGTCGCGAGTCGCACATGTCGCATTAATGTGTGCACATAGATTCTGCAGCTAGATTGGATGGCGACACCATAAACTAATGGACGTTTTGCCGAGAGGCATGAATGTTTAAAGCGCAAAGAGTGCGCGACGGGCCCCGCGAATGGGGCGATGATGCCCGAGAGGGCCAAGAAGGAGTCTCATGTCCGAGAACGAAGAGATCATGAACGAGACCGAGAACGAGACCATGGCCGCCGAGGTTGAGGCGGTCGAGACCGTGGAGACCGAAGCTGCCGAGGTTGAGGCTGCTGACGAGGTTTCCGCCGAGGAGGAGGCCGAGGTTGTCGAGGCCGCCGTTGATTACGATGACGAAGAGCTGATGGACAAGATGCAGAAGGCCGCCCGCCTGCTGCGTAGCCGTCGCTTTGCTATTTCCAAGGAGGAGGAGGCCAAGGCCGAGCGCATGGCGAACATCGAGCGCGCCATCAAGCTTCTTGACCTCAAGCCCAAGATGGAGCAGAAGGAAATGTCCGACCTGCTGGGCATGCGCCTCCGTGAGCTCGATGGCCTGATGGCCGAGGCCGAGGCTGCCGATCTGGTTGGCCGCATCGACGACGCCGAGGGCGATATGCGCAAGATCGTCGTCTTCGCTGCCGAGGATGCCGCTGAGGGCCTGGTCGAGCTTGCCAACAAGAAGGAGAAGCTCCTGCCCGAGCTTTCTTACGAGGAGGCCACCGAGCTGATGGCTGCCCTCGATAAGGTTATCGCTCCGCTCGTCGCCATGGGCCTGGACGAGGACCGCGGTCCTCGCGGCGGCCGTGACGATCGCGGTGGCCGTGGCGGCGACCGTGGCGGTCGCGGCGGCTTTGGCGATCGCGGTGGCCGTGGCGGTGACCGTGGCGGTCGCGGTGGCGATCGCGGCGGCCGTGGCGGCTTTGGTGACCGTGGCGGCGCCCGTGGCGGTCGCGGCGGCTTTGGCGGCAACCGTGGTGGCTATGGCGATCGCGGCGGCAACCGTGGTGGCTTCGGCGGTAACCGTGGTAACGACCGCGGCGGTCGTGGTGGCGACCGTGGCGGCCGCAACGGCGGCGGCTTCCGCGGTAACCGTTTTTAGTTACGGCGTTTTACCAAACGCCGTAACGGGCCGACGCTGCGCGGGCCGCATTTGGACAATCTGACGTTCAACTTCAAGGGCGCGACCAGAAGGTCAGCGCCCTTTCGTTTCACGTCACCTTGCCTCAAATGCGACCCGCTCGCTGTCCGTCCTCTGCCTGCGGCGTTGTCTTGCTCCGGATGCGGCAGTTAGGGACGTTCCTTTTCTGCCGGCAGCTTGGGACACTCCTTGTAGTCATTGGGGACGTTCTTAAACGACTACATAGAACAAGAGTGGATGATCTCCCGGTTTGAGCCTGCATTCAAGCTCAAAGTGGGAGATCATCCACTCTCGTTTCGTTTGTTGATTTCGATGCCTACATTTGTAGGAACAGTTCGTGGAGGCGGGTATCGTCGTCGAGCTCGGGGTGGAAGGTTACGCCGAGCTGGTTGCCCTGGCGGGCGGCGACGATGCGCCCGTCGACTTTCGCTAAGGCCTTGGCGTCGCCGTGGACCTCGACGATGCGGGGCGCGCGGATAAACGTCAGCGGCACTTCACCGTCGATGTCGGCTACCTGTCCCTTGGTTCGAAAGCTGCCGAGCTGTCTGCCGTAGGCATTGCGCTCGACAAGTACATCCATGGTTGCCAAACGCGGCGTGCCCTTATCGTCATGGGCGGCAATGTCGTGAGCCAGTAGAATCAGGCCGGCGCAAGTGCCCAGGACGGGCATGCCTTCAGCGATACGGGCACGAAGCTCCTCGAGCATGCCCAACTCATCAAGCAGCTTCCCTTGAACGGTAGACTCGCCGCCGGGAAGTACCAGACGGTCAAAGTCCTGCTTCAAATCAGCCGCCTGCCTCAGCTCAATACAACGTGCGCCCAGCTCAGATAGCCTTGCCTCGTGCTCGGCAAAAGCGCCTTGGACCGCCAGCACGGCGACCGTCTGGTCTGCATAATCGCTCATGTGCGATCCTTTCTGCCGGACTAGCGCCCGCGCTCCTCCATGATGATCTCGATCTCGTCGGCGTTGATGCCCACCATGGCCTCGCCCAGGTCCTCCGAAAGCTCAGCGATGAGCTTGGCATCGGTGAAGTTTGCCACGGCCTTGACGATGGCGGCTGCGCGCTTGGCGGGGTCGCCGCTCTTAAAGATGCCCGAGCCCACAAAGACGCCTTCGGCGCCCAGCTGCATCATCAGCGCGGCGTCGGCGGGGGTCGCTACGCCGCCGGCGGCAAAGTTCACGACGGGAAGCTTACCCGTGGCATGGACCTCGCGCACCAGCTCGACCGGAACCTGCAGTTGCTTGGCTGCCTCAAAGAGCTCGTCGTCGCGCAGGGCAACAACGTCGCGGATCTGCTTTTGGATCTTGCGCATGTGACGCACGGCCTGAACGACGTCGCCCGTACCCGGCTCACCCTTGGTGCGAATCATAGTGGCGCCCTCGGCAACACGGCGCAACGCCTCGCCCAGATCGCGGGCGCCGCAGACAAACGGCACGTCAAACTGGGTCTTGTCGATGTGATAGACGTCATCGGCGGGGGAGAGAACCTCGGACTCGTCGATGTAATCGATCTCGATGGCCTGCAGGACCTGCGCCTCGACAATGTGACCGATGCGGCACTTGGCCATGACGGGGATGGAGACGGCCTCTTGGATGCCCTTGATCATCTTGGGGTCGCTCATGCGCGAGACGCCGCCTGCGGCGCGGATGTCGGCCGGGATGCGCTCGAGTGCCATGACGGCGCAGGCGCCTGCCTCCTCGGCGATGCGTGCCTGCTCGGGCGTGGTGACGTCCATGATGACGCCGCCCTTGAGCATCTGCGCGAGTTCGCGATTGAGTTTGACGCGATCGGCCTTGCTGGTCTGTTCTGCCATGGTTGCTCCCTTGGTTGGCATGTGCATTGCTTGACGGAACATCCTATCGGGGAGCTGGGTATGGCAAAATACTCAGTTTTCGAGATAATAATAAGGTCAGCCTAATACCAGATTGAACAGCTCGATAAGGTCAGGTGGCAAACTCATGCTTGACTACAATTTGGAAAAACGTGGCGAGGCATCGCTTTATGAGTATGTTTACCAGCAAATTCGAGATGATATTGTTGCTGGACGTATTGCGGCGGGGGAGCATCTTCCGTCTAAGCGCGCCTTTGCCAGTCATCTGGGAATCAGTGTCATTACCATCGAGAATGCATATAGCCAGTTACTTGCCGAGGGCTATATTTGCTCAATGCCGCGTCGTGGCTACTACGCTTGCGAGCTTCCGGATGCACCGGTTTTGGCTTCGGCCGCGGAGGGCATCGACCGAGATGCCGCCTCTGCTGGTCCCAGCGCGCATGATGTCAACGGACAGGTTGAGCTGTTCGATGCACTTTCTCCTTCCGCTTTGGAGGCGGCGCGGCTTTGGCAAAGCGCACTGCGGGCGACGCTGACATCCGAAGACGAGCGCGAGATCTTTTCGCCCGCACCGGCACAGGGCACCGTTCGGCTACGATGCGCAATTGCTCATCATCTGCGCGGGACGAGGGGTATGAATGTCGACCCCAATAACATTGTTATCGGCGCGGGCGCCCAGCTGCTCGATACCATGTTGGTTCAGCTGCTTGGAGCCGACAAGGTGTATGCCGTTGAGGATCCGGGCTATTTGCGCCTGACGCGCATCTATCAGGCTATGGGCTGCAAAGTTCGACATATCCCGTTGGATGATGAGGGCGTGGACTTGAGCGCTTTGCAGAAAGCCGGGGCCGATGTCCTTCACCTGATGCCGTCCCATCAGTATCCGACCGGCCTTGTGACGAGCATTGCACGCCGCTATGCGCTTCTGAGCTGGGCCGCTGAGCGACCAGGTCGGTATCTCATCGAAGATGACTTTGATTGTGAGTTTCGCCTTGCCGGGAAGCCGATTCCCGCGCTCGCGTCGATTGATGCCGCCCAGTCGGTTATCTACACCAACACGTTTTCGAAGAGCCTTTCATCGGCGTTGCGTCTAGCGTACATGGTGCTGCCCGATGAGCTGATGGAGCGGTTTAGGTGCAACCTTGGTTTCTATGCCTCGTCGGTGAGTTCTGTCGACCAGGTCGCTTTGGCTCGTTTGCTGGAATCGGGTGATTACGAGCGGCATGTGAACCGCGTGCGCGTTCGTGCTCGTGAGGCGCGTGATGGCCTGATGGCGCTTGTGCGGAAAGCGTTTCCGGCAGGGGAGGTCTCGATCGAGCAGGCAGATGCGGGCCTTTACTGTACCGTGGTTGCGGAGCGTGGAACGGGCGGAAGCTCTTTTGCGCAGGCTCTCGCGCGCTCGAGCATCCCTTTTGTCGATATCAGTGACTGTTATTGGTGTGCCGATGGCGCATCTGTCCCTGAAAACTCAACTCAAATTCTTGTCCAGTATGACGATCTGAGTCCAAAAGTGCTAACTACCTTGGAATTGCAGCTAATGGGGGGCACTCTGCAACCTAAGTGAGTAGACTTTTAGCACTTTGGCGACCAGGAAGTTTTGTAACAAGCTATCTACCTGCGGTTTTGAAAAGCAGGATGACCGGCCTGCTCGGGATGTTCAAAAAAGTCTACTCACTTGCCGCGCAAAGCTCCTGCATGAGAAAAAAATGGGGTTTTCAACAGGGCTTCGTCCAGCTCTTGGCAAGCTTTTGGCCAGTTGGGGAGGGCTGTTGAAAACTTTGCAGTCCGTTCGGCGCCATTTTTGGTGCGTTCGCGCCAATGCGTGACTGACTGGGTTGAAATTCGTGTTTTCCTGTGCCTATGAAGGATCTACTTTGTGACATATCGGCTTTTAGGTACTGGCGTTTGCCTCCTCAAGTCCGCGCTTTGTGTCCGCCGCTTCCACGACCGGAAGAAGACCGGCAGCGATATGATCTCGCCCGCAACCCGACGGCTGCGGTCGCGCTCGGTTTTCCGTTGTATACATTGGTTCGGACGAGAAACAAACGGACTTGTCCTGCCAGCATTAGGCAGCGGCTGTTTCTTGGTGAGCTCCCCAGGGAATCCGTGCTGGAAACGGAGCATGGGTTTTTGGTTACATCTCCTCTACTGACGACATTCATCATGTCGCGGCATCTGACGGATCTTCAGCTTCTTTTGGTATTGGCGGAGATGTGTGGCTTGTTTGCGGTGTGTGCCCTGCCGGCGGCACTTGAGGCGGAGCTTTCGCGTGCAATTGATTCGGGCGCGATTTCGACAACG
The DNA here is from genome assembly GCA_048478035.1 of Collinsella aerofaciens. GTDB lineage: Bacteria > Actinomycetota > Coriobacteriia > Coriobacteriales > Coriobacteriaceae > Collinsella > Collinsella aerofaciens_CN. The sequence continues at coordinate 77,011 of DBGBCW010000004.1, read as the reverse complement.
TTCGGTTGGGTGCGCTGCCCGTCCGAGGACGGCACCGCCTCAAATTTATGGCGTCGAGACGCTTTGGTTTTGGGCGGAGACCTTGACCGTTTTTGTTCAGATGTTTGCGGGATGCGTTACGGCAATAGATTTATGACGGTATCGCAACTCGTTCCATTGGGTGCCGCGTCGCCTTTTGAGGTCGAGGCGTATTTGCTACTTGCACTGCCGCGAGCCTTGGGAGGCGAAGGGTTTTGCAGTATAGAGCTCAATGTCGAAGTGACGTTAAGCACAAGTGCTCGAGCGATTGTGGGAAAGTCCCGTGTGTATATCGATCTACTTTTGTCTTCGCCGGACGGCAGGCGACAGGTGGCCATTGAATGTCAGGGAAAGGCCTCGCACGGACGCGCAGGGGATGGCTTGCGTGACGCTGACCGCATGACGGCCCTTCAAGCCATGGGCTACGATGTACTTCTCCTGACACACAGGCAGATATCCGATGAGGATAGATTCCGCGCGATCGTTAAGGCCGTATGCAGGATGCTCGATGCTGAATATCGTGATAAAAGCTCAGATGAGCAAAGGGCTGAGACATTACTCAGGTCTGAACTATTTGTTGACTGGACAAAATTGGGAGTAATCGACGGAAAGATGCCCGTTAGACACAAAACAGCTCGATCGTGGACGGCTGCGGTTCTAAGTGAGTAGACTTTTGACACTTTGGCGACCAGGCCGTTTTGCAACAAGTCATTTACCTGCGGCTTTATAAAGCAATATGGATGGCGTGCTTGGCAAGTTCCAAAAAGTCTACTCACTTAGTTTTTGACGAGAAACCTATGCCGAAGGCGGTCCTATTTCAGGGAGTTAACAAGTTTGTGAGGCACGAAAAAGGCCCGAACCATGCGGTCCGGGCCTTATAAAGCTAGAGAATGTCTCTCAGGCGTTTGGCTTAGCCGAAGTAGCGCTTGAGCAGGCCGGCGAAAGCCTTGCCGTGGCGGGCCTCGTCGCGAGCCATCTCGTGCACGGTGTCGTGGATGGCATCGAGGCCAGCGGCCTTGGCGCGCTTAGCAAGATCGGTCTTGCCGGCGGTGGCGCCGTTCTCGGCCTCAACGCGCATCTCGAGGTTCTTCTTGGTAGAGTCGGTCACGACCTCGCCCAGGAGCTCGGCGAACTTGGCGGCATGCTCGGCCTCCTCGTGGGCAGCCTTCTCCCAGTACAGGCCGATCTCGGGATAGCCCTCGCGATGAGCGACGCGAGCCATGGCCAGGTACATACCGACCTCGGAGCACTCGCCCTCAAAGTTGGCGCGCAGGTCGGCAACGATGTCCTCGGAGACGCCCTCCATCTTGGCGACGCCCACGACGTGCTCGGCAGCCCACTCGAGCTGGCCCTCCTCCTGCTTCAGGAAACGAGAACCGGGAACGCCGCACTGGGGGCACTTGAAGTCCTCGGGCAGCTGATCGCCGTCGAACTCTTCCACATAACCGCAAATGGGGCAAACAAACTTCATGATTCGATCCTTTCGATCGATGGCGATTGTGCGCTCGTCCGGTCCCGTAAGGGCCCTCTCCGGACGTGCGTCTTGACGAGTTCTATTATCCATAAATGCAACCAAATGTGAAGCCTATTAGGAATGATTTTTAATAAAACAATTTTGAGATATGAAGATGTTGATTGATTAACGATTGGCAGGCCGTCTTTGACCGCCGCTGAGTACAATCGGTCGAGCAAATGTTGACCAATCAACAAATAAAGGAGTTTCCTTTATGCATCTAGCCCGTCGTGCCTGGTGCCGAACATATCAGACGGTTTTTCGCATTGCATTGCCGATTCTGCCCTATACTGAGCCGCGCATTTTAGAGCATGCCGAGGATGTGCCCGCGGTGCTTCAAAAGCGCTCGATCCAGAAGGTCCTTATCGTGACGGATCCCGGCATTACCCGTCTGGGGCTCACGGCACCGCTCGAGACGGCGCTCGCATCCAGGGGGATTGGCATTACGGTCTATGCCGAAACGCGTGCAAACCCCACGGTTTCAAACGTGGAAGAAGCGGCGTCCCTGTATCGAGAGAGCGCCTGCCAGGCTATTATCGGCTTTGGCGGTGGCTCGGCCATGGACTGTGCCAAGGGCGTGGGCGCACGCATTGCGCAGCCAAACAAGCCCATCAACAAGATGCGCGGCCTGCTGCGGATTCATCGTCGCCTGCCGCTGCTCATCGCCGTTCCCACTACCGCCGGTACGGGAAGCGAAGTCACGCTTGCGGCGGTAATTACCGATGACGGGACGCACTACAAATACCCCATTAACGACTTTGTGCTCATCCCGCGTTTTGCAGTCCACGACCCCGAGTTTACGTGCGGCTTGCCCGCTTCCATTACGGGGCAGACGGGCATGGACGCCCTGACGCATGCCGTTGAGGCCTTTATCGGGCGAAGCACCACGCCCTATACGCGCAAGATGGCGCGACAGGCGGTGCAGCTTATCCACGACAATTTGCTCGAGGCCTATGAGCATGGTGACGACATGTGCGCTCGTCGCAATATGCTTTTGGCGGCGTATAAGGCGGGCGTTGCGTTTACCCGCTCCTATGTCGGATATGTGCATGCCATCGCGCACAGTTTGGGCGGCCGATACGGAATTCCGCACGGTTTGGCCAACGCGATCATCCTGCCGCACATGCTTCGCGCTTATGGTGACGCCGCCGCCCCCAAGCTTGCCGATCTTGCTCACATGGCGGGCATTGCGCCGGCTACCGCGCAGGATAGTCTTGCGGCCGAGGCCTTTATCGATTGGGTCGACCGCATGAACGAGGCCCTGGGAATCCCCAAATATGTTTTGGGCATTCGCCGCTCCGACATTCCCGAGATGGCGGCGCATGCCGATGCCGAGGCCAATCCCCTGTACCCCGTTCCGCTTCTAATGGACCGCTTGGAGCTCGAGCATATGTATGAAGTCGTTGCAGGTGGTATGTTTGAGGGCGAGAACTAGGAGGGCACATGAACACCGAGGAAATTGCGCGCATCGTCGGCGATCAGCGCGCCTATTTTAAGACGCACGCCACGTTTGATGTCGATGCTCGACGTCGCGCGCTCGTGAGTTTATGCGATGCGGTGCGGGCCCACGAGGCTGATATCGCCCATGCGCTCAAAACCGATTTGGGGAAGTCGCATGACGAGGCCTATATGTGCGAGATCGGCACGTCGCTTTCCGAGATTCGACATCAGATCGCTCACGTGGCTCGGTGGAGTCGTCCGCGCCTGCGTCCGTGCGATCTCGCTAACGCCGTGAGCGCGTGCAAAACGCAAGCCGTGCCCTATGGCGTCACGCTCATCATGGCTCCGTGGAACTACCCGTTTTTGCTAACACTCGAGCCGCTCGCCGGCGCCCTTGCCGCGGGCAATACCGTGGTCATCAAGCCGAGTGCCTATGCTCCGGCATCGAGCGCGGTGCTCAAGCAAATCTGTGAAGAGGCATTTGATCCGCGCCTGGTGACGGTTGTCGAGGGCGGGCGCGCCGAGAACGAAGCGTTGCTCGATGAGTGCTGGGACAAGATCTTCTTTACCGGTAGCGTTCCGGTCGGCAAGCTCGTCATGGAGCGCGCGAGTAAAAACCTCACGCCCGTGACGCTTGAGCTGGGCGGCAAGAGCCCCTGCATCGTGGATGCGACGGCAAACTTGAAGGTCGCGGCACGGCGTATCGCCTTTGGCAAATGGCTCAACGTAGGGCAGACCTGCGTGACGCCCGACTACCTGCTGGTCGATACGCGCGTGCACGACGAGCTGCTGGGCCTCATCAAGGAAGAGGTCCGCCGTATGTTTGGCGAGCATCCGCTCGATAACGAGGATTACGGGCATATCGTCAATGCTAAGCATTTTGCGCGCGTGCGCGGGCTGATCGATCCCGATAAGGTCGTGCTGGGAGGCACGGCGCGCGAGTCGTCGCTCAAGATTGAGCCGACGATCCTAGACGGCGTGACCCCCGATGACGCCGTGATGCAGGAGGAGATCTTCGGTCCCATCTTGCCGGTGCTGACGTTTGAGAGCCTAGACGAGGCCGAAGCGTTTATTACGGATCGTCCGACGCCGCTGGCCCTGTATATCTTTAGTCAGGATCGCGCAGTTCAGCAGCGCTTCGTGCGTTACGTGCCCTTTGGCGGTGGCTGTGTCAACGACACGATCATGCACTTGGCTACGAGCCATATGGGCTTTGGCGGCATGGGCGCGAGCGGTATGGGGCAGTACCATGGACGCGAGAGCTTCGATACGTTTAGCCACAAGAAGAGTATCGTGAACAAGGCAACTTGGCTGGACGTGCCGTTTCGGTATGCGCCCTACGCAAGCTGGAAGCACAAGTTCGTGCGCATGTTTGTGCATTAGAAAAGGGCGCAGGTAATACGAACAAGTGTTCCTATTACCTGCATTTTGCGTTAGACTACTGTTATGGAGCACGGATGGGCCAACTCCCTTTAGAAGGGATTTGGTATGAACGTAAGCGATGTTATTTCGTTATTGGCGTTGTTGATTGCGGCTATCGAACTCGGTCTGTTTATCGGCCGAATGAAATAGCCGCCCCCGCGTAAGCGAAGACGGCCACTTCTCACGATGAAAACGTGTATCGGAGTTGGCAAGACCCGCGGCAACGGGTGCCATCCGTGTTCCTATCTTATCTGCAAGCGTTCTGTCGCGCAAGCGTTGAGGCAAACGATTGAAGGACGCAGGCAGGATGTATTTGTGTCCGCACGGGACCGTAGACTTCTCAATAAGGTTACACACCGGTTTATCCGGCCGTTAGAGGAGCTGCTATGTACGAGCCTTCACGTGTTCTTCTGTCGTTTCACATCGCAGGATTTCAATATGCCGATGGCACCTTGGTCCTGGGCGATCTTAAAGCGGGCGATAAACTGACACTGTGCGCCGAGCGCGATAATCCCCATGACCCCGAGGCAGTTGCGATTTACTATGGCAAGACCAAACTTGGCTACGTTCCAGGAAACGAGGTCGGCCCACTGTCCTTGATGATGTATTACGGCCACGAGGACGTATTTGAGGCCCGTGTGCAACAGGTTGCCCCCGAGCGCAGCCCGTGGCATCAGGTGCGCGTTGGGCTCTATGTGGTGGATGCTCGCTAGTCGGTAAGGGAAGCTGCCATGTTTGACGACGATGACCTGTTCGATTTAACGGATGATCCGTTTGAGTGGGATCTGCTGCTCGACGACGATGATCTGGAACAGGACCGTAAGAAACGGCGGGACAAGAAAACTCAGGGTAACGCTTCGAAAAAGCAAGGCAAACGCAGCCGCGGCCCGTTCGGCGGGCTCTTTGGCTAACCGCCGTATCGCTGTGTCTGTATACTTAGCACGAGTTTGACGCGTTGCGAAATGAGGGCATAGACGATGATGTGGTTTACCGCCGACCTGCACCTGGGCGATACGAATATCTTGCACGATATGGATCGGCCGTTTGATTCGGTCGAGGAGATGAACCGCAAGGTCATCGATGCCGTCAATGAGTGCGTGGCGGCGGACGACCGTCTCTATATCTTGGGAGACTTTACCTATCGTTTGCCCCTGGCGGAGGCGGTGCGTCTGCGCGAGCGTATCGAATGTCAGAACGTGACGCTCATCCGTGGTAACCATGACGGCGACTGGGAAGATCCCGACGTACCGCAGATTTGGGAAGACGTGCGCGATTACCTGGAGATTGCTCCCGGCTATGCCAAGGGCCATCGCCTGGTGTTGAGCCATTACCCCATGCTCAGCTGGAACGGCAAGGCGCGTGGCGCCGTCATGCTGCACGGGCATATCCACAGCAGGGGAGACCGCACCAACGTGCGCAACCGCGATCGCGAGCGCCCTATCTTTCGCTACGATGTCGGTCTCGATGCCAACGAGTACAAGCCCGTAAGCCGTGATCAGATTCTTAGCTTCTTTGGGTTATAGGGCGCCAGAGCCACCACAAAGGGGACAGGCACCTTTGTGGTGGCTCTGGCGCCGTTGCCATTATGGCAGCGGCGCCTTTTTTGTCCGTGCGGCGCGGTAGAGTGTAGGCGGTCGAAATTTGCGTCCATCGAGGAGCTGCTATGAACGAGATTAAGTGCCCGCATTGCGGCGAAGTTTTTAAGGTCGATGCGTCCGGCTATGCGGATATCGTCAAGCAAGTACGCGATGCCGAGTTTTCGCGCGACCTGGACGAGCGTGTGAAGGCAGTCCAGCGCGAGGGCGAGCAGGCGCTGGAGCTTGAGCGCTCGCGTTCGACGGCTGCCTTGCAAAAGGCAGAGTCTCAGCGCAACGCTCAGCTTGTCGAGCAGAAGAACGCTGCAGCTCAGCAGCTGGCACAAGAAGTCGCCAAGCGCGATGCCGAGCTTGCCGAGCTGCGTGCCAAGCTTGAGGGCGCTGCCGCAGAGCGCGAGAGTGCAAGCCAGCGCGCGGCGGTTGAGGCCCGTGCCGATGCTCAAAATGAAAACGCCGAGCTTCAGCGTGAGATCGACAATTTGCGTGCGCAGCTGGAGCGCAAGGATGACGAAGCCAAGCTCGTCGAGGCTTCGGCGCGTAATGCCGTTCAAAACGATTTAGCCACACGCGATGCGCAGATTGCCGAATTGCGGGCAAAGCTTTCCGCGGCGGATAAAGCCCAAGAGATGGCGCTTGCCGCTGCCGCGGCTGAGTCGAAGCGCGAGCTCGATGCCGCTCGCAGCGAGGCCGAGCGCGCGCTTGCTGACTATCGCGCGAAGGTGCAAGAGAAGTTTTCCGCCGCAAAGGCTCAGTCCGAGCAAGAGGCCGAGGGCCTGCGTGCCCAGCTGCGCGAGCAGGAACTGATGGCAAAAATGAACCTGTCAGAGGCGGTCGCCGCGGCGGAGCGAGAGCGCGATGAGGCACGTGCCAAGCTGACGAGCGAGCTGGCGGTGCGCGATTCTCGCGAGGAGCAAGCCAAGGCGGCACACGAGCTCGAGCTTGCGCAGGCCAAGCGCGCGAGCGATGACCTGATTCGCTACAAGGATGAAGAGATTGAGCGCCTTAAGGACATGAAGGTCCGCCTGTCCACCAAGATGGTGGGCGAGTCGCTCGAGCAGCACTGCGAGACCGAGTTTAACCGTCTGCGCATGACGGCGTTTCCTAACGCGTACTTCGAGAAAGATAACGATGCGTCCGAGGGTACCAAGGGCGACTTTATCTTCCGCGAGTGCGACGCGAGCGGCAACGAGGTCATTTCGATTATGTTCGAGATGAAAAACGAGAACGACGAGACTGCGACCAAGCACAAAAACGAGGACTTCTTTAAGAAACTCGATCACGATCGTCGCCAGAAAGGCTGTGAGTACGCGGTGCTCTGCACCCTGCTGGAGCCCGAGAGCGAGCTCTATAACGCAGGGATAGTCGACGTGAGCTATCGCTACGAGAAGATGTACGTGATCCGTCCGCAGTTTTTCATTCCCATGATTACGCTGCTGCGCAACGCCGCCATGGGTTCGCTGCGCTATAAGCAGGAGCTAGCGGAGTACAAGCAGCAGAATATCGACGTCACGAACTTCGAAGCCAAGATGGAAAAGTTCAAGAATGATTTCGGTCGCAACTACGAGATCGCGAGCCGCAAGTTCCAAACGGCGATCGATGAGATCGACAAGACGATTAGCCATCTGCAGAAAACCAAGGAGGCGTTGCTGTCTTCCGAGAACAACCTGCGCCTAGCCAACAAGAAGGCCGACGATCTTACCATTCGCAAGCTCACGTGGGGCAACAAGACCATGAAGGCCGCGTTTGACGAGGCACGCGGGGCTGCGACAGAGACAAACGATGAGCCAGCCGAGGCGGATTCGTATGAGGTCGAGGATGCCGAGTAAGGCATAGCGTATAGTGCAAAAGCGGGGCTGCTGGCGATATTGCCAACGGCCCCGCTTCGTTTCGTTCCAGTATGTTCGGCTAGTCCTCGAGCAGGCCCTCGATAAATCCGACGCGGTAGTTTTTGAAGATGACCTCGCCGCCGTCTTGCGTGGCGTCCAGATCGACATCGCCCATGATGCCAAAGTCGTGGTCGCCATCCTCGTCGGCAAAGATCTGGTGCACGTGCCATACGTGCGCGGTCTTCTCGTCGGACTCATCGATGGAAAACATCGCGGCGCTGCGGGCATCTCCGTCGGTGAGGATTTCCTCGTGTTGCTCATGGTAGGCATCGAGTGCCTTTTGCCAGCGGATCTCGCTCATGCCCCAGTCGTCGTCGAGTTCGCCCAGGTCGCGAACGTGCTCGCGGGCGGCAAGGGTCACGCGGCGGAAGAGCGCGTTGCGCACCAACAGCGTGCAGCCGCGGCGGTCCACCACGACCTCGTCGATGCCCTGCGGCGGCGCAGCATCGAGGGCTGCCGGGTTGCCGGCGTTCTCCCACTCGTCCACCAGGCTCGAGTCCACCGAGCGCACCACAAAGCCCAGCCACGAGATAATGTCGCGCAGGCGCTCGTCGCGCTTCTCGATGGGCACGGTACGGTCGAGCGAACGGTAGGCCTCTGCCAGGTAGCGCAGTAAAATGCCCTCGGAGCGGGCGATGCCGAGCTTTTGAATGTAGCCCTTAAAATCGCTCGCGCTTTCCAGCATATCGCGCAGAACGCTCTTGGGAGAGAGCTGATAGTCGTTGGCCCAGGGCACTTCCTGGCAGTACTTGTCAAAAGCGGCGTCGAGCAAATCCTCGAGCGGCTTTTCGTACGTGACGTCTTGAATGCGCTCCAAGCGCTCCTCATATTCGACGCCGTCAGCCTTCATTTCTGCCATCGCGCGGTCGCGCGCGGCGCGCTCCTGTGCACGCAGCACCTGTTTGGGATCCTCGAGCGTTGCCTCGACCATCGAGATCAGATCCATGGTATAGGTCTCACTCTCGGGGTCGAGCAGCTCCAACGCGGCAAGCAAGAACGGCGAGAGCGGCTGATCGAGCGCGAAGTCCTCGGGCAGATCGACCGTCAGCGCATAGTCGATGTCCGGCGCGGCGTCAGTCGGGGCGTCGGGCGCGGGCGGCACCTCGGTGCGAACGACGACGCCGGAATCGATGAGCGTGGCGAAGATTTCGTCGGCGCGAACCTCGAGCTTAGCCTTTTCCTCGGGAGTCTGCAGGCTCGTCTCGATGAGGTCGTGTACGCGGGTTCGGGCATCGCCGCCCTGCTCGACCACGCTAATCACCATGGAGTGCGTGATGCGCAGGCGCGGCTTGAGCGTCTCGGGCTGCGTCTCGATCAGGCGCTCAAAGGTCTGCTTGTTCCAGGTGACAAAGCCCTCGGGGGCCTTTTTCTTTTTAATCTTACGGAGTTTTTTGGGGTCGTCGCCCGCTTTGGCCATAAGCTTGGCGTTTTCGATCTCGTGCTCCGGCGCCTCGGCAATTACCATACCCTCGGTGTCAAAGCCCGAGCGGCCGGCGCGACCGGCAATCTGGTGGAACTCGCGGGCGCGCAGACGACGCATCTTGTAACCGTCGAACTTGGTGAGCGCGGTGAGCACCACGGTGTGGATGGGCACGTTGATGCCGACGCCGAGCGTGTCGGTGCCGCAGATGACGGGCAGCAGGCCCTGCTGCGCCAGGCGCTCAACCAGTAGGCGATAGCGCGGCAGCATACCGGCGTGGTGCACGCCGACGCCGCAGCCGAGCAGGCGCTTGAGAATCTTGCCGAAGGCGGTGGAGAAACTCGTGCCTTTGGCAGCTTCCTTAATGGCCTCGCGCTGCTCCTTGCTAGCGATGCCAAAGTTGGCAAGCGACTGTGCCGTGGCAAGCGCGGCGTCCTGACTAAAGTGCACGATGTAGAGTGGGGCCTCTCCGCGGCGCATGGCGAGCTCGACGGTGCCCTCGAGGGAGGTCGTCACATAGTCGTAGCTCAGCGGAACAGGGCGCGGGGCGTCGACAACCAGGTCGCAAGCAGCGCCGGTGTGCTCCTCGAGCGAGGCGGCGATGGCGGTGACATCGCCGAGCGTGGCACTCATGAGCATAAACTGCGTGTGGGGCAGGGTGAGCAGTGGCACCTGCCATGCCCAGCCGCGGTCGGGGTCGGCAAAGTAGTGGAACTCATCCATGGCTACGCAGCCCACATCGGCGTCCTCGCCCTCGCGTAGCGCATCGTTGGCAAGGATTTCGGCCGTGCAGCAGATGACGGGTGCCTTGGTATTGATATGCGTATCGCCGGTGATCATGCCGACGTTATCGCGGCCGAGTACTTGTACCAGGTCGAAGAACTTTTCGCTGACCAGGGCCTTGATGGGGGCCGTGTAATAGCAGCGCTTGCCCTGCGCCATGCCCATAAAGAGCATGCCCAGCGCGACGAGCGATTTACCCGATCCGGTCGGTGTGCCCAAAATGACGTGATCGCCGGCGGCCAGGTCCATGAGGGCCTCTTCTTGGTGACCCCACAGCTCGATGCCGCGGCTGCTCGTCCATTCAAAGAAGCGTTCGAAGGCCTGATCGGGCGTGAGCCACGGTTCGGGCTCACTGCCGTCCTCGGGCTCCCACCAGGTGGGGGAGAGCGCGCCGAGCGAGCCGAACTCGGCTTCGGTTCCCGTGCCGCCCGAGAATGAGCTGGCGGCCCCGGCGCCGGAGACGGTGCTGGCGGCGGTATCTGTCGTGGTCTGTGCCATGTGTTTGCTTTCTCTCGCGATTGTCCGCCAACTATTATGGCGTAGCAGCGGCGTGGGGTGCCAGCGCGCGAGAAAATGCAGGAAATGGGCGTTCTGCCCAGCCGTTTGGTGCAGTCGCCAGCTAAGTGAGTAGACTTTTTTCAATGTCGCGAGCACATGGCTTTTGCGCAAGGGTTCTACCTGCGGTTTTAGTTTTCGTTATGCGGGTTGTGCTTGGCTATTGCAAAAAAGTCTACTCACTTAGGTTTGAGGGTCGTTCGCTGGCGCCTATTTTCACTTGTTTGCCGACGCCGCGACCATCAGAAGCCCCTAGGACCCCTGCGGCAGGCGTTTTTTGCCTTTGCGAGCACGGTTTCTAAAGTTCTCGACGGCTTCTTCCATGCCCAGGGGTACATAGGTGAGCTCATCGAGGTTTTCGGGCAGGTAGCAGGCAAGGCTTTGCTCCTGCGCGCGGCCCGCCGCGAGCTGCTCTTCGATGGGTTCCGCGCCGGGCGTAGCGCAAATGCCATAGACGGCGGCACCCATCTCGCGCGTGCGGCGCTCGTACTCGGTCTCGGGATGCTCGGGATGGTCGCGGCGGACGTCGTCGCTTACCCAAAGCGTATCGTAGCCGGCCGCGGCAAACTGTCCCAGGGCGTAATCGCGCAACGGCTTGCTATCGGTGCGCAGTGTGACGGTAGCGCCGGCTGCAAAGAGCGGGCGGTAGAGCATCAGATGGTCGACATGGACGAGTCGTTTTTTAGCGTACTTGGCCTTGGGCTGCGGCGTGGGAAAGTTAATGGTGATGGCATCGAGCTCGCCTGCGGCAAACAGCCGTGGCAGCGATGCGGCGCCTCGGGGCAGGACGAGTGCGTTGGATAGCCCCTGTTCGCAGATTTTCTGCGCGGCATAGGCGATGCAGATGGGCTCCTGGTCCATGCCGATAAAGAGGGTGTTTGGCTCGTGGCCCGCGCGTTCTACAAGGTACGTTCCCTTGCCACAGCCAAGATCCAGGTGAAGGTGCTCGAAGGGCTTGCTGCCTGCGGGCGCACAGGCCTTGCGCCAATCTCCGGCATAAGCCTCGGGGTTTGTCTCAATCGCATCGGCGTAGCGTTCCAGGCGCTCCTCGAGCACAAAGTTCTTAGGCGTGCGAACGTGGACGGCTCCCATGAGGCTCCTTGGTCATAAGTATGGAACGTATAGCTGCGCGTTCCGTCAATGGGTTGAAAAAGGGGTGGGCATAGTTTGCCCGAAAGACGTGGTGCGGCTCGACGGCGAGTCGCCGATGCCTACAGGCGCTTGAGGATCACATAGCGGTTGAGATCGCCGCTGCGACCGTCGGCATGGAAGCGCTCGAGCTCGCGCACGGGGACCTCGCCGCTCTTGTAGAACGTACGCACGCCGCGCACCAGGTCGGTGATCTGCTGATCGTCAAAGTGATGGCAATAGCGGTAGGCGTGGCGGTCGTTTTGCCAGCCAATGAGGTGGTCACCGGCTTCAAACTGCGCGGAATCGTAACCCTCAAACGGCGGGGTGAGCTCGGCGCGGGCTTCGGCTCGAACGGCCTTGCGCGCCATGCGCTCGTCGTTCATAAACTCCCAAAAGCTGATGGCGATGATGCCGCCCGGGCGCGTTTGCCGCACCAGGGCGTCGAGCACGCGTACGCGGTACTCGCACGACGGCACGTGGTGCATAAAGCCAAAGCAGACCGAGATATCGGCGAGCGGGGCGTCGAAAAGCACGTCGGGTGTTTCGGCGGGGTTGAGCTTCATGAGGGCGTCGAGCACGTCGAGTTCCTGGAAGTGCAGGTTGGGAATGCGCAGCGCGTGGCCATGTGCATCGATGGCCAGGTCTTGACACGAGTCGACACCATAGAACTCAAACGGGCAGCTGGCATCTGCCGAAGGATTTGCACCGTCGACGCCCTTGGCGGCAAGTGCGCCGCCGGCGGCAAAGTTCTCGAATCGCATATTGCCGCAGGCAAGGTCGAAGACGCGGACGGGATGCTCGATTGTGGCGACGTCGAGCTGTTCGAGCGCGATATCCATGGTACGTACCCAGCCGGGCCACGGGGCCTGGCGCGTATCGGAGAAGGAGACGGAGTGCTCGCGATAGAACGTGTTGTTGAGCTGGATGAGCGATGAGGCGAAATCGCGGTTCACGGCGCAGAACTCCCTCCGTTGGCGGTGCGGAATAAACAGTACGACCATACTACCGTTAACGCCGCAACGGGGACAACCGAGCCGTGGGTCATTGCTTTGTTTGGACACATTTCCGCAGCTCATATGTGCCCGCAACCGCCGGTTGTCAAAAATCTCACTAGAATAGGTGGCATGATTTTGGCGGTGGCGGATAGATTTTTAACTGTGCAAGGCGCCTTAAGAACAAAAACGGTCCGGCGGCACGGCTGGCATCACATAGGAGGAACCATGAATGTAGAAACTGCGCAGCGGCTCGCCGACCTTCGTCGCAGCAAGGGCTTTAGCCAAGAAGGGCTGGCACGAAAGCTGGGACTGTCGCGCCAGGCGGTCAGTAAATGGGAGCGCGCGGAGAGCTCGCCCGATACCGAGAATCTGATCTCGCTCGCCAAGCTCTATGGCGTAAGTCTGGACGAGCTGCTCAATCCGAGCGATGAGATCGAGGACGATATCGAGTTTGAGAACGAGGACCGCGCTCGTCAGCGCGAGGCCGAGGCAGCAGAGCGTGCTCGCACCCATGAGGCGGCGGCGCGCGCTACCGAGGCGGCAACACAGGCGAGTGACGCCGCCGCCAAGGCGGCGCAAGCGGCAAGCTGGAGTGCGCAGGCCGCCAATGCCGCTACGGCGCAGGCGACGAGTGGCAGCGCAGTTGGCTCGACTCCGGTGAAGGGCCCGTTCCAGTCGTTCCCGTATTGGGCCGCGTGCTGGCTGCTGTTCTTTTTGCTGATGTTCCTGTTTGGTGCCGGCCCCTTTGCCGCACTGATCTTCTTTACGATTCCCATCTATCACTGGGTGGCGCGTGCGCTCGATGGCGATTGGGCGCGCGGGGATATTCAGGTTGGTTCGGCGTCGGTGGCGGTCAAGGCCCAGGGGAAGGATACTTCTGCGGAATCTGATGCTGACGTGGCTACCGCGACTACCGCTGAGCCGATTGCCAAAGAGAGTGATGAATGATGAAGCTTTCGCATGAATCCAAGATACGCTTGGGTGTTGGCATCGGAGCGTTTGTGCTCATCATCGGGCTTGTCTTTGGCACTTCGCGGACTTTGATTCATTTTGATGGCCCGTGGGATCTCGACGATGTTGTATCCGGCTTGTCTGGTATGGACGATGCGGTTGACGAGGACGATCTTTTGGATGGCGGCAACTATTCCGCTCGGCCTCAGCAGCTTTCGAGCACGACTTTTGACGAAGACGCGTTCCAATCGCTCGACTTGGATGTGACGTCGGGGACGGTCGAGGTTAAACGTGTCTCTGGCGGACCGGTACGTGTCATCGAAAGCGGGCGCGTTGCAAAGGGGGCGTCTGCTTCCGATGCCGCCACTCAGAATCTGGTTAAGATCGAGGGCTCTACACTCAAGATTAGCCAGTTCGACTGCGATGACGAGCGCGCCCATGACCGTAAGGTCACCATTGAACTGCCGCGTGAGCTTGCCGATAACATGATGGGCATTACGGCAAACGTGGGGTTGGGAGACCTGACGGTCGCGGACATTGCGTGCCACGACTTTGATTTGACGTTGGACTCGGGAGACGTCGCGTTTGCGGGCACCGTGACCGACACTCTGAATGCCGAGGTCGGTTTGGGCGATGCGACGTTCGAGCTCTACCAGGCCCCCGCGAAGTCGATGGACGTGAGCGTGGACTCGGGCGATGTGGAGATGACGGTTCCGAATTCTACGGGCTTTAAGGCGAGCCTTACCGTGGGCAGCGGCGACTTCGAGAGCGATTTCCTTCCGCTTGGCTACGATGGCGAGACCATTTTGAATCTTGAATTCGATAACGGCGATAAGTCTGCCACGTATCGTTTTAAGGTCGGTTTGGGCGACATGTCGTTTGATTCAGAGTGACGGGTGGTTATTGAAGACTTATAAACCATAGACGCGCTGTTTGATGGAGGCGCCGGAGCCGTGACGGGCTTCGGCGCCTTTGCCTTTACAATGGGGGCATGGAACAGATTATCTTGAACATACTTGAGGCTCTGCGTCGCGGCGAGACCGTGGACGACAAAGCGCTCGTCAAATTGATACATGCCGAGGCGCGCCGCGAGGGTGCCGACAAACGCGATTTGGCCAAGCGCCGCCTGCTGCCGTTTTACCAGCGGGTTAAACGTGAGGAGCCGGCTCGGTGGGCTGCGTGGAATGTCGATTCCGATCTGGAACGTCAACTGCTGCAGGTGCTGCGTATGAAGCCGCGCCGCACGGCTTCGGGCGTGGCGACCATTACCGTCATCACCAAGCCCTGGCCGTGCTCGGGCGATTGCCTGTTTTGCCCCAACGACCTGCGCATGCCCAAGAGCTATCTGCACGCCGAGCCGGCATGCGCCCGTGCGGAGCAAAATTGCTTTGACCCGTATCTGCAGGTAAGCGCTCGTCTGACCGCGCTTTCGCAGATGGGGCATGCGACCGACAAGATAGAGCTCATTGTGCTCGGTGGCACCTGGAGCGACTATCCGGAAGGCTATCAGACATGGTTTATGTCAGAGCTTTTCCGTGCGCTCAATGACGATGCCGTCGCCGGCGTGGCTGCCAACCCCATGTTGGCGCGTCCGGGCATCAGCCGTGCCGAGGCAGGGCGTCTACTCGATGACGCTCCTGCCGATGCCTTGCCGCCGGTGGTAACAGAACGCCGTGAGCGCTATCGGGCTGCCGGTATTGCGACCGACGAGGCCGAGCTTGCGAGCGGTGTTGCCGACGAGCAGGGGCGTGTGGATGCTGCCGTGGGTGGCTATAACCGCGCGGTGCGTCGTCTGTACGGTCCCGGTACGCCGTGGGGCGAGGTCGCCGAGTGGCAGACGACCACGATGGAGGAGCTTGAACGTCAGCAGCGCATCAACGAGACGGCGAAGCATCGCGTGGTGGGGCTCGTTATCGAGACGCGCCCCGATGCCGTGACGCCACAGGCGCTCACGCTCATTCGTCGCCTGGGCTGCACCAAGATTCAGATGGGCATCCAAAGCCTTGACCAGCACCTGCTCGATATCAACGAGCGTCGCATTTCGGTGGCGCAGATCGAGCGGGCGTTTTCGCTTGCGCGTCTGTTTGGCTTTAAGATCCACGCGCATTTTATGCTCAACTTGCTGGGCGCCACACCCGAGGGGGACA
Source organism: Collinsella aerofaciens (assembly GCA_048478035.1). Taxonomy (GTDB): domain Bacteria; phylum Actinomycetota; class Coriobacteriia; order Coriobacteriales; family Coriobacteriaceae; genus Collinsella; species Collinsella aerofaciens_CN. Next base: position 61,155 of record DBGBCW010000004.1, on the reverse strand, counting down.
AGCGCGACTACGAGCACTTTATGACTGAGGGGGCCTTTATGCCCGACGAGGTCAAGGTCTACCCGTGTGCGCTCATCGAGGGCTCGCGTCTGGTGGGCTGCTACGAGCGCGGCGAGTGGCGCCCCTATACCGAGGAAGAACTGCTCGACGTGCTGGCCGACGACATCGTGGTGACGCCGGCGTTCTGCCGTATCAGTCGCATGATCCGCGATTTTAGTTCCGATGACATCATGGTGGGCAACAAGAAGCCCAACCTGCGTCAGCTCGTTGAGAACCGCCTGGCTGCTCGGGGTGACGGTGCGACGGTGCGCGAGATTCGCTATCGCGAGATCAGTACGGCGGGTGCCGACTTGGATGAGCTATCTCTTGATGAGGAAGTGGCGTACGAGACGCCGGTGACTTACGAGCGCTTTTTGCAGTGGGTGACGCCGCAGGGCAAGATCGCGGGCTTTTTGCGCCTGTCGCTGCCCGACCATTCATTTGTTGCCGCGCATGCGGACGAGTTGCCGACGACGCCGGACGAGGCGATGATTCGCGAGGTGCACGTGTATGGCATGGCGGCACGCGTGGGTGACCAGGGCCAGGCGGCGCAGCATCACGGGTTGGGGCGTTTGCTCGTGGAGCGTGCGTGCCATATTGCTCGGGACGCGGGCTATGCGCGCATCAACGTGATCAGCGCGATTGGCACACGCGAGTACTATCGCCATTTGGGTTTTTACGACCATGGACTCTATCTGCAAAAGGAGCTCTAGATGAACAAGCCAAGTGTTTCTGCCGGCGTCGTTGCCGGCGTTGCTCTGGGAGCCGCGGCGCTTGGTGCGGCCGCCGTCGCTGTTCGCGCTGCCTGTCTGCAGGTTGCGCGAACCCGCAATGGGTTGGCGCGTGTGAAACGCGTGCACGATGAGGGCGGCGATGAGATTCGCGTGTTGGTGCAAGGCGGCGTCTACCAAAGCGCGAGCTATGTCGGTGAGCGTTGGGCCGAGCCCGTCTTTGCGTACTATCGTGCGTTTGACGACGTGTTTGAGTCCGAGGATGCGATGCGCGACGCTTATGGTCACGGCATCGACCGTATGCTTATGCTGGGCGGCGGCGGGTTTGCCTATCCTAAATTCGCCCTGATGTCGCACGAGGGCTTGCGCATGGACGTCATCGAGTATGACGGAGAGATTACGCGCCTGGCGCGCCGTTGGTTCTATCTGGACGAGCTGGAGCGCACGGTGGGCGACCGCTTGCGGGTGATTACTGCTGAGGCTCGCTCGTATCTGGGTGTGACGAGTGTGGGCCATCGTCGCTACGACGTGGTCGTGAGCGATTGCTTTGGCGGTGCCGAGCCCGTACGCGAGCTGGCGACGGTTGAAGCGTTGCGTTTGGTGCGGGGCAGCCTAAATGTCGGTGGCGTCTACGTTGCCAATATCGTGAGCGCAAGCGAGGGGAGCGATGTGACGTTCCTGCGCGATTGCGCTGCCACGGCACTCGAGGTATTCGCCCACGCCTGGGTGGTCCCATGTGGCGATGCGAAGTTCGGCGGCGAGGAAAACTACCTGCTCATCGCCAGCGACGGCAACTACGCCTTTGCCGAAGCTGTGCCCTTCGACACCGACTTCCTCGGCACCGTCCTTCACGACAAGTAAGTCTCCCCGTCCCAAAAAGACTGGTCTTAGGCGTGGTCGCGCCAGCTGCGGACACGCTGCTTCATGCCTTCGATGTCGAGCACACCTTCGGCGAAGCCTTTGCGCACGAGCTCTTCGGGAACAAACTCGTCGTACCGATCAAAGTAAGGTACCTCGCCGGGATAGACGAGCTCGATGGGGTCGAAGTCCTTTTCGGCCTCGGCTGCGAGCACCTCAAAGAACGTCTCCTTGTCGGCCTTCATCTTGAACTGCATAAAGTATGGACGCGACGGATCGAGCCCGCGAAGGCCCAGCTTTGCGGCGCATTTAATCTTAAGCAAGCGCTCGAGCGCCAAAAAGGCGTAGCTGCCCAGCCAGGGGAAGAGCACCCAGGTGTCGCCGCCCAGGTTAATGAGCGGCTTGGCCCCCGCGCCCGAAATCTCGGCCGTATGGCGAGCCTGTGCAAGACGTGCCCGTGCGTTGCCCATGAGATACGGATACGCCGCATGCTCGTTGAGCGCTTTGCGCATGCGCTCGAGTACATGCGTATTGATGTCTCCGGGGCAGTCGCCAAAGTAGGCCGGCACCCGGCCCTTGACCTGCGTGGCAAAGACAGTGTGGCGCTTCCAGTCCACTTCCTCGACAATCCAGCAGTGTCCGGCGATGGCGATGCGCTCACCGGGCGGGGGCGGATTGACGATCGTGCCCAGCTCGGCCGACTCGCTGCGAACGGTGAACTCCTCGTTTTCCTGGAACACGGCGTAGAACTTAAAGTTGTTGATGATGCGCTCGCCCGCGAGACCCACGATCAGCCCGCCGCCCTCGGTGACCTGGATGTGGTCGATCTTGATGAGGTGGCGCAGCAGTACGCGATAGTCATCGGCTGAGACGCGGTGGAAATAACTGAGCGTGAGCACGCGTTGGGCAAGTTCGGCCGGTGTGAGCTCTCCGGTGCTGGCGAGGGTCGACATGGTCTGGTGATAGAGCAGACTGTAGGGGAGTCGATCGAGCTCGGGCGGCTCGACCCACTTTTCTTCGCGATAGAGTTGTACGAGCGCGATGCCCTGCAGGAGCTTCCATGGAATGGTCTCGGGCATCATCGTGCGCGGCTCGGGTTCCTCCTCGCGCATGACAAACCACATCTCGGGCGGAAGATCGCGGCGCCCCGTGCGGCCCATTCGCTGCAAAAAGGAGCTGACGGTAAACGGCGCGTCAATCTGGAAGGCGCGCTCCAGGCGGCCGATATCGATACCGAGCTCCAGCGTAGAGGTGGTGACGGTTGTCTGCGCCTGCTCCTCGTCGCGCATGAGTTCCTCGGCCGTCTCGCGCAGCGATGCCGAAAGATTGCCATGGTGGATGAGAAAACGGTCGGGCTCGTGCCGGCTCTCGCAGTAGCTGCGCAGCATGGAGCACACGGCCTCTGCCTCCTCGCGCGAGTTGGCAAAGACCAGGCACTTGCGCCCGCGGGTGTGTTCAAAGATATAGCCCATGCCGGGATCGGCGTTTTCGGGCGCCGTGTCGGTGGGGTTGAGTAATGCCTGTTCGGGTGCTCGGGGGATGTCGACTTCGCCCTCGGGGCCCGAGGAAGTTCGGCGGTCCTTGGGTGTGGCCTTGCCCCGTGCCCGCTCACGACGTTGACGGCGTTCCTCTTGTGTGAGCTGTCCGCTGTGACGCATGTCTTGGGCGCCGGCGGGCAGTGCCGCGGGTGCCGCCGCCTCGATGCGCTCGCACGCAAGCACTTCGGCCTCTTGAGGACCCATGCTCTCGAATTCCCGCTGCTGTGCCTGGGGACCCGAGTTGTAGAAGTGCTCCATGGAGATGCGCCACACGCGGCGCGGTTCCTCAAAACGGGGGATAACGCAGCCGCGTCCCGTTCCCTGTGAGAGAAAGGCGCCTGTGCGCTCGGGGTCGCCGATGGTAGCGGAAAGGCCAATGCGGCGAGGCTGTACGCCGGCCATGCGTGAGAGTCGCTCGATAAGGCAGAGCGTCTGCCCGCCACGGTCGCCGCGCATGAGCGAATGGACTTCGTCGATAACCACATAGCGCAGGTCGCAGAATATACGAGGGATCGCCATGTGCTTATGGATCAGGAGCGCCTCGAGTGACTCGGGCGTAATCTGCAAGATGCCGCTCGGTTTTTTGATGAGCTTAGCCTTGTGCGACTGCGAGACATCGCCATGCCAGTGCCAGACAGGGATATCGGCTTCTTCGCACAGGTCGTTGAGGCGGACGAATTGGTCATTGATGAGCGCCTTGAGGGGGCCAATGTAGAGGGCGCCCACGCTTGCGGGCGGTCTCTCCCAAAACTCGGTCAGGATGGGAAAAAAGGCTGCCTCGGTTTTGCCGGAAGCCGTGGATGCCGTCAGGAGCACATTGTCTTGCGTGTTAAAGATGGCATCTGCCGCCGCAACCTGGATAGAGCGCAAGCTCTCCCAATCGTGGGAGTAGATGAAGTCTTGGATAAACGGGGCGTAGCGGTCAAAGGCGTTCACGGGGCCTCCTCTCAAAAACGAATCTCTCAACGCGGCTGGCAACGGCTTGCTGCATTACAGTCTCAACGTTCGCCCAGATAAAACCTGCCAAAATAAACCTGTCCCTTTTTGGCAGGTTAGATGGTGAATTCGGCGAAGTTACGGTCGCCGCCTGCGGTGCCGGTGTCGCCTGTTGCTGCTGCCGGCACCAGCGCGTCGCCGCCGACGCTTTGCAGCAGCTCGGCTACGTTGGCGTCGGGGTTCTGGCATAGGATGTCGAGCAGCTCGATAAAGTCGCGAATGACTTCACGCGGCGTCAGATGTGTGTCGGCTCCCACACGACCGAACTCGATCTTGAGGAAGTCCACCAAGTCGTTCTCGGTAAGCGTGGGCGTCCAGCCAAAGTAGCCGGCGTGAATTTGCATGAGTTTTTCGATCAGCACCAGCAGCTCCTCGTAGGTGAGTGGCTGCAGACGGATGATGGGCGCGAGCATGTCCTTAAGGTCCTCGCGTGCAAAGCGGCCTTGAGCGAGTCGGCTGCGCAGGGCCTCGTAGGAGAACACGCCGCGGCGGCGGTCTTCGATGGAGGTTGGCGTGCCGCCCATGATCATGCCCAGGTACTGCGCCTTGCCCTGGAGTGTGTCGTTGTACATGGTCAGGATCTTCTCGTAGTTGTACTGGCGCGTGATCGCGTTGGGAATCTTATACAGATTCACGAGCTCGTCGATGAGCACCAACATACCCTTGTAGCCGCTGCAGACCAAAAAACGCGCGATGAGCTTAACGTAGTCGTACCAGTCGTCATCGCTGATGATGGTCGAGGAGCCCAGCTCGGCGCGAGCCTCGCTCTTGGTACGGTATTCGCCGCGGATCCATTTGGTCACGCGGCTCATGGCTTCTTCGTCGCCCTCGGATACGGCCGTGCGATAGCGGCGGAGCATGCGGGTGAAGTCGAAGCCGTGGACCATTTCCTCGAGCGGGGCCAGTTGGGCATTGACGACCGACTCGTCGACGTCGGCGTACGAGGCGACCCAGCGATCAAGAATAAGGTTGAGCGCACCGCCCTCGGGGCGCGTCTTGGTCGATATATTGCGTATGAGCTCGCGGTAGGTGGCAAGGCCCTGCCCCTGCCCGCCCTGCAGACGGCGCTCGGGGGATAAGTCTGCATCGGCGACGACGAATCCCTCACCCATGGCGTGCGTGCGGATGGTCTGGAGCAAAAAGCTCTTGCCGGCGCCGTAACGACCGACCAGAAAGCGGAAGCTCGCACCACCGTCGGCGATGAGACTCAGATCGGTGAGCAGGGCGCGGATCTCGACCTCGCGCCCTACGGTAATGTAGGGAAGGCCGATGCGCGGGACCACGCCGCCCTTGAGCGAGTTGAGAATGACGGCAGCGACGCGCTTGGGCACGCGGGGTGCTGCGGATGCGGTATCACTCATGGTCTAGGTATCCTCTCACGTCTGCTTCGTAGTCCTCAATAATCTGCGGCCCTGCCGCGCTAAATTCAATTACGGTGTCGCCCACCAGGTCAAAGAGCGCCTCGTTGATGGTATCGACGAGCATGTCCTCGCTCTGTCCCGAGTGCGCCACTGCCGATGTCGCTTGCGCTGCGTTTTGCTCGAGCAGTACGCGAAGGAAGGCATCTGCGGCGGGCGCGAGTTCGTTTGTGGCGTCAGCGGGCGCAGCAGCTGCGAACACGGGCGTCGGCGCGAGAAGCGGTGCCACGACACCAAACTGTTCGGTGGATATGGTCGGCTCGTCGGTCAAGTCCTGCCGAATGGGTGTCACGACCGGTTCGACAATCGCGTCGGTTACGGGCTCGGCTTCCGGTTGCCCTGAGTCCGCTGCCTCGGCTTCTGCGGACGCGCCGTCCTCGCGTTCCTCGTCGATCAAAAGCGCTTCGCGCGTTTGCGCAGCGGCGCTCCGAATGTGCCCCAGCTGACTCAGATCGATATCGATCTTGACGGGCTGGTGTGCGGCGTCCCACGAAAGCCATGCCACAATCTCGTCATCGATAATCTTGGCCAGATATTTGGGGACCTTTTCTTCCTTAAGGGGATGGGCGGGGTCCAGCGCCAGGCGCAGGCGTTGGTCGCAGGCGCGCATCATTTCACCGAGCTTGCTGCTCTTTTGCCTACTACCGTGGATACGCATGCATTCCCAAAAGCCGTTTTGGCAACGGTAGATATGGATGGGATTCAAGCGGTATTCGCAGTCCTCGTGGCGCTCGGGCGCAAAGAATACGGCCGAGGCAAACATGGTGTAGGGCATGGCCGTCTCCTCCCCAAATAAGCTCGCCACGATGCCGGTCTTTCGGTGCGTGTCATAGTAGCGCGCCATACGGACATACACGGCGCACGCCACGTGGCGCAGATCGCGGTGGTGGCTGCGGTCGAGCCGCGAGTTACTTAGGTTGTACGTGGAGAGGGCGTTGATGGCGGCCATGAGTCTCTCCTCGCGCACCTCATCGGGCGGAAGGGGGAGCGTGGGCTCGGAGGTTTTGCGACGCTTAGGGGTCTGGCCGGACGGTGCCGGTGCTGGTACAAGGTCTCGTGCCGCGCGCCGCAGCTCGATAAGGGCGTTATCGAACATGACGGTTTTAGAGTCGCGAAGCAGCTTGGGGTCGAGCCCGTGGAACACGGCGTAATCCTGCAGCCACACGTGTGCAAATCGGTCGATGCCGGGCTCGAAGGCGCGATAGACATCCCAAAAAGCCTTGATCTTGTTAAAACCATCGAGCGGGTCATCTACGCCAATGCCGCAAATCAGCTCATAGAGATACAGAAAGGCAAAGGACGTAGACGTTTCCTCGACGGTTCCGCGGCGCACTTGGGCACGCCAGGTAAAGTAGCCGCGCAACTGCCGGTCGCTCATGGCGTTGTAGGTGGGAAAGTACGATTTAAAGGTGCCGTTGTAGGGACAGTCGTCCTCAAAGTCGGCCATCAGCAGGCCCTGGCGGTAGAAAAGCTCGGCTTCCGAAAGCCAGCGACCTGCGCCGCCTTTGGGGTCATCCTGCCAGCGCGATATCTCGCGCATTTTACGGTACTGGTCGGGGAGGAAATTCTGCATCTGTCGGCCGGTTTTGAGAATCGGCTCGTCTGCGTAGACTTCATGTGAGAAGCGGGCAGACTGATGGGTCCGGGCCTCGGCCATAATGCGCTCGATGAGCATCTTGATGTCCTGGTCGGCCACCGCTCCTCCTCTCGAACGCAGCTACGGTGACCTCATATCATAGCACAGCATCAAACAGGTGTTCGAGATACCGCTGCGTTGATAGATTTAGAACAGGAGGGCGTAGATGACGGCGATGACGACGGAGGGGAGCATATTGGCCGTGCGGAAGGTCTGAGGACGGATGAGGTTGACGCCGACGCAGAAGATGAGCATGGAGCCTACGAGCGAAAGGCTGTTGAGGGCTGCTGTGGTCATGATGGGGGAGAGCGCGCCGGCAAACAACGTGATCGTCCCCTGGAACACGGCGACGGGCAGGGCGGAGAAAATGCAGCCGCGGCCAAGCGACGCCGTCATGGTGCAGACGATGATGCAGTCCAATGCGCCTTTCAGGGCAAGCGTTGACCAGTCACCGAGCAGACCGTCCTGGATCGATCCCACAATGGCCATGGCGCCGATACACACGGTGAGTGAAGTCGAGACAAAAGCGTTGGTGAACTCGTTATCGCCCTCGCTGCCGGTTTTGCGCTTGAGCCATTCGCCAAGGTTCTCGATGGCGGCTTCCAAGTTGACGGCCTCGCCGATGAGCGAACCGAGCGCAAATGAGACGATGAGCATGGTGGTACCGGTGGTCGCTAGCGCCTTTCCATCGATGATGAGCATCTTTTGCATGGTGCCGCCCAGGCCGATAAACAGGACGCACAGCCCCGATGCTTTCATGAGCGTGTCTTGGATGCGCGGTGTAATGAAGCGGCCGCCCGCTAATCCTAAAAGACCGCCCGCAACTAAAAGCACAACGTTGATGATTGTTCCCAAGCCCGGCATGAGCCCTCCTGTATTGATGCCAACGTGGCAATCGTAGCAGAACGAAATGCGAGGCACATCGCAACCCATCTAATACGTTATATAAGTGGTATTAGGAATGATGCGCAGCATTTAAGCCTCAGGTGGTTGTCGGGACATAGGGATAGTATTCAAAGCGCAGTGTCATAAGCCGCTGCGGGGATTCAATAGCCGCGGCGATGATATTGGCATCGCGGGCACGATCAAACCCTTCGAGCTCGATCTGGTACGAGACGTCTTGCATAATGTCCAGACGTCGCCAGGCTAGAAGTGTGTCGCCATCGAATTCCAGGGTCTTGCTTCCGTTTGCGGCAACGGCGTATAGACGCAGCTTGGCGGTGGTTGCAGGGTCGACAACTGTGACCTTTTTAATTTCGTTTCGAGTATTCTTGGCGCCCAACAAGGTGAGCAGTGTTGGGGCCACGACCTCGCCCGATGGCAAAAAGACGACTTCGATGGATTCAGGAAATGCGATGATAGCCGACTTGCGGACGGGCTGATTGGCGGCGGCAACTTCGATGTTCGCAGCGTCGATGACCTCTGTGTGGTCGAGCGCGGCAAGCACGCAGCAGTTACCTTCATCGATCTCTTGAGGATCAGCAAGCCCCAGGCTGTCCGCGAGCTCGGGATCGTTTGGATCGGTAGCGGGTTCATTCGGTGCTTCGAGAGAAGCTGGGACGCTGTTTGTCGGCGATGGCGTGTCGCCCGCACCTGCTTCTTTGTCCGCGCTCTCTTCTTGTATGGTTGCGTTGATGGGTTCGTCGTTTGAGGGGAGCGTCTTGGCGTCAAGCGCGGAGGGGAGAATTCCGATGACTCCGGATCCGTTCCACTCCATTTCGAGAAGCGCCGGGTCGGCAAGAATGCGTTGCCTGCTTTGCGCGTAGGTATCGATTTCAATAGGGCCTGCCTCTATCCCTCGTGTAAGGCTGAGTGATCCGGCTGGCTTCTCGAAATGAGCGTCTGTGTCTTTGGCGCTGACGGCGTAGAACAGCAGGGACGCTTCTCCCGCCGCGATGGCATCGGTGCCGGCTTTGGTCAGCCGCAACGATGCCGTGAATGAGAGGGTGGGCTGCGTGTCGTCTGCATTCGCGGCGGCGCAGCCCAGCCATATACCGCCTCCTTTCTCGAAAAACGTACCGTCGAAGGCGACCTTCGCTCCGTTCGCCGAGTCATCGACCGAAGCGATGTCGATGCGCAGCTCTAAATTGCATGGATCGCCATCTGCATCGAACACAACCGAGCGCCACGTGCAGACGGCGCACCCCGTCTGGGAGCCGTTTGCCTTGTTCGAACGATTGATATCCACGACTATCGAGCCGTCAGTATTACGACGAAGGCATCCCGAGGTCGAGATTGCGGCCTGTGCGATCGAAAAACGCTTGCACGTAATGGCGCTCGACGGATTTGGTGCGGAACTTAGGGCTGCTGGTAAGGAGTCTGCCATGACGGGAGTCGCCCAAGCGGCGACAGGCGTTCCGGTTGCGAGCGCGCTGCAGAGTGCGACGACGGGCAAAAGGTTCTTCGATGCCATGGGGTCTCCTTAGCTAATTTAGTGCGGCCTGTCCGTGTTTTGTTTCTGGCTGCGTTTGATGTGCAGACCGAGGCCGGCGGTTCCCGCGCCTGCTGCTGTGGCGCCTGCTGCCAAGAGCCATCGTCTGTCGCCTGTCTGCGCCAGCGGTTCCTCGCGGTCGCCGCGGTCGAGCTCCGAGAGGTCGACCGTCACTTGCGTGGCGGCCTGCGCCTGTTCTTGCTGGGCAAAGGCCATGGCTGGCCCAAACGCTAGGATGCTGACGGCGGCGGCCAGGGCGACGGCCTTATGCCGTGTGCGCACCGGGCTCGACCGTCCAGGTAATCGTTGCAACCTGATCGCCTTCGCCGGTTACGCGGAAGATGTCGCGCGTGACGCGGGCGACGTTTCCGCTTGTCTTGAGCTTGATTTTGTCCGTGCCGCCGGCAATGCCCTGGTAGCCCATGTCGAAGGCTGCATTCTTGGAAAGATCGAGGCCCGTCCCCTGCATTGCGGCGCTGGCGTTCTGGAGCGCGCCGTCGGGGCCGACCTTAAAGTCGATGGAGTTCTGCGCGGTTCCGGCCTTGGCGTCGGCGGCAATGGTCCAGGTGTTCATGGCGTCGATCTTCATGTTGGTGACATGGATGCCGTAGGCCGAATGATTGTCGATGGTGGTCGCGTCTTCTGAGGGGCCCTGAAGCGTGCCGTCGGCCTTGGCGACGAAGGGAATAACCGTCGGAACTTTGAACTCAACGTTGTCGATCTCGGTCCTGACCATTACTTTCGTGGTTCCAACGCGCCCGGCCGCCATAGCTGGCGTCGGGGCGGCGCCCATTGCGAGCGCGAGCGCGAGCCCTGCGCCCACGACGAGCGCTCTGGCTCCGTTCATGTTCCTGGTGATGTCCATGGTCGTTCCTTTCTATTCGCCGCGGGCCGTCCCCGCGATGATTGGACGAATGCTGGTGAATTGCGTGCGGTGCCGCGTCGGCCGGAAAAACTAGTTCTTGGCTTGCTCAACCCGTACCTTGACACGTGTCGGATTGCCGTGGCTGTCGAGGGTCTTGGCATCGAGTGCCTGGATCTCGATGTACGCCTCGCCTTCTTTGATGTCGCCGGCGGGGCACGTCTCGATTGTCTTGCCGGTCTCGACCACATCGGATTCGTATATGGTCTCGTCGTTTTGGATGACGCGGAATCGCTGGGGAAATTTATTGTCTTGGACGTTTTGCACGTTGACGCGCAGCTTGCCGTCCTCCTGCAGCTGAGCGACCGGCGCGACCGAAATCGTCATCATGTTGTCGCGGACGATGGCGTCGAGCTCATCTTGGATTTCCTGACGCGTTTTGCCCTCGGCCGTCGTGACCGAAGCGCCCGCCTCGGGTACGGGCTGCGACTGCCAAGCGTATAGTCCTACGGCGACAAGGGCGCAGACGATGGCCAAGCAGGCAACGATGAGCTTCTTGCGACGACCCAGGCCTGCAAAGTGGGGTGGCTTCTTCGCGCTCATGCGGCATCCTTGGCGGTATAGACGCGCGCAAAGGTGGACGGGTCCGCTCCAAAGAGCATGTGAAGCATCAGACGGCGCGAGTAGACGAGCTCGTCGAAGTCGGGAGGGAGCTCGATGTCGTGGATATGCGCGATGTGGTGGGCGAGCGCCGAGAACGACTCGGGGTCGCAGATCACATCGGTGGTAACGTGGTAGACCGTCGTATCGGGGAATGCCTCTTCGTCGAAAGGCAGGAGATGGGGATCGTCGTCGACTTCGATGGCGATGCCGTACTGGGGCCAGTAATATGCCATGGGAACCTCCCTGCTTCTGGGCCAAAACTTCTATCGGTTTTGGCTGTCGACGCCGACCGTATCAGCCGCTACTTGACCAATTTCTGACCAAATGCTTGACGGATTGGCGTCTCCGCAGGTAAAAGGCGGCAAAAAATACTCCAACTTTTTTCGAGCGACAATCGCGCGGTCGGCGACGGCGAGGCCATATGTGTCAAAAGCATCGTCTGCCGAGGAAATCAAGCCGCTCGCCGAATTGCACGAACGTAAAAAACGCCAATTATGGAGACGGTCTCGAACACGTCGACGAAACGATGCGGTAACATCTCCCTGCAAACACTGTAGTTAGCTAAAGGGGGAGTTCGCGTGTCTGCAACCATCAAACCCTTCACCGACGAGTTCGAAGAGTATGGCCGCGATGAATCTCGCGCATCGGGCGAGGCCTCGAGCATCTCGTTTCCGACAACGGAAAACGAGGTCCGTGCCATTTTGGAAAAGCTCCATGTCGAGCGTGTTCCGGTAACGGTTCAGGGCGCCCGAACCGGCCTTGCCGCCGGCGCCGTGCCCCACGGCGGGCATATCCTCAATACTTCCCGTATGAATCGCTATTTGGGCCTTCGCCGCGATGAACAAGGCCAATTTCTGCTGCGCGTGGAGCCGGGCGTTGTGCTCTCGGAGCTGCGCAAGCAGCTGAGCAAGAAGGTGCTGCCGACCGCTGGTTGGGACCAGGCATCGCTTGAGGCCTACGAGGAGTTCCAAGAGGCTCCCGAGCAGTTTTTTCCCACCGATCCCACCGAGGCGTCTGCCTGTCTGGGCGGCATGGCGGCATGTAACGCCTCCGGTGCCCGCAGCTACGCCTACGGCCCCATGCGCCCACATATCACGGGACTCCACGTCGTGCTGGCTGATGGCGATTTGCTTGAGCTTCGGCGCGGCGAGGCTTTTGCCCAGGGCCGCCACCTGTCGCTCGTGACGGCAGCGGGCCGTACACTCGAGCTCGATCTTCCCGGCTATACCATGCCCAAGACAAAAAATGCTTCGGGCTATTTCGTTGCTGACGATATGGATGCCATCGATCTGTTTATCGGTGCGTGTGGCACAATCGGCGTCATCACCGAACTCGAGATTGCCCTGCAGGTGGCACCCGCGGTCGTTTGGGGCGTGAGCTGCTTCTTCGACAGCGAAGACAAGGCCGTGTCCTTCACCGATTCTGTGCGTCCCGTCCTGTCCCATGCGGCTGCCATCGAGTACTTCGATGCTGGCGCCCTGGATATTCTACGTCGCCAGCGCGAGCAGTCGACGGCGTTTGCCTCGCTGCCTGCGCTCGACAAAGACGCCAAGGTCTGTGTCTACGTGGAGCTCGACTGCGACGACGAAGTTCAGGCGACTGAGGAGCTGTATCACTTGGGGTGGGTACTAGAACTTGCGGGCGGCAGCGACGATGCGACATGGGTCGCGCGCACCGAGGTCGATCGCGAGTGCCAGCGGTTCTTCCGCCACGCGGTGCCCGAGAGCGTCAACATGCTTATCGACGAGCGCCGCCGCATGGATCCCACCATCACCAAGCTGGGCTCGGACATGTCGGTGCCCAACGCACGCTTGGGCGATGTCATCGGCCTTTATCGCCGCACGTTGGCCGAAAGTGGGCTTGAATCTGCCGCCTGGGGGCACATCGGTAACAACCATCTGCATGTGAACATTCTGCCGCGCGATGCGCAGGATTATCGCCGCGGCGGAGAACTCTTTGCCCAGTGGGCTTCTGAGGTCACGGCCATGGGCGGTGCCGTTTCTGCCGAGCACGGCGTCGGCAAGATCAAGGCGGGCTTCTTGGAGACGATGTACGGTCACGAGGCCATGGTCGAGTCGGCGCGGCTCAAGCTCCAGCTCGATCCTGCCGGGCAGCTGGGTCGCGGTAACCTGTTTTCGGAGAAGCTCTTGGATGAGCTCGTCCAGAAAGGGGGCGCGTGAAGATGAACGATTTCCATATGGTGGTGTGCGTCAAGGCCGTGCCGGGCAGCACCGAGGTCAAGATGGACCCCAAGACCAATACCATCGTGCGCGATGGCAAGCAGACGGTCATTAATCCCTTTGATGCGAGCGCTTTGGAATGCGCGCTGGCGCTGAAGGACGACTTTATCGGCTTTGGCATGGATGTGCGCGTGACGGTGGTGTCGATGGGCATCCCCGCGACCGAATCGCTGCTGCGCGACTGTATCGCCCGCGGTGCCGACGACGCGCTGCTGCTGACCGACCGAGCCTTTGCGGGCGCCGATACCCTAGCCACCACCTATGCCCTCAAATGCGGTATCGAGGCGCTCGACGAGGACTTCGACCTGCTCATCTGCGGCAAGATGGCGGTGGACGGCGATACGGCCCAGATTGGTCCCGAGCTTGCCGGTGCCTTTGAGATTCCCTGCGTGACCGACGTGAGCTGCGTGCAGAGCGCGGGCTTTACGACATGTGGCTCGCTGGCGCTCGTCCACGGATGCGATGCCGGCGAGGAGACAGTGTACCTGGAGATGCCGTGTGCGATGACGACTGCCAAGGAGATTGGCCAGTTGCGTATGCCGAGTATTGCCGGTATTCGCGCGGCAGAGGAGGCGGACGTGCGCGTGGTCAGTGCCGCCGACGTGAACGCCGACCCCGCGCGTTGCGGCCTTGCCGGGTCGCCGACACAGGTCGTGCGCTCGTTTGTGCCCGACCGTGACCAAACGTGCGAGACCGTTGAGGGGACGGCGTCCGAGCAGGCGGCAAAGCTTGCCAAGATTATCGAGGGGATGGCATAGATGAGCGGACTGATTATCGATAGCGAAGCCTGTATCGGCTGCGGTCGCTGCGTTCGCGCCTGTGCCTCGGGCGGCATCGTAGTGGAAGGCGAGCGACCCAGCCGATGCGCCCGCGTAACCGACGGCTGCATCCTATGCGGTGGGTGCGTCGACGCCTGCCCTGTCAACGCTATCTCGATCGAGCGTGACGAGGCTGCTGGTGCGGTGGACCTCGATGCATATCGAGACATTTGGGTATTCGCGCAGACCGACGAGCGCGATACGGTGGCTCTCGTTGCCTATGAGCTTATGGGCAAGGGCCGCGAGCTTGCCGATGCTCGCGGCTGCCGTCTGGTGGCACTGGTCGGTATGGGCCCCGAGGGTTCTCTCGGTGACCTGGAGCATCTGGTTTGCGCGGGCGCCGACGAAGTCCTGGCCTGTCGCGACGAGCGCCTGCGCCAAAACGATGCGGAGGTCTACGCCCGCTTGATCTGCGATTTGGTAGCCGAACGCAAACCCGAGGCCATTCTATACGGCGCGACCGCTTTTGGTCGAGAACTTGCACCCGGCGTTGCCGTGCGTTTGCAGACGGGCCTTACGGCTGACTGCACCGTGCTTTCGATGGATGCGGAGACGGGACTGCTGCAGCAGACGCGTCCGGCGTTTGGCGGCAACCTGATGGCCACCATCGTCTGCCCCAATCATCGTCCCCAGATGGCAACGGTTCGTCCCGGCATCTTTAAGGCGCCCGACTTTGACTACGGCCGCTCCGGCACGATCACCCAGATATCGCTTGCGGATGATGCTAAGGCTCGTGTCGAGATCTCGATTCCCGCCGAGGAGTGGGGGCAGCAGGCCTCGATCGCCGATGCCGAGCGCTTGGTCGTGGTGGGCCGCGGCATTGGCTCCAAGAAGAATCTGCCCCTGATGCGAAGGCTCGCCGAGGCTCTGGGAGCCGAGCTTGGCTGCACGCGACCTGTCGTGGAGGCCGGCTGGTTGGAGTATCGCCATCAGATTGGCCAGACCGGCGTATCGGTTTCGCCCAAGCTTCTCGTGAGTATCGGTGTTTCGGGCGCCATCCAGCATCTTGCCGGCATCGGTGGGGCGGAGTGCATTATCGCCATCAACGAGGACCCGGATGCCCCCATTTTTGGTGCTGCCCAGTACAAGGTTGTTGGGGACGCCGTCGAGGTCGTCGAGGAGCTGCTGGCCCAGCTTGAGCGCTAGGCGCGCGCCAGCCAGTCGCGCATCTCGTCCTTTAGGCACTCCCAGGTCGCTTGCGTGGTGGGATTGGTAAAGGGGCGTGTAATGCCAAAGGGTGCGTCGAGCAGGCGGTAGATATCGCCCTGTTCGCGCGCCAGCGCGCGGCTTGCTGGATAGACGAGCTCAAACATAAAGCAGATGAGCCCCACCAGGTAGTCCGCCGGCTCGTTGCGCTCGTCGCGCGCGACGCACCGATGCTCGTCAAAGGCGGCAAGCGTCGGTACCGAAAAGCGACTTGCTAGAAACGCGTCCTCATCCACTTTAAGGATGGTGTCGACGGTGCTGTCGGCGATGGTGCGCATAATGTCGATCTTGTCACCATCGCGCACGATATCGCAGAAGCACCGTGTACGCTCGTCGAGTTGTGCCGGCAGGCGAAAGTCGCTGTGATAGGCGATGCTCGCTCGGATGAGCTCGTCATGCGCACCGGTTTCGATAAAGTCACGGATGTTTGTCGTGGCGGGTGCATCGGCGGGATTCTCGCCAAAGAGGACCTCGATGCCCAGCGCCGCATGGCTCATGCTCTCGGCGTCCTTAAAGGTGTCCCAGCGTCGCAGCTGCTCAAAGCGGCCCATATCGTGTAGCAGGCCGCAAAGCCATGCCAGGTCAATATCTTCTGACGACCAGCCCTGCTCGCGCGCTACGGCATCGCATGCCTCGGCCACGTGGTACGTATGCTCGATTTTGAGCGCGATGCGTGGGTTGGTGGCGTCGTAGGCATCGGTGTAGCTTTTGAAGGCCGCGCGCGCCCGGTCTCGATCGATAGCTGTCATAATGACTTCCTAAAAAGTTGTGTCTTTCGATCCGGTGGCAATTGTAGGTGAACTCGGTTGCTGTCGGATGATGATTCTGCCGTATCGCTACATGCGGCTCGGAGACCTTGTCAGGATGAGAAGCGTATGGTGCTCAAAATCGTTAGAACCGTCTGGCCGGTGATGCTTACCTATGTTGCAATAGGCGCGCCGTGCGGAATGATCATGGGGCAGACGGGAATGGAGCCCTGGATGGTCTTTGCCCTGAGCAGCACGTTTGTGACGGGCAGCGGCCAGTTTATGATCTGCAATCTTTGGCTGGCGGGCGTACCGGCACCTTCGATTATCGCGAGCGTTGCCGCCATCTCCTCGCGTTTTGCGCTTTACTCGGCATCGATCGCGCCGCATCTGACGGGTGCCTCGAAGCGTCAGACGCTGGCTGTTGCCGCGACACTTACCGAGGAGGCATATGGCATCTCGCTTGCCAAGTTGGTTGAAGGGGAGGATTGGGGCCCGCGCGAGTCCTTTGTGCTCAACGTGATCCTCATCGCAACATGGGGCGTTTCGTGTACGATGGGCGCCATCGTCGGCGCCGTTGTCGATGTTCCCACCGCCATTGCAGCCTTTGTCTGCACCTCGCTCTTTATCTGCCTGCTCTTTTCGCAGCGGCTGTCGCGCGGCAACGTTGTCGCGGCGGTTTCGGGCGCGGTGTCCGTCGCCGTATGCAAGTTCTTGGGCCTCACGAATATTGCCGTGCCGGCAAGCGTCGTGGCCGGCATTGCCATTGCGTTGGCGTGCGATGCTGTATTTGACGGAAGAGGTGCCCGCGATGCTCGTTAACGAGTTCTTGGTTCTGTGGCTGTCGTCGTGGGCTGCTATCGCGTTCTTTCGCATCGCGCCGGCGTTCGCCTTGCGCGGGCGGACCCTGTCGCCCCGCATTACCGAGGCCCTGGGCTATATCCCGCCCGCTGCCTTTGCCGCGCTGGTCGCCAACGACTTGGTGAGCCCCGGCGCGTTCGACGCGGGACTCTGGCCTGCCTTGGTTCCCTGGATTGCGGCCGTCGGCGTCGTGGTCGTGGCGGTCAAGACAAAATCGATGCTGTGGTGCTGCGTCTCGGGCATCGTACTCTATATTGTCTTGAGCCTTATATAGGGGTGGCGTCGCGGGCGCCGAATCTCGTTCCATCCCAACTTGTCGAATTTTTCACCGAGCTGGTCTATTTCTTCTGGTACCATGGTCAAACTTTACTGTAGCAAAGTATGATGTGGGCTTTTGTTCTGCATCAGCGGAAATGGGGGTTCCATGGCACAGGGAGCGACCGCCAACGAGCAAAAGAAATTCAAAGTACCGCGCATCCCGGGTGACATCATGATCTACCCGATGATCGTCGGCCTTTTGCTCAATACCTTCTGCCCGCAGGTCTTCGAGATCGGCGGCTTCTTTACGGCTGCCTGCCGCGGCGGCTCCAACACCATCGTTGCTGCGATCTTGCTGTTTGTGGGCGCCGGCATCAGCTTTAAGTCCACACCGGGTGCCATCAAGACCGGCATCGTCGTACTGATTCCTAAGCTTGTGGTGGCAGCCGCGCTGGGCCTGGGCGTTGCGTATTTCTTTAACGACAACCTTTTGGGCCTGAGCTCGGTCTCAATCATCGGCGGCATCACGTTTTGCAACATGGCGCTCTATACGGGCATCATGGGCGAGTTCGGCGATGAGTCCGAGCAGGGCGCCGTCGGTATCCTGTTCTTTACGGCCGGCCCCGCCGTCACGATGATCATCCTCGGTGTCTCGGGGCTCGCCAACATCCCCGTCGGCACCATCATCGGATCCATCCTGCCGCTTGTTATCGGTATGGTCCTGGGCAACTTGTTCCCGTTTGTCAAGAACCTGCTGGTCCCCGGCGCCAATCCCGCGATCGCTGTCATCGGTTTTCAGCTCGGTGCGTCCATGAGCCTTTCGAGCTTTATCACCGGCGGCATCTCGGGCATCCTGCTGGGCCTCATCACGCTCTTTATCGTCGGCCCCATCACCTTTGCGTTCGAGCGCCTGTGCGGTGGTAACGGCAAGGCGGCCGTTGCCTGCTCCACTATCGCCGGCACGGCTATGACCACGCCGGTTGCCCTCGCCGAGGTCGCGCCGCGCTACGCCGAGCTTGCGCCCACTGCGTACGCCCAGATCGCCACCGCCGTTATCATCACGGCAATCATGGCTCCGATTCTGACCGGCTGGGTCGACAAGAAGTTCTGTCAGGGTAAGGAAGACCTGTCGCCTGCTGGCGTCGAGGCCATCGAGGAGGCTGTCGCAACCGATATCGACGGTGAGTAACGGCCGTTACCGATAATTGATTCCGGCGTGCAACTCGCGCCGTTTGAGCGCCCGAACGAGAGCTGTCTTGCAGCGACGTTCGGGCGCTCTGCTATTATTCCCCTTACCCCTGCGGGTAGGGGTGTTTGTTGCCCAGATTCGAATTGGTCGGTTCAGGCCACTTGCATATTGAAGGGATGGCGGCTAGTGGTTAAGGCGCTCAAGATTGAGATATTCGTGCTATGCATGATTGTTCTTATCGGGCTTGCCGTGCGAAGTCGTCGCTCCTTGTTCTCGAGCACCCAGCAGCTATTGTTTAGCATGCTTGGCTACACCTCTGCCGCGTACATATTATTCGATATGATCTGGACGCTTTCGGACGGTGTGGACGGCACGTTGGGCATTGCTGCCAACTGGATTTCCAACGCGGTTTCGTTTTCGCTCTTTGCCGTCGCGTGTCTCATTTGGTTTATCTATTCCGAGACGGTGCAGGGTTCTCGCCTTTTGACCTCGCGCTATAGGGTGGTGCTTGTAGCGTTGCCTACGGCTCTGGTGGTCGTGCTGGCGTTTACCAGTTACTGGACGCACGCCCTGTTCTATATCGATTCGCAGGGTATGTATCGTCGCGGCTTTGCCTATATGATCCAGCCCATCGTCAGCTACTGTTACGTTATACATACGTCCCTTCATGCGTTTGTGCAATCTCGCAGGGTCGAAAGCCTGCAGACGAAGGCCATCTATCGAACCTTGGCATTTTTCGCCATTCCGGCCTTGGTGGGCGGTACCTTTCAGGTCGTATGCTCGGTGCCCGGCCTTTGTGTCGGCATAATGATTAGCATGTTGCTGCTCTACATCATCTACCAGGAGCAGCTGATCTCGACCGATCCGTTGACTGGCCTTAACAATCGCAACCGTTTTGAGACCTATATGCTGTCGCTCTTCTCAAATGTAGATCAGGCCGAAGACGTGTATCTGCTCATGATGGACGCCGACGGCTTTAAGCAGATTAACGATCGCTATGGACATGTTGAGGGCGACCATGCTCTTCAGGTCATATCCGCTGCGCTCAAAGAAGTCTGCTCGGCGTCCGGTGGCTTCATCGCGCGCTATGGTGGCGATGAGTTCGTGGTGCTTCAAAAGGCGAAGGCGGAGCAGGATATCATGCGTCTGTGCGCGGCAATCAGCGACGAGCTCGCGCGCGCCGAGGTCCCGTATCTGTTGCGGATGTCCATCGGCTACGCACGGGTTGGTGATGGCGTCGATACCTGGCAAGACTTGCTTCGCGCTGCCGACGTGGAGCTCTACCGCGTCAAGGCCGAGAAAAAGAAAGCCGGCGTCCAGATACGCTAGAAAAAAGGGGCGAACGCTAGTGTGCGTGGTGGCCCTCAGCTCACCGATGTACTCCATTAAGCTAAAGTGTGCGAACACCTTCCCTAAAAAGGTGAGCTCGCTAGGCTTTTTTGGGTTTGTTGACGATGATGATGCCGCTGCAGACCAAGAGCAGGGCAACAAGTACGGTAACGGGGCTCGTGCCAGCGCCCTCGCCGAGCAGCAGTGCGCTCAACAGCACGCCAAAGACCGGGTTCATAAAGCCAAAGACCGAAACGCGGCTGACGGGGTTGACGGCGAGCAGGCGGGACCACAGCGAGTACGCGACGGCGGAAATGAGTGCCATATAAATGATGAGCGCGATGGCGGGGGCAATCGCCGCGGGGGAGAGCGCACCGCCCATCAAAAACCCGATGGCGGTAAGGACCACGCCACCGACTAAAAACTGCCAGCCGGCGAGCAAGACGCCGTCATGCTCGCGCGAGAAGATGCCAATGAGACAGGTCGACAGAGCGCCCGCAACGGTGGAAGCCAAGATAAAACCCTCGCCGTCGAGTGTAAAGCCAAAGGTGCCATCCGCGCCCGAAAGGTTGACGAGCGCGACGCCGGCAAAGCCCAGGACACAGCCAAGCACCTTGGCCGTATTGAGCCTCTCGGTGTGAAATGCCAGGGCGGCAAAGAGGATTGCGAGGAAGTTGGCGCTGGCCTCGATGATGGAACTCGACATGGCGCTGGCGTGCGAGAGTCCCAGGTAGAAAAAGAAGTACTGCCCGATAGTCTGGAAGAGCGACAAGATAAAGATGGGCTTGATGTCGCGAGCCTGCGGAATGAGGGGATGACGCTGAGCCGCGCTCATCCCAACGATAACCAGGGCACCGGCAAGCGTGAAGCGCAAACCTGCAAAGAGCAGCTGCGAGGCGCTATCGTGCGCCGGGATACCAAAGAGTGCGTAACCGATCTTGATGCAGGGAAAGGCCGACCCCCAGAGTGCACAGCAAACAAGACAGCCCAGGATGAGTCCGGGCAGGGTGGCGAGATACGGCTGGCGGCTTTCCATGATGTCCTTCTCCTATACGCGCAAAGCAAAAAAGAACCCGCCACCGGGCGTGCCGGTGGCGGGTGTTGTTACCCGAGGGGATTGTACCCGATGGGGAAGCTTTAAGCGAAGTAGGCTACGCCGCTCTCAAAGATCGGCATGAACTTATCGCCGGGGACATGCTCGGGCACGTTGCGGTATAGGTTGTCGCCGCGACGCTCGGCATGGCCCATCTTGCCCAGGACGCGGCCGTCGGGGCTCGTGATGCCCTCGATGGCGAGTGCGGAGCCGTTGGGGTTGACGGAAAGATCCATGCTGGGCTTGCCGTCCTCGCCCACGTACTGCGTGGCGACCTGGCCGTTGGCGATCAGCTGGGTGAGCACCTCGTCATTGGCGACAAAGCGGCCCTCGCCGTGGCTGATGGCGACGGTGTAGGGGTCGTCCAGGCTGCACTGCGACAGCCACGGGGACAGGTTGGACGAGATGCGGGTGCGCACCAGACGGCTCTGATGGCGACCGATGGTGTTAAAGGTCAGCGTGGGTGCATCCGGCGTGGCGTCGACGATGTCGCCATAGGGCACCAGGCCGAGCTTGACCAGGGCCTGGAAGCCGTTGCAGATGCCCAGCATCAGGCCGTCGCGGGCCTTGAGCAGGTCGCGGACTGCCTCGGTGACCTCGGGAGCGCGGAAGAACGCCGTGATGAACTTGGCGGAGCCGTCGGGCTCGTCACCGCCCGAGAAGCCGCCGGGGATCATGACGATCTGGCTTGCACGGATGCGGCGGGCAAGCTCGTGGGTGCTCTCGGCGACGGCCTCGGGCGTGAGGTTGTTGATCACGAAGGTATCGGCCTCGGCACCGGCGGCGCGGAAAGCGCGGGCGCTATCGTACTCGCAGTTGTTGCCGGGGAACACGGGGATAATCACGCGCGGACGGGCGATCTTGGCGCCGCCGTACACGTGGATGTCCTTGGCGCGGAAGTCGATGGCCTCGACCTCGGGGGTCTCGCCGGCGCTGCGGTAGGCGAAGACGCCCTCGATGCCGCTCTCCCAGGCCTCCTGGAGCTCGGCGAGCTCGATGACCTCGGAGCCGGTGTCGATGACATAGCCCTCGACGGTGGTGCCCAGGGGCTCGATGACAACGCCGTCGGCGACCTCGGGCAGCTCGGCATCCTCGGCGAGCTCGACGATAAAGCTGCCATAGAGCGGGGTGAAGAGACTCTCCACGTCTACATCCTCGGCAAGCTCGATACCGATCTGGTTACCGACGCACATCTTAAAGAGGCTCTCGGCGCCGCAGCCGTAACCGGGCGTGGAGACGGCCAGGGCGTCACCGGTGGCGGTGAGCGCCTCTACGGCGTCAAATGTGGCGAGCAGCTGCTGGGCATCGGGACGGTAGTCCTCGCCATAGGTGGCGGGGGCGATACGGACAACGCGATGCGTCAGACCCTTGAACTCGGGGGAGACGGCGCGGGCGGCCTTGCCCACGGCAACAGCGAAGCTGATCAGGGTGGGCGGAACGTTGAGCTCGCCGGCCTCGTCCTCAAACGAGCCACTCATGGAATCCTTGCCGCCGATGGCGCCGGCACCCAGGTCGACCTGGGCCATAAGGGCACCCAGGACGGCAGCCATGGGCTTGCCCCAGCGCTCGGCCTCGGTGCGCAGACGCTCAAAGTATTCCTGGAAGGAGAGGTAGGCGCGCTTGTGTTCAAAGCCGGCGGCCACGAGCTTGGCGATGGACTCGACCACGGACAGGTAGGCGCCCGCAAACTGGTCGGCTTCCATCAGGTAGGGGTTGAAGCCCCATGCCATGGCGCTTGCCGTGGTGGTCTCGCCGTCCACGGGGAACTTGGCGACCATGGCAGAGCTGGGGGTGAGTTGCGTCTTGCCGCCAAAGGGCATGAGCACGGTTGCGGCACCGATGGTGGAGTCGAAGCGCTCGGAAAGGCCCTTGTTGGAGGCAACGTTGAGGTCGGTGACAAGCGAGGTCATGCGCTCAGCAAGCGTGGTGCCGGCCCAGCTGGGCTGCCACACGCTGCGGGCGCACACGTGGGCGACCTGGTGCTTGGGCGCACCGTTGGAGTTGAGGAACTCGCGGGACAGGTCAACGATGGCGACACCGTTCCAGGCCATGCGCATGCGCGGCTCGGCGGTAACCTCGGCGATAACGGTCGCCTCGAGGTTCTCCTCGGCGGCGTAGCCCATGAACTCCTCGACGTCACCGTCGGCGACGGCGCAGGCCATACGCTCCTGGGACTCGGAGATGGCGAGCTCGGTGCCGTCCAGGCCGTCGTACTTCTTGGTTACGGTATCAAGGTCGACATACAGGCCGTCGGCAAGCTCGCCCACGGCGACCGAGACGCCGCCGGCGCCAAAGTCGTTGCAGCGCTTGATCAGACGGCAGGCATCGCCGCGGCGGAACAGGCGCTGCAGCTTGCGCTCGACCGGGGCGTTGCCCTTCTGGACCTCGGCACCCGAGGTCTCGATGGACTCGGTGTTCTGGGTCTTGGAGGAGCCGGTGGCGCCACCGATGCCGTCACGGCCAGTGCGGCCGCCCAGCAGGATGATCTTGTCGGTGGGGGCGGGGCACTCGCGACGCACGTGGTTTGCCGGGGTAGCGCCCACGACGGCGCCAACCTCCATGCGCTTGGCCACGTAACCGGGGTGATAGAGTTCGTTGACCTGACCGGTGGCAAGGCCGATCTGGTTGCCGTAGCTGGAGTAGCCGGCGGCAGCAGTGGTCACGAGCTTGCGCTGCGGCAGCTTGCCCTCGAGCGTCTCGGAAACCGGGACGGTGGGGTCGCCGGCACCGGTGACGCGCATAGCCTGGTACACATAGCTGCGGCCCGAGAGCGGGTCACGGATGGCACCGCCCACGCAGGTGGCGGCACCGCCGAAGGGCTCGATCTCGGTCGGGTGGTTGTGGGTCTCGTTCTTAAACAGGAACAGCCAGTCCTGGTCCTCGCCATCGACATCGACCTTCACCTTGACGGTGCAGGCGTTGATCTCCTCGGACTCATCGACATCGGTCATGACGCCGGTCTTCTTAAGGTACTTGGCGCCGATGGTGCCCATGTCCATGAGGCAGACGGGCTTGGCGTCGCGACCGAGCTCGTGGCGCATCTCCATGTAGCGGTCGAAGGCCTGCTGTACCACGGCGTCGTCGATCGTCACGTCATCCAGGACGGTGCCGAAGGTGGTGTGACGGCAGTGGTCGGACCAATAGGTGTCGATCACGCGGATCTCGGTGATGGTGGGGTCGCGGTCCTCATCGCGGAAGTACTGCTGGCAGAAGGCGATGTCCGCCTCGTCCATGGCAAGGCCGCGCTCGGTGATAAAGGCGGCAAGGCCGGCCTCGTCGAGTTCGCGGAAACCGTCGAGCACTTCGACGGGCTGGGGCTCGGGGGTCTCGATGTGCAGCGTCTCGGGCAGGTCGAGCGAGGCGATGCGCGCCTCGACGGGGTTCACCACGTAGTGCTCGATGGCCTCGAGGGCGGCCTCGTCCAGGGCGCCCGAGATCATATAGACCTTGGCAGAACGCACGGCAGGGCGCTCGCCCTGGCTGATGAGCTGCACGCACTCGCTGGCGGAGTCGGCGCGCTGGTCAAACTGGCCAGGCAGGAATTCGACGGCAAAGACGGCGCCATCGCTTGCGGGGAGCTCGTCGTAGGTCACATCGACCTGGGGCTCGCTAAAGACGGTCGGCACGCAGGAGCGGAAAAGCTCCTCGTCGATGCCCTCGACGTCGTAGCGGTTGATGATCCTCAGGGCCTCGATGCCCTTGATGCCGAGAATTTCGGTCAGCTCGCCCTTGAGCTGCTGAGCCTCGACGTCGAACCCGGGTTTCTTCTCCACGTAGATACGAGAGACCATTGGTTCCTGCCTTCCTGATCGGTTGGGCGTACGGTACGGTATGCGGCAGCGGTCGGTTTGCGGGGTCTGCCCTGCGGTCGCCTTGAGCCACATGTTTGTAAACCTCACTATGATACGACAGCTCGTGGCGCGTTGAGGACGGCGAGGGTGCTACAGTGATGCGCAATCAAGAGAAAGGCATCACATGGCATTCGTTTCGCTCGCCATCATCGCACTCGTGGCCTTTGCAAGCCCCTTCATCGCCTCGGCGATTCCTGGAAAACCCGTTCCCGAGACGGTCTTCTTGCTCGTGCTCGGCGCGGTGCTGGGACCCCATATGCTCGGCGTCATCCATGTAGATGCCGAGGTCTCGCTTGTGTCCGAGCTCGGCCTGGCCTTTTTGTTCCTGCTTGCCGGCTTTGAGATCGACCCCAAGAGCATCACGGGCGTCGAGGGGCGCTACGGCTTGGCGACGTGGGTCGTCACGTTTGGTATCGCCTGGCTTGCCGTGCGCTTTACCCCGTGGTTCTCGGTCAGTCATTTCGACGGTATCGCCGTGACGCTTGCCCTCACTTCTACGGCGCTCGGCACGCTCGTGCCCATCATGCGTGAGCGCTCGCTCACCGGCACGCGTGTAGGCGACTCGATCCTCGCGTATGGCACTTGGGGCGAGCTCGGTCCCGTGCTCGCCATGTCGGTGCTGCTGTCTGCCCGCACCGGCATCCAAACGCTCGTAATCCTTGGCTTGTTTGCGGTGGTTTGCGTGTTGCTGGCCGTGGTCCCAAGCCGCTCCAAGCGCGTCGGCAGCCGCTTCTTTGCGTTTGTCGAGGAGCGCGCCGATACCACGTCGCAGACCTTCGTGCGCCTGACGGTGCTCATCCTGGTCACGCTCGTGGCGTTCTCGGCCGTCTTTGATCTCGACATCGTGTTGGGTTCTTTTGCCGCCGGTTTTGTCCTGCGCTATATCATCCCCGAGGGCAACCATACGCTCGAGACCAAGCTCGACGGCCTGGCCTACGGCTTTTTGATTCCGGTGTTCTTTACCGTGTCGGGCGCAAAGATCGATCTGACGGCCGTGGTGTCGCGCCCCGCGCTGCTCGTGGGCTTTATCGTGGCGCTGCTGATCATTCGCGCGGTGCCGATCCTTGTCTCTATGAGCATTTGTCCCGCGACGCGCGACGTTTCGGCG
This sequence comes from Collinsella aerofaciens, assembly GCA_048478035.1. GTDB lineage: Bacteria > Actinomycetota > Coriobacteriia > Coriobacteriales > Coriobacteriaceae > Collinsella > Collinsella aerofaciens_CN. The sequence goes on along the minus strand of DBGBCW010000004.1, from coordinate 35,284 downwards.
TATGGCCGCATTACCGTGGCCCTGTACTGCACCACGGCCCTGCCGATCATCGTTGCCGTGACGAGCGTTGCCGTCAACGCAGGCGCGCTGTCGCAAGATATTGCGTCGGTCATGGTTGCCGCCGGTGCCATCACGGTGTTCTTGATGCCATTGCTCGCGCAGCTCTTCTACCGCGTGGTCGATGCCGCACCGGTCGCCGCCGTGGCAGAGGTTGCCGAGCATCCATCTGATGCGCTCGACATCCTGCGCGCCCATCACGATTTGGCGAGCCTGCTCGCACGCGAGCACGAGCTGCTGACCTCGCATGGTCACGGTCGCGTATTCGAGGGCCTGCCTACGCTCGATACGATTGCCGAGCGTCTTTCCGCCGAGGCGGCGAGCGGCCATATCGATGCCCGTATTGTGGACGCGGCACATCTTCTTGCCGATAAGACCTATGGAGACGAGGTCGACCCGTCCGAGCTGACTCCGCGCGAGCGTCGCCGCCTGGAGCGCGCCAAGCTCGCCGTGCGCGAATACCGCCGCCGCATGCTGGAGCTCTATGCAAGAGAAGAAGCCGAGGACGACGACGGCAAGTAGTCGATACTCTCTCGGGGAAGCCGCGTCCCGCTTTGAAGGCTCGGAACGGGATGCAGTTTCCGGAACAAGGCCCTTTGGAAAGTGCATCCCGGAATAGACGCTCAGAGCGGGACATAGTTTCCGCGAGAAGCCCGTTGCGGAAAGTGCACCCCATTCTGAGCCGAAAATCTGGGATGCAGTTTCCTTTTCGAACAGAAGAAGGCGCGCTGCCTGCTATTGATGCAGGCAGCGCGCCTCTTGCATAAAGCTCTGCTGAGGTTTGAAATTAGCTCGTTATCTATGTAAATAAGGAAACCTTAATTCCCAATACTTCAAATTCTGAAATTAGACAATGCATTTCTTGAGTCTTAATTGCAAATATCGGATTAATTCGAAATAATGAAAGACGATTAAGCTATTTGATTTCAAAGGAGCGATGAAGCGATGGCGTACAAGACGCTCGAAAAACTCTTTTATGCAGATTCAAGCTCCGATCGTTATGCTTGCCATGACGAGCTGCTGCACGAGCGCCTTACTGCCGACGGCACGGTGCGGACTGGAATTCACCTTGAGCATGGTGAACTGTTCGCTTGTGTTCCTTTGAACTTGTCCGTTGCTAGCGAGCGGATCCTCAGAAAAGAGCGAAAGATTTCCAACCTGTGGAATAGCTTGCCTTATGTGGCTTTGGGGGCCTCGATTCGTTCGCTGGTGCTTGAGGAGGTTGTTTTCAGCAACGAGATGGAGGGTGTGCACAGCACGCGGCGCCAGATTGAAGCGGCGCTGGAGTCTGCGGAGGATGCTGCGGCCGAACTTTGCGGTGCCGCCGAAAAGGAGCACACTCCTTTTATTGAATTCGCTCGCCTCTACCTTCAGCTGGTGGATGGTTCAAGTCGTCCCGGCAAACCCGAGGATATCCGCGAGATTTTCGATGCCGTCACTAAGGGCGTGCTTGACCCGAAGGACCGTCCGGATGGCAAGATGTTCCGTTTGGGTCCCGTTGTGATTGAGAACAGTCGGGGCAAGATTCTCCATCAGGGTGTTTCCTCGGAGCCCGAAATCATTGACCTCCTTGGCAAGATGATAGAGTTGAGCAATCGCGAAGATGTCCCAAGCCTCTATGCAGCCTCAATCTGCCATTTTCTCTTTGAGTATATTCACCCCTTCTATGACGGTAACGGGAGAACGGGGAGATATCTTCTCGCGTTGAGCCTGAACGAGACGTTGTCGCAGCCTACGGTGTTGTCGCTCTCCAGGACGATTGCTGAGAATAAAACCGCATATTACAAGGCGTTTGACGTGGTGGAGAGGCCCCTTAACGGTAGCGAGGCTACTCCGTTTGTTGCAATGATTCTTGATTTGGTCGAGCAAGCGCAAGATGCCGTTCTGAGCGATTTGGCCGAAAAGCGCGTACAACTCGATGATCTCAAGCGGGCGATCGATGAGCTCGACGATACGTTTACCGAAAGGGCAAAAGATATTCTGTTTTATGCGGCACAGATGCATATCTTCGGTGCCTTTGGCGAATCTACGCTTGATGGTGTGTCGGGCTATCTCGATGTGAAAAAACCGACAGCGAGTAGGTCATTGTCGAGCCTAATCGCTGCCGGATATTTAGAAAAGGTGTCCGCAAGGCCGCTCGTGTGCAAGATGACGGTGGCGGGACTTAATCTGCTCGGGCTAGAGTGAATATCGGTTATCAGACAAATGAACACTCCGAGCGCTTGCCCGCCATTCCTCCATGGTGTGAAATCGCTCTTATCCCATTGAGGCGCCTTTGAGGTCGCCAATGGACTGTTGCGGCAAGCGGTGAAAGCTATGATTCAATTTCGTTTGACACGTACGCCAGGAGTTCATCGTCTAAGGCCTTCAGAGAGTTCTTGATTTCCCGCCTGCGCTCGCGAGCCTGTTCGATTTTTGCATCACATTCTCGTTTTGCCTTGAATTCGAACGGGCTGAAAAAGGAACGTCTGCTCTTAAGCTCTCGAAGTTCGTTCCCCAGCCGGTCAAATTCATCTTCGAGCGCTTGTTTTTGCGTCTTTTTAACAGGATTATCTAACCAGTATTTGGCTTGGAGCTCTGCTTCTTTTTCAGCGCGCTCACGTTCCTTCTTCTTCTCGGAGTCGTATTCGTCACGCTTTGCCATGTCCTCTTTGAGGCGTTCCTTTCGTAACGTGATCGCCTCGGCATTTAGTGAAAAGCCTTCCTTCACGCTATTTGACACATATGCGCCGTGGGCTCTCGTATAGGTTTTATGTCCTATGTTCAACTCTTCAATTACACATAAGTTTGACCACACATTGAACAATAACTCGGGTGCCAAGATAAGACCTGTAATCGAATGGCCCTCAGTCTCTGTCTCTAAGAATTTAATCGCGGTTCTCAACGCTAATTCATATCGATTGTATACGAGCGTGCACATGTCGAAAGCGTCCTCTTCTGCGGACCGGTCGACGCCGCTGCCGTCAAGAAAGTAATCAAAAATGTTGTTGTTTTCCCACTTGTCTCGCCATTTGGTTACACCGTCTACTACAGAGCTGTCGATGATGTTTGCTGCCGTAAAATACATTCGTGGTATCTCTTCAGTAAAGAGGTACTTCTCCATGTCTGTATCATTTAAAGCGTGGCGTTGGCTGTCGGAAATATCCGGAGACTTGAGCATTTCTTTCTTTGCTTTGCAAAAAGTAAAGGAAAGTTTGCCGATTGCTTCCCATTGGCTTTTTCTTATTTCGAGATGGGATGCCAGCGTGCCTGCAATCAACGCGAGATTATCATCTGATGGTGTGTTGATTATTGGCTTGGCATACAAGGAGCTAACTGCTTCGATAATATCATCGAGGTGCAGTTTTAGACTTTTGATGACGCTCCACGCATGAATTAGGCCTTCACAGGTTTTTACTTCATTTGGAAGCAGTTGAAAGGTTTTGAGAAAACAGTCCGAAGATTCGCGAAGGCGATTGTTTTTAATTGTCAGTTGCCAGTCGATTGCTATTGACTTAATTGCCCAAGCATCAATGTTGTCCAAATCAATCTCTAACACCTTGTTCGCATATCGTTCGGCTTCGCAGAAGTTTCTGGTTTTGCATGCAGTTTTGGCCAACGTGAGCAGCCTTTCTGCATCGGCCGTCTTGTCTGTTTTCACCGTGCCTTCGATTTGAACAACGCCTTCAACCATCATTTTCTTTGCGGACTCGAGCGTATATTTCATACCGCAGTTTTGACAGACGAAGAAATCCCCATCTTTGACGATTTCGGTACCGCCGCAAAGTTCACATTTCAGGGCTTTCATGAAGCTAGACCTCTTTCTTTTCAACGATATATATCCATGCAAGAAGCGTTTCTTTGCGAATGAGAATCCGGGCAGTAATTCTTTTGCCGTCGCGATCTTCGATTAGCACCAAACCGGTTGGAAACAGATATGTCTGTCCGTGTGCAATCCCATTTCGAAGATGGCGAAATAGGCACTGCATTCTGTTTTCATCACCGCTGCGGCGCTCGATGGAGTTGTCCTCTCGGAGCGTTAGTTTGACATCCTTGTGTAGGACCGCTCTTGGGTGTTCGGCGCATATTTCTTTATCTAGGGCCATGTTCTCCAGAGTTCCATCAATGGTCTGGCTTCCTATGAAAATGAAAGAGGTTATCCCGGACTCCTTTAATAGCTTTCTCTCTAGTATCTTGATGGAGGGTCCGTTCCAACCTAAAGACGTCAACGTTCGCTGCGTCGACAAAGCGGTCTTATCTTTTGCGATGGGTGCTTGCAAAACGTAGAACCGAAATAGCTCTGATAGCTCGTCTGGCGTAAAGCAATCTGATAGAGGGGCTCGATAACCCTCGAGTTTGAATTTAGTGCTGTTGCAGGAGTGTTGATAGTTTTCATTGACGTGTGATTTATTGGTTCCCATACCCGGCTTCCTTTAGCGCTTATTTATGATTTCCTGCTGACGGATATATGCTTTTAGTTGCTTACAAGTATCTTGGGCGTCGGGGAGCGAATTTGCTTTTACCGCTTTGTCGAGATTTTCGATAGCGATAGGTATCAAATTTGAAAGGGGCCGGTTTCCAGTTTTATCTAAAACGGGGTTTGCGTAGCGCATAGTTTCCAGAACGTCTGCGATTGCCGGTTTCAGATCGCTAGGTGCTTCTTCTAGGAGCAGTTCGAGTTTGATTTTGTTTGATTTCATTGAATTGGTAAGTGTCGAGACATGTTCCTCGACATCTGAGGTTTGACTCTCGGATGCATTTGCTACACACAACGTAATTACTGACGTGCCAAGTAAAAGGATGCTGAAACCCGAAAGAACGGACAACGCATCGGTCTTTAGCGCTGCTCCGAAAAGAACTAGGGTCAGCTGGATTGCAAATGAAGCCCCCATGAGAACTGTCTTGGAAATACCAAGCAGCTTTAGTTTCTTTACGGGGTCATGAAGGAGGACTGCGACCAACAAGGAGAGCGCAACCAAAGAGAATGCGCTCTCAATCCAAAAGGTAGTTGAGGGTCCAAATAAAAGTACGGCCACGCTTTCGATAACTATGAAGAGGGCTACGGGGGTTGCTGCAACATATGCCTGCGTGTTCTTCATTATGACCTCCGTGCTCCGCACTCGGGACAGAACTTCTCGGTTCCAGAGAAGCGATATCCACACTCGGAACAGAACTTTGCAGCAATTTGCTGCGAATTGGTATCCGTTGGGATGGGCTGCGTCGCGGACGTGCTGGTCGCTTGTGAGAGTGCATCGGTCATAACTGACCCCATGGTCCCACCAACACCGGCCATTACGCCTAGGCCGATTCCCATGTTTGCATATTCGCCAACCACTTCGTTTTGGGCCATCTTTTCGGCAACATCGAAGCTGCGTTCCTGTTGATAGGTATAGCCTTCGATTTGCCGTTTTTCTGCGCGTGCTTTTGCGGAGATTACGGTGCGCTGCGCCGCAGTTTCTTGTTCGATAATGCTGACCTGTTGTTTTATCTGTGCTTCGCGTACGTCGGCATATTGCTTGAAATGGAGGTCCTTAAACTTCTCGTATACCGGATCACCTTCGGGTTTGACGATGGCGGTGACCAGCATTTGCGTTAATGAGAGGCCGTATGCGGCAAAGTCGGGAAGCAGCTTGTTCTTAAGCGAGTCGGATAACTCTTCAAGGTGTGCATCAAGTTCGAAAATGGAGAGTTTTTGTTCGGTAATTACTTGTGCCAGATGAGTTTTTACTCGAGTTTGCAGGAAAGCTTTGAAATAACTGATCAGCTTGTCCTGGGAGAGCAAAGCTTCGGTTCCAACAAGCTTGAGAAGGAGCCTGCGGGGCTCTTTTACAGCAAGAGCCATCTCTCCGGACGCCCCGAGCGAGAGCGGAAATCCATAAGTCGGTTCCATGAACTGAATCTTGGAATTGGTTCCCCAGCGGATGCCCATCTGCTCGATGAGGTTAACAAAGTAGACTTCTGAGTGAAACGGGCTGACACCACCGGTCGTTATCTTCGAAATGCCGTTCAGTAACGGTAGATTTTGAGTCTCAAGTTCATGCCTGCCTGGTCCAAACGAATCCAGGGCCTGTCCATTAAGGAAGAAAATTGCTTCTTGGGTCTCGTGAACAATGAGTTGCGAGCCCGTATTGAAGTCTTCTGAGGGGTGTTTCCAGATAAAAGTTTGGTTATTGCCCTCATATTTAATAACATCCGTGATGCTCATAGTCACCTTGTTTCTATGGTTAGTAATGTTGATTTGCTAAGGCAGCCGTCGTTGCTACGACGGCAAAAGTAGTGCTGAGGCCCAGGCGCAGGATGTCGCCGGGGTACAGCTGGGCAGGTGCGCCGGAGCTGATGTCGAGTTCGCTGTTATCGACTGTTCGAATCAGATGCGTGCCGTTGGTCGAACCGAGGTCTTGTGCGTACCAAGCATTGTTCTCGGCGAAGATACGGAGATGCTTGGCGGAGACATCCAGCCCAACATCGGTGACAGCGCCGTCTTCGAGTGCGAGCGCTCCGATGGTGGTGCCCATGGCAGAAGGCTCAATGACATAAGGGCCGCCGATGACGAGTTCGTTATCGATCCTGATAAGGCCGATCGCATGTTCGGTGCCCGTTTGTTTTAAATCGCATGGACAGAAAGAAATACTTGAGGGGGTAAACGACCTGACATTCTCTGCGAATTCAAAGCGGTTCCTGATGTACGCGATAGCACGGGCCGGATCGCACCAACAGGCGGTCGAAACAACGAGCGCGATTGAGATAAGAGCCCTGTCATCTTTGTCTGGCTGGCAGCTGACGAGGCGCGAGGCGGCGTTCCGGTAAAGGAGTCCATTGCGCCCACAGGCACTGAGCGCTTGAGCCATCGCGTCAGTTGCTGCCGCAATCATGGTATAGATGTCGGCGTTCGAATACCCTTTTTCCTGTAGCTTGTGCAGGATTTGATTCGATGCGCAGGACCAGTCGGTAAAGTAGCGATCTTCTAGGGAGCCCGGCTGCGAGTGCACAATCGTGCGCGAAAGCCAGCTGGTGTCCTGTGCCATTTGGGCGGTAGGCTGTCCATTTGTTAACGGCAGATCGGATAGTAACAGTTCAGCAAGTGCGCGATGGCTCAGGGTAAATGAAGTCTTGAACAGGGAGAACATGACCTCGAGCGGTGTTTGCCGTCTTGGCATGATACTCTCCCTTCCTTGACCTTATTCGCTAAATAAAGGATAAGGGTGCCACTAGCCGATTTTACTGTGCAACAAATTGCACGTCGGCGAGCGGTCGTGCTGCCTGATGCGCTTGCTCCAGAATGAGAGCTGGTTATCTTAGGGGTGCTATACGGTCTCGTTTTGATTAGGATGGCATGACTCAACCGCCCTTCGGGAAACTGTGCCCCGGAATGGATAACCAGATTGGGATGTAGTTTCCGCAGTCCCGACCCGTTGCGGAAACGGTGTCCCAGAATCGGCGAAACGGGACGCAGTTTCCCTTACAAACAGAACAAGGCGCGCTGCCTGCGGTTGATGCAGACAGCGCGCCTTTTGCGTTGGGCCTCGTTGAGGTTCGAAGTCGTGGCTTGCGACCTTTAGGAGCGGGCGGCTCCGTCGACGGGGAGCACGGCGCCCGTGACATAGGAGGCCATGTCGCTCGCTAGGAAAACGAAGGCGTTGGCGACATCCTCGGGCTCGCCCATGCGGCCGAGCGGAATAGTGGCGACGATGGGCTTGATGACCTCTTCGGGTAGGTTGGCGACCATGTCGGTCTTAGTCACGCCAGGGGCAACGGCGTTGACGCGGATGCCCATGGGGGCGAGCTCGCGCGAGAGCGACTGGACCATGCCGTTGACGGCAAACTTGGACGTGGGGTAACCGACGCCGGAGGGCTGGCCGTACTTGGCGACCATCGAGCTCGTGGTAGTGATGGTGCCGCCGTGGCCGGCCTCGGTCATGATCTTGGCGGCCGCCTGGTGACCGTTAAAGACGGCGACGACATTGAGATCCATGACCTTTGCGAACTCCTCGGCCGTATAATCCAAAAGGGGCGAGCGCTGGGAGATGCCGGCATTGTTGACGACTGTATCCAAGCCGCCCATATCGGTGGCAGCCTGGGTAAACGCCTCGGTTACGGCTTCGAGCGAGGTGAGATCGCAGGAACGACCCCAGACCTTGGCGTCGGGATAGGCGGCTGTCAGCTTCTCAACGGCCGCGTCGGCAGTCTCCTGGCGCGAGCCAAAGACGGTGACGGCGGCGCCTTCCTCGATAAAGCGGCAGGCGATCGCATAGCCGATTCCGCGTGTGCCTCCGGTGATGATTGCTTTCTTACCCTCGAGCAGCATGGGCTTTCCTCTCGTTTTGGGCGGACATACGCAGCACAGCGTAACGGGAGCCGGAATCGGCTGCGTTCGCATATCGGTGAACGGTAACCCGCGCTACCGATGAACGGCTCGTGCAAATGCCGCTTTGCCGCTGTGCTTGGAAGCCGGATAGAAAAGGGCTCCCGTCCCACATAGGACGGGAGCCCCCGAGGTGCGTATTGATAAGCGGGTGTTGGGCTAGTTGGCCATGACGCCTTCGGTCCAGGCCTCGACGTCCTCGATGCGCAGGACGTTGGCGACCTCGGCCACGCAGTCGACGCTGGCAAGCTCGGCGGCGGCAGCCTGGACGTCCTTCTCGAGCGCGCGGTGCGTCAGGAAGATGACCGAGCAGGCATCGCTGACGCCCGACTTGCCGTCCTCGACCTGGTTGATGAGCGAGATCGAGATGTTGTGCCTGGCAAAGATGTCGACCGTCTCGGACAGGGCACCCACGCGGTCGGCGACCTTCAGGCGCACATAGTACTTGGTCTGGAGCTCGTCCATGGGCTTAAAGGCGAGGTTGTGGCCATAGGGCTCAATCTCGGGCAGCGGAGCCACGCCGCGGCTGATCTGCTCGGAGAGCGACAGGATATCGCCAACGACGGCGCTCGCGGTGGGGAAGGAGCCTGCGCCGGCACCGTAGAACATGGTCTCGCCCACGGCGTCGCCTACCACGTAGACAGCGTTCATGGCGCCGTTGACCTTGGCAAGCATGTGGTCGGCGGGGATCAGCGTGGGATGCACGCGGACGTCGACGCCGGCGTCGGTGTTGCGGGCGATGCCGAGCAGCTTAATGGTGTAGCCGAGCTCGCGGGCCTGGGCGATGTCCTCGGCGCCGATGGTACGGATACCCTGCTGGTACACATCATCGGTGGTCACGCGGGTGCCAAAGCCGATGGAGGCGAGGATGGCCGTCTTGCTGGCGGCGTCGAAGCCGTCGACGTCGGCGGACGGGTCGGCCTCGGCGTAGCCCTTGGCCTGGGCGTCGGCGAGCACGTCGGCGTAATCGGCGCCCTCGGCGTCCATGCGCGACAGGATGTAGTTGGTGGTGCCGTTGAGAATGCCGGCGATGGTCAGGATCTTGTTGCCCACCAGGTCGTGCTCGAGCGTGCTCACGATGGGGATGCCACCGCCGCAGCTGGCCTCGCACTTAATCTGCACGCCGCACGCGCGCGCCTTCTCGGCGAGCGTCTCGACATGACGGCCCAGCAGGGCCTTGTTGGCAGAGACGACGTGCTTGCCGTGCTCAAAGGCAGTGGTGAAGATCTCGGTTGCGGGATGCTCGCCGCCGATCAGCTCGACGACGATGTCGACGGCGGGGTCGGTGACGACGTCGTGCCAGTCACTCGTAAAGGCCTCGCGCTCAATGCCTGCCGCCTCGGCCTGCTCCCAGGCAAGCGCGCAGGCGCGGGTCAGCTTAAGGTCGATGCCGTAGGCTGCCAGGTACTCATCGTGGTGGCTCTTGATCAGACGGGCCACGCCGCCGCCGACGGTTCCCAGACCGATCAGACCGACGTTCACGGTGCGCAGGGGTTCGCTCATGGATAGCTCCTTCGTGCATCTTATGGATGGATTAACCACTTAAAGGTTGAGTGCATTCTAGCGTGAACAGAGGGCGCGTGCTCGCCAGGCAACAGGAGTCGCACAAAACGGCACCCCCGAAACGCTGCGGAAACATTGGAAACATGCTCGCTACAAACGGAACTCCGTAACAAACTGTCAACGCTGGCGCCATAAGGTTTGCCCCGTACCGCAAGACGGCCGCACTACGGCCAGCGAAAAGGGGGACACCATGTTCAACATCAACAGCACGCTCAGCCGTAGGAACTTTCTCGCCGGCGCCGCGGCGCTCGGCAGTACCGTCGCACTCGCTGGTTGCTCGTCGGGTGGCTCGGACGGCGGCTCCGCCGATGACGGCAAGACCTTCAAGATCGGTGTCATCGGCCCTCTGACCGGCGCCGCGGCAACCTATGGCGTTTCGGCCGAGAAGGGTGCCAAGCTCGCCGCCAAGGATTTTTCGACCAAGGACCTCAAACTCTCGCTTAAGTCTGAGGATGACGTCGCTGACGGCGAGAAGGCCATCAACGCCTTCAATACCTTGTGCGACTGGGGCATGCAGGCGCTCGTCGGCCCCGTCACCACCGGTGCCGCCGTCGCCGTCTCGGGCGAGATCGCCGACGATATGCTCATGGTCACGCCTTCGGCCTCGTCGCTCGACGTTACCAAGGACAAGACCACGGTTTTCCAGGTTTGCTTCACCGATCCCACCATGGGCGCCAGCGCCGCGAAGTTCTTGGCCGAGAAGTACGCGGATGCCAAGATCGCCCTGTTCTACAACTCCGGCGATACGTACAGCTCGGGTGTTGCCGATGCCTTTGCCGAGCAGGCCAAGGAGTCCAAACTTGATATCGTCGATACCGAGACCTTTAAGGACGATTCCTCCACGAGCTTTACCAACCAGCTCACCAAGGCCAAGGAGGCCGGAGCCACGCTCGTTTTTGCGCCGATCTACTACACGCCAGCGTCCGTTCTGCTCAAGAACGCCAAGGATATGGGCTACGACATGACGCTCATGGGTACCGACGGTATGGACGGCCTGCTCTCTGTGGAAGGCTTCGATACCTCTCTTGCCGAGGGCGTACTGCTCATGACTCCGTTCTCAGCCGACGATGAGAAGAACGCCGACTTCGTCAAGGCATATAAGGACGCCTACGACGAGACTCCCAACCAGTTTGCCGCCGACGCCTATGACTGCGTCCACGCGATTGTCGAGGCTATCGGTAAGGCGGGCATCGACATTACGGCCGACGGCGCCGACATTGCCGGCGATCTTGCCAAGGCCATGCGCAAGATCAAGATCGAGGGTCTGACGGGCGAGCTGACGTGGAACGACGAGGGCCAAGTCGAGAAGCCCGCTACGGCCTATGTGATTCAGGACGGCAAGTACATCGCCGCCTAGGTGCGCACAAAACGCAACCGGTGAGGCTGTTTTAATCAGGGCAAGGACGCTTGTAACAGAATGGAAACATTGCTTTTACATAATAAAGTGGCTAAACTGCATAAACAGACAGAAATACGCAGAAATATGGATAAATGAACAAATCAAAAGAAAAGTCGAAATAACCGCCACTTTTCCTAACTAAAGCGTCTACTATTTTGCGAACGCCGAACACGGCGAAGGATGGCCTGTCGGGTAACCGAAACCCGACGAGATTTGAGAGGAGAGCCGCATGTCGAGCCTCACCGGTAAGTCATTGAACCCTGTTATGAATCGCAGGAGCGTTATCGCGAGCGCAGCAGGTCTGGGGGCGATGTCCATTCTAGCTGGCTGCTCCTCCAACGGCGGCGACAGCGGTTCCGCGTCGGGCGACGCTTCGTTTAAGATCGGCACCATCGGCCCGCTGACCGGCGCCAACGCGTCCTACGGCAAGTCCGTTACACAGGCTGTCGAGCTTGGCTGCAAGGATTTCTCGACCAAGGAGCTGCCGCTTGTCAGCAAGGCCGAGGACGACCAGGCTGACGGCGAGAAGGCCGTCAACGCCTTCAACACCCTGCTCGACTGGGGCATGCAGGCCCTCGTCGGTCCGACCACCACGGGTGCGTCGGTTGCCGTTGCCGCAGAGTGCGGTAACGACCCCAAGACGTTCATGATCACCCCGTCCGCGTCCTCCGAGGACGTTACCAAGGGCAAGGATTGCGTCTTCCAGGTTTGCTTCACCGACCCCAACCAGGGTGTCAACGCTGCCAAGTTCCTGGCGCAGAAGTATGCGGACGAGAAGTTCGTGCTCTTCTATAACTCCGGCGACGCCTATTCTTCGGGCATCGCAGATTCCTTTAAGGCCCAGGCCGCTGAGTCTAAGCTCGAGATTGTTGACGAGGAGACCTTTAAGGACGACTCCGCCACGAGCTTTACCAACCAGCTGACCAAGGCCAAGCAGGCCGGCGCCACCATGATCTTCGCGCCGATCTACTACACGCCGGCGTCCGTCCTGCTCAAGAACGCCAAGGACATGGGCTACGACGTCAAGATGATGGGCTGCGACGGCATGGACGGCATCCTGGGCGTTGAGGGCTTCGACACCTCTCTTGCCGAGGGTCTGCTGCTCATGACCCCGTTCTCAGCCGACGACGAGAAGAACGCCGACTTCGTCAACGCTTACAAAGATAAGTACGGCGATACCCCCGACCAGTTTGCCGCCGACGCCTACGACGGCGTGCATGCGGTGGTCGAGGCTCTCAAGGAGGCCGGCCTGGGTGTCGACGCCGACCCCACCGAGGTTGCCGAGAAACTTCCCGAGGCTATGCGCAACATTACTGTTGACGGTCTGACTGGCAAGCTCTCCTGGAACGACAAGGGCCGGGTCCAGAAGGAGCCCACGGCGTACGTCATCACCGACGGCAAGTACGTACAGGCCTAATTGGCCGCCTTACATAGAGCGGTTTTGATCCCAAGCAGGGGAGGTTTTGGCCTTCCCTGCTTGCTTGGTATCTAGGGACGATGTAACGTCCCTGTTTCATACATCAACTGGAAACCTATTCGAAAGGGGGATGTGGAACATGACGGTCTTTATCCAATACCTGGTCAACGGCCTGTCCATGGGCAGCGTCTACGCCATCATCGCGTTGGGCTACACCATGGTCTACGGTATCGCCAAGATGCTGAACTTCGCTCACGGCGACGTCATCATGGTCGGTGCCTATGTCTCGTTCTGCGCCACGTCGTATCTCGGCCTCCCGGGCTGGGCATCTGTAGTTCTCTCTTGCGTGGCCTGCACGGTTCTCGGTGTTCTCATTGAGGGTCTGGCCTATAAGCCGCTGCGCCAAGCAGGCCCGCTGGCCGTTCTGATCACGGCTATCGGCGTGTCTTACTTCCTGCAGAACGCCGCGCAGCTTCTGTGGGGCGCCACGCCCAAGAACTTCACTTCGCTCGTCACCTTCCAGGTGCCGGAGTTCTTGGCCAAGTTCAACGTAAGCGCCGTCTCGCTCGTCACCATCGTCGCCTGCCTGGTTATCATGGCCGGCCTGATGTTCTTTACAGGTAAGACCAAGATGGGCAAAGCCATGCGCGCCGTGTCCGAGGACAAGGCCGCCGCTCAGCTCATGGGCATCAACGTCAACCGCACCATCTCGATGACGTTTGCCATCGGCTCTGCCCTTGCTGCCATCGCCGGCGTGCTGCTGTGCTCCTACTCGCCGGTGCTGCAGCCCACGACGGGTGCCATGCCTGGCATCAAGGCCTTCGACGCCGCTGTCTTCGGTGGCATCGGCTCCATCCCCGGTGCCTTTGTCGGCGGTATTCTCATCGGCATCATCGAGGCGATGGCGCAGGCTTACATTTCCACGAGCCTTGCCAACTCCATCGTCTTTGGTGTTTTGATCATCGTCCTGCTCGTCAAGCCTGCCGGCCTCTTGGGCAAGTACGTCCCCGAGAAGGTGTAGGTGAGCGTTATGAAGTTTCTTAAAGACAGGCAGACGCGTCACGACTTTGTCACGTACGCCATGTGCCTCGTGGCGTTCGCCATCGTGTTCTTTATGCAGTCTAACCACATGATTCCGCGCATGATCGCCGGTCAGCTGGTTCCCATCACGGCCTATATCGTCATGGCCATCTCCCTTAACCTCGTCGTCGGCATCGCGGGCGACTTGTCGCTGGGCCATGCGGGCTTTATGAGCGTCGGCGCCTATACGGGAATCGTCACCGCCGTCGCGCTGGAGAGCGCCGTTCCGTCCGACCCGATGCGCCTGATCATCAGCATTGTGGTCGGCGCCATCGCCGCCGCCATCTTGGGCTTCTTGATTGGTATCCCGGTCTTGCGCCTGAGCGGTGACTATCTGGCCATCGTGACCCTGGCTTTTGGCGAGATCATCAAAGAAATCGTCACCTGCCTTATCGTGGGCGTCGACTCCCGAGGCCTGCACGTGATCTTTAACATCACGGGCAACTCCACGATCGACGACCTGCATCTGCTCGAGGACGGCACCGCCATCATCAAGGGCGCGCAGGGCGCATCGGGTGTGTCGACGTACTCGACCTTCCTTGCCGGCGCCATCCTGGTTATGATCGCGCTCGTGATTGTACTCAACCTGGTTCGAAGCCGTACCGGTCGTGCCATTATTGCCGTGCGCGATAACAAGATCGCTGCCGAGTCTGTGGGCATCTCCGTCACTCAGTACCGCATGATCGCCTTCGTGGTTTCCGCTGCCCTCGCCGGTGCTGCCGGAGCCCTGTTCGGCGGTAATTTCTCGCAGCTTTCCGCCACTAAGTTCGACTTCAACACGTCCATCCTCATCCTGGTGTTCGTGGTCCTGGGCGGCCTGGGCAACATGCGCGGCTCCGTTATCGCCGCAGCGCTGCTCACGGTGCTCCCCGAGCTGCTCCGTCAGTTCTCGGACTACCGCATGCTCATCTACGCCATCGTGTTGATTCTGGTCATGGTCTTTACTAACAACCCGCAGCTCAAGGCGTTCTTCGCACGCATTAGGGACCGCTTTGCTTCTAAGAAGGAGGTGGCAGCCGATGCCCAGTAAGTTTGAGTTCAACAAGGGCAAGATGGTCCCGTATCCTTCTGGCGCCATCGTTCCCGATCGCGACCTGGGCGAGCGCCCGGCGCTCGAGTGCATCCACCTGGGCATTGAATTCGGCGGCCTTAAGGCAGTCGACGACTTTAGCCTAACCATCGGCAAGACTGAGATCGCCGGTCTCATCGGCCCCAACGGTGCCGGCAAGACCACGGTCTTCAACCTGCTCACCAAGGTGTACCAGCCTACGCACGGCACCATCCTGCTCGACGGTGAGGACACTTCGGGCAAGTCGGTCTACCAGGTCAACCGCATGGGTATTGCCCGTACGTTCCAGAACATCCGTCTGTTCAACACCATGACGGTGGAGGACAACGTTAAGGTCGGCCTGCACAACCAGGAGCGCTACTCCGGCTTTGAGGGCGTGCTGCGCCTGCCGACGTATTGGAAGCACGAGAAGGCCGCCCACGAGCGCGCCATGGAGCTGCTGTCCATTTTTGACATGGAGCACCTGGCAAATGAACAGGCCGGCTCGCTTCCTTACGGCGCTCAGCGCCGTCTGGAAATCGTCCGCGCGCTTGCCACTAACCCCAAGCTGCTGCTGCTCGACGAGCCTGCCGCCGGCATGAACCCGTCCGAGACCGCAGAGCTCATGGCGAACATCGTCAAGATTCGCGACACCTTCGGCATCGCCATCATGCTTATCGAGCATGATATGTCGCTCGTTATGAACATCTGCGAGGGCATCTGCGTGCTTAACTTTGGCAAGGTTATCGCCAAGGGCACGGCAGAGGAAATCCAGAACAACGACGCCGTTATCGAGGCGTATCTGGGTAAGCAGGATAAGGGGGAGAACTAAATGGCAGAGCCGATGCTTTCCGTCTACAACATCAACGTCTGGTACGGCGCCATCCACGCCATCAAGGACATCTCCTTTAACGTTAACGAGGGCGAGATCGTGGCCTTGATTGGTGCCAACGGTGCCGGCAAGTCCACAACGCTCAAGACCGTCTCGGGCCTGCTGCGCTCCAAGACCGGCTCCATCAAGTTTATGGGCGAGGACATTACCCATACGCCTGCCGACAAGCTGGTTGGTAAGGGCCTGGCTCAGGTTCCCGAGGGCCGCCGCGCCTTTTTGCAGATGACGGTCGAGGAGAACCTGGAGATGGGCGCCTATACACAGCCCAAGTCCACAATTGCTCCGGGCCTGGAGCGCGTCTACGAGCAGTTCCCGCGCCTGAAGGAACGTCGTCGCCAGGTCGCCGGCACCCTTTCAGGCGGCGAGCAACAGATGCTCGTTATGGGGCGCGCCCTTATGAGTAACCCCAAACTGCTTATGCTCGACGAACCTTCCATGGGTCTGGCACCGATTCTGATCGAACAGATCTTCCAGATTGTCGAGGACCTGCACAAGGCCGGCACCACGGTGCTTCTGGTCGAGCAAAACGCGCAGATGGCGCTTTCCATCGCCACACGCGGTTACGTGCTCGAGACCGGCAAGATCACCATGACCGGTACCGGCCAAGAGCTCCTGCACGACGACAACGTCCGCAAAGCCTATCTGGGCGGTTAGGCGGTTCCGCCGTTCTACCGAACGGCGGATCGGCCGACGCTGCGCGGGCACCAGAGCGACAACTAGTCATTCAAAGAAGACGGCATGACCAGAAGGTCTATGCCGTCTTCTTTTCATGCCAATTTGTTCGCCCTGGCGCACGCCCGCTGTCCGTCCTCTTACTGCGACTGTACCATGGTCCAAGGTGATCGATGGGCGGGCCGCTGTTCCTGGCGCTGTGCGCACGGAATGGGCTACTTGCTAACCCAGTGGCTAACGTCCCTCCTCAGCTTTCGATCGCGGCTGTCGCGTCGTTGGTGTGCCGCGCGCATCACGGCGCGGCGGGCATCCTCCTTCATGGCGTGCTCCTGAGCGAGGTTCCTGACAATGCAAAACGGGCATTCGCGGGTCGGATCCTCGTGCCGACGGTCTATCATCGAGACGGGCCGTCGGCGACGAGCCAGTCATCAAAAACTCTCATTATTCGCCCCTTGGACTCGAGGACTGCGCTGCCTTGTTGCCCCATGCTCTCTTCTCGGAAGGATGGTGACCCGATGGGCTGGATAGAGGGCCTCAACGACGCGATGGACTACATAGAGGCGAACCTCGAGGGGGACCTCGACCTCGCCCATGCGGCGCGGCTCGCCGCCTGCACCGAGGGACAGTTCCGGAGGATGTTCTCCTATATCGCCGGCATCGGTCTCGGGGAGTACGTGCGCCGGCGCCGCATCTCCCGCGCCGCGCTCGACCTGTCCCGCGGGGAGCGGGTCGTCGACGTCGCGGTCCGGTACGGCTACTGCTCCCCGACCGCGTTCAACCGAGCGTTCAGGGACGCCCTCGGGATCTCGCCCAGCGAGGCGAAGCGCCCGGGCGCCCCGCTCTCGGTCTTTCCGAGGCTTTCGTTCTCCCTCACCGTCACGGGCGCCGAGCCCCTGCCGTGGAGGATCGTCCCATGGGGCGGGATGCGCCTCGTCGGGGTGTCGCTTCCGTGCGGGCCGTCCGAGGCGGGCCTCCTCGCCCAGATGGGGGAGGAGGGGAGAGAGGAGCTCGGGAGGTTCTGGGGTGGCGCCTCGCGCTCCGGGAGCATCGAGGCCCTGCTCGCCCTCGCCGATGGCTCGGGACCCGAGGGGGTTCTCGGGGTCAACGTGTCCGAGGGCGGGGAGTCGAGCTACCGGATAGCGGTGGCGTCCTCGGGGGAGGCCCCCGGCTGGGCGGACGAGATCTACGTCCCCGCCGGCACGTGGGCCGTGTTCGGCTGCACCGGGCCGTGCGACGTCGCGACCGCCGAGCACTACCGCAGAATCTTCTCCGAGTGGCTCCCGTCCTCGGGCTACGAGCTCGCCGGCGACGTCAGCCTCGAGGTGTACCCGCATGGCGACTTCGCGTCGAGAGGGTATCGCAGCGAGATCTGGATGCCCGTGGCGAGGAGGCCCAGGGGGTGACCCGTCCTTCCTTTTGTCTGACGCGGGGGATGCCCCGCGGTGCCCGCGCGGGCGGGCGCTGAGTAGAGAGGAAGAAACATGCAGGAAAAACCGATGTCCATCCCCGCGACGGGGGCGGTCGGTAAGTCGACCGTGGCGGGCCTCATGCTCGCCTTGTTCGTCGCGGCGCTCGACTCGACCGTGGTGGCCACTGCCATGCCGACGGTCGCCGCGGCGCTCGGAGGGGAGGCCCACTATGCCTGGCCGATGACCGCCTACCTCGTGGCGAGCACCGTGTCCACCCTCCTGTGCGGAGGGCTGGCGTTCTCGTTCGGCCTCTGGAGGGTGTACGTGGCGGGGCTCGCGCTCTTCGCCGCATCGTCCGTCCTGTGCGCCGCGGCGCCGACCATGGAGGCGCTGGCGGCGTTCCGCCTGCTCCAGGGCGTCGGCGGCGGCGTCCTCGAGGCGGGCGTGTTCATCGCTGCGGCGATGATGCTCGCCCCGAGGGACAGGGGGCCGTACCTCGGGGCGGCTTCGGCCATGTACGGGATCGCGAGCGTCGTGGGGCCCGTCATCGGCGGGGCCGTCGCCCAGGGGCTATCCTGGCACGTCATCTTCGTCGTCAACCTCCCCATCTCGATCGTCTCCCTGTTCCTGTCGGGGCGCTGCCTGCCCGGCAGGGCTCCTGGGGCCCCGGCGACTGGCTTTGACATTTCGGGGAGCGTCGTCGCCTCGCTGTGCGTCCTGAGCCTCGTCCTCGCCTTCAGCCTGGCGGGCAGCGCCTTCCCCATGGCCTCGCCGCAGTTCGTCGCCCTCGTCGCGCTGTCCGTCGCCTGCGCCGCGCTCCTTTCCCGCGTGGAGGGGGGCAAGGCCGCCCCGACCGTCCCCATGGGGCTGTTTCGCCGCGGGCAGGTCGTAGCGGGGTTCGTCTCCGGCTTCTGCGTCCAATTCGCCCTCATGGCGGGCGTCTCCTACCTGCCTAGGCTCCTCCAGGAGGGGCTGGGCATGGCCGCTGCCTCGTCCGGCGCGGTGCTCATTCCCATGACGCTTGCCCTCATGGTCGGCAGCAATACATCCGGCGCGGCGTTCCGCGCGACCGGGCGGCTCCGCGCCATCGCGGCGGCGTCATCCGCCGTCGTCCTTGCGGCGTCGGTGACGTTCTCTGCGATGTCCCCGATGCTAGCGGTCGCCTCCTGCACCGCCGTCGCGGCGGTGCTGGGTCTCGGCGTCGGCATCGGCATGCCCGTGTCCAACCTTGCCGCCCAGACGGGCGCCGATCCGGCGGACGCCGGGCGCGCCACCTCCATGGCCATGTTCTTCAGGGGTTTCGGCGGCACCGTCTCGACTGCGGCGTGCGGCATGCTTGCCCCCGCCGCGACCGCCGCGGGTACGGCTGGGGTGTTCGGCGCGGTGTGCGTGGCGGCCGTCGCCGGCCTGGTCGCGTCGCGGTTCATCCCGAGGGAGATCCCCTCGTAGGCGCGGCCACTTCTCGGCTCTTTCGCAACCGGGATGGAGATGCAAGGGACGGCCCCTTGCCCGGGGCCGGGGCGGGGAGTCTCGGCTGCCGAGGGCGGCCCGGCATTGCCGCCGGGCCATCCCCGTCATGAGGTCATGCTCGACATCTCCTCAGCCTTTCGGGATTGGCCCGAAGTCGAGAAATTTCCATCAGCTTCCCGTCGGTCGATGACCGGTTCACCACGCAGGAAGAGCGTGACGGAAGGTCTCGCAAAAAGGCTCCGAGCGCGGCGTGCTCACGCCCGTCGTGGTGCGCCCGAAGGGGGATGGCTGCTACGAGCTCGATCATGTGCGAGGAGAAGACGAACCAGTCGTTGCAGATCCAATATGGATCTCGCCAACCTCGGCAAGCTGCTCGATGAGTGGAAGTCCTGTCGGGTCGTCTATTTCAACACCACCCAGAATGATGGTGTCATCGCGCAGGTCGATCTGTGTGTTGAACACAGCGAGGTTAAAGCCAGAGGCTACAAATCCGATAGCAGCCAGGACGAGCCCCGTGGCAACAAGCCCACCCGCTACGGCAAGGTAAATCTTTTTTACGCTGGACATGTTTGCACTCCTTCCTATGCCGTGAGCGGCGCCGCTTCAGCGACCCTGCGGCTCTTATTGCCTCGATCTTTCCAGAAGGGCGAAACGGCTTTCTTCGCCCAAAGGGCAGAGAGGCGCGCGATTTGCTTGGACGCCGTCCAGGCGCCGGCTCCCGCGAGAAGCGCCACACCGATGGAAGCGAATCCCATTCCCATCGAGGTTAAAACGTACGGAACATGCACGATAATGATGCCGTCCACGGCGAACAGGAGCCCCACCACGCCCGCGCCCCCGAATGCCGCGGCCACGATCCACACGCAGAGCGCAAGAACCCAAATGCAGATGTAGACCGTAGCGGCAACGGCGACGAACGCGAGCAGCAGCGGAATCCATACCGGAGAGCCCACGATGGCGAGCGCCCATAGAAGCGCCGTGCTCTTGCGCTTGGTCCTCGCAATTGCGCGCGGCACGGCGGGCAGTTCGTCGAGCGTTGCCTCGGCGACCTCACCGAGCGTGCCCATGGCGGCCACAGCCTCGGCCTCCGTCATGCCGTCCTCCATACGGTCGGCGATGACCTCCGCGTAGAACTCCTGCGTTTCCTTTACCTGATCTGCCGGCAGGCAGGCCAGAAGCTCGCCCAGCCGGTTCAAGAACTCATCGCGCGTCATGGTGCGCTCCCTTCACGTAACGGTAGATCTCCTGCACGGATGGCCATTCGGCGAGGAACTCGGCGATACGCTCATGCCCGGTGTCCGTGATGCGGTAGTACCTTCGCAGCCGCCCGTTGTGCTCGGCGGAGCGCGCCGTGATGCACCCCGCCTTCTCCAGGCGCTTGAGCAACGGATAGAGCGTGGACTCCGTG
Organism: Collinsella aerofaciens; assembly: GCA_048478035.1. GTDB lineage: Bacteria > Actinomycetota > Coriobacteriia > Coriobacteriales > Coriobacteriaceae > Collinsella > Collinsella aerofaciens_CN. The sequence goes on along the minus strand of DBGBCW010000004.1, from coordinate 14,528 downwards.
AGCCCCATGCTCGCGGGCACGTCCTTTACGATCTGATAGCCGTAGGATTCCTCGCCCGAGACGGCCGCGAGTACGCAGGCCTCGAGGAAGCCGCGCTTCATCTGTGCCTCCATCCGCACACCTCCTTTCGTAGTATACTGTGTAACACCTACTATATGACACATAGTATATGATGTCAACAGTTGTCGTAGTCGTTGGGGATGTTCTTGAATGACTAGTCGTTTAAGAACGTCCCCAACGACTACTTCTATACAGCAAAAAGGGGTGCTGACCATTTCGGTCGGCACCCCTTTAAGTTGCGGTGAAATAGGGACTAAATGGGGGCTCTAGACGCCAAAACAGCCCCTATTCCACCGCAACTTCATGGGGATGTGTGACAATGCCCGTCGGAAAACATCTGCTGTCTTTGGGGGTCTATCTATGCTGTACGAGTTTTGTGCCGAGAACTTTGAGCGGGTGCCGGCGGCTATCGATGCCGGTGCAAAGCGTATCGAACTGTGCGACAACCTTGCCGTCGGTGGCACTACACCTTCGGCCGGTGTTATCAGCGCTACGACCAGCTATGCCCACGAGCACGATGCACGGGTGATGTGCATGATCCGTCCGCGTGGCGGCGACTTTCATTACAACCAGGACGAGTTGCGTATGATGGAGATGGACCTGGGCCTTGCCGTGAGCGCCGGCATTGACGGCTTGGTCTTTGGCTGCTGCAAGCCCTGCGCTGGCGGATGGGCGCTCGACGAGCTTACGCTTGGCGCCCTCGTGATGGCTGCGGGCTGCGCGACCGAGGAATGTAAGCGTGAGCCCATCGACATCACCTTCCACATGGCATTTGACCAGCTCTCGCCCGAGGCTCAGCTCGACGCGATTGACACACTCGCCGACTGCGGCATCACACGCATCCTGACGCATGGTGGCGCTGCCGGTACGCCGATCGAGGACAACTTCGAAAACCTGGCCCGCTTGATCGAGTATGCGGGCGACAGCTTGACCATCCTTCCCGGCGGCGGCATTTCCACGGCCAACCGCGATACCGTGGCGGCGGCACTGGGCGTCTCCGAGCTCCATGGCACAAGGATCGTACCGCTGGAGGTGTAGCCCGTGGCGCTTGTATTCGATGTTCAGCAGGCGAGCGGCAAGCCCGACGACAACCGTCGCCCCGGTACCGCGTGCCCCTTTTGCAACACGGAGGGGCTCACCAACATCATCCAGCGCGACGGTGACTGCATCTGGCTCGAGAATAAGTTCAAAACCCTGCGCGCCACCCATCAAACCGTGCTGATCGAGTCGGCCGATCACGATGCCGACCTGGTGACCTATGAGCCGGATGAACTCCACCATGTGATGCGGTTTGCTCTGGGTTGCTGGCGGCGGATGATCGACTCGCAGCAGTATCGAAGCGTGCTCATGTACAAGAACAAGGGTCCGCTTTCGGGCGGCAGTCTGGTCCATCCGCACATGCAGATTGTGGGTTTGGAGCAGGAAGACGGCTATGCTTCGCTGGTTTCCGCCAATTTCGAAGGTATCAATGTCTGGCAACAGGGGAGAATCTCGGTCAATATCTCAACCGAACCGATCATGGGGTTCTTTGAGATCAACGTTTCAGCTCCGCAGGGAATCGCCGCCAGCGATGACACGAGAGACCAAGCCGAGGCGGATCTCTTCGCCGATGCGATCCAGGTAGCTCTGCGCTATATCCTGAACGAGCACCACGGTGGTCGCGCAGAGTCGTACAACCTGTTCTTCTATCACCTGGGCGGTCGGACCATTGCCAAGGCGCTGCCGCGTTGGGTGGTTTCGCCCTACTTTGTCGGGTATCGGCTGGCTCAGGTCAATGCTGAGACCACGCTCGATGTCGATGCAGAACGACTCCGCGCACATCTTGAGGCGCTCACATCGTAAAGTGAGCGCCCGCGCACTGCGGACAGTCTAGCGTCCCATGGCGTCGCGGCCGGCCTCGACCCGCTTGCGCTGGGCGGCGCGCTCCTCGCCGGTCAGACGCTCAAAGAGATGCCCGATAAGCGAGGCGAGTACCTGCTGAAACAGCGTTCCGCACATGACGGGAAACACGACTTCGCCCGGAAAGTACTGCGTGGCGATGACGGCGCCCGAAGAGATGTTACGCATGCCGCAGGTAAAGCACATGGTGGTCGTCTCGCTATATGGCAGATGCAGCGTATGGGCGACCAGAAAACCGACGACAAAGCCACTGATGGCGAAGACCAAAATAAAGAGGGCGACTTCCAAGCGCACCGCGTTCATGTGCAGCACGTACTCGCTCATGGCGGTGGAGTTGGAGGCGATAACGCCCATCATCATGAATTTGCAGGCGGGCGAGAGCACGGGGGAGAGTTTTTCGTGCCCCCATCCGCGCGTGAGCTCGTTGATCACGATGCCGAGCACGGCGGGGATGGCGATCATAAAGGCCATGTCTTGCATCATGCTCGGCACATCGATCGAGACGGTGGCGCCCAGCAGGAGCTTGAGCGTGAGCGGAATCGTCACAGGGGAGATAACCGAGGACGTCAGGATGATGGTGAGCGCGAGCGGGCCGTTGCCGCCGAACATGCTAATCCACATAAAGGCAGTGACCGCCACGGGTACGCTGTACTCGAGCACGATGCCGCAGACAAGGTTGGGATTGGAGCCAAAGAATAACGATCCCATGGCATAGGCCGCGATGGGAATAAGCGCCGCCGAGACGAGCAGTGCCAAAATCAGGTGCAGGGGACGGCGGAACACCTCGGCTACCTGGTGGAAGGTGTTGCTGAGCGCACCCTGAAACGTCATAAAGGCGAAGAGGGCGGGAACAATGGGCTTGAGCACGCCAATCTGCTGGGGAAAGAGCACGCCGAGCGCCACGCAAATCGGAACGATGACCTGCATATGCCCCGCGAGGAACTTTCCCAGTCCAGTCCATTGCTTCATATGTCCCGTGACTCCCTTTATCCGCGAACTCGTTTGTATGGATATGCTAGACGCTCGTATGCGTCCGTGCGGCTGAAACGCTCGATTATTTCGAGGCTATTACCGGCATCGTTTACCGAAACCGCGGCGTGCTGCGGCGATTTGCGTCCGCGCCGCACGGTATAATAAATCCGTTCAACAGATCTGCCTGCCGAAGCGGGCATACACAGAGGACTCATCGCTATGAACCGTGAGAGGTATCGCGGCGACCTGCCCCTATCGGGGGTGGGCGCCTATGTCATCGCTTAAGACGACGCATCGCTGGGCGGTCGCTCAGCAAAACCCCGAGCTCGAAAAGGAGCTTTCGGCTGGTCTGGGCATTCCCGGGCTGGTGGCGCGCATTATGGTCGCGCACGGCATTGGCTCCATCAAAGAGGGCCAATTGTTTTTGACGCCTTCGCTCGATCGCGACTGGGCCGATCCACTCATTATCCCGGGCATGTCGGTCGTTGCCGACCGCGTCGAGCGTGCTATTCGCAACCACGAGCACATTGCAGTCTTTGGCGATTTTGACGTTGACGGTATTACGTCGACCTGCCTGTTGACCGAGGCGCTGCGCACGTTTGGCGCCGATGTCACGCCGTTTATTCCGCATCGCTTTGATGAGGGCTACGGTCTTTCGCGCGCGGCACTCGACCGCGTTAACGAGCTCGCTCGCCCCCAGCTGATCGTGACCGTCGATAACGGCATTGCCGCCAAGGAAGAGGTTTCCTATTTGGAGGACCTGGGGATCGATTTGGTGGTCACGGACCATCACGAGCCCTCCGACCAGGTGCCGCAGGGTGTGCCCCTGACCGACCCCAAGCTCGAGGACGAGGGCCCCTCGCGCGAGCTTGCCGGTGCTGGTGTGGCGCTCAAGCTGGTGCAAGTCCTGGGTGAGCGCCTGGGCAAGCCGTCGTATTGGCGTTCGCTAATCGAGGTCGCGGCGCTGGGCACCGTGTCCGACATGATGCCGCTCACGCCCGAGAACCGCGCGCTGGTTGCCGAGGGCATCCAGCAGATGCGCGTAACCGCTCGCCCCGGCTATATCGCGCTTGCCGCGCTTGCCAAGGCGGACCTTTCGAGCATTACGGCGGATGGCCTGTCATTCTCGCTCATTCCCCGCTTAAACGCTGCCGGCCGCATGGCCGATCCCAAGCTGGCGCTCGACCTGCTGCTTGCCCGCAATCCCATCGAAGCAAGCGCGCTGGCGGCTGAGCTCGAGGAAATCAACCGCCAGCGCCGTGAGATCGAGGCGGAGCTCACGCGCGATGCCATGGCAAAGGTCGAGGAGACCTATGACGGCGGGCGCGCGATCGTTGTGGGCGGCGAAGGCTGGCACGAGGGCGTCAAGGGCATCGTGGCAAGCCGTCTGACCAACCGCTATCACGTGCCGGCGCTGCTGTTCTCGATCGAGGACGGTATCGCGCGCGGCTCTGGTCGCTCGGTGGGCAAAGTTAACCTGTTTGACGCCGTCGAGCGCTGTTCCGACCTGCTGATTCGTCGCGGCGGACATGCCGGTGCGGTGGGTGTGACCATCGAGGCATCCAAGCTCGATGAATTCCGTCGTCGCCTTTCCGCCGTGCTATCGGAGATTCCCGCTGAGGACTTTGAAGACATCGACGAGGTTGCCGCCACGGTCGACCTTTCCGAGCTGAATATCGAGACTATAGAGCAGATTTCCCGCCTTGAGCCGTTTGGCCAGGGTAATAAGGTGCCGCTGCTGGCTGCCGAGGGCGTGACGATGTGCGATCGCGCCGTGGTGGGTAAGACCGGCGAGCACATGCGCTTTGTGGCGACCGATGGCGCCGCGAGCGTGCCGGCCATTATGTTCCGCGTGCCGCAAATCGATAAGCTCATCAACTGCGATAGCGCTGTCGACTTGGTGTTCGAGGCCGTTGCCGAGCATTGGCAGGGGCGTGTGAAGCCCAAGCTCATGATCAAGGATGTTCTGGTCCGCGATACCACGCTGCCCGGCGTCGACGATCCGGCATGCGAGCTTCGTCGTGGCGTGCAGCCGGCGGATTCTGGCCTGCGCCTGGAGTCGCGCAAGCGCGAGACGCTCGCCCAGCTTTCCTATACCGAGCTCACGCGCTCGCTTATCCATAGCTTTATCGGCTCGAACCAGCCGCACCGCGCGCAGGTCGAGGCGCTCGATGCCCTGGCCGATCACCAAAGTGTTCTGGCCGTTATGGGAACGGGGCGCGGCAAGTCGCTCATCTTCCATGTACATGCCGCGCGTGAGGCGGTGCTTCGCGGACGTGCGAGCATCTTTGTCTATCCGCTGCGTGCGCTTGTTGCCGACCAGGCCTATCACCTCTCGTCGACGATGGCATCGCTTGGCATTGGCGTTGGCGTGCTGACCGGCGAGACCGTGGAGGCGGCGCGCGATGACGTGTTTGCCGGCTTGGCTTCGGGCCGTACCGGCATCGTGCTCACGACGCCCGAGTTCCTGTCCATTCACCGCGACCGCTTTGCGCGTTCGGGGCGCATCGGTTTTGTCGTTATCGATGAGGCGCATCATGCCGGTCTTGCCAAGGGCGGCGACCGCAGCGCCTATCTCGACATGCCCGATATCCTCAAGGCCCTGGGCGACCCGGTCGTTCTGGCCGCGACTGCCACCGCAACGGCTCCGGTTGTGGCCGAGCTCGCCCGTGTTCTACCGATTACCCGTACGGTGGTCGACGAGACGGTGCGCGAGAACTTGCAGCTCGAGGATGACCGAGATCTTGCGAGCCGCGAGAACCGCCTGGTGTCAATCGTGGCTACGGGGGAGAAGACCGTCATCTACGTCAACTCGCGTGATCAGTCCGTGGCGCTTGCCAAGACGCTGCGCAAGCGGGTGCCCGATTGCGCGACCCGCATCGCGTTCTATAACGCGGGGCTTGCGCGCTCCGATCGTCGCCGTGTTGAGGAAGCGTTTCGTGACGGAAGCCTCAGCTGCATCGTTTCGACCTCTGCCTTTGGTGAGGGCGTCAACCTGCCCGATATTCGCCATGTCGTGCTCTACCACATGCCGTTTGGCAGCATTGAATTTAACCAGATGAGCGGACGCGCCGGTCGCGACGGCCAACCTGCCGTGATTCACTTGCTCTATTCGTCGCGTGACGCTCGCATTAACGAGCGCCTGCTCGACTGCTACGCGCCCGAGCGCGATGAACTCGTCACGCTCTATCGAGCGCTGCAGACTATGTGGCGCTCCAACCGCGGCAAGACCGGAGACGACTCGTTTAGCGCGAGCGATATCGACATCGCGCAGATGTGCCTTGCCATCGATGCCCGCACGCCGGTCGACGAGCGCTCGGTGGAAAGCGGCCTGGGAATCTTCGAAGAGCTTGGTTTCTGTCGCGTTTCGGGGTTTGACGACACCCGTCGCATCGCGATGGCCGAAAACCCCGGCCGTGTGCAATTGAGCAGGTCAATTCGCTATTTGGAGGGCTTGCGCTCGCGCATGGAGTTCTCGGCTTTCCGGAGCTGGGCACTCGATTCGTGCGCTTCTGATATGCTAGCCAAAGTTAACCGCCCGATCGTACCGCGGGCCTAGGGGAAGGGGACCTCGATGGATGCCGCAGCCCGTACCGCCCATGATTCCACCCTCCAGCCGTTTTCGGAGATGGAGCACTATAAGCATGCCGATGAGCTGCCGCCCGAGATTATGGCGGACAGCTACGACAAGCTGGAGCGCCTGTGCCTCAAATATATGAATGAGGAGGACTTCTCTAAGGTGGAGCAGGCCTATTGCTTTGCCGCCGAGAAGCACTGCAACCAAAAGCGCCGCTCGGGCGAGATGTACATTAACCATCCCGTCGAGGTGGCCATCATTTTGGCCGATCTCAAGATGGACTGCGATGTGGTGTGCGCCGCGCTGCTGCACGATACCGTCGAGGATACCGAGACCTCGCTTGCCGATGTGTCCGGCCTGTTTGGCGATACGGTAGCCGAGCTCGTCGATGGCGTGACCAAGCTCACCAACATCGAAGTCGACAGCATGGACGAGAAGCAGGCCCTCACGCTGCGCAAGATGTTCCTCGCCATGTCCAAGGACATCCGCGTCATTATCGTTAAGCTTGCCGACCGCCTGCATAACATGCGTACGCTGGCGGCCCTTCGCGAGGATCGTCGCCTGTTTAAGGCTCGCGAGACCATGGACGTGTATGCGCCCCTGGCCGACCGTCTGGGCATGAGCTCTATTAAGTGGGAGCTCGAGGACCTGTCCTTCTTCTACCTGGAGCCCGATGCCTACCAGCGCATTGCGCGCATGGTGGCTGAGTCGCGCGAGGTTCGCGAGCGCTATCTGGCCGAGACTATCAAGACGCTCACCGACGAGCTCAACCGCATTGGCCTGGAGGGCTTCCAGATCAATGGCCGTTCCAAGCACTATTGGTCCATCTACCAAAAGATGAAGCGCAAGGGCAAGGAATTCTCCGAGATCTACGACCTGGTGGCACTGCGTGTCATCACGCATTCGGTGCGCGATTGCTACTCCACGCTCGGCGCGGTGCATACGCTGTGGCACCCCATGCCCGGTCGCTTCAAAGACTATATCGCCATGCCCAAGGTCAACAACTACCAGTCGCTCCATACGACGGTTATCGGCCCCACGGGCCGCCCGCTCGAGATTCAGATTCGAACCTATGAGATGCATGAACAGGCCGAGTACGGCATTGCCGCCCACTGGCTCTATAAGAAGTCGGGCGGATCGTCTGCGTCTAAGACCAATGATGCCCAGCATCTGGACGACCAGATTAACTGGCTCAAACATTCGCTCGATTGGGCAGCGTCTGACGAGATTACGGACGCCAAGGAATACCTGCACTCGCTGAAGGTCGATCTGTTCGACCAGGAGATCTTTGTCTTTACACCCAAGGGCGAGGTCATGGCGCTTCGTGCCGGCTCTACACCGCTCGACTTTGCCTACGCCGTTCACACCGAGGTGGGAAACCATTGCGTCGGCGCCAAAATCAACGGTGCGGTGGCTCCGCTCACGCACGAGATTAAGACGGGTGACCGTGTCGAGATCCTGACCAACAAGAGTTCCAAGCCGTCGCGTGATTGGCTCAAGATCGTTAAGACACCTTCCGCCAAGTCAAAGATCCGCCGTTACTTCGCCGCCGCGACCAAAGACGATGACGCTGCTGCCGGCCGCGATATACTGGCCAAGGACCTGCGCAAGCGCGGGTATGGCATCTCTACGCCGCGATCCACGCGTGCGCTCAACGCCGTGGCGGAGCAGTTTAACTACAAGCAGCTCGAGGACCTGTTTGCCGCCGTCGGCGCCGGCAAGGTTGCCCCGCGCGCTGTGGGTAACAAGGTCGAGCAAATCTTGGACCCCAAGCCCGAGGAGCAGCTCACCAAGACCGAAGCCATTGCCGAGATCGTCAAGCAGCCTGCCCGCGGCTCCAACCGCAAGCCGCAAAAGCGCGGCAAGAGCGCCAGCAACGGCATTATCGTCAAGGGCGAGAGCAACAGCGGTCTGCTGGTCCGTCTGGCGCATTGCTGCAATCCGGTGACGGGCGATGACATCGTCGGCTTCATCACGCGCGGCCGTGGCGTTTCGGTGCATCGCGCCAACTGCCCCAACGTCAAGGGTCTTATGGAACATCCCGAGCGCATGATCGATGTGGAGTGGGACGGCGCTGCCGACACCCTCTTCCAGGTCGAGATCGTGGTCGAGTGCCTGGACCGCATGGGCCTGCTCAAGGATGTCACCATTGCCATTGGCGATGCGGGCGGCAATATCCTTTCTGCCGCCACGTCGACCAACCGCGAGGGTATTGCAACCCTGCGCTTTATGGTCGAGATCTCGGACGCGAGCGGTCTGGATCCGCTGCTGGCTTCCATCAGCAGTGTCGATTCGGTCTACGACGCTCGCCGTCTTATGCCCGGCGAAGGCGGAGCTCAGCTCAAGCGCCGTGTGTAGGTGCGAGAGCCTCTCAGCATCATAGATATTGGTTACGTTCGAGGCATCGTTTGGTGCCTCGAACGTATTTTAGAAGGAGGGTATGCGCATGGGCGATATGACTTTGGACCTGACACCCCGAGGTGCAGCTTCGATTGAGGCACTCGTCAACGGCCCGATTCAGACCAACAGTTACGCCGTGATTTCGAATGACGAGTGCTTAATCGTCGATCCGGCGTGGGAGGGCGAGCGTCTTGTGGAGCATATCCGCACCGCGCATCCCGAAGTTCGCGTACTCGGCTCTGTCTGCACGCACGGTCATGCCGACCATGTTGGCGGGGTCGCCGGGGTTCGAGCTGTCGTTGGCGACAGCGCACTATATGAGTTGTGCGCTAAGGACGTGACGGTGCCTCGCGCAAATATCGAGGAGCAGCGCGCCATGTGGGGTATTGAGACGCCCGATCCGGGCGAGCCGACGCGGCTGCTTGCCGAGGGCGATACGATTGAATTGGGCGATATCTGCCTGCAGGTGATCGAGACGCCGGGGCATACGCCGGGCGGCATCGTCCTGTTCGCCGCGACCGAGCAGGGGAACATCGCCTTTGTGGGCGACACGCTTTTCCCGGGCAGCCACGGTCGTACCGATCTTTCCGGCGGTGACGAGGCGGCGATTATGCGCTCGCTCTCCAAACTTGCCAAGACGCTTCCGCCCGATACCGTTTGCTTGACGGGCCATGGCGATTCGACCACGATGGCGCGCGAACTTAAGCAGAATCCGTTTATGCAGATGTAGGCTCGAAGCCGTCTTTCGAATCACGAAGACCGCTCAATCGTCAAGCTATTTTCCCCAGTGGGTCGATTCTGTGGGGCAAACGGTCAAAATTTGTCCAATCGGATGGTATTCGTGAACAAACGAACGTTTATGCTCGGGTATGTCGTGGTAAAATCTCAGGCGTTATCGGAGCAACCTTACAGGAGGTTTCTTTTATGCTCGTCAACGCAGCAGACATGCTCAAGAAGGCCGAGGCCGGCAAGTACGCTCTCGGTGCCTTCAACACCAACAACCTCGAGTGGACCCTGGCTATTCTCCAGGCCGCCGAGGAGGCCAAGTCTCCGCTGATCCTTCAGTGCACCGCTGGTGCCGCTAAGTGGATGGGCGGTTTCAAGGTCTGCGCCGACATGGTCAAGGCTGCCGTCGAGGCCACGGGCGTTACCGTCCCCGTCGCCCTTCACCTCGATCACGGTTCTTACGAGGACTGCTTCAAGTGCATCGAGGCCGGCTTCACGTCCATCATGTATGACGGCTCTCACGAGGAGACCTTCCAGCTTAACCTCGACCGCACCAAGGAACTCGTTGAGCTTGCCCACTCCAAGGGCATGTCCATCGAGGCCGAGGTCGGCGGCATCGGCGGCACCGAGGACGGCGTGACCTCCAACGGCGAGCTCGCTGATCCTGCTGAGTGCAAGCAGATTGCTGACCTGGGCGTCGACTTCCTCGCCTGCGGTATCGGCAACATCCACGGCGTGTATCCCGCCGACTGGGCTGGCCTTTCCTTCGAGCGTCTGGGCGAGATCAAGGCTCAGACCGGCGACCTGCCCCTCGTTCTGCACGGTGGCACCGGCATCCCCGAGGATCAGATCAAGAAGGCCATCTCCCTGGGTATCTCCAAGATCAACGTTAACACCGATCTGCAGCTCGTCTTCGCCAAGGGCGTTCGCGAGTATATCGAGGCTGGCAAGGATCAGCAGGGCAAGGGCTTTGACCCCCGCAAGCTCCTCAAGCCTGGTCGCGACAACATCGTTGCCCGCACCAAGGAGCTCATGGAGGAGTTTGGCTCCGTCAACAAGGCGTAAGTAGCGGTTTAACTTTCCCGTCGGAGGCCCCGTTCACCCTACGCTTTTCCCTTGCGCTCACCTGGCTTTGCCAGAAGTCGCGCAATGGGAAAAGCTTCGGGTGAACGGGGCCTCCTTCGTTAACTCGCCACAGGGTTACTGGGCTGAATTCATTTTTTATAGGTACCGTTTATCGGTGTTGAGGGTTCCTTTATTGGGGCTTTCTTTTTCTCGCTACAATGGACTTCAAGAGTTCTAATGACTTGGAGTTTGGTATGGCTGTTATTAATGTGCTGCCTTCGGATGGGAAGGTTATTGACGAGGGTCCTGTTGGTTGCTCTGTTGATGTTTGCAATGATGACTTCCGTTTTCTAGATGTTGGCTTGCCACCCGAGATTCTGCGTTTAAAGGACGCGGGGTATCTTTCGCAGGCTATTGAGGCTTGCGACCGCCTACTTGCCCAAGATCCCGATCCCTCGCTTGCTGCCTGCGTTCGTGCCGAGCGGTATCGCATGCTTGAGACGCCGCTTCATTTTTCGGTGTCGCGCGATCGAGCTATTGCGATGATTCGCGAGGAGTGGCCTGAGTTTACCGAGGAGCAGTTTGACGATCTGATTGACCGTAAGCGTATTGACTGGCGCTTTATCGATGGCGAGCTGTTCGTTCTCGACAACTTCCTCGATTCGCTTCGCGTATATCCCAAAGAGGTCCCCGGCATGCGTCCCGATTCTACGGACGGAATAGCACTGCGCGACGAGATGCTCAAGGAGATGGAGTCACAAAACGGATTGGCTCGCGTCATTACGCTTAAAGCGTCCGTGTCTGTCCCCGGCGCTCTGGAGGGGGAGACCGTTTGCGCTTGGCTTCCCGTCGCGGCTGCCTGCCGTCAGCAGTCTCGGGTCGAGATTCTCGACATCACGCCGGAGGGTGCTGTTGCTCCCGCGAACGCTTCGGCGCGTACCGCCTCGTGGTCTTCTTCGAGTGAGCGCTCATTCTCGGTGACTTATCGTTATCACATCGATGCTGCTTATTGTGATGTCTACGGTGGCACACTTCCGGTTCATCCGCGTATGGACGCGCCTCTGCCCGAGGATATTTCCGAGGACCGTCCGCACATTGCATTCACGCCGTATCTGCAGCAGCTGACGGCCGGTGTTGTTGACGGACTCGAGGATCCGCTCGATCGCGCTCGTGCTATCTATGATTATCTGACGCAGCATATCGACTATCGCTATCAGCCGCCGTACTTGCTTTTGGGATCTATTGCCGATGACTGCGCGCATTCGCTCCGCGGCGATTGCGGCGTTATGGCGCTCACGTTTATCACCATGTGCCGTATCGCGGGCGTGCCTGCCCGTTGGCAGAGCGGCCTGTACGTTGCGCCCGATTCGGTGGGGTCGCACGACTGGGCAGAGTTCTATACGCCGCAGACCGGTTGGCTCAACGCCGACGTGTCATTTGGATCTTCTGCTCACAGGATGGGGGAGGAGTGGCGCCGCCGTCACTACTTTGGCAATCTCGACCCATGGCGTATGGTGGCCAACAATCGATTCCAGGCAGAGTTTGAGCCCTCTTTCGACGGCATGCGCGAGGACCCTTACGATAACCAGATGGGTGAGGCTTCGGTCGACGGTCGCGGATGCCGTCAGCGCGAGATGCTACGCACGGTCGAACTCATCGAAATGCTCGAAGTTCCATTTTCGGACTAATCGGTAGAAAGCTGTGATAAACTAACTCACGCATTGCGTGCCCGAGTGGCGGAATTGGCAGACGCAGTGGACTCAAAATCCACCGTTGGCAACAACGTGCGAGTTCGAGTCTCGCCTCGGGCACCATACATGCAAGTGAGCGTTCAAGGGGGTCAAGGCCCCCTTTTTCGTGCCGAACTCGCGTGAGCGCGCGGAGCGTTAAGCAAACAGGCCTGTGGCCTGTTTGTAGCGGAGCGTGGCGAGGGCGCCATGCGCCCGAAGCCCGGGGCTTCGCGAAGCGAAGTCCCTTCGAGTCTCGCCTCGGGCACCATACATGCACCTGCGCTTCAAGGGGGTTGCGGCCCCCTTTTTCGTGTACGTAATGTGATAACGCGCTGTACGTGTTATTATTCGCAAGGCGTTGTTTCCGCAATGCCCTAAAGAGGAACCCGAGGGTTCCCACCTTTTGGCGCCAATGAGCAGCTGACTGGTCATACAACTTAGATTACCTTCCTCAAATCGAGGAAGTCTATGTGTACGACCTGGTTGCTGAGAAGCGCCGGGTTATTTTTTTATGAATGGAGGTAGGGAAAATAGCTAAGTCTGATGACACCCGCATCAACGACGAGATCACTGCATCTTCGTGCCGTTTGATTGGCGTCGATGGCTCTCAGCTCGGCCTGTTCGCCATCCGCGATGCCCAGCGCGTCGCCGACGATCAGGGTCTCGACCTGGTCGAGATCGCTCCCAACGCGGAGCCGCCGGTCTGCAAGGTCATGGACTACGGTAAGTTCAAGTACCAGCAGGCCATGAAGGCCAAGGCTGCTCGTAAGAACCAGTCCAAGGTCGAGGTCAAGGAAATGAAGTTCCGACCCAAGATCGACGTTGGCGACTACGAGACCAAGAAGGGCCACGTTCTGCGTTTCCTCAAGAAGGGCGCACGCGTTAAGATCACCATCATGTTCCGCGGCCGTGAGATGGCTCACCCGGAGCAGGGCCTTAACGTTCTCGAGCGCCTCGCCGAGGATCTCAAGCCTTACGCTACGGTCGAGTCCAAGCCTAAGATGGAAGGCCGTAACATGCTTATGCTGCTCGCCCCGATTAAGGGCGCCTTCGATGAGGATAAAGCGGCAAGCGATACCAAGTAACTAGTGTTCTGTAACCGATTAAGGAGTATTTCATGCCTAAGATGAAGTCCCACAGCGGCACCAAGAAGCGTTTCCGCAAGACTGGTACCGGCAAGCTTATGCGCGCCAAGGCTTTCAAGAGCCACATCCTGAGCAAGAAGTCCACCAAGCGTAAGCGTGGCTTCCGTCAGGAGACCGAGATCGCCGCTGCCGACCGCAAGGTCATCAAGTCGCGTCTCGCCTAAGTTCGTTTTTTCGTTTTACCGTCTAGGAGTTGATAGAACATGGCACGTATTAAGCGCGCTGTTGCCGCCAAGAAGAAGCGCCGTACCGTTATGCACCGTGCGAAGGGTTACTACGGTGCCGCTTCGCGTACTTACAAGCATGCTAAAGAGCAGGTCCAGCACTCCCTGCAGTATCAGTATCGTGATCGCCGCAACAAGAAGCGCGAGATCCGTTCTCTCTGGATCACTCGTATCAACGCTGCTGCTCGTCTGAACGACATCTCTTACTCTCAGTTCATGCACGGCCTGAAGGTTGCCGGCATCGAGCTCGACCGCAAGGTCCTGGCTCAGATGGCTTACGAGGACATCGAGTCCTTCAACGAGCTGGCTACCATTGCCAAGAAGGCTCTCGAGGCCTAATAGATTCTCTTGAATCGCTAGGGGAGTGTCGCGTTGTGCGCGGCGCTCCCCTTTTTTATCGAAAGCGCTGGTTTACATTGCTAAAAGCGCGGGTAGATAAACACTTACAGGTGACCGATCTTTATATATCTCTTAACCGAAGGGTCATCATCTGATACGTGCAGTATTTCTGCACCAGCCTTTCTATGACTTATATAGGAAGCGATGTATTGTGTAGGACTTGTGAAGAATGGAATTCCCGCCCCCGGGGCCCCTCCGGTCTGGCAATATATCTCCTTGCCGCGCGGCCCGGTCGGACCGGATCAGCCGCGGGGCGTGCACCTTGAGAACCGGATACTGCGAGGATGGACACTTCAAGTGTCGCATCCGGGCAGACATCGAACCATTTGAA
>DBGBCW010000003.1:0-10643 GCA_048478035.1 Collinsella aerofaciens | reverse complement strand
GTAGTATCGAGCATGGGAGCCCCTTCCATGAATGCGGCGTGGCCGCCGCGGCTGAATTAGACACTCACCATTGTCGGCCTAATCCGCGGTCTTTCATGCAGCAGGGGCTCTCAATGTTTTTATGTCCTGCTCATATCGTCTATGCCGGCACCTTGGGACACTCCTTTGCATCCCGTGCGGCCCTCATAAGTTGCGGTGAAATACGGACTGTTTAGCGGCCTGAAGCCATAAAACAGTCCGTATTACACCGCAACTGCGGAGGAGGACCGGGCGGATGGTGGAGTAGCTAAAAGTGCCCCGTCCCTAATTAGCTACTTGGGCTCGGTCGATGTTCATGCTGGCGATTAGGTTGATGTTTGTGTCTAGGAGGTTCTCTAGCACGATGTCGCCCATGCGGATGGGGGCGTTGACGACTAGGCCTCGGATGAGGGCCATGGCTTGGGCGTGGAGTGCCAGCGGGATGGCCTCAGCCGTGCGCACAGGCAGCAGCGCCTCGTCGCCGCCGGATACGGCCACGGTGGTGGTGAGCACGCGCATGGGGCAGGTGAGCTCCTGATGCGCGAACTTATCGCCGCGCAGGCAGTTGTTGCCGGTTACGGAGCGCACTTCTACCACGGCGCCGTCTGCGTCACGCTCTACCTCTACGGTCAGGAGGCATTCGGATGGGCAGGTGGTGCAGTTGAACTGCAGCGTCTCGGTCGCATTCGTGCTCATGAGCTATGCCTCCTCAATGGGATCGACAGACAGAATAATCTCTCTAGCACCTAGGTCGAGTGCGCGCTGAATCACCTTCGCCGGCAGCGGGAAGCTTTCCATGACGCTTGGCTTAAAAGCGCGGACCTTGCCGGCGAACAGTTCCTCGCCGTCGGCCAAGATCCTCACGCAGGCGGCATCGACTGGCCGGCGCACGCGGAAGTTCAGCTTGGTGAGCGCCACGGTCGTAATGCGTCCCGGCAGTGCGTATCCCGCAACGCCGGCAGGGGAGACGGTGAGCTCCCAGTCCGGAACGGTGCCCGCGCCGGTCCCCAGCGCGTACGCCGCCGCAGCTGCGCCAGCCCTCTCGGACTCGGTCGTCACATTGTCCGCAAGGTCGTGCACGTGCAGCACATTGCCGCAGGCAAAGATGCCCGGCACGCCTGTCTGCAAGCTCTGGTCCACCACGGCGCCCCGCGTGCGCGGGTCAAGCTCAACGCCCGCGCCCACCGAAAGCTCGTTCTCGGGAATCAATCCCACCGAAAGCAGCAGCGTGTCGCACGGAACGATGCGCTCCGTTCCGGCAATGGGCGCCAGATGTTCGTCGACCTGGCTTATCTCGACCGCTTCCACGCGGTTGTGCCCGATCACGCGTGTGACGGTGGTGGACAGGTGCAGCGGAATTCCAAAGTCGTGCAGGCAGTTCTTCACATTGCGGCGCAGGCCGTTGGCGTACGGCATGAGCTCGTACACGCCCTCGACCGAAATCCCCTCGAGCGTGCAGCGGCGCGCCATGATAAGTCCGATGTCACCCGAGCCCAAAATGACGGCACGCGAGCCGGGCTTGAGGTTTTCGATATTGATGTATCGCTGCGCAAGGCCGGCCGTAAACACGCCGGCGGGTCGGCTGCCGGGGATCTTGATCTCGCTGCGGGTGCGCTCACGGCAGCCCATGGCAAGGACGACCGCGCGCCCGGTGAGCTGCAGCATGCCGGCAGGGCTCATGAGCGTGACGGTATGGGTGACGCCATCTTCTGAGCTCTCGTCTGCACCCGACGCGCACTCGCCTGAATCAATCCCAATCACCATGCTGTCCAAGAACAGCGCAATGTCGGTCGCGCGCACCTGGTCGATAAAGCGCTGCGCATACTCGGGGCCGGTGAGCTCCTGCTTAAAGTGCGATAGTCCAAAGCCGGGATGGATGCACTGGCGGAGGATTCCGCCCAGATGCTGCTCGCGCTCCACGATAGCCACGCGCGCGCTGGCCTTATGCGCGGAAAGCGCGGCCGCCATGCCGGCAGGTCCGCCGCCGATAACGACCACGTCGAACGCCTGCGTCGACACCGACGCTACAGCTCCGGTCTCCGCGCGATCGTCGCGCATACCAAACGTCGCCATCCTAGCGCACCCCCTTCAGCGGTCCCTCGACCAGCCAAGATCCGGCATCCTCCAGCAGCACCTTGCTGGGGTCACACCCCAGCTCGCGGGCCAGAATCGCCACCACGCGGCTCTGGCAAAAGCCACTCTGGCACCGACCCATGCCGGCACGGCAGCGGCGCTTGACGCCCTCGACCGAAACCGCGCCCGGGCGGCGTCGGATTGCGGCCACGATCTCGGCCTCGGGCACCGTCTCGCAGCGGCAGACGATCTGCCCCCACGCGGGGTCGGACTCAATCAGCTTTTCCTTGCGCGCGAGCGGCGCACGGTCGAAGTCGTCCGGCGCGCGGCGTATAGGGTCCCAGTCGTCCCGTTCGCGCAGAGCCACGCCGGCATCGCGCAGCACCTGCTCCATGCGCTCGGCAATGGCCGGCGCGCTTGCCACGCCCGGCGACTGAATGCCCGCGGCCTGGAACAGTCCCGAAACCACGTCCGACTGCCCAATAAAGAAGTCGTTGGTCCCCGGAATGACCGGACGTCCGCCGGCAAACGCGCGCACCACGCGGCGTGTGTCTAGATCGGGCACCAGCTTGCGCGCTCCCGTCAGCAGCGCGTTCACATCGCTTGCATAGGTCTGCGTGTCGCCTGGCTCGCGCACGGCGGCCGTCGCGGTAATCACGGTGTTGCCATGTACGGTGCCCGTGACGATAACGCCCTTGGACACCGGCGTGGGAACGGGGTAGAGCGGCATGAGCGCGCACGGCTCCTTGTCCAGCACTACGATGTTGCCCTGGCGCCAGACCATCTGAAACTCCTCGGCGCCGGCCATGTGCGAGATGTCCGCGGCACCGTTGCCCGCGGCGTTGATCAGATAACGGCAGCGCACGTCGCCTGCGGGCGTTGCTAGCGTAAAGCGCGCGGCTCCGTCATCCGAGCCAGCAACCTTAATCGCCTCCACCGGTGCGGAGCGCATAAAGGTCACGCCGTTGGCAACCGCGTTCTCCAACGCGGCGATGGCCACTTCAAACGGGTCGACGTAACCGGTCGAAGGGCACCACAGCGCGCACGTCGCCTCGGCGCTCGCGCGCGGTTCCAGCTCGTTGATGCGCTCGGGTCCGATAATCGACAGCTCGGGCACGCCGTTGGCCAGGCCATTCTGGCGCAGCTTCTCCAGGTGCGCGCGGTCTTCGTCGTTAAACCCCAGTACCATCGACCCAGTGCGCCGGAACAAAAAGCCTAGCTCCTGGGCCCACGTGCCATATAGCTCGCAACCACGGGCGTTGACCTGCGCCTTGACCGTGCCCGGAGTCGGATCGTAGCCAGCGTGAACCAGGCCGCCGTTGGCCTTCGACGCGCCCAGCGCGATGTCGTTGGCCGCCTCGACAACGCAAATGGACATGTCATAGCGCGCGAGTTGCCGCGCGATGGCGCATCCGGTGATGCCCGCGCCTACAATCGCGATATCAAACGTTTCTGCCACGGTGCCTCCCAGACAAGTTGACAGGCTGTCAATAGGTCTATCCTACGGTCTGTACATCTCCGGTGCAGCGGCAATGCGGCGAACAGCCCCGCAACACCCGCCAACGGCAGGCGAGGGGGGCTCAGGCCCATCGGCGACCTCGTCTGCCGCCCCTGGTGTCAGAGGTTTGTCTCGATCTGTAACAGTGAGCAGAAGAACTGGGTTCTAGATGTTACAGATCGAGACGTTTGCCAGACGGGCCCTCCGTTTGTCTCGATCTGTAACATCTAGGGACCGTTTTGGGGTCCAGATGTTACAGATTTAGATGAACCTATCAGTCGGTTTCGAATGTCTAAATCTGTAACGGTTAGACCTGTTTTTGCCGAGTTGTTGTTACAGATTGAGATATTTGATCTAAGGGTTTACCGTTCATCTCGATCTATAACAGTAAGAACTGTTTTTGGGTTCTAGATGTTACAGATTGAGATTTAAGTCGGGTAGAGAATGGTTTGTCTCAATCTGTAACATCTGGGACTGTTTTTGCCGAGTAACTGTTACAGATTGAGACATTCGACCTGGACAGTTTTCTTTTGTCTCAATCTGTAACAGTTTGCTGATGATTTGGGTTGTAGATGTTACAGATCAAGACAAATCTTCCGACGGATTTTGAATGTCTCGATCTGTAACAGTAAGAGGGGTTTTAGGGCCCAAGATGTTACAGATCGAGATTGAGGTCGGGGAGGGACTCCTGTGTCTCGATCTGTAACATCTAGACCCAGATTCCGCTCCCACCTGTTACAGATTGAGATGCTTGTGTCCGCGCCAGCCCCGTACCCAGCCGCAGTCCCATATAAACAAACCCCGTGGTAAACTTGACCGGACTGTTAATATTCCGAAAGGTACCCGTAATGTCCAAGTACATCTCCGAGCTCATGTCGCCGCAGCTCATGGGCGTCGTCTATGCCTTCGTTGGCTTTATCATCGCCCTGTATGTGCTGTCGGTCGTCTATGTGTTCATCGACGCTCGCCGCCGCGGCGCCAGCGCCTACGTGGCATGGGGCATCATCGCCCTCATCCCGTTTGTGGGCCTCATTGCCTACCTGGTCCTGCGCCCGCACTCCTACGCGGCTGACCGCGAGGAGCAGGAGCTGGACATGGCCTTGCGCGAGCGTCAGCTTGCCCAGTACGGCACCTGCCCGCAGTGTGGCGCCCCCATCGAGAAGGACTTTGTGGTCTGCCCCGTGTGCGACACCCAGGTTCGCAACGTGTGCCCGAGCTGCCATCGCCCGCTCGATGCGCACTGGAAGGTCTGCCCCTACTGCCGAACTCGCATCCAGTAGCGCATCCATCGTCGGGCCGGCCGCAAACCACGGGCGCACCGCGGGCATCCCGCGCAAACGCCCCGCGCCGCACGCGCACCCCGCCCCACGCGATGAAGCATGCGTAGAAAATCGCCCGCCGTGCCATTAAGGTGCGGCGGGCGCTTGTATACCAAGGTAACCTGCCTATAATGATGCAAGTCAAAACGCCGCGCCCACCAAGCGCCACAGGCGCCGGGCGCCCGCACTTGTACACCAGGCATCCGAGAGGAGAAAACATACCCATGAAGGCACTTTACAATGACGGTTCGGTGGCCGAGCTCCCGCAGGACGAGGTCACGCACGTCATCCGCCACTCCGCCGCGCACATCATGGCGCAGGCCATCAAGCGCCTGTACCCCCAGGCCGACTTTGCCTACGGCCCCGCGACCGACAACGGTTTTTACTACGACGTCGACCTTCCCGAGGGCGTCAAGATCAGCGAGGATGATTTCCCCGCGATCGAGGCCGAGATGAAGAAGATCGTCAAGGAGAACCTCAAGTTCTCCGTGTACGAGAAGCCCCGCGCCGAGGCCATCGCCCTTATGGAGGAGCGCGGCGAGAAGTACAAGGTCGAGCACATCGGCGACCTGGACGACGACGCCCGCATCACCTTCTACCAGCAGGGCGACTACATCGACATGTGTGTCGGTCCCCACATCTGCTACACCAAGGCCCTCAAGGCCTTTAAGCTTACCGGCGTCTCGGGCGCTTACTGGAAGGGCGACAAGGACAACAAGATGCTCACCCGCATCAACGGCGTCGCCTTTGCCACCAAGGAAGAGCTCGACGAGCACATGCACATGCTCGAGGAGGCCAAGAAGCGCGACCACCGCAAGATCGGCCGCGAGATGGACCTCTTTATGATGCGCGACGAGGCCCCCGGCTTCCCGTTCTTCCTGCCCAACGGCATGATCCTTAAGAACACGCTGCTGGACTACTGGCGCGAGATCCACCACAAGGCCGGCTACGTGGAGATCTCCACGCCGCTCATCATGAACAAGCAGCTGTGGAAGACCTCGGGCCACTGGGACCACTACAAGGACAACATGTACTCCACCGTCATCGACGACGAAGAGTACTGCATTAAGCCCATGAACTGTCCGGGCGGCGTGCTGGTGTACGCCTCCAAGCCGCACTCCTATCGCGAGCTGCCCATCCGCGCCGGCGAGATTGGCCTGGTCCACCGCCACGAGCTGCGCGGCGCCCTGCACGGCCTGTTCCGTGTGCGCTGCTTTAACCAGGACGACGCCCACCTGTTTGTGCGTCCCGACCAGCTGACCGACGAGATCGTGGGCGTGGTCAACCTCATCGACTCCGTGTACCAAAAGTTTGGCTTTAAGTACCACGTTGAGCTTTCCACCCGCCCCGAGGACTCCATGGGTTCGGACGAGGACTGGGCGCGCGCCGAGGAGGGCCTGCGCACCGCTCTGGAGCAGCTGCACATGGACTACGAGGTCAACGAGGGCGACGGCGCCTTCTACGGCCCCAAGATCGACTTCCACCTGGAGGACTCGCTCGGCCGTACCTGGCAGTGCGGCACCGTCCAGCTCGACTTCCAGATGCCGCTCAACTTTGATCTGGAGTACGTGGATGCCGACGGCACCAAGAAGCGCCCCATCATGCTGCATCGCGTGTGCTTTGGCTCCATCGAGCGCTTTATCGGTATTCTGATTGAGCACTTTGCGGGCAAGTTCCCCACCTGGTTGGCCCCCGTGCAGGTCAAGGCACTTCCGGTTTCCGAGAAGAGCCGCGACTACGCCCACGAGGTGTGCGCCAAGCTGGAGGAGGCCGGCATTCGCGTGGTCTGCGACGACCGCGACGAGAAGATCGGCTACAAGATCCGCGAGGCTCGCTCCATTGACCGCGTGCCCTACATGCTCATCCTGGGCGAGAAGGAGGTCGAGGCCGGCAACATCTCCGTCCGCGATCGTTCTAACGAGACCGTTCAGATGAGCGTTGACGAGTTTGTGGCCAAGGTGCTCGAGGAGATCAAGACCCGCGCCTAGCACAAACAATACAAGAATTAATAAAGGCGATCGTCCTCGCGGGCGGTCGCTTTTTTTGTTGTCTATAGAAGAAAAGCCGCTGGTAAGAGTGGCTTTTTTGTTGTGCAAAAAGGTACAGGTTTTTGCATCTTTCGACGGAGTTCATTATACGAGCAAACTGCTCGCGTTTTCCCAGATTGCACAAAATACGCCGCGAATGGGTGCATCTCCATACGCCTCTACAAAAACCTGTACTTTTGCGACTGCGCCTAGCTGCGAGCGAGAAGCCTGTTCTTAACGCCCCTGCATCCGCGTGCGTCGCGGAGATAAGAAAAGGGGGCGAGAGATGGAACAGACAACGCGGCGCCAAGAGCAGCTGCCCGGTGCCTTTAGCGGCACTACCACCAACAGCCAGCACGGCCGCGTCCGCTGGTATCTGGTCCACACCCCCCCTTGGTAAAGAGCGCGAGACCTGCGAAAAGGTCCGCCGCATTATCCCGCATGAGCTGATGCAGGACGCTTTTGTGATGCAAAAGGAGTTCTGGTTTAAGCGGGACGGCGCTTGGTCGCTCCAAACCAAACCTATGTACAAGGAATACTTTTTCGTCGCCACGCGCGATGCCGCCCTGCTCGACAAGGCTTTGGCTCAGTTGAGCTTTGGCTGTCGCATTGCCGGCAGCAGGGAGCGGGCCTATGCGCCCATGCCGGACGATGCGCAGGACTGGTACCGCAGCGTGCTCGACGACGACGGTGTGGTGCGCAACAGCGTAGCCCGCATAGAAGACGGCGTGCTGCACATAGAGCAAGGACCCTTGGTGGGGCAAGAGGCCCGTGTTAAGAAGATCGACCGTCATAAGCGCTGGTGCCTGGTAGACGTGGGCGAAGGCGACTCCGCATTTAGGGAGCTGCTTCCGTTGGACGTGCCCAGTAAGACGTAAGGGGACGTTGCGCCGGCAATTCATTCGCATTCTGAATTCATCGATGGGGGGGGGATCCCTGGGAACAGGGACGTGGATTTGAACTTGACTACTAAAGAAACGACAGGGAAAAACGCGCCGGTGGGGGCCGCGCTAGCCGTTCAGAAGATACAACCGAGTGGTACGCTGGCTTACCGTTTTTTGAAGAGACTGTTTGATCTTGTTTTCAGCCTTTGCGTGAGTGTGGTGCTGGTAATTCCAGTGGCCATTGTTTGTGCGTTCATTTGCCTTGAATCTCCTGGAAACCCGCTGTACGCACAGGAACGCGTCGGCAAGGGCGGTAAGACTATCAAGATCCGTAAGCTTCGCAGCATGGTCGCCGACGCTGGCAATGTACAGAAGTATCTAAGCTCTGAGCAGCTACATCAGTGGGAAGTCGAGCGCAAGGTCGACGATGATCCTCGCATTACGAAAGTCGGCCAGTTCATTCGCAAGTGCTCTATCGACGAAGTTCCGCAGTTCCTGAACGTGCTGAATGGTGATCTTTCCGTCATCGGACCGCGCCCCATTACAAGAGACGAACTTGAGCAGCACTTTTCGGACGAGGAAAAGGCTGAGTTGCTTTCTGTCCAGCCCGGCATCACGGGTTTATGGCAGGCAACCGACCGCAATGCTGCGACGTTCGAGAGCGGTCTGCGTCAAAAAATTGAACTTCATTACGTGCACAACCGCTGCTTTCGCATGGATTGGAAGTGCTTTACTGGCACCTTTGGCGCCATGTTCGGCAAGAAGAGGACGGGGCGTTAGATGGCTAATCCAATTCGTGTCGCACAGATAGTCGGAAAAATGAATGGCGGCGGCGTTGAGGCCGTCGTTATGAATTACTACCGTCATATCGATCGCAGTAAAGTGCAGTTCGACTTCCTTGTCGATTCCGATTCGACTCTTGTGCCCAGCGAGGAGATTGAATCGCTCGGTGGCCGAGTCTTCGTGATTCCGCCCTATCAGCATGTAATTGAATATCAGCGAGAGCTCCACCGTCTCTTTAAACAAGAGGGCTGGATGATCGTGCATAGCCACATCAACGCTCTTTCCGTCTTTCCGCTTCGCGCGGCAAAGAAGGCCGGCGTTCCTGTGCGTATCGCCCATAGCCACTCTACGAGCGGTAGGGGTGAGTATGCCAAGAACGCCCTTAAGGCTGTTTTGAAAACTCAGGCAAATCGATATCCCACGAATAAAGTTGCCTGTAGTGAGTTTGCTGGGAAATGGCTGTTTGGCCGCAAAACGTCATTTTCTGTTATGAATAACGCCATTGATTTAAGCCAGTTTTCTCCTAATCCAGATAGTCGAATGCATGTTAGGAAACAGCTCGGCATTGCAGACGATACCTTCCTTATTGGACACGTCGGAAGGTTTGTCGATCAGAAGAACCATGACTTTCTATTAGCTGTTTTTAGAGAGGTCCTTTCCCATGAGCCAAATTCAGTGCTCGCACTTGTGGGAAACGGGCCACTGCTGGAGCATGTTAAACAGATGTCAATTGATTTGGGCATATCGAATTCTGTCTTATTACTAGGGATTAGATCCGATGTTGCAAGTTTATATCAAGCTTTTGATGTCTTTTGTCTTCCAAGCAAATATGAAGGACTTCCCGTTGTTGGAGTTGAATGCCAAGCTAGTGGAACTCCAATCTTGGCATCGGATGCAATCACATCTGAAATCAAATTGACTTCCCTTATGGAGTTTGAGCGGTTGAGTTCTAGCCCTCAAAAATGGTGTGAGCATTTGATCTCCATGAGGAAGATAGACGCTGATCCAAATGATTCAGAGAGCTTGAAGGCTTTTGATGTGTCTGCTGCTTCAAAACGTCTCGAGGATTATTACTCCCACTGTCTCAAAACGGTGTCGCCTATTAAAGCGATTGCAGATAAATAGAGGTTTGGAGAAAACCAAAACTATGAAATTGAGTTTTATTGTTCCTATTTATAACGTGGAGGATTACCTCCTCGATTGTTGTAAAAGTATCTTAAATCAGGTTGACAGTACTTGTGAAGTTCTTCTTGTGGATGACGGCTCGACTGATAGGTCTTCGCAAATTGCTGATGATATTGCACGCGAACATGATCGTGTAACTGTTATTCATAAGGAAAACGGTGGCTTAGCTTCTGCTCGAAATGCAGGATTAGATGCTGCTTCAGGAGATTACGTTGCGTTTGTTGATTCGGACGATCTAATTTCTGAGAACTGCCTCCCCGCTATTCTCCATGAGCTTGAAGATACTAAGCCTGATATTTTGTTTCTGGATAGCTGCAAGCTATACCCTGATGGAGTTAAAAAATCAATCGGCTATCATATTGAGCCCGGTTTCATTAATCAAAAAAGCAAGAGCGAAGTTCTTTACTACTTGTCTAGACTGCCTAAGTTTCCTGATAGCGCATGTATGAAAATATATAGACGTGCATTTTTGTTTAACTGTGGGCTTAGGTTTCCTGAGGACGGACGTGTCTCAGAGGACCTAAATTTCGTAATGAATAGTCTTCTTGACGCTGAGACTTATTCTGCACTTGATTTGAATTATTACGAATATCGTCAGAATAGAGCGGGCTCTATCACTGATGCAGTTGGTCTCAAGCATTTTCAAGGCCTCCAGCAGTTTATCGAAGATGCTATTCCCGTTCTTTGTGACTCTGACTATAGGCCCAAGAATAATTAAGGCTCTGTTAGACCAGGATTGACATACCGGCCTGCCGGCTAACTCGCCGTCTCCCCGTCGGGCGCCGGCGTCTTGACCCTCATCTCGAACGGCATCCCGCCCTCCCGGACGAGCGCCCTGAGGAACGCGTTGACGGCG
>DBGBCW010000002.1:0-16659 GCA_048478035.1 Collinsella aerofaciens | reverse complement strand
GTCTGCTAATATCTCCATAGCGGTCCCTGTCCTTTCCCAGAACCTGTGTTATGTAGCAATTCCAGATTCTAGGACAGGGGCCGCTTGCGTTTGGCGGTCAGCCGTCGGCGCGCTTACACCAACATTTCCGACGCGATCGATGTTGTCTATACGGACGATCTGTATCAGTCGATTACGCCGGACAAGTTTTTTGCCCAGATTGCCGCGGGCGCCATGCCCAAGACGTCTCAGGTGAGCGTGGGTGAGTACAAGGAGTTTTGGGAGCCGTTTGTTGCCGAGGGTAAAGACGTGCTGCACCTGGCGTTGTCGTCGGGTATTTCGGGCACGTATGGATCGGCCTGCGTTGCGGCGCAGATGCTCGCGGATCGCTATCCCCAGGGCGGCAAGGTGCGCGTCATCGATTCGCTGGGGGCGTCTTCGGGCTTTGGTCTGTTGCTGGAATATGCCGCCGACGTGCGCGATAGTGGGGCTTCACTCGACGAGACGGCCGCTTGGATTGAGGAGCATAAACTCAACCTGCACCACTGGTTCTTCTCGACCGATCTGTCGAGCTACCTGCGCGGCGGTCGCATTTCGGCCGCGAGCGCGATCATTGGCACGGCGCTTAAGATTTGCCCGCTTATGACGGTCGATTGCGAAGGTAAGCTGTCGCCACGTGAGAAAATTCGCACTAAGAAGCGCGCGATTTCCGAGATGGCTAAGACCATGATGGCACACGTGCAGGGCGGTACGGATTATTCGGGTAAGTGCATCATGTCGCACTCGGCGTGCCGCGAGGATGCCGAGGCAGTTGCGGCGCTGATTGAGGAACAGGTTCCGCAGCTTAAAGGCAAGATTGAGATCAATGACATCGGTACTCTGATTGGCTCGCATACCGGACCTGGTACGGTGGCGCTCTTCTTTATGGGCGACAAGCGCGTGGATTAATATGCCCCATCACGTTGCTGCATGATTGCTCAAACGAAAACGGCCCGTCTCACGTTTGTGGGGCGGGCCTTGCTGTTGCGGCTAGCGTTTCTTTCCGCGGAAGAAGAAGCCGTGCAGTGACGGCTTGAGGCCGCGATTGGCGCGATGCTCCTCGACGCGCTCGTGGATCGAAGCGACGCGCTCGATGACTTCGTCGGGAATCGGCACGTCGGGATTCATGTTCTCGACCTGGCTGACTTCGGCGGCGGCGACCTGGTCGATAATGGGCACATCGTCGCGCGAGATGACAGGTGTGGCGTCTTCCTTCATCTTGCGATAACGCTGCATCATGTCGGCCTGTAGCTGCTGGGCCGAAGGCGGCGTCCAGATGATGGCGTTGGCGCCGGCGGCGATGGTCTCGCGAATGCTCTCGGGCGTCTTGCCGCCCGGTGCGATGAGCGGCAGGTTGGGATAGTGCTCGCGCAGTTCACGCAGGACCTGGGGTGTGTTTTTGCCGGCGGCGATGTTGAGAATCTTGGCTCCGGCGCGCACTTTGGCATGCGCATCATCGTCGCAACGTACGACCGTGGCGATGACGGGGATGTCGGCGATGTTGGTGATGTGCTCGACCATCTCGGCAGTGGCGGGGGAGTTGACCACGCAGCCCGCCGCGCCCTGCATCTCGGAGACGGCTGCCATCTGCACGGAGCGCTTGCCGGTCGTAGTTCCGCCGCCCACGCCTACAAAGACCGGGCACTCGGCGACGGTCAACAGTGCCTGCGTAATGGCGGGCTGCGGCGTGAAAGGGTAGACCGCAAAGACGGCGTCGGCGTTGGAGTTGCGGATAACCGCGACATCGGTGGTGTAGATGAGCGATTTGATACGACGGCCGAAGAGCGTAAAGCCGCTGGCCTCCTCGATCTCGTCGGGCATGCGGAGGGCCGCCTTGCGCAAACGCCCGTCGATGGGCAGCGGCTCCATGGGGAGCAGTCCGTTGGGAGTCACGGCTACCTGGGGCTCGGTGAACTCGTCTGCGAGCTCGACCTCGGAGAAATCGACCGAGGCGACGATGTCCTCGTGAACCTCGGCGGGTACATCGATGGGAGCTTGGTCGTTTGCCGCGGCAGGCGTGTCGAAGGAGCTGGTGCCGACAAAGGCGTCGACGCGTTCGTTTAGGTCGTTGAGGGTATCCATGGAGGCTCGATTCTATGCGATGGTGGCCGGCGCGATGCAGCCGGAATTGCGAATGCTAAATCGTTTGACGAGTTGATTTTTCCCCGCCGCACCATCCGTTAGACCGAAGGGCGGGAGAACGTGAAGGAGCTGTGGTGGCGAGGATCGAGGTGCTATCTTGAAAGTCCCGTTTAAAAGAGAGGTGACGCGGTATGGAATTGACAGCAATGTTTGGCTCGATTGGCCTGTGCGTGGGCGCAATCGTTGCCGCCGCGGTCATCTACTTTGTGGTCACGGCCATTAAGGGCAAAAGGGCCGAACGCAAGGAGCGCGCGATGCTTAAACAGCATCGCGACCAGCAGGGCAAACGCGCACAGAGATAGCTTGTTGAGTTTTTGATCCGTGCGCTAGCTGCGTTTTCGGATCAGGGCAATGTAGAAGCCCTCAAAATCGCGGCTAGGCGGAATGGTCAGCGTGCCGGGCATACCGTTGGCGATGGCCGAGACATGGCCGGCGGCGATGGCCTCGGTGAGGGCGTTGCACTCGATATGCGGCTCCTCGCCGGCATCCTGGGCGCGACGCGCTTCACTTTCGCTCGGTGTGCCGTCGAGGGGGATAAGCTCGCAATCCATGTGCTTGTCGAGGGCCTCTTGCAGGGCGTCCTCGTTTTCCTGCGGCATGATCGAACAGGTGGAATAGACGAGCGTGCCGCCCGGTTTGAGGGCTCCCATGGCGCGGTCCAGAAGCGCGCGCTGCGAGCGGGCGCACTTGACGAGCAGCTGCTCGGTGAGGCCGCGCAGGCTTTTCTCGTTGCCACTGATGACGGTGCCCGTGCCGGTGCAGGGAGCGTCGAGCAGGATGCGGTCAAAGCGGAAGAACTCGTCGAGCTCGCGTGCGTCGATGCGCATGACGGGCACGTTTTTGGCACCTTGGCGGTGGAGGTTGGACTCAAGCTTTTCGGCGCGGGGAATGCTCATCTCGCAGGCCGTGAGGTGTGCCTGGCCCTGGGTGAGGGCGGCGATCTGCGTCGTCTTGCCGCCAGGGGCTGCGCACATGTCCAGGATGTCCTCGCCTGCCTGGGCGCCCAACACCAAAGGCGGCATCATGGACGACAGGCTCTGTAGGTAGATCTTGCCGTCGCGGTAGATGTCGAGGTCCCATAGGTCGGAAACCTGGGCCTCGGGCAGGATAAAGGCGTCCGGATACCAAGCGACGGGGTTGTGGGCGATGCCGGCGGCACCGAGCGCCGCAGCGATGTCCTCGGCGGTCGCCTTGAGCGTGTTGGCGCGCAGCGTGACCGGGCGTGTGGCCGCGGCGCCGAAGCCCTCGATCATGAGCTCGGCATCGGCGGGCGCATAGGCGCCGGCGACCGTGTCGACCATAAAGCGCGGCAGGTCGGCGGCGCAGGGAAGGGCGGCAAGCTGGTCGGAAAGCTCGGTAGCGGCAAACTGCCTGAGCTTGAGCTCGGGCTTAACCTGCTTTTTCTGCTTACGACGACGCGGCTTGGACATCCGTCTTTCCTTCCACCTAAATGATTATTCTGGGACGGGGATTAAATAATCATTCCATGACTCCCGTCACAAAAAGACTGTACTGTGGCGCCCGGGAATGATTTTTTAATCCCCGTCCCAGAATAATCATTCCCGGGCGCGTTGCTACTAGCGTGCTTTAGTACTGGCTCTCGTGCTTGCTGAAGAAGTCGAAGCGCGGGGGCAGCGGCTTCACGCGGTGGTCGCCGGGCTTCTCGCCCAGGCTCTCTACGAACTCGTCCGTGGAGGCAAAGATGTTATCCCAGCTAAAGAAGGCGACCGGATCGACGTCGAAGTACTCGCAGATGAGTTCGCAGCCGGCCGGGACGATACCGTGCATCAGGACGGTCGCCACGCGCAGCTCGGTAAAGGCATCAACCAGGGCCTGCGTCATCGCTGCGTTTGCTTCGTCGCCCTCGAGCTTGTTGGCGGCCTTGGAGGCGTCGCTCCAGCGCTTGTTGGCGGCGCGCAGGTAGTCGTCGCACACGGCAAGCGCGCGGTGCGTCTCGAACTTGTACATGGCCTGCTCAAAGGCAAGAGCTGCCTGCTCGGCAGCCTCGACCACGGCGGCAGAGGCGGCACCGGCGGGGATGCAGCCGTTGCGATAGGGGCTCTCGTCGCCTTCCTTGACGGCGACGCCGTAGAAGCAGCTGCGGGCCAGACGGTTGAATACGCCGGTCAAAAGGGCGCTCTCCTTAAGGGCCGGATCGATAACGCGCTTGTCGTCGCAGGCGCGCACCTCGTTGCCGTCCTTGTCCTTGCCGGTCACACGCGTGTCGTATGCCTTGGGGCTAAAGCTCACCGGCTTTTCGGACAGGCCGAGCGACAGCCAGTGCGCGCGCATCTGCTCGCAGGTGTAGTGGTTGAGTAGGTCGTCTGCCGGCGGGGGAGGCGTCTGCGAGGACGAGCTGGCCTTTTTGCCCATGTAGAGCAGGTGGTAGCAGGCGCTGACGGTGCTCTGCGTGAGGTCCCAGCCCAGGGCCTCCCACATGGCGGTCTGCGCGATGCAGTAGAAGTAGATGTTGTCCTGACCGATAAACTGGTAGATCTGTGCGTCGTCCGAGCACCACCAGTCGCGCCAGTCGAGCGAGCTGTGCTGGTAGGTGGGCGCGGGCACCTGTGTGGAGTCGGCAGCGGGCTCGCCCATGAGGGCGGCATCCTGGGCGGCGACGCCCTCGGTCACGCCGGCGGCCTTGGCATCGCGCGCGAGCACGGTACGCGTATAGCTGATGGGCGCCCACAGGCTCTCTGGCCAGCACCAGCAGGTGACGTCGGAAACGCCGTCGACCTGGGGCACCGGAACGCCCCAGTCGATGTTGCCGGTGATGCGGAAAGGCACGAGCGCTTTGCCGCTGCGGAAGCGCACGCCGCCGTTGGCGAGCACCGCATGGGCGTCGTCGCGCTCCTTCCAGCTGGGGAAGGTGACGGTAAAGCTGCTCTTGTTTCCCTCGGGCTCCAGCACGGTGTGCTCGGGCAGCTGGTCCTCGACGGCATCGAAGGCCTCGCGGAACTTGTTTTGGATATAGAGCTGGGCCGGCAGCAGCCACTCCTCCATGGTCTTGGAGACCACGGAACGAACCTGCGGGTTCTGGGCGAGCTTGGCGGTATAGGTCTTCATAAAGTCGAGGTAGGCCGGCAGGTCGAAGTAGAGGTTGTCTACCGGGCGCAGCTCGGGCACCTCGCCGGTGAGCTGGCTTTTGGGCGCGATGAGCTCCTCGGGCTCAAACTGGTGACCCAGGTCGCACTCGTCGGCATAAGCCTTCTCGGACTTGCAGCCCTGGATGGGGCAGCGGCCGATTACCTGACGGCCGTTGAGGAACGTGCCGGCCTTGGCATCGTAGAACTGCAGCGTGGAGCGCTTGGAGATGGTGCCCTGCTCGTGCAGGCGCTTGATAATCTCGGCGGTCACCTCGTTGTGAATCTGCGCGGCCGGCTCAAGGCCCGAGCCGCCGTAGATATCGCAGCTGATGTTGTAGTTGTTGAGGGTCGCGGCCTGGCGGGAGTGATTGGACTCGACATACTCGCCGATGGACTTATCGTAGCCTTCGTTCTCCTTGAGCTTGCGGTAGCTCTCCATGATGGGCGAGCCGTAGCAGTCGGTGCCCGAGGTGAAGATGACGTTCTCACGGCCCAGGCGGTCGCGCAGGAAGCGGGCGAAGAAGTCGGCAGGGACAAAGACGCCGCCAACGTGGCCAAAGTGAAGGCCCTTGTTGCCGTAGGGCTCGCCGGCGGTAACGATGGCGCGGCGAGGCCAGCTGGGACGGTCGTTCATGGAGTATTTGGATGCCATGGGACTCCTTCGCATATGGTGAGAGCGCGGCCGGGCGCAAGGCCTGGCGACGCGGTGGTCAATTCGTGCATATCGTTCGACATTATCGCACATGCGGACGGGTACGTGGCAGGGGCGCTATCCTAAGATGCTATGAATGAGATTTCCAACATACATGCGTTTGAAGACGAGGATTTTCTGCACGCTTGCTTTGTGTGGGGGATGGTCGTAGTCGGCGTGTTTGCCGTGTGCTTGGTGCCGGTGTTTATGTTGCTGGGTGGGCCTGCAGACTTGGATGCGGCTGACGCGGGCGGCTGGATGGCTGTCGTGGGCTGGATAGTCGGCTTGGCTGCGATCTCAATGGCGTCGTTCGCCGTGCACGAGCTGGTGCACGGTGTGTTTTTTAAGCTGCTGGCGCCTGCGGGCGCGAAGGTGACCTTTGGGGCGAATCGCGAGACGGCGATGATCTATGCCTGCGCCGAGGGCGTTGTGTATTCGCGCCGGCGGTACATGGCGGTTTGCCTGGCGCCGACGGTTGTTGTGACGGCGGCGCTTGCCCTGGGGTTTGCGTTTTCGGGCTATCCGCTGCTGTGCTACCTGGCGGCCGGCTTGCATTTGTCGGGTTGTGTGGGCGATTGGTATTACGTGCGGACCATTTTGCGCGACCGCCGCATTGTCGCCTGCGAGGATACGTCCTTTGGCGTGCGCTTTTTTGGGTGAGGAGATGTCGATGAAGTCGTTGTTGCTGCATGCGTGCTGTGCACCATGCTCGCTTGAGCCGGTTCGCCTGCTGCGCGAGGAGGGGTTTGAGCCCACGATTTGCTGGACCAACCCCAATATTCAACCGCGCGATGAATGGCAGCGCCGCTTGGACGAGCTGCGCCGGTGGTGTGCCGATGGCGACATCGAGCTCATCGAGGCAGGGGAGGACCGCGATCGCTGGGAGACCGGCGTGGCGCCGCTGGGTGCCGACCGAGCCCGTCGCTGTCGCGCGTGCTATGCCCTGCGTCTGGCCGAGGCGTGCCGCGTGGCCCAGGAGCGCGGGTTTGAGTTTGTGGGCACGACGCTCGCCGTCTCGCCGTACCAGTTGTTCGAAACCTGCAATGATGTGTTGGAGCGTCTGGCTGCCGCCCGCGGTCTCACCCCGGTGATTCGCGATTTTCGCCCGTATTACCCCGAGGCGACACGCCGTTCGCGCGAGCTTGGCATGTATCGGCAGAACTACTGTGGTTGCCGCTTCTCGGCTGTCGAGGCGGCCATGGACCGCGCCCGTATCCGCGACGAGCGCAAAGCCGCCAAAAAGTAGTTCATTTGGGCTGGGGCCTTGAGCTGTCTGTGCGGTACGGTCGTTTTTGGGAAAGTCGATTTAATTAAGCGTGTGATCGTGGCTCGCTTGATACCAAACGACGACTCCTATGATTCTAATCCTCCGTTTGTTAAACATCAGATCCGGACTTGCTGTTGCATATGAATGGGACGACAGCACAATCATGTCGTTTCCTTCTGCAAATCGCCTAATTACCGGTGTTTTACCGTCTGCGAGCGCCAATACAGCACAGCCGTTCCAAGGCTTTGCGGTGGTATCGACAAGTAGTAAGCTGCCGGGAGGGTAAATGCGGGACATTTCGTCACCTTTGATTTTAACGAAAACGCTATGTGGGTGACGCTTGGCTACGTCTACGGGCGCGCAAGCATTTTGTTGGCTGTGCGTGATGCGGCGCTTTTGCGATTCGATATCGATGACGGGAAATGCGCCCTCCATTTCGTGGATAGCAGGGTCTTCGTCGGTGACGATTCTTTTATTTGCGAGCTTTACGGCCAAACCGTTTTCCTCGCCAACAAGTTCATCGCGGGTGCAACCGAAGAGCGCTTGTAACTTTTCAATATGGCGCTCACGGGGGGCATACCGACTTTTTTCCCAACGACAAACGGTCTCTTTAGATACCCCCAACATCTCTGCAAGTTGCGCCTGACCAAGATGCTCCATGGTGCGGAGTTTACGAATATTTGCCCCGAAGCCCATGGCTATAGATCCTCTCGCCACAGGGGGAGGCATAGACAGTTTGTGCCACCATAGCCTTTGGTGAGCTCGTCAATGGATAACGGGAATAATTCCATTCCTGCTTTCTCAAGCGCTTCGTTGGTCCAAACGTTTTCTTCATATACGCATAGTTTTCCTGGCGAGAGCGCAAGGATAGACGTTGCGTTGTTCCGGCGCTCTCTTTCGTAGGCGGTTTGATTCCCGCCTCCGCAGTCAATTACTTTTATTGGTTCGCAACAGGCTGCAGAGAGTATTTCCGGAATCGTGCGATCGATAGGAGTGATCGTAAGGCCCTTTCCGGATCGTTTTAGTTGAATGCTGTATGCATCAACGGCATTGCATATCTCACGATCGATGAGGAACGCGTCGTGATCAATTCTACTTATGAACGTATCGAGGTGGATACGCAGCCCGTCAGAGGGGACTCGAATCGCAATTAGCTCGGTGGTCTGGAATTTATTTGAGGTCAGGAGCTCTTTTGCAAGTGACTCGACGGCGGCGGGTTCAGTTCGGTCAGAGATTCCAACTAAAATTGTCTTAGCACTGATAACAAGAATGTCTCCGCCTTCGATATGGTAACTACTCCTGTTCAAATCACATACTGGGGTTTCTCCCATGATCTTGTGGTGGGTGAATATCTGCCGGTATAAGGCGACCTCACGATCACGCTCAGGCCAATACATATGATTTAGGATGATGCCGTCTCCGACTACCACAGCAGGATCACGAGTGAAAAAAAGCGTGTTGAGGGGATTGACCAAGAGCGAGGCGGGGTCAAATTGCTCGTGCACGAGCGCTCGTAGTGTTTCCGACTGGTTTGAACATAGCTCAGTGTCTCCAAAGCGAATGCCGTTAAGTACTATATTCACCAATTCCTGGGTGTTCTTAGCGTTCTCAAACAGCTGGGTTATTGTCTCGAGGAACTCTCTGCCTGTTGCTCCGCTGCAACGGAGGTAGTCATCAATAAAATATTTAAGTGATTGGGGCTCAGTTTCAAGTGAGTCTTCGAGAAGGTCCCTAATTTCAATGGTTTCTACGCCATGCTTCTTAAGCAATTGAACCATGGAATCGTGCTCATATATTGCTTTGTCGAGGTCAAAACGACCGCTCCGTTTTCGCAGGGAGAAAACTTGGCTGAAGTCGGCATCAGGGTAGTTTTGTGTTTCAGCTCCAGGTCGATGGACAAGTACGGCTTTTAAATGACCGATTTCATTTGTTATGTGTACGC
Source organism: Collinsella aerofaciens (assembly GCA_048478035.1). Taxonomy (GTDB): domain Bacteria; phylum Actinomycetota; class Coriobacteriia; order Coriobacteriales; family Coriobacteriaceae; genus Collinsella; species Collinsella aerofaciens_CN. The sequence goes on along the minus strand of DBGBCW010000002.1, from coordinate 7,513 downwards.
CTTGCATGTCTGTCTCCTGTCCTGCTGGTTTTTATATAAGGCTAAGGCAGGTTCCTTGTTGTGTTGCGGAAAAGTTAAAAGACGTATGTAATTGATAAATAACATCAATTTTAAATATCAGATTGATTAATAACGTCACTTTAGCTGCCGTTCATAGGTGAAAAGCGACACGATGGCGATGGTTGGCCGACCAACGCTGAGCAACCTCATACATTTATGGTGCCAGCTGGATAGATGGGAAAAGGAATGAAGGAGGAGAAATGGCAGCGGAAAGTTCGAAAGGCATCAAGCAGTTCAAGGTCCCGCACGTATATGCGATCATCTTTGCACTTATGGTCATCTTCGCTGTTCTCACGTGGATTGTTCCCTCTGGGTCCTATCAGCGTCAGGAGGTGAACGGTCGTGAAGTCACTGTCGCAGGTACGTATGAGCAGAGTGAAAAGACATATATTGACGAGGAAACCGGGGATGAAGTAGATCTCAGACAAGGCGTCTTCGATGTTCTTCAGGCTCCAACGCGCGGTATACAAGAGGCAATTGAGGTCGTTGCATTCATCTTGATTGTGGGCGGTTCGTTTCAGGTTATTACTAAAACGGGCGCTATCACGAGCGGAATGGGTCGTGTCGTTCGCCGCTTTAAGAACAAAGACATTCTAATTATTCCTATTGCGATGGTTCTCTTTGCATTGGGCGGAACGAGCTTTGGCATGGCGGAAGAAACTCTTCCGTTCTTTGCGATCTTCATGCCAATTATGATGGCTATGGGCTTCGACTCGATGACGGCGTTCATGGTCGTGTTCGTTGGAGCGCGCACGGGTTACATCGCCTCAACGATTAATCCGTTTAATGTTCTCATTGCGCAAGGTATTCTTGGTATTCAGGGCAACCCCCAGCTGTGGCTGCGTATGATTGCCTGGGTTGTTTTGACCGCCGTTGCAATTACTTGGGTTGTCCTCTATGCACGAAGGGTAAAGAAGAACCCTGAGTCATCGATCACATTTGAGGATGATATCGCCAAGAAAGTCGAGTTCGCTGCCGATGAATCTGCCCTTGACGCGGAATTTACGGGTCGTCAAAAAGGCGTGCTTGCGGTATTTATCGCTGGTATGTGCCTTATCATCTGGGGACTTGTGACCCAGGGCTGGTATATGAACGAGATTTCTGCGGTCTTTTTGGCCATGGGCCTGTTGGCTGGTGTTATTGCGGGCTTTAGTCAGGACGTCATCGCTCAGGAATTTGTTGCGGGTATCGCTGACTTTGCTTTCTCGGCAATTGTCGTTGGACTTGCGCGTGGCATCCTTGTCATTGCCTCTGACGGCATGATCATTGATACCATCCTCAATGCGCTCGCTACTGGTCTGGGCGGCATCCCGGCGGTTCTCTTTACTACGCTTCTTTATGCGGTTGAGAACCTCCTGGCGATTCTGGTTCCCAGCTCATCTGGCCTTGCAGCACTGACCGCTCCCATTTTTGGACCTTTGACCGAACTCATGGGCCTTAATCCCGAGGCTGCCGTGTGGGCTCTCTCCATGGGTAGCGCGACGATGTCTTTGATCTGTCCTACTAGCGCCATTCTTGTAGCGGGTTTGGGCGTGTGTAAGATCAAGCTTGGCCAGTGGTGGAAGACCGTTTGGAAATTCTTCTTGGTCGTGTCGCTCATCAATATCGTATTCGTAGCAATCTCGGGACTTATTGCCCTGTAGGTTTCATGGCTGAAATGGAGTAACAGGAATGTCTAAAGGACTGAATGTACACAGCGAGATTGGTAAGCTCAAGAAAGTTGTGCTTCACCGCCCCGGTCGTGACCTTGTGAACGTAAAGGCGGAAGAGTTCGAGGATGTCTGGATTCACGACTGTTTCTATCTTGATGTGGCTCAAAAGGAGCATGATGCCTTTGCGGATCTTCTGAGGAGCGAAGGTGTTGAGGTTCTCTATATGGAGAAACTCGTTGCTGAGGCGCTGGATGCATGCCCCTCGGCTCGCGCTGAGTTTACCGATACATTTATGGCTGAGAGCGGGATTGTCAATCCTCTGCTTGAGCAGGCTGTTCGTGAAAAGCTCGACGCTATTTCAGATTCGTATCAGTTTGTACTTGAGGCTATGGGGGGGTATCGTTATCGTGACCTTGAGCTGCCTCGCGTCTCGACTACGCTTAGTATGATGGATAATGAGGATGCGAAGCCCGATGATTTGGTGTTGAAGCCTCTTCCGAGCTCGTATTTCTCTCGCGATCCTCTTGCTTCCGTGGGCAAAGGCGTTCTGCTTCACCATATGTATTGGAAACAGCGAGATCGTGAAGTGCCCTTCTATGAAGCGATTTTCAAATACCATCCCGATTATGTAGGGACTCCGATTTGGTACGACCATAAGAATCCCTGGCATATCGAGGGCGGTGATGTGCTTAACATTAACGCTCATACCTTGGCTATTGGAATTAGCCAGCGAACTGAGGCGGCTGCGATTGAGGAGCTTGCAAAGAATTTGTTCTGGGGATCTGGGAATTCTGAGATCGATACCGTTTACGCTATTAAAATCCCCAACGGCTATGCTTACATGCATCTTGACACCGTTTGCACCATGGTGGATTTCGATAAGTTCACAGTTTATCCCGGTATTTTTGAGACCCTTCGTGTTTATCGTCTGACTCGTGGTGACTCTGAGGGAATGGTCGCTGTTCAAGAGATTGATGACACGCTTGAACATATTCTTGAAATGGCTACTGGCGTGGAGAAGGTGCAGCTTATTGAGTGCGGTGCCGGCGATATGGTTGAGGCATCTCGCGAGCAGTGGAACGACGGGTCGAACACTCTTGCCGTTGCTCCTGGTAAAGTCTGTGTTTACGAGCGCAATGTTGTCACAAATGATGAGCTCTACAAGAACGGTTTGGAACTTTTGGTCGTTCCCTCCGAGGAACTGTCCCGCGGTCGTGGTGGCCCGCGCTGCATGAGCATGCCCTTCTGGCGCGAAGATATTTAGTTGCAAATCCACTGTGATGGGAGATGGCGAATATGGGTGTTAATATCGCTGGGCGCAGTTTTCTGAAGCTGCTTGATTACACGACGGAAGAGATTGAGTATCTGCTTGAGCTTTCTGCTAACTTCAAAAGCATGAAGCGTGCCGGTGTTCCGCATAAATACCTTGAAGGCAAGAATATTGTTTTGCTATTTGAGAAGACTTCCACGCGTACTCGCTGCGCCTTCGAAGTTGGTGCACTTGACCTTGGCATGGGTGTAACTTATTTGGATCCGGGCTCGTCTCAGATGGGCAAAAAGGAGTCGATTGAGGACACGGCTCGCGTCCTTGGCCGCATGTATGACGGAATTGAATACCGCGGCTTTGAACAGGCGAAGGTTGAGGAGCTTGCTGCAAAAGCTGGGGTTCCCGTTTGGAATGGGCTGACTACTGAATTTCACCCGACTCAAGTGCTTGCCGATATTCTGACCATGCGTGAAGAGTTTGGAGAGATTAAGGGCAGGAAACTTACATTTTTTGGTAAGGCGGCCGGAAACGTCGCTGATTCGCTCATGGTCATTTGCGCTAAGCTCGGCATTAACTACTGCTCTTGCGGCCCAATCGGGGGAAATTCGGAGGGGGCTACATCCTATGATCCTGAACTCCTTGCAGAATGTAGTCGTATTGCGGCCGAGCATGGATCGACGATTACCATTACAGAGGATATTGAGGAAGGCGCTCGTGATGCCGATGTAATTTACACCGATGTTTGGGTTGGCATGGGTCAGCCCGCAGAGCTGTGGGAAAGCCGCATTAAGCTCATGTCGCCGTATCGTGTGACCGCTGAGGTGATGTCTATGGCAAAGCCCGAGGCGATTTTCCTCCACTGCCTTCCGAGCTTCCACGATACTAATACTACTGTTGGTGCCGAAATTGCTGAGAAGTTTGGAGTTACCGAAATGGAAGTCACGGACGAGGTTTTTGAGTCCGATAAGTCTCGTGTTTTCCAAGAAGCGGAGAATCGCATGCATACGATTAAGGCGGTGATGTACGCAACGCTTAAGTAGCGGGGCGTTGAGAAAACAGTCGCAAATCTGTTTCCATACTATATTTCTCTCAACAAGCTGATAGGATACAGGGGAGAATGATGCGCGCGTCAGTCGATTTTTTCGACTGACGCGCTTTGTGAAAGAGGCAAAGATGCGTACCGATGATTTTGACTACAACCTTCCTGAGGAACTGATTGCCCAGGCTCCTGCCGAGCCGCGCGACTCCTGCCGCCTGCTGGTGGTTGATCGCAAAGGCTCCGAGACAGGAACGCCGTTAGGGCATGGCGGCACCGTCGAGCACCGCATCTTCCGTGACATCATCGACTATATCGAGCCGGGCGACGTGCTCGTCATCAACCAGACGCGCGTGATGCCGGCCCGTCTTATCGGTCGCAAGACGGGCTCGGGCGGCGTGGTCGAGACGTTGCTGCTCAAGCGCCGCGAGGATGTTGACCCGCTGGGCCATGTTTGGGAGTGCTTGGTCAAGCCGGGTAAGCGCCTGAAGCCCGGTGCTCAGATTGAGTATCGCGCCGGTGGCACTCATGCGCCCGAGGGGGCTCCCGTGGTGCTGACGGCCGAGGTCGTCGACTTTGTCACCGATAGTCGCGGCGGCCGCCTGGTGCGTTTTGAGCCGGCCGGTTGCAATGCCGCCGGCGAGCCGCGCACGCTTGACGAGGCCATCCATGCTGCCGGTCACGTGCCGCTGCCGCCCTACATTACCGATTACGAGGGCGATCCCGAGAAATATCAGACCGTGTACGCCATGAAGGAGGAGCACTCGGCTGCCGCTCCCACGGCGGGCCTGCATTTTACTCCTGAGCTCATGGCCGCTATCGAGGCCAAGGGTGCCAAGTTTGCCGCCGTCGAGCTCGAGGTGGGCATCGATACCTTCCGCTTGGTGGAGGAGGACGACCCCACGCAGCACGTCATGCACACCGAGCGCTACCACGTGTCGCAGGAGGTTGTCGACGCCGTGCATAAGGCCAAGGCCGAGGGTCATCGTGTGATCGCCGTCGGCACCACCGCAGTGCGTTCGCTCGAGAGCGCCTTTGACGCGGACGCGCCGGTGTCCGATCCGGCCGTGACGGCGCGCTATTTTGAAGGCCGCGAGGACGGGGCCGATACGCTTGGCCGCGGTGACATCGTGGTGCGCGAGAATGCGACGACGCAGCTCTACCTCATGCCCGGCTCGACCTATCACGTGGTTGACGCGCTGATCACGAACTTCCACGTGCCGCGCTCCACGCTCATGATGCTCGTAAGCGCGCTTGCCTCCCGCGACCAGATCATGGATGCCTACGCCGCCGCCATCGAGGAGCGCTACCGCTTCTTCAGCTTTGGCGACGCAATGCTCATTTGTTAGTTACGCGGTTCTACGAACCGCGTAACCAGTTGACGCTGCAAACCCGCCAGAGCGGCAATCTGCCTTTCAACTTCGGCGGCATGACCAAAAGGTCAATGCCGCCTCGTTTCAAGGCACCTTGCTCGCTCTGGCGGGTTTTCGCTGACTTTGCCAAGGCATCGGCGCCGCCGTTGTTGGTACTTGGGGACGTTCCTTATGTGCCGGCACCTGGGGACACTCCTTGTAGTCTTTGGGGAGTGGTTACTTGCTCGCGAACAGCCAGACTAGGATGATCACCAGGATTGCAGCGACGATGCAGACGATGGCGCCGGTGAATTTGATGCGTGAGTCGCGGGTACGCTCGCGCACCGCGTCCTCGGTGGCTTCGAGCTGGGTAACCTCTCGCTCGGTCTCGGCGTGTTCGGCTTTGTCTCGGGCCAAGGATCCTGCAAGCGACTCAGTAATCTCTGGGTGGTCGTGTACTTCGTTCGCCTGTTCGATGATCGACTGCGCATGTGCGGCATCTGCTTGGGCGTTGGCGATGCTCTGCTCTTGGTCGCGGCGTGCCTTGTCCTCGGCGGCGATCTTCTCGCGCAGTTCGCGCTGGCGCGTTGCAGCGGCGGTTTTTGCGGTCTGCAGCTCGTCGCGCGCGGCATCGGCCTCTGCCGTCACGGCTTGGTGCGCGCGTTTGGCTTCGGCAATGGGGGCCTGCGCCTGTTCGACGGCCTGCTCGGCTGCGGCAAGCGAGTGTTCAAGGTCGGCGGTGATACGCGGGACATCTTCTTCGGCTTTACGCAGGGCATCTGCCGTGTCGGAGATCTGCATCGAGAGCTCGCTGGTGCGCACCGTATAGTTGGCGGGATTTGCCGAGGGATTGCGTTGCAGCTCGGCATACTCATGACGCAGTGTCTCGAGCTGGGCGCGCGTGGCGTCGACGGTTTGTTGTGCGGCGGCAATGCCGGCGTCTCGCTCGGCCTGCACCTTGTCGCGGATGCGCTTGGAATCCTCAAGACGGCGAACGAGGCGGTTGCCGGTCTCGCGCGAGCTCGCCTCGCGGGCCTCCACGGCATCGAGCGCGGCCTTCAGGCGGAGCTCGGTCGCGTCATCCTCTGTCTTCATTTGTTCGAGCTGACCCTTGAGCTCTGCTACTTTGGAAGCATGGACATCGCGATCGATTTCGGCTGCCGCAGCGGTCTTTTGCGCTGTGGCGATCGCCTGACGCTGGTCGGCGACGATCTGCTCGTAGCGGCCTGCGATATCCTGGCGCGTCTCGAGTTCCTCGGCCTGATCGGCAATGCGCTGCTCAAGTTCGGCCAGGTGGGCGCGGGCATCGGCAAGTGCCTTTTTCGCGGCGTTCATCTCGCGCATGGCCGAGGCACCCTGGGCGATAAAGGTGCCCACGGCGTTCGCAGTGTCCGAGACAGCGGTCCCCAGATCGCGGCTCGCGGCGGGGGAGTGCGGGGCGGTCGGGCGAGCGGTGTCGGCAGCGTCCGCATCGGCAGCCTGCGGCGCGGCGATATTGCCGGTACCGCCCTCGACCACAGAAAAGCCCGCTGCGTGCGGATCGACCGCATCGGCGCCAATCGTGGGGTGCTCGAGCTGCAGAAACGAGGGCATGGTGCTGCCCTGGTCGGCAACCGGAGTCTCGCCGGGCACAAAGGTCGAGGCCGCCTCGGCGGCCTCCTCTTCCTCGGCATCGATATCGGCATCGGCGACGGCGTCTTTCATCGCTTTGACAGCATCCATCATGGAGTCCATGACGGCATCGAGCTCTTCTTCCGAAGACACCTCGATGGGGCCCGCTGCTTGCGGGGCGTCGTCCTGAGCGGGCGCATCGTCGTTTTGCTCATCGGCGTTTTCTGTTTCGGGGGTTTCCGCCGTAGCGCTTTCGTCCAAGATGGGGTCGTCGATGTCGATACTATCGCAGGTCACAGCGTCAGTATCTGCGGTGACGTCTGCGGAATCATCAATATGCTGTTGAGTCTGGGGGTCCAGCTCGTCTGTCATAGGCATGTGCTCCTCATCGTTGTTGGTAATGTCGAGAAAGTTGGTGTAGCGCCCGATCCGAAGTGAGTCGGCCCGGCGTCCTGGAATCTGGAATACGGTTGATATCCTATGCCGCCTCGACCCTGTCCGCAAGCTCGAGGCCGGACTCGAGCATCTTCCTGGC
>DBGBCW010000001.1:0-58228 GCA_048478035.1 Collinsella aerofaciens | reverse complement strand
CGGATTTGTAAAAAACGCCATTATGATATAAAAAAAGAAACATATAATAGCCCAGATGGAGAGGGTCGCTATGTTATCCTTCTCAAACGGGTGAAATCTTGGGTTTTGGGTTGTAGTTCCAAGGTGGACAAACGTTTTTCCTGCACCAACGTGTGGTGAAGAACGGAAGAAGCCGGTAGTGCAAGCCGAAAATTCAAGAATTCAATAAGCAGCGGTGTGAGAGAGCGCCGCATTATACGTAACTAGGAGCGTGGTTACACAATGCAGGAGGCATGGGAAGGCTTCAAGGAAGGTATCTGGACGGGAGAGGTTGACGTCCGAGACTTCATCCAGAAGAACTACACCCCCTACGAGGGCGACGAGTCGTTCCTCGTAGGTCCGACCGAGCGTACCAAGGAGCTGTGGGGCGAGGTTCTCGACCTGCTGCTTAAGGAGCGCGAGCAGGGTGGTGTCCTCGATATGGACACCAAGACCGTCACGGGTATCGTGAGCCACCCCGCTGGCTACATCGATAATGCCCATCGCGACAAGGAGACCATTGTTGGCCTCCAGACCGACAAGCCGCTCAAGCGCGCGCTGCACGTCAACGGTGGTATCCGCATCGCTTGCCAGGCTGCCAGCCAGCACGGCTACAAGGTCGACGAGAACGTTGTCGAGCGCTACACCTTCGAGCGCAAGACCCACAACGCCGGCGTCTTCGATGTTTACACCCCCGAGATGCGTGCTTGCCGCTCGGCTCACATCATCACCGGTCTGCCCGATGGCTATGGCCGCGGCCGCATCATCGGCGACTACCGTCGTGTCGCCCTGTACGGCGTCGACTACCTGATCAAGGACAAGGAGGCCCAGAAGGCTTCCACCCCGACGGTCATGACCGCCGACAACATTCGCGATCGCGAGGAGCTGCAGGAGCAGATTCGTGCCCTCGGCGAGCTCAAGATGATGGCCGAGACCTATGGTTTCGATATTTCCAACCCTGCTACCAACACGCAGGAGGCCATCCAGTGGATGTACTTCGCCTACCTTGCTGCCGTCAAGGAGCAGAACGGCGCCGCTATGTCCATCGGCCGTACCTCTACGTTCATCGACATCTATGCTGAGCGCGACCTTGCCAACGGTACCTTCACCGAGGAGCAGATCCAGGAGTTCGTGGATCACTTCATCATGAAGCTCCGCATGGTCAAGTTTGCCCGTACCCCCGAGTACCAGGCCCTGTTCACCGGCGACCCGCAGTGGGTCACCGAGTCCATCGGCGGCATGGGTGTTGACGGCCGTACGCTCGTTACCAAGATGAGCTACCGCTACCTGCACACGCTCGAGAACATGGGCACCAGCCCCGAGCCCAACATGACCGTTCTGTGGTCGACCCGTCTGCCCGAGAACTTCAAGAAGTTCTGCGCCAAGACTTCCGTCGCCAGCTCCTCGATCCAGTACGAGAACGACGACCTCATGCGCGTCTATCACGGCGACGACTACGGCATTGCCTGCTGCGTGTCCTCCATGCGCATCGGCAAGGAGATGCAGTTCTTCGGCGCTCGCGCCAACCTGGCCAAGTGCCTGCTGTACGCACTCAACGGCGGTGTTGACGAGGTCTCCAAGAAGCAGGTCGGCCCCAAGTATCGCGCCGTCGAGGGCGATACGCTCGATTACGACGACGTTGTGGCCAAGTACAACGACATGATGAAGTGGCTCGCTGGCGTGTACGTCAACTCGCTGAACATCATTCACTACATGCACGACAAGTATTGCTACGAGCGCATCCAGATGGCTCTGCACGACAAGCACGTGCACCGCTGGTTCGCTACGGGCATCGCTGGCCTTTCCGTCGTGGCTGACTCCCTGTCCGCCATCAAGTACGCCAAGGTCCACCCCGTCCGTGACGAGAACGGCATCATCGTCGACTTCGAGACCGAGGGCGAGTTCCCCAAGTACGGTAACGACGACGACCGCGTCGACCAGATCGCTCACGACGTTGTGCACCAGTTCATGGAGTACATCCGCATGAACGACACCTACCGCAACTCCGTGCCCACGACCTCGGTTCTGACCATTACCTCCAACGTCGTGTACGGTAAGAAGACCGGCTCCACGCCCGACGGCCGCAAGGCTGGCCAGCCGTTCGCCCCGGGTGCTAACCCCATGCACAAGCGCGATAGCCACGGCGCCATCGCTTCGCTGTCTTCGGTTTCCAAGCTCCCGTTCCGTGATGCTCAGGACGGCATCTCCAACACCTTCTCCATCATCCCGAGTGCGCTCGGCAAGGAGGACCAGGTGTTCTTTGGCGATATCGACCTTGATCAGCTGGGCGAGTAACTATTGTTAGTGCTATACTAACAATAACGATTACTGATTAGTGCGCCGGTTTCGGCCGGCGCCTATCAATCGAAGGAGACACATTATGAAGGTTTCTGAAGTTTCCGAGACTCAGGCCGATAACCTGGTCCACATGCTCGACGCTTACGCCGAGAAGGGTGGCCACCACCTGAACATCAACGTCTTCAACCGTGAGACGTTGCTCGACGCTCAGGCTCACCCCGAGAAGTACCCGCAGCTGACCATCCGCGTTTCCGGCTATGCCGTGAACTTCCACACGCTCACCAAGGAGCAGCAGGACGAGGTCATTTCGCGTACCTTCCACGACAAGTTCTAAAGGGGTTTAACTCCCGCAGGATCGCCGGGCCGCTTTGGGTTACTTTCCAAAACGTCCTCGGACATGCAAAGGGCTCCGCTGCGCGCTTCGCGCGGCGGAGCCCTTTGCGTCCTGCGGAAATGTTTTGGAAAGTAACCCAAAGCGGCCCGGCGGGGGTCCTGTGTAGTCACCCTTTAGGCGGAACTCTCCTAATTATTTGGATGAGTCGTTTACTTGCTTGTGCTGTTACCGTCTTCCCGCTGTTGTTGGGGTATGCTTTGTTCGTATGTAAACGTTTGACATGTTGATGGGGGAGGGTGCTATGGCTCGCGAGGGCGCTCGTTCTAAGGATTCTGCTAAGCCTGGCATCAAGGAAGTTGCAGCGGTGGCGGGGGTTTCGCCTACTACGGTATCTCGCGTGCTTAATAATCGCGGCTATATTAGCCAAGAGACCCGCGATAAGGTCCATGCCGCGATGGAGCGCATCAACTATACGCCCAACGATATCGCCCGTGCCATGCTCAACGGTCGCCTGAATCTTATCGGTATGATCGTTCCCTTTGTGAGCAGCCCGTTCCATGCTCAGGTTGTGCAGGCGGTCGAGCGCACGTTAGCGGAAAACGGCTTTAAGATGTTGCTGTGCAACAGCGCCAATCGACCCGATCTTGAGCGTTCCTATATTGACATGCTCCGCCGCAATATGGTCGACGGCGTCATCGTCAACTCCCTCAATATCGGTGCCGAGGCATATGCCGAGATGGGCTTGAGCCTGGTTGGCATCGACTGCGATCTTGGCGAGGGCTCTGTCCAGATTGCAAGTGACAGCTATGGCATTGGCGAGCTCGCCACGCGCCGTCTGATTGATGACGGCTGCAGGCGTATCCTGTGCCTGCGCAGCAATAGCCGCATGCGCATGCCTGCCAATAAGCGTACCGATGCCTACCTCGATGTTGTTGAGCAGGCCGGTTTGTCCGCGCTTGTCCGTGAGGTTGAGTTCGTTAAGCCCGACGACGAAAAGGGCGCGGTCGTTGCGAAGATCCTCGATGAGAACCCCGATATTGACGGCATCTTTGCGGGAGACGATACGATGGCGGCCATCTGTCTCAACGTGATGAAGCAGCGCGGCTTGAGCGCTCCAGACGATATTAAGGTCGTGGGCGCGGATGGTGCCCGCCGAACTATGACGTTTATGCCTGACTTAACAACCGTACGTCAAGATATCGATCGCATCGGAGAGCTCGCGGCGCAATCCATCATCGCTCTTATTAACGGCGATAATCCCGAATCGAATATCAAGCTTCCCGTTGAACTTATTGAGGGCAAAACCGCGTAGTTCATCCCGTGCCAAAAGAATTCCTCAAACGCCTCTGATGACCGTTTACCGGCATATGTCAACCGTTTGCCGACGACTGGAACTGCGAAAAGACGTATTGGTGTGAAAACGTTTGACATATGAAAACGATTGACATATCTTGCCATTGTACCGAGTTAGTATGTCGTGGAAAGGAAGTCTCGGATGCACAAGGTGTATTACCAGCCTGAGGGAATTTGGGTAGGCGACATCATGCCGTACGGCGAGGACGGCACATTCTATCTCTATCATCAGCGTGACACGCGTAACCCCGAACCTTTCGGAGAGCCGTTTGGCTGGGCACTCGCTACGACCAAGGATTTCGTCAACTACAAGGACTTTGGCGAGAGCCTTGAGCGCGGCGGCGACGAGGAAGTCGACCAGTACATTTATGCCGGCACGGTGTTTAAGGTGGGCGACAAGTACCATGCGCTCTACACTGGTTGCAATCGCGATAAGGTCCGCGCACGTTTGATGAAGCAGGTTCTTCTTCACGCAACGAGCGACGACGCCGTCAAGTGGGAGAAGAACATCGCCGAGACGCTGCTTCCGCCCCAGGAGGGTTACGATGACCGCAACTGGCGCGATCCCTTTGTGCTTTGGGATGAGGAGAACGAGGAGTACATGCTCATCCTCGGCACGCGTGTGGGCGAGGACAAGCGTCTGATGACCGGCCGCCTGGTCAAGTTCACCTCCAAGGATCTGACCAACTGGGAGTTCCAGGGCGACTGGTGGAACCCGGGCCTGTACACCATGTTTGAGATGCCTGATCTCTTTAAGATGGGCGACTGGTGGTACCTCGTCTTTTCCGAGTACAGCGACGGCAACAAGACCCGTTACCGCATGTCCAAGTCCATCAACGGTCCTTGGATTACCCCCGCTGACGACTCCTTCGACGGCCGCGCGTACTACGCCGCTCGCACCGCATTCGATGGCGAGCGTCGCGTTCTCTTTGGTTGGGTTCCTACGCGTGACGAGGGCGGCGACCCCAGCTCTTACCTATGGGGTGGCACCTTTATGCCCCTCGAGATCGTTCAGCGTGCCGACGGAACGCTCGGCACCAAGCTCCCCGACAGCATGCTTGGCGCCTTTGGCGAGGGCAAGGCTGTCGAGACCTTTGAGCTTTCCTGCGAGTCGGGCAAGGTCGAGCAGGTGCTCGCCGCGGATGCCGGCTCCACCTACTTGCTCGATGCCGAGATTGAGCTCGGCGGTAACGCTGCCGGCTTCTCGGTCAAGTTCGCTGAGGACGCCGAGACCGGTCTTGCCTATGAGTTCCGCGCCAACCTGCGCGAGGGCAAGCTCGAGTTCACGCCGGCTCCCCAGTACCCGTGGTTCCAGGTCAACAACATGGGCCTCGAGCGTCCGTTGTTCTTTAAGGGCGAGGGCACTCACCATGTGCGTCTGGTCGTCGACGACGACATCGCGACCATCTTTGTCGATGATGTTGCGCTCAACGCTCGCTTCTGCAACAAGCAGGGCCAGGGTGTGGCGCTTACCGTCACCGACGGTGCGCTCAAGTGCGCAAACGCAACGATCGCGTCTCTGTAGCGGCAACGAACCGTTTTATGATTTAGAAAAGGAATGGAGAGGAACATGGACTACAAGGCAGTGTCCCAGCAAGTCGTCGACAACGTCGGCGGACTGGAGAACATCGAGGGCGCCACGCATTGCGTGACCCGTCTGCGTCTGGTGCTCAAGGATACGAGCAAATACAACAAGGCCGAGCTCGAGAACATCGATGGCGTCAAGGGCGTGCTGTACAACAGCGGCCAGCTCATGATCATCTTCGGTACCGGTACCGTCAACAAGGTTTACGATGAGTTTATGGCTCTGACGGGCGTTAAGGAGATCAGTGCTTCCGAGGTCAAGGGCGCCGAGGCGGACAAGAAGGGCAAGTTCTTCTCGGTCCTCAAGGTATTCTCGGACATCTTTATCCCCATCATTCCCGCCTTCGTCGGCGCTGCAATCATCATCGGCCTTAAGTCGTTGATCGTTGCCAACGGCCTCTTTGGCATGGAGGGCAGCCTCGCCGATCACAGCGAGTTCCTCAAGAACCTCGCAAGCTTCTTTGCCATTATCGCCACCACGTTCGACTACCTGCCTGTCCTGGTTATGTACAGCGCAGTCAAGCGTTTTGGCGGTAACCCGATCCTGGGCATCCTCGTCGGTATCGTCATGGTTCACCCGAGCCTTATGAACCGCAACACGTTCGTTATGGACCCGACGGGTGCTGAGTACTGGAACTTTGGTCCGCTCTCCATTCCCATGGTTGCTTTCCAGGGCGGCGTGTTCCCTGCAATTCTGACCGCCTGGTTTATGGCCAAGGTCGAAAAGATTGCCCAGAAGTACATCCCCGAGGTCGTTTCGTTCGTCTTTGTCCCGACCGTTACCCTGATTCTTGCTAACGTCGCCCTGTTCACCGTGTTCGGCCCGCTCGGTAACCTGATCGGTGACGTCCTCGCCGGCGTAATCGATATCCTGTACAACAGGATGGGCGTCTTTGGTGCCTTTGTCTTCGCCGCGTTCCTGCAGCCGCTCGTCGTTACCGGTACGCATCAGTTCATCCAGGGTATCGAGGCAAACCTTGTTGCCACGACTGGCTTCAACTACATCCAGGCCATCTGGTCGGTTTCCATCATCGCCCAGGGCGGCGGCGCCATCGGTATGTACCTCATTCACAAGAAGCACTCCAAAGAGCGCAACATCTGCATGTCGTCCTTTATCCCGACGCTGGTCGGAATCTCCGAGCCCGCTATCTTTGCTGCAAACATGCGCTATTCGATCATTCCGTTCATCTGCGCATGCATCGGTGCAGGCTGCGGCGGTGCCTTCGTCAAGCTCTTTGAGGTGCGCGCTATCGGTCAGGGTCTGACCGGCGTGCTTGGCCTGCTCATCGTCACGCCCGAGACCCTCGTGTGGTATGTGGCTGGCAATCTCATCGCCTTTATCGTGCCGATCGTCTTGATCTTTGCCTACAACAAGGCAAAGGGCGTGCCGACCACCGATGAAGAGGGCGCTGGCGCTGGCTTCGACGTTAGCTTCTAGTTGAGCCGTTCAGTGTAATCTGAGGATAAGTCCATTTGAGGAAGGGCGTTCGACTCGTGTGAGTCGAGCGTCCTTCCCCATAGACGAGAAAGTCAATGGCGATGTTTAATCAAAAAAATAAGGTGACACGCGCGGACTATGAGCAGTGGCGTGCCGGACAGGATGAGACGGCGGGTCGCATCGCGTCCGACCCCGATAGGCTCCTGTTCCATGTGGAGCCTGAGCTTGGCTGGCTCAACGACCCCAACGGTTTGGTTCAGATTGGTGATACGTATCACATCTATCATCAATACGATCCGTTCGATGCTGCGCATGGCGGTCCAGTGCTTTGGAACCATCTGACGACAAAGGATTTTGTGACGTACGAGAATCACGGCCCCGCACTGTTCCCCGATTCCGATTTGGATTCGAACGGAGCGTATTCTGGTTCTGCCTTTGTGCGCGATGGCAAGATTCACTACTTCTATACCGGCAACGTCAAGCATTTTGACCGCGATGATTACGACTACGTGTTGACGGGCCGTGAGCAAAACCAGATTCATATGGTTGCCGAGAATCCCGACGAATTGGGCGAGAAGTGCATAGCTGTTGGACCGGTCAATTACCCCGACGATATCGGTACGCACGTGCGCGACCCCAAGATCCTTGAGCACGATGGTATCTACTACATGGTTCTGGGCGCTCGTACGAAAGACGACCGTGGCTGCGTGCTTGTCTATACCTCGCGCAATCTTGAGGACTGGAGCTATGCGACGCGCATTGAGTTGGGCGAGAAGTTTGGCTTTATGTGGGAGTGCCCCGATCTGTTTGAGCTCGATGGCGAGCTTATTCTCGTTTGCTGTCCGCAGGGTGTGCCTGCCGATGGTTGGCGTTACCGCAATCCGCATCAGTGCGTGTGGTTCCCCATCGAGGCCGATTGGGAGGCGCCGAGCTTTAAAATCGTCGGGCAGGGCATGCCCCCGATGGTCGATGCCGGTTTTGATTTCTATGCTCCGCAGTCCTTTGAGGATGCTGCAGGCCGGCGTTTGATGATCGGATGGTCGGGTTGCCCCGATGCGACGGCAGAAAACCCGACGGTGGCGCGCGGGTGGCAGTGCGCGTTGACGGTGCCGCGAGAGCTGAGCATGCGCGATGGTAAGCTCTGCCAGCAGCCGGCGCACGAGATTGAGAGGATGCGCGGCGACTGCGTTCGCGCGACAGGCGGTGAAACCGTTGAGGAGCCGGGACGCCTGTTTGATCTTGTGGTTTCCTGTGAGGGCGCCAAGATGGTCGAGCTCGAAATCCGCAAGGGTGTCTTTGTACGTTATGCGGACGGGATGCTTACCCTCGACATGGGTGACGAAGGCTATGGGCGCGACCAAAGGTCGATCGAGCTCAGCGAGCTTCGCGACCTGCGCGTGCTTTCGGACACTACGATGGTCGAGATTTTTGCCAACAGCGGCGAGGCGGCACTTACGAGCCGTACCTATTCGCCGGCGGTTTCGGCGATGGGGTTGCATGCCGAGGGTGCGGCGTCGATGGATTTCTACCGCCTCGCGCATTAACCGTGCGTGGAGCACGATTGGACTTGCTGGGCGGAATGTGTCGCAGTTGCCGCAGCGAACTACCGTTTATCGCGTATAGCTACCGTTTGCGGAATAAGTAACACTCCTTAATAAACCGTGTAGAATCTCAGGAAGCACGGAGTTTTCCAGGGAGACGCTGTCCTTTGTTGTGTGCAAGGGGCGGCGTCTCTTTGGCGCTTGGACGCCGTTGTGCAACAGTGCGGCGGCGCGTGCCATGTGTTGAAAAGCCAATGTTGAGATGGGTCGTGATGATAATGGGCAAGTACGTAATCGTGGTTGAGTCTGGTTCGGATGTGACGCCGGAGCTCTGCGAACGCTACGGTATCGTGCGCGTGCCTATGCATGTCACGATTGGTGACGAGACCGTCGAGGACGGCTCGATCGATCCGCTCGAGATTTATTCGCGCTGCAACGAGTTTGGCGTTATGCCCAAGACCAGTGGCTGCGCGCCTGCGGATTTTGCCCACGTGTACGACCGTATCCATGCCGAGCAGCCCGATGCGACCATTCTGCATCTTGCGTACTCCGAGGCCACGACCTGCTCGCATCAGTCCTCTAAGATTGCAGCTAAGGGCCGCGACTACGTGTTCTCCATGGACACGCGCTTTGTCTCGGTGGGCCAGTCGCTCGTCGTCGTCGAGACCGCCAAATACATCGAGGCTCACCCCGATGCCACCGTCGACGAGATTTTTGCTTTTACGAATTCCGTCATGGACCGTGTGCTTCTGGGTTTTGTTCCTACCGACCTAGCCTTCCTTAAGGCGGGCGGTCGTCTGTCCAACGTGGCATTCCTTGGCGCCCACCTGCTCAAGATTAAGCCCTGCATTGAGGTGACGGGCGGCAAGTTCGTGGCGACCAAGAAGTTCCGCGGCTCTATGCTCAAATGCGCCCGTGCCTTTATTGACCACATGGTTGCGAAGGGCGAGATCGACTACTCGCACATTGGCCTGGCGTATTCGGTGGGCCTTTCCCAGGAGCTGCGCGACGACATGGAGGTCTATGCGCACGACCTGGGCTTTAAGGATATTACCTGGACTCAGGTTGGCGGCGTCATCTCGAGCCATTGCGGCCCGACCGCCTTCGGCGCGGTGCTCACGCTCAAGGCGTAACGCCTGGCGTCTATCGATTTCTATTGCCTTGACGGCGGGCGGGTTGCGACAACCTTCCCGTCGCTTTTGCATGGGGCCAAATAGGACAATCCAATTGACCGCTAAACCGTTTCGCCATCAAGCATATAGGCTAGAATGACTCTGGCATTTATGTAGCTAAAACCAATGAGAGGCAAGGTAGCGGGAATGGCTGAGATGACGCTCGAGGGTGTGGACGCTCGTCCTGAGGACTCCGCGTTTGCCCTGGGCCGCGTGCATTCGATTGAGACGATGGGAACGGTCGATGGACCCGGCATCCGCTTTGTGGTGTTTGTTCAGGGCTGCCCCATGCGCTGTGCGTATTGCCACAACCCCGACACCTGGTCGGTTAACGGCGGCACCATGGTGACCGTCGAGCACCTGATGGACGAGTTCCAGAGCAACCATGAGTTTTACCGCAGCGGCGGTATTACGGTGTCCGGCGGCGAGCCGCTCCTGCAGCCCGCGTTTTTAGCCGACCTGTTCCGCGCCATGCACAATAACCCCGATGGTCGCGTGCATACCTGCTTGGATAGCTGCGGCTATGCGTTCGATCCCGCGCATCCCGAGAAGTTCGATGCCGTACTCAACGAGACCGATATGGTGCTGCTCGACATTAAACACGCCGATCCCGTCGAGCATAAAAAGCTGACCGGTTGCGATCCCGCACGCATCCTGGCGTTTGGTGATGAGCTCGCGCGTCGCAAGATTAAGGTTGTTATTCGCCATGTGGTGGTGCCGGGTATCACCGATACGGTGGAGGAGTGCGAGGCGCTCGGTCGTCTAATCGCCCCGTGGCACAACGTGGTCGGCCTGGAGATGTTGCCGTATCACACGATGGGTGTCGTCAAGTACGAGCAATTGGGCATTCCCTATAAGCTCGAGGGCGTTCCACAGATGGATACCACGCGCATGCCCGAGCTGCGCAACGCCGTCATGACGGGCATGAAAAAGCGCCGCGCGGAACTCAAAAACGCCATCGGCTAGCGAGCCATTTTCAGGCACTCATTGGGGACAGACTTAAATGAGTGCCCCTGGGCATCAAGTTGATTGCCAAAGAGCCCCGTCAAATTGCGGTGGAATAGTTCTTGTTTTTCGGCTTATGCTGCCCAAACAGGAACTATTCTACCGCAACTGCGTTTTGGGCGGAGATGCGCAACAGAATCGTGCCATTTGGATAAATACGCTTGTGGTTTCTTTAAAGATGCCTTAAACGCCGCTGAATATCTTTGGAAAGAAATGCCTGCTCGGTATTATGCTGCTCGTATATGAACGGTAGCAGTCAGGAGACCACGTGCGAAACAACGCATCGCGGGACGAGTATGTGCCGCAGCATAGCAGCAGATATGAGACGAAGGGCACGCCTTCGCGTGGCCTCGCTGACGTTCGCATCCGCGTGACGAAGATTGCCGCCGTTGGGATGCTAACGTTGGCGGTTATTATCCTCGGAATGACCGCCAAAACCTACGCGTCGGAGCGAATGGCACACTCAGATGCGTCAACGGTACAGACGCAAAACAAAAAGGTCTCTGAATCTAAAGCCACCGCAAGTCAAACCCTGTCGACAGCGAGCCTTAAGACGAGGCTTTCGAAAGCGGACTTTAACGATATTCCCTCAGGCGATACCGTGCAGACCTTCTCATTGGTTGATGACCAGATCCCCGCCCTGGAGGATGAGGGCCTCGCCGCGCTCCAAGATGCCCTTGATCAGGCCAAGGAATTGGGCGATGTGGGCGTGGTGTTCTACGACCTGTCAAGTGGCAAGGGCGTGACGTATAACGCCGATGTCGAGGTTTACGGTGCGAGTAGTTATAAGGCGCTCTATGTGCTCTACGTCTGTGAATCCCTGGTTGAGACAGGGCAAGTATCGCTCGATGATACTCTGGGCACCTATGGCGGCTACAGTATGGGCTGGCTGACGGTTCGCGAACTCATCGAGGCCTCGGTCGTTAATTCGGACAACGATTCGTTTATTGCGTTACGCGCGGCGTTTGACCGTGTCGGTTACGAGGATTGGATTGTCGGTCTTGGCATCGATTACGATACCGCACTCGATCCGATGAGTGATTTTCCCACTTATTGCCCGCGCACCTCGGCCAAGTTGTGGCGCGAGATGAGCGAGTATTTGAGCTGTGGCAGCGAGGCCTCCCAGTGGTTATCTGAACTGTTGTCATCAACATCGCGCTCATTTATCCGTGATGGGATTGCCGACGAGCAGGTTTTGGTGCGCAACAAGGCAGGCTGGATTAGCGAGGATGGTTGCTATTCGACATGCGATGCGGGCCTTATCGACATCAATGGCCGTACCTATGTCATGAGCATCATGACATCGATGCCGTGGAGCGACCGCTCGAGCGAGGTTACGGCTGCGATTGCAAAGGCTCTGTTTGATACGCGAGCTGCACTGGCCTAGCGTGTTCGTTTGACGAGGTCAAACAAAATGCTGGTACCATACCGTGGTTGAGAATTTCGTATAGGTTTGGGGAATGGCATGGCTACAATCGCGATTATCGGCGCACTCGAAAAAGAGATCATGCAGATTAAGGAAGAGTTGAGTAACGCTTGCATGGTACAGGAGGCGGGCTTGAACGTTGTGACCGGCGGGCTCGACGGTCTGTCGATTGTCGCCACAACGGCGGGTATGGGCACGGTGAATGCCGCCGCCGCAACACAGCATCTCATTAGTAAATATGCCCCGCAGGCCGTTGTGCTCTCGGGTATCGCGGGCGGTTTGAACCCCAAGCTCCATATCGACGACGTGGTTATCGGCAAATGCCTACGCTATCTGGATACCGATACCGCGCTTATCGCCGAGTCTGCACCGGGGCTCGAGGAGTTTGGCTCGACGCCTGCGCTGGTCGATATTGCTGCCGATGTGCTTTCTGAGCGTGGCTTTGTCAACGCTTCGACAAATGCAGCCGCCTCGAACGAGGGCGCAAAGCAGTTCCTGGTCGGTACGATTGCCACGGGCAACCGTTTTGTGACGGGCGCTGCCATGCGCAACGACGCTATCGAGGCGACGCATGCCGATTGTGTCGGCATGGAGGGCGCGGCGATTGCCCATGTCGCAACTAAAAATGGTGTCGATTGCCTGGTGCTGCGCGCTATCAGCGATAATTGTGATGAGGCGTACGATGCGATTTGCGACCGCGAGTTCGACCTGTTCGAGTATGCCCGTACCGCGAGTGGCATTACGCTCGATATCGTTCGCCGTATCGCTGCTATCTATTAGCGCGCTCTTTTGTAAGAACCTACGACCAAGGAGTGTCCATGGCCGATTCCATTAACTACCAGCTTGCCAAGTTCGTTGCCAGCTATGGCAAGGTTTCGCAGATTCCCGAGTCCACCTGCCCCGAGGTGAGCTTCGTCGGCCGCTCCAACGTGGGCAAGTCGTCGATCATGAACAAGCTTTTTGGCCGCAAGAACCTCGTCAAGGTTTCGAGCACGCCGGGCAAGACGAGCAACATCAACTTCTTCGAGGCCGACGACGTGCACTTCGTCGACCTGCCGGGCTATGGTTTCGCCCGTCGTTCCAAGGCCGAGCGTGACCGCTGGGCAGAACTTATCGGCGACTTCTTCGACTCGGAGCGCAGCTTTAACCTGGTCGTGTCGCTGGTGGATATTCGTCACGACCCGAGCAAACTCGACCATGACATGATCGACTACCTGCAGGGCAACGAGTTCAACTTTATTGTCTGCCTCACCAAGGCAGACAAACTCAGCCGCACCCAGCAGGCCCGCCAGGCAGCAGCCATCAAAAAGCAGCTCAACGTCCCGGCCGAAAACGTGATCATCACAAGCTCCCAGACCGGTACCGGCATCGACGAACTCAAAAAGCGCATCGCCGAGGCCTGCCTCTAGGGCATGCCGCACTGTCAAACAACTTTTGTCTATCTATATCACCCCAGTGATAGTTATTGGTAAACTATCACTGGGGTGATATTTTTGTTTGGAGGTCGATATGGAGCTTTGGCACGGGTCGGAGGTTGTTGTCGAGCATCCGTCGTTGGATAAATGCAGACAATTCAATGACTATGGGCGCGGGTTTTATTGCACGCCACATGAAGAAATGGCGATGGAATGGGCATGCCGGACCGAGTCGGATGGCATTGCAAATCGATATGAACTTGATTTAGATGGCCTTTCGGTCTTGGATTTAGAGTCTGGGGAGTTTTCAATCCTCAATTGGCTTGCGATTTTGGCCGACAACCGGGAGTTTAATGTCTCGACGCCGCTAGCACGCGACGGACTTCGATTTCTGCTTGATAACTGTTTGATTGATATTTCTTCTTACGACGTTATTCGGGGCTATCGTGCCGACGACTCGTATTTTTCTTTTGCAAGGCAGTTTGTTAATGGCATGATTTCGCTCCGACAACTTCAGCGCATTATGCGCCTGGGCGATCTAGGCATTCAATATGCTCTTATGAGTGAGCGCGCATTCTCGGCGATTAGATTCTGCGATTGGAAGCCGGCTTCGGGATCTGAGTTTTATCCCAAGCGTTTTGAGCGAGAGCAGAACGCTCGGCGCAAGTACTTGGACACGGTAAATGGATTTGATTCTGAAGGTATCGACATCAAGGATTTAATGGCGGGGAGGGTTGATTTGGATGATCCAAGAGTTAACGAGTTGTGGTCCGAGTAGGACGTACCCCGTCTACTACCTCGAGGACGCAATGAACAACCTTGGCGACTGCTTTGACTATGCCGTGAACGACTATGGAGCGGAAGGGTCCGAGATCGCTGAGCTCTTTTGCCTGAGCGGCGTAGCTCGCGAGTTTGAGCGCGGCAACGCATGGGTCGTATCGGGAAAATCAGGTGTTGAGCTGTTCGCACTTATCGCCGAAAGGTCGGGCTACCAATCAAGGCCGATGCCAAATCGAACCTACCGATTCGAAAAGACACCGGAATATTGGACAGGCTGGATATTGGCATACCTTCAGTGGCGCCTAGGAGAGTCTTTCGAAGACCTGCTGCATGTCGTTCCGTTTGACGCACTGCGCAGTCTGTACTATCCCTGGCACGAAGCCTCGGAGGAACGCGTGGCTCGCCTCGTCTGCGATATGGCGAAAAAAGCGTCCAGGCAAACCAAACTTGCGTTAGCAAGAAAGAAGCTTAAGAAAACCCAACAAGACCTAGCATACGAATCGGGTGTGTCACTCCGCTCAATCCAAATGTACGAGCAGCGCCAGAGAAACATCAATGAAGCTTCGGTAACAAGCGTAAGAGCCATAGCAAAAGCCCTCCACTGCAACATCGAAGACCTCCTAGAACCAGTCTTCGAATACAAAGAAACCAGCGCAGCGTAAACCAAGCGCACAGGCGAAGCCTGTCACTAGTAAGTGCCCCTACCTAGCAAGAGCCCCTACCAATAAAAAGCAACTATCAGCCCGGCGCTTTTACAGAGTGTAGGTCCCTGTAGCCGCCGCCAGCGAAGTGAACGTAGGGGAGGCCAGGGGCTTTGCCCCCAAATCTTTCCGCAGGACGGCAGGACCCCCGCCGCACGAAGTGCGCAGCGGGGGTCCTGCCATGTCCGAGGACGATTTGGGGGCAAAGCCCCTGGCCTCACCGGCGAGTATACAGGACGGCGACTACAGGTATTCGATCTGGGCGCCTTCCGTGTCGCACGTCAGAATATACGTATCACACTTGGGGAACTGCTCACGCAGTTTGACCTGTAGGAACTTTGCCACGATGGTGTCGTCAGTCACGGCCATGAGGGTCGAGCCGGAGCCACTGATCCAGATGGTCTTGGCGCCTCCGTTAAGGCAGGTGTCGCGCACGGCATTGTAGTCGGGGATGAGGCGGCGGCGATAGGGCTCCTGGATGCGGTCGTCGTTGGCGGCGGCAATCAGGTCAAGGTCGCCGGTCTCCAGGCCGCGCGTCATGCCGGCGATGCGGCCCATTTGCCATACGGCGGTGGAGAGTGGGATCTCCTGCGGCACAACCTTGCGCGCCTCGCTCGTATGCACCTCGTAGGGCGGAATCACGGTAATAAAACGCAAGCGATCGCTTACCTCGTAGCGCAGGCACTGTGGGAGCGAATCAGTCGGCGTAAAGGAGCAGACGGCGCCGCCCAGGATGGCGGGGGCGACGTTATCGGGATGGCCCTCGACCTCGGTGGCAATGCGGACGAGCTCGGCACGGTCGACGGTGTGGCCCGTCAGCGCGGCAGCAGCCATGATGCCGGCGACGACGCAGGTGGAGCTGGAACCCAGGCCGCGGGCGACGGGCACGTCGGTCTGAATGTCGATAGCGACGGGGAAGGCCGGCTCGCCCCAGGCGGCCAGAGCGTCGACAAAGCTCACATAGACCAGGTTATTCTCGTTTTGGAACTCTTCGGGGCAGCCCGTGATGGTGAGCTTGTCGGCGCGCTCGAAGGTGAAGTGCGAGTAGAGGCTGACGGCCATGCCGAGGGTGTCGTAGCCGATGCCCAAGTTGGCGCTTGTTGCTGGGACGGTGATCTTGATCATGTGAGTCCTCCTGGCGTGCCTGGCTGTTTAGTTCGCTGCTCGGGCAGTCCTGCGCAAGACGGAAAGCACATTAAGTGCTTTCCTTTGCGTGCGGAACTCGCGACGAACTAAACAGCCAGGCACGCTGTGCGCGTTCGTCATCATCCCGGGGATTATCTGATGAAAGAAGGTGCGCCGGCTTTCGCCGGCGCCTTATAAGGGGTTTTAGTTGGTAGCCATCTTTTTTGCTGCGGACTCGACGTAGCTTGCCATCTCATCGACGTCGCAGACGTCTTCGAAGCGGACGGGCTTGGATTCGAGTTCGGCGAGCTGGGTCGGGGCGACCGTGTTGGTGGCCTGCTCGAGTACGCGCATAGCCTCAAAGTCGTCCTCGGGAACGTTGAGGCCCAGGGCGTCGCAGCAGGCGCGCGGGAACTTGTAGGGGCTGGCGGTCGAAAGCAGCACGCGAGCCTTGGCGCCCTCGGCGGGAGCGACCTTTTCAAAGACGTGATAGCCGCAAGCAGTATGCGGATCGATCACGTAGCCATTTGCGTCCCAGCAGCTCTTGATGGCAGCGCGGACCTCGTCCTCGCTGGCCCAACCGCAGCCAAAGACGCTCTGAATCTTTGCCAGCAGGTCGGCGGGAACCTCGTAGCGACCAGTCTGTGCCAGCTGCTCCATAAGGCCGGCAACGAGTTCGCAGTCGCCATTGGACAGGAAGTAGAGCATGCGCTCGAGGTTGGAGCTGATGAGGATGTCCATCGACGGCGAGATGGTCGTGAAGAACGGGCGGTTGCGGTCGTAGACGCCGGTGGTCAGGAAGTCGGCAAGCACGTTGTTCTTGTCGCTCGCCACGACGAGCTTGGCGACGGGCAGACCCATGCGCTTGGCGTAGTAGCCGGCCAAGATATCGCCAAAGTTGCCGGTCGGTACGCAGAACTCCACGGCGTCGCCGGCCTCGATGGCGCCGGCGCGCAGCAGCTGCGCATAGGCGGCAAAGTAGTAGACGACCTGCGGTACCAGGCGACCGACATTGATGGAGTTGGCGCTCGAAAGCACCGTGCCGGCAGCCTCCAGACGTTCGGCAAGTTCCTTATCGGCAAAGATGCGCTTGACGGCGCTCTGGGCGTCGTCAAAGTTGCCGCGGATGCCGCAGACGGCGACGTTATCGCCCTCCTGCGTGGACATCTGCAGGTTCTGGACGCGGCTGACCTTGCCCTCGGGATAAAAGACGGTGATGGCCGTGCCCGGAGCGTCGGCAAAACCGGCGAGTGCGGCCTTGCCGGTGTCGCCCGACGTGGCGGTGACGATCATGATGCGCTCGGCGCCGCCGTCCTTGGCGGAAGTGCGGGCCATCAGACGGGGGAGCATCTGCAGGGCAACGTCCTTGAAGGCGCTTGTGGGGCCGCCAAAGAGCTCCATCACATAGGTCTGAGGGGCGTCAGCGCCCGGCGCAGCGTCGAGTTTGACGAGCGGCGTAACCTCTTCACTCGCGAACGTGCCGCGGTATGCCTCGTCGACACACGCCGAAATTTCTTCGGCCGTGTAATCATTCAGTAACATTCCCAACACATCTTGAGCGATTTCAAAGTACGATTTATCTGCAAGCGAGCTGATATCGACCTGCTGGGTGCCGAGCTCGTCCGAGACAAACAAACCCCCGTCGGGAGCGATGCCGGTGCGGATTGCCACCTTACTTGAGCACGATAAAGTGCGTCCTCGTGTACTATGATAAGTTCCCATATAACACTGCTCCTCGGATGCCTTGGTCCCAATCGGTGAAACCATGGTATCAGAGCGCGCAAAACAGGTTTGCAGAGGCTTTTAGAAAGGTAACCTCAAGCCCATGATTAAGATTGCCAAGTTTGGTGGCTCGTCGGTCGCCGACGCCGAACACTTCAAGAAGATCAAGGCCATCGTCGATGCCGACCCTGCCCGCCGTTTTGTGGTGGTTTCCGCCTGCGGCCGCCGCTTTAAGGGCGACACCAAGGTGACCGACCTGCTCTACCTGGTTAACGCGCACGTTAAGTATCACGTGTCGTGTGAGGAGCTGCTCGAGGACATTGGCCAGCGCTATTTTGATATCGCTGACGAGCTGGAGCTCACCTATCCCATCCGCGAGGAGTTCGCGGCCTTTGCCGAGCGCGCCCGCTCGGGCGGCTACTCTACCGAGGAGCTCGTGAGCCGTGGCGAGTACTTCACCGCTCGCCTGATGGCGGAGTACCTGGGCCTGCCGTTCCTGGACGCCGCGACGGTTGTGGCGTTCCATCATGACGGTACGCTCAGCATGAATCGCACCTCCGAGCTGGTGCAGGAGTACGGCCAGCAGGGCGGCTTTGTTATGCCCGGTTTCTACGGCGCGACGCGTGAGGGCCAGATCAAGCTGCTCGACCGTGGCGGCGGCGATATTTCCGGCTCGATCTTGGCTAAGTGCCTGGGTGCCGACCTGTACGAGAACTGGACCGACGTCTCGGGCTTCTATTCTGCCGATCCGCGTATTGTTCCCGAGGCTCAGCCCATTGCGCGCGTTACCTACGAGGAGCTGCGCGAACTTTCGTACATGGGTGCAAGCGTCCTGCACGAGGAGGCTGTGTTCCCCGTGCGCGAGGCCGGCATTCCGCTGGTCATCAAGAACACCAATGCGCCGCAGGACCCCGGCACCATCATTAGCGAGACGGCTGACGAGGGCGAGGCAGAGCCCATCATTACCGGCGTGACCGGCAAGCGCGGCTTTGTCGCCATCAATGTCGCCCGCGACCGCACCAAGCCCCGTGTTGGCTTTATGCGCCGTGCGCTTTCGGTGTTCGAGCGTTATGACGTTTCCGTCGAGCATATGCCCACCGGTGTCGACCGCTTTGGCGCCGTGGTGCAGGAGCAGGACGTTCACGATTCGCTGTACTCGCTCGTGGGCGACATTCAGCAGGAGGTCGAGCCGCTCGAGATCGAGGTTGTCGAGGGCCTGGCGCTTATCGCGACCGTCGGCCGTAACCTGCGTGGCCGCGCAGGTATCTCGGGCCATCTGTTTGGCATGCTTGGCCAGGCCGGCGTGAGCGTGCGCATGATTTCGCAGAGCTGCGACGAGATCAACATCATTATCGGTGTCGAGGAGAAGGACTTCGACCTGGCGATTCAGACCATCTACCGTGCCTTCTCCGATGAGAACGGCATTGTGAAGGTCTCCGACCTGGAGGTCCCCGCACCGGTCGATCCCGCCCTGGCCGCGCTCCGCAAGTAGCTGCCGTCCCGGTGCATTTTTGGGACAAGTGCCAAAAATCTACGGCGGGGCGTTTCGTTTCGGTTTCGTTTCGACGGGGCGGGTTTCGTGCCTGCCCCGTTCTTGTATACACTGGCAACAATAATCGGCCTGCTCGGCGTGCGGGCAAAAGCCAAAACCTTTAAAGGGGGAAGCATGAAACAGTACACGGTTGCTATTTTGGGCGCGACGGGAGCCGTGGGCACCCAGATGCTCGAGTGCCTCAACGAGCAGGAGTTCCCGGTCGGCAAGCTTAAGCTGCTGGCGAGCGCGCGTTCTGCGGGCAAGACCGTCGAGTTCCGCGGCGAGCAGATCGTGATTGAAGAGGCTTGCCCTGAGGCCTTTGAGGGCTGCGACATTGTGCTCGGAGCCGCTGGCGACGATATCGCGAAGGAACTGCTGCCCGAGGCCGTCAAGCGCGGCGCCGTCGTGGTCGACAACAGCCATGCCTTCCGTATGGATCCCGAGGTGCCGCTGGTCGTGCCCGAGATCAATGCCGACGATATCAAGTGGCATCACGGCCTTATCGCCAACCCCAACTGCGCGACCATTATCGGTCTGGTTCCCACGTGGCCGCTGCACCAGCTCGCCGGCGTGAAGCGCATGATCGTCTCGACGTATCAGGCGGCTTCGGGTGCCGGCGCTCCCGGTATGGCCGAGCTCGAGGCCCAACTGGCCGCCCTGGGCCGCGGCGAGGAGATTCCCGAGCCGCACGCATTTGCCGCCCAGCTCGCGAGCAACCTGATTCCGCAAATTGGCGGCGTCAAGGAAGAGGGCTTTACCTCCGAGGAGATGAAGCTGCAAAACGAGGGCCGTAAGATTATGCACCTGCCCGAGCTGCGCGTGAACTGCACCTGCGTGCGCGTGCCCGTGCTGCGTTCGCACTCCGAGAGCATTACGCTCGAGTTTGAGCGCGATATTACGGTGGAAGAGGCCCGTGCTGAGCTGGCTGCTGCTCCTGGCGTCAAGCTGGTTGACGATATGGCTGCCGAGGATGCACACGACCGCTTCCCCATGCCGATGGACACGTCCGACCAGGACCTGATTTGGGTTGGCCGCGTGCGTCGTGACATCTCGAACCCCGAGGCTGCGCGCGGCATCACCTTCTGGTGCTGCGGCGACCAAATCCGTAAGGGCGCGGCAACCAACGCCGTCCAGATCGCTAAGCTGCTCTGCGAGTAGTGTGACCTGTCCGGCGGGGGCCGGGCTTGGTTTTCAGAACGTCCTCGACCATGTGTGGCGCCTTGTCCTGCTCCTTCGGAGCCGCGGACAAGGCGCCACACTGGTCTGCGGAGTGTTCTGAAAACTAAGCCCGGCCCCCGCCTGCGGTGACTCGGCTGCGAGCGGCCAGCGATGGGGCCGTTGTTGGTTGGGGCCGCTGGGCTGATGTGAGGGCACGTGGCCGCTGCGGGCCCTGGTCCCGGCGGCGGCCTCGGCGCTGTGCGCCTGCTGCCTTGGGTAACTTTGGGGTCGATTGAAGTTGTCTACACAATTCGCGGTATTATGGTGCGGAGTTTTGAAAGGAGCCGCTGGTGGTCACGACGACGTTTGCTTCGCCTTTGGGCGAAATCTTGCTTGCCGCTGATGGCCGCGGTCTGACGGGGCTTTGGTTTGAGGGACAGGAGCATTTTGGCTCCACGCTTCTCAAAGAAGATCCTGAACATGTTGAAGGCGCCGATGCAGTTTCTGGTGCTGGCGGCATGTCGTCGGTGAGTCCTGCAAATGGTGCGGCGTCTTCGGTGCTTGAGCGTTCCTGGGCTTGGCTGAATGCTTATTTTGCAGGGCAGGAACCTCGGTTTACGCCGCCGTTGCATATGATCGGTACGGCGTTTCAGCGTGAAGTTTGGTACGAGCTGCTTTCCATTCCGCGCGGCGAGGTTGCCACGTATGGCGAGATCGCCCAGCGTGTTGCGGCTCGACATCGTGTACCGGGAAACGAGGCGCCCGTTGTGTCTCCCCGTGCCGTGGGGGCCGCGGTCGCGCGTAATCCCATTTCGATTATTGTGCCGTGCCATCGCGTGGTCGCGGCAGACGGTTCGCTCAACGGATATGCCGGTGGGCTCGACCGCAAGGAGTGGCTGCTTCGGCTTGAGGGCGCGTACGAGGAGTAACACTCGAGCGCTTTGCATAGCCAAGATGCCGTGAAAGAACGGGACATGCTTTCCGAATGGAGGCTCAGACGGAAACTACGTCCCGGAATTCCGTTTTAAAGCGGGATGCGCTTTCCGAATGGCGTTCCAAGCGGAAACCGTGTCCCGGAATACAGCCTCAGAGTGGGACGCCGTTTCCGGCTGAGACCACCTGCCTGGACATCGATCTACGCCCGCTCCTGCAGGGCGTAGATGGACTTATCCATGTTGAACAGGTAAGCCACAATGCAGACAATAATGAACATCGGCAAGTTACCAAAGCCGAAGACTTCGCAGCCAATAAGGATGGGTGCGAGCAGCGTATTGGTGGCGCTGCCAAAGACGGCTGCGTAGCCCAGTGAGGCGCAGAGCTCGACGGGCATGCCGAGAATCCCGGCGAGTACGACACCCAGGCTGGCTCCGATGGAGAACAACGGCGTCACCTCGCCACCCTGATATCCTGCGGCAAGCGTGGTAATGGTGAGTGCGAATTTGAGTGCCCAGTCCCAAGGTATGATGGCGACCTTGCCGTCACCGTCGAGCGCCGCGGATATCAGATTGGTGCCAAGCCCGCAGTATCGACCCTGCCATAGTGCGAACAGAATCGCCGATAACGCGATGCCCATAACGGCGATGCGTGCATAGGGGTTGGGGAGCAGCCGCGCCGCAAGTGTTTTGGCATGTGCAAGGCACCAGGCAAAGGCGCCGCCCACCATACCAAACGCGATGCCCAACAGTGCCAGCCGTCCAAGACCGGGGAGGTCGAGCGCATACGAGGCGGTAACGGCGACCTCGAACTTCTCGAGCCCCAGGGCGCCGGAGGTCATACTTGCTGCGAGTGAGGCCGTAAGCGCGGGAAACAGCGCGCGGTATTCCATGCGTCCTGCGACCAGTACTTCGATAGCAAAGACCGTGGCGGCGAGCGGCGTTCGAAAGAGTCCAGCAAAGCCGGCAGCCATGCCGATAAGCAAAAACGTGTTGCCGGGGTCTCGGAAAGGTAGACGCCGGCCGATCCAGTGTGAGACGGTTGCACCGATCTGCACGGCCACGCCCTCGCGTCCCGCGCTGCCGCCAAAGAGGTGCGTTCCCCACGTGCTCAGCATGATGAGCGGCACCAAACGCGGGGAGATGGCGTCCTCGCGTTCGTGACCTACGTCGAATACTAAGCTCATGCCGCGTTCGGTGCCTTTGCCTCAGGTGCGGTAGGCACATACGATGGCCAAGCCCATGAGGGCGAGGAAGGGAAGGAGCAGGGTGATGTGCTCGTCGCGGAAGGCGCCAATCGCCAGAAGCACGCGACCAAAGAGGGCACAAATGGCGCCGACGATAACGCCGACGGGGATCCCGACGGCACCCATGAGCACGAGACCGCTATAGGTGTTGGGCAGGCGTTTGCTTCTGCTCGAAGCGTTGCTTTCTGACATTTTGCTTTCCGACACTTGCTCTCTTGATATAAAAAGAGCTGGAGTTGCGCATCGTTGAGAGGCTTTCCAGCTTTAGCAAAACAAACTTATTAGATGCGACGGGCCGCGTCAAGATAATTACCGGACGGCCTAGGAGGCGGCTGGTTGGCTGGTTTAAAACCTGGCGCGTGAAATGACGCTCCACGCTATTCAGCGCGCTTGATAGGATGACGAACCACGGTTTTAAGTTTCTCCGGTGCACATTTGCGTGGATCGGAGAGATAGATTTCGTGATGTAAACGGGAGTCTGAGAAGTCGGGGACATAGCCCTGCTCGGTCATGTATTCATGCATAGCGTTTACGGTCGCCGGTTCGTTGTCGTAGGGCCCGGTGTGCATGCATTGAACGCAGAGACCCTCGTCAACTTTAAGCAGCTCAACGGCGGAAAAGTCCAGTTTCTTTTTGGTCGTGGCTTCCGCGACTGCCCAGTCAAAGTCATCTCGGGTGACGAAATCGGGCAGGCGGATGCACGAGATAAAGTTGAAATCGTCTTTGCGTACATAATCGATGTCGCCGCTCGGGGAGTCTTGCCACCAGAAACCCTCGAGCGGCGGTACCACAAAGTCGAAATAGCCCTCGATACTCCTTGAGCCTTTCTTCGACATCTTGACGGTATAGGCGATGCCGTAAAGCAGCGGCAGGGCGTTTTGATACTCGCCACCTTCGGTATTTGGGTCGCCCTTTCCGCGAACGGCAACGTAGCTCATAGGCGGGACAGTTACGATACTCGGCTTGCTTGCAGGTTTGTAGAGCTCCTTGCATTCCTTCTTAAAGTCGAACGCCATGCTGGCTGCCTTTCTGCGTATTGGCCTGCTTAGATAGCGGAATCATATCATAGAAACGAACAGCTGTTCGAATGATTTGGCTGACAGATTGAGATGCGTGCGTTGTGTTTGGCGGTCGGCCTGACCCTGTCGATGATTTCTCTGCCTCCCCGGCGCCTCATCTATAGCTGCCGTTTCCCCATATAGAACCTGCCAAAATAAACCCGTCCCTTTTTAGTCGGTGCGAAATGGGTAATACTAAAGAGTTATCCGACCAGATGGGAACCGATCGATGGCTTATATCGAATTCAAAGACGTCATCAAGGCATACGGCGAGGGCGACGCCCGCATTCACGCACTCGACGGCGCGAGCTTTACGGTCGAGCGCGGCGAGCTCGCCATCATTTTGGGTGCTTCGGGTGCCGGCAAGACCACGGCGCTCAACATTCTGGGCGGCATGGACACGGCAACTTCCGGCACCGTAACGGTGGACGGGCGCGACGTGAGCGCCGCCAACGAGGCACAGCTTGTGGAATACCGCCGCGCCGACGTCGGCTTTGTCTTTCAGTTTTACAATCTGGTCCCAAACCTGACGGCGCTTGAGAATGTCGAACTCGCGGCACAGATCTGCCCCGATTCGCTCGATGCCGAACAGACGCTTCGCCAGGTCGGCCTGGGTGAACGCCTCGCCAACTTTCCGGCGCAGCTTTCGGGCGGCGAGCAGCAGCGCGTGTCCATCGCCCGCGCACTGGCCAAGAATCCCAAGCTGCTTCTGTGCGACGAGCCCACGGGCGCGCTTGACTACAAAACCGGCAAGCAGATCTTGCAGCTGCTGCAGGATACCTGCCGCAAGCAGGGCATTACGGTCATCATCATCACCCACAACTCTGCGTTGGCGCCCATGGCCGATCGCCTGATCCGCTTTAAGAGCGGCCGCGTGGAGAGCGAGACGGTCCAGCAAAATCCCGTGCCTATCGAGACGATCGAGTGGTAGCGCCCATGGATCAGGACCGCCAAAACAACCTACGCTGCGACGCGCAGAACACGGAGCGCGAGCAGGATTTTACGACCTACCGCACTGCCCAAAGCTCAAACGATATGGTGCCGACGGTTTTTCGCCGTGGCATCTACCGCACAATCCGAGGCAGTCTTAAGCGCTTCTTGTCAATCGTGGTCATCACCGCGCTTGGCGTGAGCGTGATGTGCGGCCTTAAGGCGGGTTGCGAGGACCTGTGCGATTCGGTTGACGCCTACTTCGACCAGCAGAATGTTTATGACATTAACGTGCAGTCGACCTATGGCCTGACCGACGATGATCTCGACGCCATCCAAGAGGTCGATGGCGTCGAAACGGCCGAAGGCATCTATACCGAGACCGCCTACACCGCCGTGGGCACAACGCGCGAGCGCGTGGTCGTGCAAAGTCTCTCCAAGGAGAACATCGATCAGCCGGTGCTCGTGAACGGCGATTTGCCCGAGAGCGCCGATGAGGTCGCGGTGACTTCGAAGTTCCTGAAGGCTTCGGGCAAAAAGCTCGGCGATACGGTGAGTTTTGCCGCCAATGACGCGAGCTCGTCGAACCAAAGCGCCAAGGATCAGTTTGCCGCGGGCGATTATACCATTACGGCCGAGGTCCTCGACCCCACTGATGTAAGTTCTGACTCGACAGTCAACGCCTTTCGCGCTGCTTCGGCGGCGGACTATAAGTTCTATGTGAGCGAGGACGCCGCGACATCTTCTTCCTACTCCGCGGTCCACGTGATCGTCGAGGGAGCCAAGAGCCTCAACTCCTATTCGGATGCCTACGCGGCAAAGACCAATGAGGTCAAGGGCAATATCGAGAAGATCCGCGAGGAGCGTGAGAAGGCGCGCGCTCAGGAACTGACGGTCGACACGCCGGCAAGCTTGGATGCGGCCGAGCGCCAGGCGAATATGCTCTTTGGGATTGAGCAGGACAACATCAATCGCATGGCAGAGGGCAGCGAGGAGCGCGTGCAAGCGCAGGCCGACCTGGATCAGCGCCGCGCCGCCGCCGACCAGCAGTTTGCCGATGTCCGCGCCGAGCTTTCCGATCTGGGCGAATGCACCTGGTACATCCAGGACCGCGGCAATATCGCAAGCTACTCGAGCGTGGAGAGCGATAGCTCGTCAATTGAAGCCATCGCCACGGTGTTCCCGTTCATCTTCTTTATCGTCGCCGTGCTCATCAGCCTTACCACCGCCACGCGTATGGTCGAGGAGGAACGCACACTCATCGGCCTGTATAAGGCGCTCGGTTATTCGCGCGGACGCATCCTGTCCAAATACGTGGACTATGCGCTGTGGGCCTGTCTGATCGGCGGCGTGCTCGGCAACATCATCGGATTTGTGGGCCTGCCGCTGTTCCTGTTTACGGTGTTCGACGACATGTACTCACTGCCCCAGATGCTGCTTTCGTACGACATCGTGTCGTCGCTCGTGTCGGTGGCGCTGTTTGCCGTGGGCGTGGTGGGCGCCACGATTATCGCCTGCCGCCACGAGATGGCCGAGACCCCGGCCTCGCTTATGCGTCCCAAGGCCCCGCGCGCTGGCTCGCGCATCTTGCTCGAGCGCATCGGCTTTATCTGGCGCCGCATGGGCTTTTTGAACAAGGTCGCTGCACGCAACCTATTCCGCTATAAAAAGCGCGCCTTTATGACCATCTTTGGCATCGCGGGTTGCACCGCGCTTGTGATCTGCGGTATGGGTATTCGCGACACGTCGGTCGCGCTTTCGCCCAAGCAGTATGGGCATATCACGCGCTATGACTTGCTGGCGGTCGCCAACCCCGATGACTTTACGCAGACGTGCGCGGCGTTGGATGAGCGCAGCGCGGCCAATGATTCCAACGTGACCGTAACTTCGACGCTGCCGATCATGACTGACAACGTTACCTTTACGTTTGGCGGCAAGAGCGAGACCGTGCAGCTGATCGTGGTGCCCGATGACCGCATGAACGATCTGGACGACTACGTGTGCCTCGAGGACGAGTCCAAAGAGCCGCTATCCTTGCGTGACGGAGATGTGTACCTGAGCAAGAGTTCACAGCTGGTGCTGGGGATTCAACCGGGCGATACGGCGCACGTCCAGGATTCGTCGCTCAACGTAGCCAAGGTCAAAGTCAGCGACATTTCGCTCAACTATCTGGGCAACACGCTTTACATGACGCAGGGCACCTATGAGCGCGCGTTCGGCCGAAGCGCGCGTCTTAACGGCATCTTTGTGCTGCTTAAGGGTTCATCTTCTGACCAGATTGCGTTTAGCAAGAAGCTTAAAAGCGACGGTTGGCTCACCATCTCGAGCACGGCCGAACATTGGGAAAACTATGAGGCGAACTTTACTATCATCAATTCCGTCGTGGTGCTCGTGACCTTTATGGCGGCGTGCCTGTCGTTTGTGGTGGTGTTTACGCTGTCCAACACGAATATCTCCGAGCGCGAGCGCGAGCTGGCGACCATCAAGGTGCTGGGCTTCCGCCGTGGCGAGGTGCACCACTACGTCAACAAGGAGACGTTGATCCTCACGGCGATTGGCACCGCACTGGGCGTGCCGCTGGGTGGCCTGCTTGCCGAGAGCTTTACGTACATCCTGCAGATGCCGTCGCTGTACTTTGACGTCGAAGTCGAGCCGCTGAGCTACGTGCTTGCCGTGGTGCTTTCCTTCGGCTTTACGATCATCGTCAACCTCGCCACCAACCGAACGCTCAACAAGATCGACATGGTCGGCGGCCTCAAGAGCGCCGAGTAACCTGTCCTGGGATTCAAGTTCTAGCGAGCTGCCGACGCGCTCGCAGCAGCATTTTTGCATAAACCGCACCGAAAAATGCATATTTCGGCAGGGCGGTTGCTTTTTGCCCACAGGTACCCCAGGGGGCGCCGTGCAAATTCCGGAGTATTCAGCGTCCCGGGGTCCGCGGGCGCGGGGGCGGGGGTGCAAAACTGCGCTGAAAGCCCCGATTCTGAGCCCCAACGCCTCTAGAGCCGCTCGTTTTTTACAGGATGCGGCCCATGGTGCCTGCCTTTCGCCCAAAACCCAGTATGCAGGCACCCTCGGCTGCTGAATACTCCCAAAAATGCACGCCGCATCCTACCCCAGGCACCCGCAGCAAGAAGACGAATAGTCTCGGCCTCCCCAGTCACCGTAGGAGGCCCCAGGGCTTACCTCCCAAATCTTTCCGCAGGACGGAAGGACCCCGCCGCGCGAAGCGCACGGCGGGGTCCTGACATGTCCGAGGACGATTTGGGAGGTAAGCCCTGGGGCCTCCGATGGGGGCGGTTACAGCCGAGGCTATTCGTCGCCGAAGCTGATGCCCAATGCCTTGGCC
The DNA here is from genome assembly GCA_048478035.1 of Collinsella aerofaciens. Classification (GTDB taxonomy): domain Bacteria; phylum Actinomycetota; class Coriobacteriia; order Coriobacteriales; family Coriobacteriaceae; genus Collinsella; species Collinsella aerofaciens_CN. The sequence goes on along the minus strand of DBGBCW010000001.1, from coordinate 30,108 downwards.
TCGCGTACCAGATCGCTCTGGGGGTCGACATACTTGAGCTTGCCGGCGACATCCTCGAGCGGCATGTGGCACATCTTGCCGTCACGCAGGGCGATCATGTAGCCAAACTCGCCGCGCAGGCAGCCAAGCGCGGCCTCGACGCCGCACTGGGTCGCAAAGATGCGGTCCTGGGCGTCGGGCTGGCCGCCGCGCTGCGTGTGGCCGGGGATGGCGACGCGGGTCTCGCGACCGGTCTTGGCTTCGATCTCCTTGGCGATGTCGTAGACAATCGACGGGCTCGTACGCTCGGCGAGCTTCTTCTTGTACTCCTTCTTGGACAACGCCGCGTCCTCCTTAGAGATGGCACCCTCGGCGACGGCCACGATGGTAAAGCGGCTGCCGGTCTCCATGCGATGCTCGATGGTCTTGATGACGTTGTCCATGTCGTAGGGGATCTCGGGAATCAGGATGACGTCCGCGCCGCCCGCGACGCCTGCATACAGCGGGATCCAGCCAACCTTGTGGCCCATGATCTCGATAACGAACACGCGGCCGTGGCTCGAGGCGGTAGTGTGGATGTCGTCGATGCACTTGGTGGCGACGTCGATGGCGCTCGTAAAGCCAAACGTCAGCTCGGTGCCCCAGGTGTCGTTATCGATGGTCTTGGGCAGGGCGATAACGTTGAGGCCCTCTTCGCGCAGGCGGTTGGCGGTCTTGGTGGAGCCGTTGCCGCCCAGCATAAACAGGCAGTCGAGCTGCAGCTTATGATAGGTGTGGACCATCGCCGGCACCTTCTCGACACCATCGGCTTCGGGGGTATCCAGGCGCTTGAACGGCGTGCGGCTCGTGCCCAGGATGGTGCCGCCGCGGGTGAGGATGCCGCTAAAATCGGCGGGCGTCATGACGCGGAACCTGCTGTAGATAAGGCCCTGATAGCCGTCCTCAAAGCCATAAATCTCGATAGGCTCTTCGCTATTGGTCATAAGCGTTTTGACAATGCCGCGCATGGTGGCGTTGAGCGCCTGGCAGTCGCCGCCACTAGTAAGAAGACCGATCCTAAGCATGGTGAATCCTTCCGGGCAAGTTATAACATGCGCATAAGTTTACCCCCGCACACTGTTGATGCGGGGGTAAAACGTGTTAGCTCAAGCGTATGGAAATGTAAACAACGTCAGGCGGGCGTAAGGACGACGGTGCCAGCTCCTTACAGTGCGAAGGCATCGATGTCGCCCCAGTGGCGGCGCAGCGTGATGGCGGCAGCGGGCTCGGTGTTGTCAAAGACGACCGACCACTGCGTGTTGCTGGTGATGTCTTCCGGATTGGGCTTTTGCGCCGCAGCGCGTAGGGCCTTCCAAGCGACTGCCTCGTCTTGGGCGCCGACATGGGCGTCAAGGACATCGGCGATTGCGACGGCGCGCTCTTTACCATGGCCCAGCTCGCCATTCTTTTGGTTGGGCAGCACTTCGTCGCCATAGCAGGCGTAGAAGTTCGTGACCTGGCGAACAGGGGTCGCTTTGAAAGCGCGGTCCGGATCGCGCGGATCCCACTCTACTACGCGCGCGTCACCGGCGGCGTCGTTGATAAAGAAGTGGTAATCGCGTCCTGCCATGGCGTGCATGTCGTAGGCGGAAAGCAGGTCGACTGCCTCTTGCGTGGTAGCCGCGCGGTCGAGCACCAGACGGATGGCGAGCGAAGTGTTGATGACGGGCCGTTGCGTGTCCTGGTCACAGGGCTTGGAATCCAGGGTGAGTACGGCAATGGACACGCCGCATTCGTTAACACCGTCGAGCTGGCCAAACGGGCCCATGAGTGCGGCGGCCCGTCCGGCGACGGAGTCAAGTGGAGTGTTGGCGCCCAAGTTGTTAAGGGCGGCAAAGCCGATGGAGGCATAGCCGCCGCGTGGGTGATTGCGCACCAGCAGCGCCGAGGTGTCGTCCTTAAAGTCGTAATTGCGACCGGTGCGCACGCGGCCTTCAGCATCTACGGCGACAAAGGCGCTGCAGGCAAACTGGGGCGCCTGGACATGTGCCGGCACACCGGGCAGCACCTGCGCCACCACGGCATCGATGTAGGCCTGGTCGTCGCGCACGCCAGCGGCGATGATGCGGTCGAGGTCGTAGTCGTAAGCGATGTCGATTGCGTACAGGTCATTGCCATCCGCGTAGCCGGTCAAGCGTTTGAGCGACGCGGCGGACTTGATTTGCTTGTGATAAGCGATACCGGTGGCAGCGGCAAGGCCGACGGCGACTCCCGCGACACCGCAGGCGATGGCAATTTTACGTGGCTTCATGACGGCTCCTCTCGTCCTGTTAGCGTAATTGTCGCAAAAGGAGCGTGGGCATGATGGCTCAACTTGGCGAGCGGCGCGGGATTAAACACGGAATGAAGAGCGCGGCGCTGGCGTGGCGGGGTATGCTGGAGGGGACCATCAACCCAGCGAAAGGGGAGAGCATGACGGATCAGGAAGCGCCCGAGCGCGTGCACGTGACGGCCGACGATATCGAGGCCGCCAACGACCTCATCGACTTTATCGAGGCATGCCCCAGCATGTTCCATACGGCGGCGACCATTATGGCCGAGCTCGAAGAGGCGGGTTTTACCTACCTGCCCGAGAATGCGGCATGGGATATCGAGCCGGGCGGGCGTTATTACACGCAGCGCAACACCTCGAGCGTTGTTGCCTTTAAGGTGGGCGAGGACCTGGCCGCAACGTGGGGCGAGGACGGCGTTGCCGGCGACTATCATTTTCAGCTCACGGCGTCGCACAGCGATTCGCCGACGTTTAAGGTCAAGGCCGTGCCCGAGCTCGATGGCGCAGGCGAGACGCTGCGCCTGAACACCGAGGCATACGGCGGCATGATCGACTACACCTGGTTCGACCGTCCGCTGGCACTCGCGGGCCGCGTGCTGGTGCGCGAGGGCGAACGTATTGAGAGCCGTCTGCTTGCCACCGAGCGCGAGGTCGCTATTATTCCGAGCCTTGCCATCCATATGAACCGCGGCGTCAACGAGGGCTTTGCGCCCAACCGCGCCGTCGACCTGTGCCCGCTCATCAGCGCCGGCGAACTCAAGCAGGGTGATTTTGATGCCCTGATCGCCGACGAACTGGACGTTGAGCCCGAGCAGATTTTGGGCCGCGATCTGTTCCTGGTCAATCGTCAGGATGCGCGCATTTGGGGCTGGGCTGACGAGTTTATCTCGACGCCCAAGCTCGACGACCTGGCCTGCGCCTACACCTCGCTGCAGGCATTTTTGGGTTCCGAGAACGCGCACGACGTTTCGGTCTTCTGCTGCTTTGATAACGAGGAGGTTGGCTCCGAGACCAAGCAGGGCGCCATGTCGACGTTCTTGGCCGATGCGCTACGCCGCATCAACGGATCGCTGGGCTTTGACGACGAGTCGTACCATCGCGCCCTCGCCGCCTCGATGCTTGTAAGCTGCGACAACGCGCATGCCGTGCACCCCAACCACGCCGAGAAGTGCGATGCGCGCAACCAGGTGGTGCTCAACGGCGGTATCGTCATCAAGGAAGCCGCCAACCAGCACTACTGCACCGATGCCTTTAGCCGCGCGGTGTTCCAGGCCATCTGCGATGACGCCGACGTGCCCACGCAGGCCTTCGCCAACAAGAGCGACATGGCTGGCGGCTCCACGCTCGGCAATCTGTCCAATATGCAGGCGAGTATGCATGCCGTGGACGTGGGCCTGCCGCAGCTGGCCATGCACTCAAGCTACGAGACCGGCGGCGTGCGCGACGTGATGTACGCCATCCGCGCCCTCACCGCCTTCTACGAGCGCGACCTCCATATCAATGGAGCCGAAAGCGTGGAGCTCTAAATGCAAGCCGAAGACGAGAAGACCGAGGGCAGGTCTCAACTAATCGATCAGGGGTCGAAGCTGTTCGCCACCGCTTGCCATGAATCGGGAATCGACGTGTCCAACGCGTGGCCAGCGAGCGATGAAGAACTCAAGCGTAGCGCCTATTCGGACCGCTATGATGAGGAGACGGACTGGCTCTAATAAGCGAAGTGTCGAAAACGCTAGATGTATGTTTGATATCACTTTGGCGAGAGTGTCGCAGACAGAACTACCGGTATGGCGCAAGCCAACCTGACCCCATTGCACCAAACCTACCAAAAAGGGACAGGTTCATTTTGGCAGGTTTTATCTGGGAAAATGCCGCAATGCCAACAGCTGGACGGAATTGTTGAGACACCGCAGGTTGAGCAAGCGTCAGCGAGCGATGTCCAGAGCGAACAAGTTGGCATGAAAAAGGCAAGGCATAGACCTTCTGGTCATGCCTTGCCTTTTGAATGACAAATTGTCGCTCTGGGCGGCGCGCAGCGTCGACCGGTCCGCCGTTCGTTAGAACGGCGGAACCCTAATGTTCGATCCAACAACGTAAAGTTTCGCCGGCTTGCAGGTGACGCAGGTTCTCCGCGGCGATGTCGACGACGTTGTTGAGCGTGGCGGCCAGGTGGAACCAGCCGGAGACGTGCGGCGTGATGAGCATGTTGGGTGCATCCCACAGCGGGCTTGTCGCGGGCAGTGGCTCGGGGTCGGTGACGTCGACTGCGGCGCCGGCGAGATGTCCCGACTCCAGAGCGGCAACCAAATCGTCCGCAACTACGAGGTCGCCGCGGCCGCCGTTGGCAAAGAAGGCGCCCGGTTTCATCGCGGCGAAGAACTCGGCGTTTGCCAGACCGCGGGTCTCGGGTGTGCTCGGCATAAAGGATGCGACGATGTCAGCCTCGGCCAGGCGCTCGGACAGGGCGTCCATGCCGTCCATGTCCTCAAACACAATGGGGTAGACGAGTGGATGGCGCTTGATGCCGCGGACGTGCGCGCCCATGTTGCGGCAGAGCGTGGCGAAGTGGCCGCCGATATCGCCCGCGCCCAGCACCAGCACATTGGCGTTTTTGAGCGAGGTGACCGGCCCCAAATCCTCCCAGCGATGCTCGCGCTGCAAGTCGTGATAGCCGGGCAGGCGCTTCATCATAGACAGCACCATGGCAAACATGTGCTCGCTTACGGCCTGGCCGTAGGCACCCACCGAGCAGGAAAGCTTAGCGTCGGCTGGCACGGTGCCGGCGGCCAAGTAATCGTCATAGCCGGCGGTCTGCAATTGCAACAGCTGGAGATGTTCGCATGCCGTGAGCATGTCAGGGTCGATGTTGCCCAAGATCACGTCAGCATCGGCGACCTGCTCGCGCGTGGCGGCGTCGGCGCTCGTGTAGATAAAGTCCTCGCCCGGAGCGCTCGACTCAAGAATTGCACGATGACGGTCGTTGACGGGCAGCAAAACCAGGATGTTCACAAGCAGTCCTCTCCGCTCGACCTACCAAAAGGGGCAGGTTTATTTTGGCAGGTTTTATCAGGCAAAACGCTATAAAAACGCCGGGCTTTGCGATGGTTAACATATCCATCGCGAAGCCCGGCGCATCCACGGCTACCAGCTCAGCAGCTCGTAGCCGTCCTCGGTCACCACGAGCTGTACCTCGCACTGGGCCGAATCGCTACCGTCCTTGGTGCGCACACACCAGCCGTCGCCCTTGCTGATCTTGATGTCGGGCGCTCCGGCATTGACCATGGGCTCGATGGTAAAGACCATGCCCGGAGTCATGATGGTGTCCACATCGGGCGCCTCGGTGGTAAAGCCCACAAACGGGTCCTCGTGGAACTCCTTGCCGATGCCGTGTCCGCCGTACTCGCGCACCACGCTAAAGCCGGCATCCTCGACCGTCTTTTGTACGGCCTCGGCCATAACGGACAGCGGCAGCCATGGCTTGACGGCCGCCAGGCCCGCCTCCACGCTGGCGCGGGTGACGTCGACAAGACGCTGGCGCTCGGCAGAGACCTCGCCGATGCAGAACATGCGGCTCGAGTCGCTAAAGTAGCCGTCCAAGATCGTGGAGCAGTCCACGTTGATGATGTCACCTTCGTGCAGCACGTCCGTATCGCAGGGGATGCCGTGACAGACCACGTCGTTGATCGAGGTGCACACGCTCTTGGGGTAGCCCTCGTAGTTGAGATCGGCCGGCGTGCCACCGTGCTCGACGGTGTAGTCGTAGATCATCTGGTCGATCTGGTTGGTGGTCATGCCCGCGGCGATGTGCTCGCCTACGTAGTCGAGCACGCCCACGTTGATGGCGGCGGAGCGCTTGATGCCCTCGATGTCGGCGGGCGTCTTGTAGAGCGTGCGGGGCAGAACCTCCCAGCCCTCCTCCCACAGGCGCTCGAGGCGCTCGTCGAAGGCGCTGTGACATTTCTTATATTTTTTGCCGCTGCCGCACCAGCAGGCGTCGTTGCGGCCGGGTACGGGTCCTTTGTCATACATGGCTAACTTCCTTTCATCCGCAGCTAGTATAGCCCACCCACGCGTCCATAAAAGTTGCGGTGATATAGTTCCGATTTAAGCGGTTTAACAGCACAAATAGGAACTATATCACCGCAACTGATGGAGCGGGATGGCGGGCACTGGCTGCTGCGTGGTTTTGCTAGTAGCTCACCTGGCAGGGAATGCCGAGGGCGCGCACGCGTGCAGCGATCTTGTCGAGCACCTTGGGCGCTGCTTTGGCAAGGCCGGCGATCGGTGTCTCGCGCGCCACCGTGTAGATGGTCGCTTCTTGTGGGCGAATACGCTCAAGCGCCGCGAGCCAGGGGGCAACGTACTCCTCGCCGGTGTTGTCGATGAGCTTGCCCTGATACTCGCCGGTCAAAAAGATTGTCTGGATAATAACGTGACCGTCAAAGCTTGCGAACGTCTCGATCTGGTGCTCGACGTCATAGGGGCCAACGGGCTGGTCGAGCAGCTGGATAAACGCCGGATCGACCGTATCGAGCTTGAGGATGTTGTCGTCGACCATCATGAGCGCGTCGTGCACCTCGGGGCGGTCGGCGCGCGTGCCGTTGGAGAGCACGGCGATTTTGGAGTTTGGGGCAAGCTCGTCGCGCAGCGCGACGGCGCCGGCAATGGCCTGCGGAAACTCCGGTGCGGCGGTGGGCTCGCCGTTGCCTGCGAAGGTGATCACATCGGGGAGCTCGCCCTCGGCTGCCATCTCGCGCAGCTTTGCCTCGAGCGCGTCGAGTACCACGGCGGCTGTGTTGTACGGCTCATGGCAGGGGCGCTCGGCGTTGAGGCCGTTTTCGCAGTACATGCAGTCGAACGTGCAGATTTTGCCGCTGGCCGGCATCATGTTGACGCCGAGCGAAAGACCAAGGCGACGGCTGCGAACGGGCCCAAAGATGGGGCTGGCATTCAAAAACGTAGACATAGGCATATGCTCCTCAAGACAATTGTGCCTAAGCATAGCATCGGCTCCAAAGCAAGGTGCGGGCTCTTGCTTTACAAGTTTCGTTTTTTCACGTCGCCCATGATGCTGTGCCATGAAAAGCCTCGGGTCGGGTACAGTTAATCTGTTAACAAGGTATAAGGCAATGCGGGTCCATCCAACCGTACTGACGTGCAACTGGATGGGCATTGATGATGGGGGCACAACATGGATTTTACGGTCGAGAATGCGGGCACCACGATTGCCTGTCGCGAATATGCCGGCCCGGATGTGTTGCCTGATACTCCTGCCTTGGTGTGCGTGCACGGCGCCTGTGTCGACGGCACATTTTTCGACGGCATCGCTTGTGAGCTCAGCCGCAACTACCGCGTAATTGCCTACGACCGCCGCGGCTGTGGTGGCAGCAGCGAAGCGGCAGACGGCAGCTATGATCTTTCCACTCAGGCCGCCGACCTGCAGGCCGTGATCGAACACGTTGGCGCTCCGACAAATGTGCTTGCGCATAGCGCCGGTACGTTGGTGGCGCTGGAGCTTCTTCGCACCGAACCCCATCTCGTCGCCCGTGCGATTCTGCATGAGCCGGCTGTGTCGGCCGAAGGCGTCGGCATGGGCGCAGCTCCGGTTTTGCTCGATATGATTGCGGCTGGAAAGGTTTCAAGGGCGCTCCGGCTTTTCTTGGGAGCCCTCGGCGACTTGGACCCCGAGGCTCCTGGGACGACCGAAGCGGAAGCCAAACATGCCCTGCGCAATGGTCGTTGCTTCATGGCCAATGAATACGGAACAAATATGACTTACGTTCCCAATTGGGATAGTGCCCGCGCATTGAAGTCCGTTGCTGCTGTGCTTCTCGGCGAGCTTTCGGTCGGTACGCCCCGCGAGGCTGGTACGCGAGCGGCTGCCGAATATCTCGATTGCCCCCTCGTGACGATCCCGGGCGCGCATAACGGTCTGCGCGATCGTCCCGTTACGGCGGCAAACGCCGTTCTCGATGTCTTGGAGCGTTAGCGCGCTCGATGACCTGCGGGGAGGGGGACTGTTGGCGTTTCGTCATTGTTAACGAATGCGCCCATAACCGCGCGCCCGCGGCTCCATTACCGCCGTTTGCCAGGTCATAAAAATGCAACGATAATCGCGCGTTTGCCCGCAGCTGTTAGATGTTACCCTTGTATCATTTGATATGCGCCGTTGCCGTGCGTGACGATCGAAAGGCCCCCATATGCTCAATAATCACGAGGTCAATCTAACCGACGAGGAGGCTGCCGCTGAGGTCGCCCGCGTCGCAAAGACCTACCCCGTGGTGCGTTTGCTGTCGGCCGATCAGATTAAGAGCGAGCCTAACTGCCTGCTCGCCGGCAATCGGTGCCCTTGTCTGCGTCAATCGAGTCTTGAGGCCTTGGCAGATTCCGATGAGGTGTCGGAGCAACTGCTCAACGATGGTGTTGAGTACCGCGCCCGCCTACGCCCTCTGAAGGTCGAGGGCGAGCCTCACGTCCTGCTGATGGTGCGTCCGATCGATGAGCAAGAGGCTGCAGAAGAGGACCTTGTCTACACCGACGTGCTGACGAGCGTGCGCAATCGCCGATATTACGAGGAAAAGCTCCGTAGCGCCCGCATGAATGCCGGCGTTGCGGTGATCGACCTTGATGATTTTAGGGTCTTCAACGATACGTGTGGCCGTCATGCCGGCGACCTTGCGCTCGGTGCTGTGGCGACAGCCATACGCAGCGGAATTCGTTCGACTGACGAGCTTGTGCGCTATGGCTGCGACAAGTTTGTGGTCGTCATGCCCAATATTCCCTCCGATGACTTCACCCGTCGCCTGCATCAGGTGTCCGATGCCGTTCATGCCACGATTGTTCCGGGCCATGAGTACGTGAGCTTGACGGCATGTGTTGGTGGCGTTCGCATTCATGGCGAGACGGTCGATGAGGGAGTTGGCCGCGCTGTCCAGTTATTGAGCCGCGCTAAGGCAAAAGCCGGTACGGTCGTGACCGATGCCGATTCCATCGAAGCCTTCCAAAGCGACAAGCCTTTGGTGCTTATTGTCGATGACTCCGAGATGAACCGAGCCATTCTCAAAGAGATGCTCAAGGACGAGTATTGCATCCTCGAGGCCGACAACGGTCGTACGGCGCTTGACATGGTCGACCGCTATGGCGATGAGTTGTCGCTCGTGCTGCTGGATATTGTCATGCCGGGCATAAGCGGCTTTGAGGTGCTGGCCGATCTGTCGCGCCGATCGGGTATCGACAATCTGCCTTTTATCATGATTTCGAGCGAAGATTCCGATGATATGGTTCTGCGCGCGTACGAGCTGGGCGCCTCGGACTATATCAACCGCCCGTTTGACTCCCGTGTCGTGCGCCGCCGCGTAAATAACACCATCCGCCTATACGCCAAACAGCGCCGTCTGACGAGCCTGCTGTCCCAGCAGTACAACGAGCGCGTCAAGAACAGTCGCATGCTCATCGACATCATGGCCGGCGTCATGGAGCTTCGCAATGGCGAGAGCGGCAGGCACGTTACGAACATCGAGAAGCTGACCGAGCTGCTGCTTGGCTGTCTGGTCCAGCGTAGCGGCACGATCTCCCTCGACAATGAGGAACGCTCTACGATTGCCCTGGCTTCGGCGCTGCACGATATCGGCAAGATGTCGATTGACGATGCGATTCTCAACAAACTCGGGCGCCTTACGCCCGAGGAGTTCGAGATTATGAAAACACATACCACGATCGGCGCCGACATGCTGCGTGAGCTGGGCCGCCATCACGTCGGCAATGCGCTTATGGAATATGCGTACCAGATTGCGCGTTGGCATCACGAGCGCTGGGACGGCAAGGGCTATCCCGATGGCCTTAAGGGCGACGAGATTCCCATTGCCGCGCAGGTGGTCTCGGTGGCCGACGTGTATGATGCGCTGACGAGCGTGCGCGTGTACAAGGACGCTATCCCGCACAAGGAGGCGATCCAGATGATCCTGGACGGTAAGTGCGGCACCTTTAACCCACTGTTGCTCAACTGCTTGCTCGAGGTGCAAGACCGTATTGCCGAGACGTTGGCACGCCCCGCCGACGTTGTCGCGTTTCCCACGATTTAGTTTGACCAAAGGAGTTTTAATCCATGATTTCCATGCGTGAGGCGTATGAGAAGATCGGCGCTAATTATGATGACGCGTGCGCTCGGCTGATGGGCGAGGAAATGCTTGCCCACTTTGCCCTCAAGTTTTTGGATGACGAGAGCATGGACAAGCTGGAGGCCGCCATGGCGGCAGGAGACGCCGAAGGTGCGTTTATGGCAGCGTACACGCTCAAGGGCGTGAGCCAGAACCTGGGATTCGATAATCTGTACGAGCCGGCGGTCGTGGTGACCGAGGCGCTGCGCGGCGCCGATGCCGTTGACGGCGCTCGCGAGGGAATGCATGCGCTGCAGCAGCAATATGCGGCCACGTTGTCGGCCTTGCGCGAGGCGGCTGAATAAGAGCTTGCGAGCCTTGGGCTGCTTGCCGGCCACATATAGGTGAAAGGGCGCCCCGCCGGACCATGTGGCCGGCGGGGCGCCCTTATCTGTTTTGTGGTTCGCGGGCTAGCGGGCCTGTTTAACCTTGGCCGCTGCCTCGACAAACGACTTCCAGAGGTTAAAGTCGGTCTCGAGCGTCTTCCACGTGTACTCAGGGTGCCATTGCACGCCCAGGCAGAATGGCTGGCCTTCGACCTCGATGCACTCGGGAACGCCGTCGGTTGCCTTGGCGACCAAGCGCGTGCTTTTACCCAGACGGTCGACGCAGCAGTGATGTGCCGAGTTGGTCTGGATCAGCCTGTGACCGCCAACCGCGCGCTCCAGCAGCGAGCCCGGCACGACCTCGACGGGGTGCACGGGGTCGTTGAGCACGTGGGTGTGGCGCCACTGCGTGCTACCCTCGCGCGCGCCCAGGCTCGGCACGTCCATGCACAGGGTGCCACCGGTGGCGACATTGAGCAACTGCGTGCCGCGGCAGGTGGTAAAGAGCGGCTTCTTGGCGCGAAGTACCTCGTTAACCAGATTAAACTCAAAACGGTCGCGAATCTCGCAGCACAGCGTGGGGTCGTAAGGACGCTCGTCGCCCCAGCGCTTGGGGTTGACGTCCGGGCCGCCAGGAATGGCGATGCCGTCGGCGATATCGACGTAATGACGGATAACCTCAATGTCCTCGGTGATGGACATCTGCAGCGGCAGACCGCCGGCGGCAAGAATGGCGTCGACAAATACGCTCGCAATCTCCTCGTTGGGGGAGAGCGTCTCGCTCAAATAGGGCTTCGCTTCTTCCCAGCGTGGTGCTACCAGGATAAGCGGGCGGTCAGCGGGGTCGACGTCGACGTGCGGAGTGTAGGACGATGAGGTGTGGGTTCCGATCATAGGTGTAACTTTCGAGTTTGGATGGGCATGGCTGGCGGGTGGGCGGTCTGGTTAGTGGCCCTTAATGGAGTTGAGGAAGTCCTGGGCGCGCTTGGTCTGGGGGTGGTCGAAGAACTCGTCGGGTGTGCCGGTTTCCACAATCTGGCCGTCGGCCATAAACACGACGCGGTCGGCCACGCGGCGGGCGAAGTTCATCTCGTGCGTGATGACGATCATCGTCATGCCCTGCTGGGCCAGACGGACCATGACCTCGAGCACCTCGTTGATCATTTCGGGGTCAAGGGCGCTCGTAGGCTCGTCAAAAAGCATGGCCTTGGGGTGCATGGCAAGCGAGCGTGCGATGGCTACACGCTGTTGCTGTCCGCCCGAGAGCTGTGCGGGCACCTTATCGGCCTGCTCGGCAACGCCCACGCGGCCCAGCAGGTCCATGGCGCGCTCGCGGGCCTCGTCCTTGGAGACGCCCAGCACATCGACCGGTCCCAGCATGACGTTCTGCAGTACGGTCATATGTGCAAACAGGTTGAACTGCTGAAACACCATGCCCAGTTCGGCACGCATACGGGCAAGGTCCTTGCCTTCCTGCGGCAGGGGCTCGCCCTCGATGAGGATCTCGCCCGAGTCGATGGTTTCCAGGCGGTTGATGGTGCGGCACATGGTCGACTTGCCCGAGCCCGAGGGACCGATCACAACGACGACCTCGCCGCGGTTGACCGAGAGATTGATGTCGTTGAGGACGTGCAGATCGCCATAGTGCTTATCGACGTGTCTGAGCTCGATCAGCGGCTGATTGCCGGTGGAAGAGGTGCTCTGTGCCATGGTGCTCGGCTCCTTATGACTCGAAATGGTAAAGCGTCAGCGGATGATGGTCGCGCCGGTCTTGTGCGAAACGTAGACAGCGGCCTTGTTGATCGCGACGTTGATGAGGATGTAGATGACCGCGATAACCAGGTAGACCGACACGAGGGCGTCGTAGTTGGTAATGAGCACGCGGGCATTTTGCATCAGGTCGGGATAGCTCACCACATAGGCGACGGTGGTGTCTTTGACTACGACCACAAGCTGTGAAATCAAGGACGGAATGATAAACCGAATAGCCTGCGGCAACACGATTTTAAAGGTGATTTTGGCCTTGGAGAGACCGAGCGCCTGGGCCGCCTCGACCTGCCCGCGCGGCACGGCGTTGACGCCGGCGCGGAAGATCTCGGCGAGTACGCCGGCTGCAGCGAGTGCGACGGGGAGCGTGAGCATCCAAAACGACGGCAGCGCGATCTTGTACTGGGGCAGCACCAAAAAGAAGAAGTAGATGAACAGCAGGCTCGGCACGCCGCGGAAGAAATCGGTGAGCACACGGCAGACCAGTTGCAGTGGCTTAATGTCGCTGGTGCGGCCGAGCATAAGGGCTAAGCCCAGTACCAGCGCAATGACACCGGCGGTGAGTGCGACTTTAACGGTGCCCTCAAAGCCGGCAAGCAGGAACTTCCAGGTGGTGAGGTGCGTAAAGAAATACCAATAGTGGACCGAAAGCTGGCCGGTCACATAAAAGCGCTGCAGTACCAGGACGACGAGTGTGGCGACGGCAACAAGCGAGATGGCGGTGCCGATGCGAATCTTGGCGCGCATCTTGGGGCCGGGAGCCTCGTAGAGCGCATCGCGCATGGTGAGCGCAGGGGAGGAGTGCTTGCTCATCGGAGGATCCTCACCTTCTTGTCGATGTAGTTGCCAATGTGGCTCACCACAAAGGCCGTGCCCAGGTAGCCGAGCGCCGAGATAAAGAACGCGGCGACGCCGCCGAGCGAGCGGGTATTGATGTAGCTCACCACGCCGGTGAGCTCTTGCGGTTTAAGCGGCACCTGACTGCCGAGCGCGGTGGTGAGCATGACGGCGATAAAGAGGTTCGTCATGGGCAATACGCTTGAGCGCAGCGCCTGCGGAATCACGATCTTGGCGAGGATACGGCTGAAGCTCATGCCGAGCGAGCGGGCGGCTTCGACCTGGCCGACGCCGACGGTGTTGATGCCGCTCATAAAGTTCTCGGAGCCAAAGGCCGAGCCCAAAAGGACCGTAGCGACGATAACGCAGGTGCGATAGGGCAGGACGACCTTGAGCGGCGGCAGCGCGTAGACGACGATGATGAGCAGCGCGATGCCGGGGATGTTACGGAAGACCTGGACATACAGGTCGCCAAAGACGCGCAGCGGCTTGAGCGGCGACACACGCATCACGGTGACGGCGACGGCCAGCACCATGGCGATGGCAAACGACTCAAGCGTCATGCCCCAGGTTGCTAGCAGCGCGTCGATATAGTTCTGGCCATAGAGCGACCAGAGTTCGGAGAGACTCATGCGGACCTCCCGCCGATAAGGAAAGGGGCTCCCGTGTGTACGGAAGCCCCGACAACTCAGATTGGAAACAGTTTATCGCAATAAAGTGCATCGTGCGTTTCCATATGGTTTCGTTGCGGCCGTTACCAGGCTCGCTGCCTAGGCGCCGATCTCGGGCAGCTCGGGAACATTGGTGTCGCCCGTACGGTCGCCGATGCAGATCTGCCACAGCTCGGTCCAGGTGCCGTCGTCCTCGATCTTCTTAAGGAAGTCGTTGACAAAGGCGACGCCGTCGGAATCGAGCGGCAGACCGATGCCATAGGGCTCCTTGCTGCCGAAGGGCTTGCCGGCGATCTTGTACTTACCGGGCTCGCGGACCAGGGCGCTCTGCTGCATGTTGTTATCGATGACGTAGGCGTCAACGCGGCCCTGCTGGAGTGCCTGGCGGGCCTCCTCGTCGGTCTTGAACTCCTGCTGGCTGGCCTTGGGGGCGAACTCCTCCAGGATGGCGGGGCCGTTGGAGCCGGACTGGACGGCGACGTTCTTGTCGGCCAGGTCGTCGACGCTCTTGATGTCGTCGTTATCGGCGAGCACCAGGATGGCCTGCTGCGTGTAGTAATAGGGACCGGCAAAGGAGACAAGCTTCTTGCGCTCGTCAGTGATGGTGTAGGTGGCAAAGACGGCGTCGACCTGGCCGTTCTGCAAGACGGACTCGCGCGTGTCCGAGGTCACCTGGGTGATCTCGACCTTGTTCTCGCCCAGAATGTAGTTGGACAGGAGCTGTGCGATGCCGGCATCGAAGCCGCGGGTCTGACCGTCCTTCTCGTTGAGGAGGGAGAAGAGCGTGGAGGTCTGAACGCCACCGATCTTAAAGACGCCGGCGTCCTTGACGGCCGTCGCCCAGGTGCTGGCGGCGATGGCGTCGTCATCGGCCTTGGGGCCGTTGTCGACGAGCTTGTCGAATGCCTTGGCGTCGAGCGTGGTGGAAGCCTCGGTATCTTCGGAGCTCTTGGAAGAACCGGCGGCGGAACCCTTGTCGGCCTCGGCACTGGTGTCGGAGCAGCCGGCAAGACCAAGGCCGGCGACGGTTGCGAAGGTGGCGGCGACAAAGCCGCGGCGGTCGAGAACGACCTGCTGGGAGAGGTTCTTGCTCATGGGAGAACACCTTTCTCAATAAAATCCCTAGCGGTTGAGTAGAGTTATACCCTATCGCGCTCAAATGGGTCAACACGAAATAACTCAGAAACATACTTACCTTATGGGTAATTCTACCTACCAAAAAGGGACAGGCACCTTTGTGGTGGTTCTTGCAGATGTGACGGCCTGCCTCGCTGCTTTGTCTCAATCTGTAACATCTGCAGCCATTTTTGCCGAGTAACTGTTACAGATCGAGATTTTCTCCTTAGGGGGATTCGAATGTCTCGATCTGTAACAGTTAGACGGCCAAAAGGTCTCTATCTGTTACAGATTGAGACAAAGGTCAGGGACTAAGACGTCTTGTCTCGATCTGTAACAGTTAGACGGGAATTCGGGCTCTAGATGTTACAGATTGAGATAATCGCGTCGCGAAAAATAAAACCTCCGCAGGGATGCTTCCCTTGCGGAGGTTTTCTTACTCGTTGAGTAGCCTTACGGCTTCGGCGGCCATGTTCTCGACCGTCATGCCGTTCTGAGCGAGCAGCTCGTTAGGGTCGTAGCGGTCGGGGAAGCCCTTGGCGATGCCGAAGGTGCGCGTGCGCACAGGCGTGCAGGCCAGATAGCACGCGACGCGCTCGCCCCAGCCACCGTCCAAGATGCCGTCCTCGAGGGTGACGACAACGCGATGCTCGGCGACAAGGCTGTCGAGGAACTTGCGGTCGAGCTCGGCTGCAAAGCGAGGGTTGACGAGCGTGGCCTCGATACCGTACTCGGCGGCCAAGCGGTTTGCCACGCGCTCACCCAGCTCAAAGAAATCGCCAAGCGCGAGCACGGCAACGTCGCGGCCCTGACGCACCACGTTGTAGCGAACGGCGCTGTAGTCGGTGTCTTCGGCAGGCGCAAGGTCGGGGCGGCTAACCAGGCCAATGCCCGGTACGCGGATCGCCACGGGATGCTCGCGGTGGTCGAGCGACCAGCTCAGCATGGACAGATATTCCTCCATGCAGGCCGGCGCCAAGTAGTGCATGTTGGGAAGACCGCCCAGCATGGAAATATCAAAGAACGAAAGGTGCGTCTCGGACGTGGTGCCAAAGATTGACGCACCAAACACCAAAATGGTTGCGGGGGCGTCGTTGAGGCACAGGTCGTGCCACAGCTCGTCGTAGGCGCGCTGCAAAAACGTGCCGTACACACCAAAGACTGGCTTGGCGCCCGAGCGCGCAAGCGCGGTGGCAAAGGTCACGGCGTGCTCCTCGGCAATGCCCACATCGACGAACTGTTTGCCGGCGGCGGCGCGAAGCTCGGGTGTAAAGCCCATGATGTAGGGTGTGGCGGCCGTGATGCCCACGACCTGCGGATCGCGCTCGATGGCGGCGCTGAGCGCCTCGCCCGTAATGTCGGCGTAGGTGCGCGGCGCAGGCTCGCTCGGATGGCCCGGGCAGAGCTTGCGCCCGGTCGCCATGTCAAACGGACCCACGTGGTGCCAGCGCTCGGGGTCGTTTTGGGCTGGCTCAAAGCCCTTGCCCTTGGCGGTGGAGACGTGCAGCACGATGGGATGATCGATATTGCGCAGTTCCTGCAGCGCGTCGACTAGGGCCAACACGTCGTTGCCGGCGTCCAAATAACGGTAGTCGAGTCCCATCGCGCGGAAAACGTTGCGCTCACAGGTGCCGTTGCTGGCGTGCAGCTCGGCCAGATTGCGATAGAGGCCACCGTGGTTCTCGGCGATGGACTGGTCGTTATCGTTGACGATGATGATCAGGTTGCTGTCGAGTTCGGCGGCATTGTTGAAGCCCTCAAACGCCAGGCCGCCCGAAAGCGAGCCGTCGCCAATGATGGTGATGACGTTGTACGCATCGCCCGCCAGGTCACGAGCGTGCGCCAGGCCGCAGCCCAGGCTCACCGACGTGGAGGTATGGCCCATGGCGAACAGGTCGTGCTCGGACTCGTCGGGATTGGCAAAGCCAGAGGCCTCGCCAAAGCGCTTCGGATCGATATAAGTGTACGCGCGCCCAGTCAGCGCCTTGTGGGCGTAGGTCTGGTGCGAAACGTCAAAGAGAATCTTGTCGATAGGGGAGTTAAACACGCGATGGAGCGCGACCGTAAGCTCAACGACGCCCAGGTTGGGGGCAACGTGCCCGCCGACGGCGGCGGAGCTTTCGAGGATGGCGTGGCGAATCTCGTCGCAGAGCTGCGGGAGCTCGGCACGATTAAGAGCCTTGACGTCCTCGGGCGTTGTCGTTTGCGTAAGCAGCATCGTTGTGGGTTACTCCATGCGAATCGAGTGCCGGCGCTCCCTCGGCCGACACAATTGCACAAGACAGTCTCGCACATTTTGGCGTTTGATATGTGACGGCGGCGCGGTAATTCGCCAACTGGTGGGGCAAAACGTTTTGTCCGATGCCATACTGATAGATTCGATGATGATTTTTTCAATACGTGTAGGCCGTGGCTTGCCGCCGTGAGCCGCTGGAAGGAGGCAGCATGTCCGATGCCGTTCGTGCCGAGAAAATCGCGCACGAGGTCGACGATGCCGCCCGCCAGCTCGCCCAGGCGGGCCGCTTGGACCTGACGCGCGAGTTTATCCAGCATGGCGACGTGACGGTGTATGCGCATGTGACCTCGGTGGCGCGGGCAAGTCTGTCCTTTGCCGAGCGCCTGGGCCGCGTCGGTGTTTCGGTCGACCGCGCCTCGTTGCTGCGCGGAGCCTTGTTACACGATTACTTTCTCTACGATTGGCACGATCCCGACCCGAGCCATCGACTGCACGGATTCCGGCATCCATTTTTTGCTCTGGCGCGTGCCGAGGAAGATTTTGAGCTGACGCCGCGCGAGCGGAATATTATCGTGCGGCATATGTTTCCGCTGGTGCCGGTGCCGCCGACGTGTCGCGAGGCGTGGATTGTGTGCCTGGCGGATAAATGGTGTGCTCTGCGTGAGACGGTCGCCGGCCGCCTGCCGCGCAAGGATGAGACGGACGATAGCGTGAGCAAAGCATCGAGTGAAAAGAGGAGAGGGTAGACGGTGGAAACCGCGATTGATATGGCGTTTGGCGGCGCGACGCTTGCCGCCTGCCCACTCTCGGCACTGGTGCTCTCGTTTGCCTTTTACGGGTTTTGCGGTTGGGTATGGGAGTCGACAGTATGCGCCATGCTCAATCACGGACGATTTGCCAACAGTGGCTTTTTGCTGGGGCCGTGTTGTCCTATCTATGGTGTGGGCGGCATTGCCTGCTGGCTGCTGTTGCGCGGGATTCCGGATGCCTCGAGCCAGTTTGTCGCTGCAGCGCTCGTTTGCAGCGTGATTGAGTACAGCGTAGGCGTGCTGTTGGAAAAAACAACGGGCGCTCGCTTTTGGGACTATTCGCACCTGCCGTTTAACCTGCACGGACGTATCTGCCTGTACTGGGCATGCGCGTTTGGCCTGGGTGCGCTGTGCATTTGCCGTTTAGTGGAGCCGGCATTGCTGGGGCTGCTTGGTCATCTGCCGGTGCTGATTGTGCGGCTGTCCTCCTTTATCGTCGCGGTCGCGATGATGGTCGACGCGGTGTGCTCGTTGGCGAGCTGGCGGCGTCTGTCCGATCAGTTGGAGCGTGTGCGCGCCGACCTTGCCGACCGCATCAACGAGTCGCTTGCCGATGCGTCCGACTCCATGCTCGAACGTATTCCTGATTCGGCGATCGACTCGGTGGCACAGACGCATATCCGCAGCCGTGCCGTTAACGCGTGGCTGGCGGAGTTGGGCGACGCGACGCTCGATGCCCTGCGCGAGAAGGCTTCGATGCCGACGTTTATCGCGGATGGTGCTCGCGGCCTGGCGCTCGCTGCCCGCCGCGTGGCCGATGCCGCGCCGAGCATGCCGCGTCCGTCGCTCAGTCGTCGCCTTGCCGGCAAGTGCATGAGCCGTCCGGTACCGAGCGTGTCACTCAGCCGCCGCGACCTACGCTTTTTCAATGCCTTCCCGCGTCTGCGCATCAATCGCTACGAAGGTGTCATTCGAGCAACTAATCTCCGCGACCGCGCCCACGAGCTGTTTCGGCGCTAGCCGGGATGGGCGCGCTCACGGCTCCCTTGCTCGCGTATTTCCCGTTCGTTTCGCGCCCGTTGCCGCGCCGTTTCCAAGATTGCGGCACCGTTTCCATTCGACAACGCCGCGTTTAACAACGCCGTATCTGGTCTACACCAGTTGCCCCTCGGCCGCATTATGGGCGCCGACAACGTTCATGCGATCAAGGGGGAGCGAATGTTCGATACGGGATCGACAACGTTTATGCTCATCTGCACCATGCTCGTGTTTTTAATGACACCGGGCCTGGCGTTTTTCTATGGCGGCCTGTCCAGGCGCAAAAATGTCATCAACACCATGCTTATGTGCTTTGGCGCCATTGGCCTGGTTGGTGTGCTGTGGATTGTTGCCGGCTGGTCACTGGCCTACGGCGGCGACGGTTCCAGCCCGTTTATTGGAGGCCTTGACCAGCTGCTGTGCCTGCCGGTGCTCGGCCAGGTGCTGCAGGCGGCCGAGGGCAATGCCGCGGACGGTGCCGTCTACCCTCAAATCATCAACATCGCCTTCCAAATGGCGTTTGCCATGATCACGGCAGCTATCGTCACGGGCAGCCTGGCCGGCCGCGTTAAGTTTGGTGCCATGACGGCCTTCCTGGGCATTTGGCTGCTCGTGGTCTATGCGCCGCTCGCCCACATGGTCTGGGGCGGCGATGGCTCCTTTATCGGCGACATCATCGGCGCACTCGACTTTGCCGGCGGCGACGTGGTGCACATTTCGTCCGGTCTCACGGGCCTGATTCTCTGCGTAATGCTCGGCCGTCGTCGCGGTTTTGGCATGGTGAGCTATCGCCCGCATAACGTGCCGTTTGTGGCGCTGGGCGCCGGCCTGCTTTGGTTTGGCTGGTTTGGCTTTAACGGCGGCAGCGAGTTCAAGGCCGACGCCGTGGCGGCGCTCGCCATCCTCAACACCGTGACGGCCAGCGCGGCGGGCATGGTCTCGTGGCTTGCCGTCGAGCGCGTGCGCACCGGCCGCCCCACGCTGGTGGGTGCCAGCACCGGTCTGGTTGCGGGCCTTGTGGTGGTCACGCCGGGTGCGGGCTTTGTCGAGCCGTGGGCGGCGCTGGTCACGGGCCTGATCGTATCGCCCGTCTGCTACCTGGCCATCAGCCATCTTAAGACCAAGTTTGGCTACGACGATGCGCTCGACGCGTTTGGTTGCCACGGCATCGGCGGCATCTTGGGCGGCGTGCTCACAGGCCTGTTCTGTGTGCCGGAGCTCTCGTGGACTGGTAAGGGCGGCCTGTTCTACACGGGCGACGTGTCGCTGCTCATCTCGCAGATTTTGGGCATTGTGGTGACGGTCGCTATTGTGTTGGTGCTCGATTTGGTGATCGCCGCGGTGGTCAAGGTGCTGTTCCACGGCAGTCTGCGCGTGGACGAGGCCGACGAGGCGCTGGGCCTGGATGCGAGTCAGCACGGCGAGAGCGCGTATCCCTCCTTCTCGGGACTTGACTAGCGGCACGGCTTCCCAGGCACCCGACCTTGCCCCTCAAACCGTCGCTTGCGTACCGAAGTACGCGGCGCTCCTCTTTCGGGGCAATCTCGGGCACCTGGAAAACCCGTGCCATGTGAAGAACAATCAATTTCTTTTATTAAAGAGAGGAATTCACTATGAAGAAGATTACGGCGATTGTTCGCGCCGAGAAGCTTGAGGTTCTTAAAGATGCGCTGTTTGCTGCTGATGTTCGCGGTATGACTATCAACCAGGTGCAGGGCTGCGGTGCGCAACATGGCTGGAAGGAATACGTGCGCGGCAACGAGTTGCTTGTTAACACGATCCCTAAGGTGCAGTTCACGCTCATTTGTGCCGATGAGCATGTCGACGGAATTGTCGACATCATCTGCAACGCCGCTCGTACCGGTGCCGTTGGAGACGGCAAGATTTGGGTCGAGCCGGTCGAGGAAGTCATCCGCATCCGTACCGGCGAACACGGCCCCGCCGCGGTGTAGAATCGACCGCCTACCATCCGCAACGTTAAAATGCTGCAATGAGGCACAAGACTTGCGTTGTGGATGGACGGATTATGGGTCGTAATAAATATCCCGAGGAGACTGTCGCGAAGATTCTCGACGCGGCGCTGGAGCTATTCTGCGTACAGGGTTATGAGGGGACGAGCATCCAAGACATCGTCGACCGCCTCGATGGCATGACCAAGGGTGCTGTCTATCATCACTTTAAGAGCAAAGAGGAGATTTTCAACGCCGCATTTGATCGGGCAACGGCTCCGATTGCTGAACACCGTCGCGCAACACTCGGTGCTGGCAATATGACGGGAGCTCAAAAGCTCAAACGACTTTATGCGCCCGAGTCCGTCGTTCCGCAAATCGAGCTATGGGCTCGCATGCATCCTGCGGCAGATCCGGTAAAAAGCTCGCGGCTGCTGGCGATGCAGTACCAAGGTTCGTTTGACGAGTCGGCCGATGGCAATCTCTTGCCAGTAATCGAGGAGGGCATCGCCGACGGCTCCATTGCGTGCGAATGCCCGCGCGAAGCAGCGGAGGCCGTATCGTTGTTAGCGAATCTTTGGCTGCTGCCATTGTTCCGTCCGCTCGAGCCCAAGGAGCGAATGCTCGCTCGCGCACAATGTTTGGCACAGATGGCGGCAGCGGTGGGGCTCGATTTGGGTAATGAAGTGCTCCAGACAACGGCCCAGATTTGGGACGTATGGAACCGTGCCGGGTGGTAATATAGATACCAACGGTATGTAATTGATTTGTGAGGGTAGCCACGGCTGCCCTTTTCAAGTCATTAAATACATACTGACAGTATGTATTTGGGGGCAGGCTTATGGCTGGGATGCGAAGAATTAGCGTTTCATTGGCGCCAAAAACAGTGCGATCTATCAGGCTATTTGGTCTTCTTGTTGCACAGCTGTGTGCGTATTCGATGCTGTCGGCACTGTGCTTTGCGTGTCCGCTCTACTTGTTCGATTGCAGCGGCTCCTCAACGTTATATGGCGCCGTCGCGGCGATAGCGTTCATACCGGGCGTGCTCGCGACTCCGGTTGGCGGGATTTTGGCGGATCGGGGAAGACATCGCGGGGTTCTTGTGGTGCTCGGCATTGTTCTGATGGCTGCATCACTGCTGTTTATCCCCATGAAGCGTTCGCTGCCTCTTGCGGTTGTCGTGGCAGCAATGCTTTGCGTCCAATATGGCATCCAATCGCTGCTGAAACCGATGCTTCAAATTGAGGCGGTGCGCATGACGGGCCAAGAAAAGGTTGAGCGTGCCACTGCGTTGGTCTCGCAGATAATCATGATGAGCAATATCTTGGGGCCTGTAGTCGGGACGGCAGTCTATGGGTGCTTTGGTATCGATACTCTATGCGAAACCGCGGCGTTGACGTTTACGATTTCAGCCCTGCTGTTCGGGGGCGCACTCAAGCAAAATGCCTCATCTGAAACGATGGGAGACGGCGCGACTCGTACGACACGCCGAAACGATTTTCGGGAGTCGATACGGTACCTGGTTCAAAACGCATCATTGCTCGTTGTGTTTTTGCTTGCGGCTATTTTGAACCTTGCGTTAGTTGGGTTAACGATTGGTGCTCCCGTTATTGTTGCAAAGCATCTCGGAATGCGGTCATCCTTTGTTGGGATTATTGAGGTGGCTATGGGCTTAGGTGGTCTTGTCGGCAGTGGTTTGGTCGGTATTTGGCCACATCGTTTTTCCTTCAAGGGCATATGTCGATATGTTGCGATGATTTGTTTTGGAGTCGTACCGATTATTGTCACGCTACTGAGCGGTCCTGATGAATTAGCATTTGCCGCGCTTGCGGCCGGCTCGGCATGGGTCATAGCGTGGGCAAGCATTACATCGGTCGAAATCGTTTCATTCGTTCAGCGGTCAGCGCCAAAGGAACTTTGCGGAAAAGTGCTGGCACTCGTTTATATGACGCTTTCCTGTGCAACGCCTATTGGCCAATTGGTTTACGGACTCGCATATGATCGATGGACACCGGCGATTGTATTCGCAGGCATGTTAGCGGTGCTGACGTTGACGACGGCGCTGTTTTATCGGCTGAAAAGTCGCTTGTGGCGATTGTCTTAAGGCGCGGGGACACCGTGGATTTGCGGAAGCATTGTCCCGCCGCGCCGGGACGCCATTGTCTGGGCATGCCTCTCCTTCGTCTACAATATCGTGCAGACGAAGGAGAGGCGTATCCATGATCAAGATGTTTGCGAGTGACTTAGACGGAACGCTGCTGAACGCCCTGCACGAGGCAGATGGGACCATCCGCCGTGCCATTCGCGAGCTGACCGAGGCTGGCCTGCATGTGGTTCCCGCGACCGGGCGCTCGACGCTGCCGATTGGCGAGCATGGCTTTACGGGCCTGGCACTCGACGCCTGCTGCTCCAATGGGTCCATCGTGCGCGACAGCCATGGCGAGGTGCTCAGGACCTGGACCATCGACTCGCAGGTTACCGAGGAGCTGCTCAAGGCGTTCCCGGACATTTGCTTCGACTGCTCCACGCCTGACGGCATGTTCTCGAGCGGATCGTTTGAGATGCACCAGGCGGGCTTTAAAAAGGACAGTCCTGTCAAGCGCATCGTGATGCGCGGCATGCGTGCACGTGGCGGCTATCACGAGGAGCAGTATTTCGACCAGTCGATCGGTGACATCTTGCGCCACGATGTGTGTAAGATCAACTGTCGCGTAACCTCGCCCGAGCTGGAGCGTGACCTTAAGGCGTATCTTGCCGAGCGCTCCGACCGCGTGGTCAACGCGCCGTTCGATCCGGTGATGTTCGAGATCACGGACGTGGCGTGCAACAAGGGTGAGAGCGTGGCCTGGCTGGCGGGCTACTATGGCATTGCCGAGGACGAGGTCGCGGTTTACGGCGACGGCGGCAACGACATCGCCATGCTCAAGCGTTTCCGCCACAGCTACGCGACCAAAACCGCAAGCGATGCAGCTAAGGCCGCCGCGAGCGCGACCATCGGCAGCTGCATGGTCCACGCCGTCCCCAAACACATGCTTGCCACCATGCACAAGCAGAACCCCCGCACCGTCATCTAATAATGCGACAAAGGAACTGTCCCTTCGTCGCATCCCAAATATTGCCTTTACGTGTTGGTGCACACGGTGTGCAATAATACTCGCACTGTGCAATAGCGCACAGGCTGAGTAACAAGGAGGACGCTTGTCCCAGCTCGAGAAATGCGATCGCCGGTCCCTTCGCTCGCAGCGTGCCCTTCGCCAGGCACTTGCCAGCGAGCTTGCCGAAAGCGGCGACCTTTCGCGCATTAATGTCGCGTCGCTCACCGAGCGTGCCGGCCTTACGCGCCGCACGTTCTATTCGCACTACCGCGATATCCCTGACTTTATCAATCAAATCGAGGACGGCTTGCTGGCCGAGATCCGTGAGCGCATTGAGCTCATCACCGCAGCTCAGCTGCCCGATCTCTATCACAACATCGATGAGCTCGAGCCAGCGCCCGGTTCGGTTGAGCTGCTGCGCTACCTTGCGGCCAACCGCGACTTAATCGGCGCGCTGCTGGGTCCGGGCGGCGACCAGGCCTTCATTAAAAGGATCATCGACACCGTGCGTGAGGTCGTGGTGCCTCGTGCGCAGACGGGCATTTTGGGCCTGGCGCTGGGCACGTTCTTTGACTACTACGTCACCTACGTCGTGAGCGCCGAGGTCGGCATGATTCAGCGCTGGTTTGAGCGCGGGCTTACCGAATCGCCCGAGGCCATGGCGCGCATTATGACGGTGCTCGCTTTTGTGCGCCCTGGTGACCTGTATGGCCAACCCATTGATATCAACGTGCCGGAATACGGCATGAAGCTATTGAACCTGCAGCTCGAGGACGCGGCCGACACCGCCGCAGCCGTCGAGTCCAACAACTAAGAGGAGAGACAATGAGCAAACTCGTCGAGGGCATTAAGGACCGTGTGGTCGCTGCCGCGCGTGAGGCTGCACCCGCCGTGGTGGATGCCGCGCAGAAGGCCGCGACCGCAGCTGCCGAGAAAGTTGCCGAGGCAGTTGCCGATGCCAAGAACGCGGCAGGGGAGACGTCCGTCGCTAGCGAGCCCGCCACCGCCGCTGAGTCCGTAGCCGCCACTGGCACCCACGCCCCCGAAGGCGCGATCTTCAACCCCGACAACGCACACGGCAACCTGCACCTGGGCATCGACGTGGGCTCCACCACCGTTAAGCTCGCCGTGCTCAACGACGACAACCAGATCGTCTACGCCAAGTACCAGCGCCACCACACCGACGTCCGTGCCTGCGCCCGCGATCTGTTCGAGGGCGCTGCGACCGTGCTGCCGGCTGCCCAGATGACCTGCGCCATTACCGGCTCGGGCGGCCTGCTGCTGTCCCAGTGGCTCGACCTGGAGTTTGTCCAGGAGGTCATCGCCAGCAAGCGCGCCGTCGAGACCCTCATCCCTGCCACCGATGTCGCCATCGAGCTGGGCGGCGAGGACGCCAAGATCATCTACTTCGACAACGGCATCGAGCAGCGCATGAACGGCACCTGCGCCGGCGGCACGGGCGCGTTTATCGATCAGATGGCAACCCTGCTGCATACCGACGCCAGCGGCCTCAACGAGCTCGCGGCCAACGCCACCACCATCTATCCTATCGCCAGCCGCTGCGGTGTCTTTGCCAAGACCGACGTGCAGCCGCTGCTCAACGAGGGCGCCCGCCCCGAAGACGTGGCTGCCTCCATCTTCCAGGCTGTCGTGACCCAGACCATCTCGGGTCTGGCGTGCGGCCGTCCCATCCGCGGCAACGTCGCCTTCCTGGGCGGCCCGCTGCAGTACCTCTCCGAGCTGCGCCACCGCTTCTACCTCACGCTCAACCTGGACGAGGAGCACCGTATCGTGCCCCAAAACGCCCACCTGTTTGTGGCGAGCGGCGCCGCCATGGCGCACGAGTCCAACAAGCTCAGCACGTTTCCGCAGCTCATCGAGTCCATCGATGCTCTGGGCGACACGCAGGGTGCCGAGGTTGAGCGTCTGGATCCGCTCTTTGCCACCGACGAGGACTTTGCCGAGTTCAAGACCCGCCACGACACCGAGGTCGTCCCCAAGGGCAAACTCGACGGCTACACCGGCCGCGTGTTCATTGGCATCGACGCCGGCTCCACCACCATGAAGGCCGCGCTCGTGGGCGAGGACGGCCAGCTGTTGCACACCTGGTACGGCAACAACAACGGCGACATCCTGGGCACGGCCAAGGTCATCATGGCCGATTTCTACAACCACATCCCCGCCGGTTGCACTATCGGCCACGTGACCACTACGGGCTATGGCGAGGCGCTGCTCATCGAGGCCCTCAAGGCCGACTCCGGCGAGATCGAGACCGTCGCGCACCTGCGCGGCGCCAAGGCGTTTCTGCCCGGCGTCGAGTTCATTCTGGACATTGGCGGCCAGGACATGAAGTGCCTGCGCGTCAAGGACGGCGTCATCGAGCACATCATGCTCAACGAGGCCTGCTCGTCGGGCTGCGGCAGCTTTATCGAGAGTTTCGCCGTGTCTATGAACATGGACGTGCGTGCGTTCGCCAACGCTGCCATCCATGCCAAGGCCCCGGTCGATTTGGGCAGCCGCTGCACGGTCTTTATGAACTCGCGCGTCAAGCAGGCGCAAAAGGAAGGCGCCACGGTGGGCGACATCGCGGCCGGCCTGTCCTATTCCGTCATCAAGAACGCCCTGTTCAAGGTCATTAAGCTGCGCGACCCCAAGGAGATCGGCAGCCAGGTAATCGTTCAGGGCGGCACCTTTATGTCCGATGCCACGCTGCGCGCGTTTGAGCAGCTCACCGGCGTTCATGCCGTGCGTCCCGACATCGCCGGCTGCATGGGCGCCTACGGTGCGGCCTTGCTCGCCCGCGATCGCGCCGGCGCCGACGGCACCTCGACCATCCTTTCGGCCGAGGACATCGCGCACCTCACCGTGACGCAAAAGCATGTCCGCTGCGGTCGCTGCTCCAACAACTGCCAGCTTACCGTCAACGACTTTGGCGGCGGTGGGCGCTTCATTACCGGCAACCGCTGCGAGAAGGGCGCCGGCCACAAAAAGCAAAAGACCGAGGCCCCCAACCTCTTCAAAAAGAAAAACGAGCTGCTGTTTAACCGCGAGGTGCTGAGCCCCGACGAGGCTCCGCGCGGCACCGTCGGCATTCCGCGCGCACTCAACATGTACGAGAACTACCCCTTCTGGCACGCGTTCTTTACGCGCCTGGGCTTTAGCGTGCAGCTGTCCGACCAGTCGAGCAAAAAGACCTACCAGGCGGGCATCGAGTCCATGCCGTCCGAGAGCGTGTGCTACCCGGCAAAGATGAGCCACGGCCATGTGATGAACCTTATCGACCGCGATGTCGACTTCATTTGGATGCCGTGCGTGCGCTGGGAGCGCAAGGAGGACCCGACGGCTGGCAACTGCTATAACTGCCCCATCGTCATGAGCTACCCCACGGCGTTGGCACTCAACATCGACGAGATCCGCGAGCAGAACATCGAGTTCCTGTACCCGTTTGTGCCCTATCACGACAAGACCGAGCTCAAGCGCCGCTTGTACCAGGTGCTCGCCGTCGACCGCGTGGCCGACGCCGAGGCTGGTCGCGGTCGCGTGCGTGGACCCAAGATCACGCGCTCCGAGGTCGATGCCGCTGTCAACGCTGCCTTTGAGGCCGATGCGCGTTTCCACGAGGATATCCAGACCATGGGCGAGGAGGCTCTTAAGTGGGTCGAGGACCACGGCGGCCACGGCATCGTACTCGCCGGCCGCCCCTACCATAACGACCCCGAGATCAACCACGCCCTGCCCGAGCTTATCTCGAGCTTTGGCTTTGCGGTCTTTACCGAGGATTCGCTCGCGCACCTGGTGAAGCCCGAGCGTCCGATTCGCGTCGTCGACCAGTGGATGTACCACAGCCGCCTGTACGCCGTCGCCCGTTTTGTGACGATGCGCAACGACCTGGACCTGATTCAGCTCAACTCCTTCGGCTGCGGCTTGGACGCCCTGACCACCGACCAGGTGCAGGAGATCCTGGAAGCCAGCGGCAAGATCTACACCGTGCTCAAGATCGACGAGGTGTCCAACCTGGGCGCCGCGCGCATCCGCATCCGCTCGCTCATGGCGGCGCTCAAGGACCAGGAGGCCGAGCGCTTGGCCGAGGCCACGGCCGCGGGCGAGGCCTACGAGCAGGGCGATGCCGCGCCGGTGGCTCCCTCCACGGATGCTCCCGCGTTTGCGAGCCGCAAGTACACGTTCGAGGCGCAGCGTGAGAGCGCCTCGACCGCATGGCCCAAGGTGCCCTTTACCGAGCAGATGCGCGACGAGGGCTACACCATCCTGTGCCCGCAGATGGCGCCGATCCACTTTGACCTGGTCAAAGAGGTGTTCCGTGGTGCCGGCTACAACTTGGAGCTGCTGCCCTCGACCGATCACGATGCCGTCGAGGCCGGCCTGCGCTATGTGAACAATGACATTTGCTACCCGTCGATTCTGGTAACGGGCCAGATTATGGAGGCCATCGAGAGCGGCCGGTACGACCTGTCCAAGACAGCCGTGGTTATCAGCCAGACCGGCGGCGGCTGCCGTGCCACCAACTACATCGCACTCATCCGCAAGGCCCTGCGTGAGAGCGGCCACCCCGAGATCCCGGTGATCTCGCTTTCGGCCGTGGCGCTCGGCGAGGATAACCCCGGCTTTAAGATTACGCCGGCGCTGCTTAAGCAGGCAGTCTACGCGGTGCTCTTTGGCGACGTGATGATGCAGATGCTCTACCGCTGCCGCCCGTACGAGGCCACGCCCGGTGCCGCCAACGCGCTCTACGAGGAGTACATGGCGCGTGCCCGCAAGCTGGCGCCCAAGTTTAACCGCCACAACTACACCAAGCTGTGCCGCGAGGCCATCCGCGCGTTCGACACCATGCCGCTCGTGGGCGAGGGTACCAAGCCACGCGTGGGCGTGGTCGGCGAGATCTTGGTCAAGTTCCACCCTACGGCCAACAACCACGTGGTCGACGTTATCGAGCGCGAGGGCTGCGAGGCCGTGGTACCGGGCCTGCTCGACTTCTTCCTGTACTCCATGAGCAACGCCGAGCTGCAGAAGGACGAGCTGGGTAGTGCTGCTACAACGCGTGCGGGCATGCAGGCGCTCATCAAACTCGTGGACTGGATGCGCACGCCGGTGGAGGAAATGCTCGAAAAGTCCCGCCGCTTTGAGGCGCCCGAGCGCATCGGCACCATGGCCGACAAGGCCCGTACGGTGCTTTCGGTGTGCAACAACATGGGCGAGGGCTGGTTGCTCACGGCCGAGATGCTCGACCTGATTGACCATGGCGCGCCCAACATCATCTGCACGCAGCCCTTCGCGTGCCTGCCCAATCACGTGGTGGGCAAGGCCGTGATCAAGGAGCTGCGCCGTCAGCACCCCGAGAGCAATATCGTCGCGGTTGACTATGATCCTGGTGCGTCCGAGGTCAACCAGCTCAACCGTATTAAGCTCATGATCAGCGTGGCGAAGGAGAACATGCGCGCCGGCAAGGGCTTTAAGCTCGAGAAGGTGGCGCCGCTCGCGATGGACGAGGTCACCGGCCAGATGCGCGCCCATGACGGCTGCGTGAGCTGCGGCTCGGTCGATGAGAGTGCCGTGGCGTCGGTCGCTGAGCGCCTGGGACGCGGCATTAAGAAGTAGTTGGCCTGCTTCGAGCCGGATATAAGACAAACGGGTGGCAGCCGTGTCGGCTACCACCCGTTTTTGCTGGACATATGTTGCGTAAATGACCTTGCTGCAGCCTTCCGTGGGCTCGCCCGATTTCTGGGGATCGCGTCGGAAATGTTGGTGTAAGCGCGCCGACGGCTGACCGCCAAACGCAAGCGGCCCCTGTCCTAGAATCTGGAATTGCTACATAACACAGGTTCTGGGAAAGGACAGGGACCGCTATGGAGATATTAGCAGACGC